>CACWLA010000004.1 GCA_902761665.1 uncultured Lachnospiraceae bacterium | reverse complement strand
TCAGGACGTGTTCAACCACCCCGCGAACCTCTTCGTTGCCGGCTTCATCGGCATGCCCGTCATGAACTTCTTCGATGCGAAGCTCGTGGAAAACGGCGGCAAGTACTTCGTGGAACTGGGCGGCATCTCCGTGGAGCTTTCCCCTGAAAAGGAAGCCCGCCTGAAAGCGAACAACGTGAAGTCTCAGGACATCACCCTGGGCGTCCGTCCGGAGCACACCGACGTGGTCGAAGGCGGCGTGGAAGGCCGCGTGGACGTGGCCGAAATGATGGGCTCCTCCGTCCATCTGCACATCTCGGCGCTTGGCCGCGATGTCATCATCATCGTCCCGACGACCGAGATGCAGGGCGGCTTCCGCATCGGCGATCCCGTCCGCTTCAGCTTCAAGGGAAGCGTTGCCCACGTGTTCTCCAAGGAGACCGATAAGAACCTAGAATATTGATACAGGAGAGATCTCACACCATGAACGGATTAAGACGCAATACGGAAAAACTGTTTTCCAACGGCGGCAAGCTTTTTGCCATGGCGACGGACCTGCCGCAGGTCGGCCTCGTGGAAGGCCTGACCGATACGAAAGGCCTTCTCAGAAGCTGCATGGACAGCGAACTGGACGCCTTCCTCACCAACGTCGGCATCGCGCATCTCGCGGAAGAAGAGATGCTGCATAAGAAACTCATCCTCCGGACATCCTCCGGCGGGACCATGATGGCGACGGAGTTCACCGGCGTGCAGAAGAATCACGTGAGCCCGGAGACCGCCCTTGCAATGGGCGCCGACGCCGTGGTCATGATGATGGTCCTCGGCGGTCCGGACTACGCTTCCATCCAGGATGCGGCGACGGCCATTGATGCCTATCACCGCCTCAGCATCCCGGTGGTCGTCGAGATCCTTGCGGCCGACTACGAAAAGACGCAGACCTTTGACATCCAGGCGAACGGCGCGCGCGTGGCGGCCGAGCTCGGCGCGGACGTCGTCAAGGCCTTCTACACCGATAAGTTCGAGACTGTCGTCGAGAACTGCCCGGTCCCGATCATCCTCGCCGGCGGCCCGAAGGGGAGCGACATTTACGATACCGCGGAAGCGGCGGTGAAGGCCGGCGTGAAGGGCCTGTGCTTCGGCCGGAACCTCTTCCAGAGCGAAGACCGGCTGGAACGCATCGCCCGTCTGAATAAGATCCTGAGAGGCTGAAAACCGGCCGGAAGGCCTACACAGCCATGAGAAACGATATTTCCGGGAAAAGGAGCAAACATTTCATGAAGGCACTCATGTACATCGGCGACCAGCAGATGGAGGTCCGGGAGATCAACGCGCCTGACGGAGCCTTCCTCGTGAAGGTTCTCGGCTGCACTGTCTGCGGCACCGATCTGAAGACCTGGAAGCAGGGCCACCCTTATTTCAAACCCCCGACGATTCTCGGCCACGAGTTTTACGGCCGGGTCGAGCGTGCCCCCGAAGAAAGCGGGTATAAGCCCGGCGACTACGTGGTCGTCGCGCCCTACGGGGAGTGCGGCGAGTGCGAAATGTGCCGTTCCGGCGTCCCGCAGCTCTGCGAAAACAAGGATTACGTGGAGACCGGCGCCTTCTGCGAGATGATCGAAGTCCCGCTTTCCTTCGTGGAACGCGGCGTCATCAAACTCGAAGGTCCCGATTACGTCTACGCGCTGACCGAACCGCTTGCCTGCGTGCTGACGGCGTTAGATCAGCTGGAGATCCGGCCTTCCGACAAGGTCCTGATCGTGGGCGGCGGCCCCATGGGCACGCTCGCAGCCATGACGCTGCTGGAGCAGGGCGTGGACGTGCGTGTCGGCGAGATCAATCCGAAGCGGCAGGACAAGCTGAGAGAGTGGGGCATCCCCTGCGAGACCACCGATCATTGGTACGCACAGGATAAATATGACAAGATCGTCGTCGCGGTCAACGTGCCGGCGCTCATCGAGGAAGCCGTCCGCAAGGTGAAAAGCGGCGGCAAGGTCCATGTCTTCGCGGGTCTTCCTTCCGATACCGAACTGAAGATCCCGGCTAAGGACCTGCATTACCGTTTCGTGCAGATCATGGGCTGCAGCGGCTTCGCCATCCCGGCCTTCCGCCGCGCCTTTGAGATGATCAAAAAGAATCCGGCCCGCTATCAGGCGCTGATCACCCACCGCTTCCCGCTCGAGAAGGGGCAGGAGGCCATGGAGACGCTGGCGAAGGGCGAGGCCTTCAAAATCATGATCGAACCATGAAAATCGCCGTTTTTGCCAACATGAACGCGGGCGGCGGCAGAGCGGCCGCAGCCGTCACGAAGATCGCGAAGGCATGGAGCAGCCACGAACTGTTCGGCGTCTCCGGCTTCGGCGGAGAAAAACTCCCCCGCAGCATCATTCCGGAGGCGGCTGAGGGCTACGTTCCCCGCCTGAATGCGGCGGTCAGGGCGCTCCTCAGGGCGAAGCCGAAGCTGCTCGTTACGGTGGGCGGCGACGGCGCGGCGGCCTATGCGGCCGAATGCCTGATCCGCGAGGGCAGTACGGTCCCGATCCTTGGGATCGGTGCCGGAACGGCAAACGTCGGCCCCATCGTGAGTTTCACGGCGGGCGACCTGCCGGATCCGGAAAGCCTGAAAGCAGTGCGGCTCGGCGCCGTCGAGGCGCTGGACGCGGAAGGGCGGCACATCGCCTATGCCTTCAACGACGCCGTGATCGGCAATACCTTCCTCGGTACCTCGCCCGAAGGGGAAACGAAGACGTACGAAGCCTGTGCGCTCGCCGGCCGCGGCGAACTCGTTCCGGCAGCTCCCGTAAGGAACATCTTCGCGGGAGAAGCCCGCATGAGCCTTGGCGGGAAGCCGCTGGAAGCGCCGCCGTATCCGGCAGCCCAGCTGGTCGTATCTCCGGTCGCTCCGGACCGCTTTTACGGCAGAGCCTATACCGGGCTCCTGTGCTATACGCCGGATTCGCCTTATAAGGCCGCCGCGTACGTCAGTCCTCATCCCGTGGTCAGCATGGAAGAGGATGACGCCGGCTTTGCCTCCTGGCGGACCGGCGGACAACTCCTTCTTGCGGAAGGCGCAAAGCTGACGCTGGAAGGCCTGCGAAAAGAGATCTGTGCCGTCACGGACGGCAATCCCTATCTGCTGCCGGGAGGCAGCGTCACCCTGCAATACGAACCGGATGTCATCCGGGTCATGAAGAGGAGACAGTCATGAGCAGTGAGGCATCGGCGCAGAGATCTGCGCCAGCAAGAAAGCACAAGATCAAACTGTTCGGCAGGGAATACCATACCAATGAGGTCGCCGTCGGCATTCTGTTCATCGTGCCGACCCTTGCCTTCATGGTGTTCACCTTCATCCTGCCGGTCATTGACGTCGTGGACCTGAGCTTTACGAACTTCAACTTAAAGACCAGGACCATGAAGTACATCCAGTTCGAGAACTTCAAATATCTGCTGGGTGCAGAGGACTTCTGGAAGAGCCTGCTGAACACGGTGAAGTATTCCGTGATGAAACTGACGCTCGATACGTCGATCGCGCTCTTCCTCGCGGTGCTTCTCGACAAGAACATCAAGGGGAAAAAGTTCTTCCGTTCGTCCTTCTTCGCACCGGTCGTGGTCCCGATGGTCGCTTCGTCCCTCATCTGGATCTGGTTCTACGATCCGACCGTCGGTCCCTTCAACCAGATCCTGGGCTGGCTCGGCCTGCCGGAAAGCCAGTGGCTGTACCACGAAAGCACGGCGCTCTGGTCAATCCTGCTGTTCTCTCTCTGGAAGGGCGTCGGCTACAACATCATCCTCTTCCTGTCGGGACTCCAGAACATTCCGGATTCCTATACGGAAGCGGCGAAGCTCGACGGCGCCAGCGAGTGGCAGCTGTTCTGGCGGGTAAAATTCCCGCTGCTGCGGCCGATCACTTCCTTCGTCATCATGATGGGCATCATCAACAGCTTCAAGGTCTTCGCGGAATTCAACGTGATGACCCCGGACGGCGGTCCTCTCGGCTCCACGAAGCTGATCGTGTCTTACATCTACGAGTTGGCGTTCACGAACGGCCGCATGGGCCGGGCCTGCGCCTGCGCACTCATGCTGTTCGCCCTGATCTTCGTGCTCACGCAGTTCCAGAGCATGGTCGGCGCCCACAAGACCGTGGATATCGACTAGGAGGTGCGCCATGAGTAAGACTAAGAAATACAGATACAACCGGCATACGGCGACCTTCGTCCTGCTGCTTATCCTGTCGCTTGCCATGATCTTCCCCTTCGTGTGGATGATCCTGTCCTCCTTCAAGACCGCTGCCGACGTCTATCAGTACCCGCCGCGCTGGATCCCGTCCGTCTGGAACTGGAAGAACTACGGACAGGTCTTCCAGATGATCCCGTTCCTGCGCTACTACTGGAACAGCATCGTGACCACCGTGGCAGAGACCGGGCTGCAGATCATCATCAGTGTTCTGGCGGCTTACTCGCTGGTCCACCTGAAATGGCCAGGCCAGAACCTCGTGGCGGCGCTCATGCGTTCTTCGATGTTCGTGCCGATGGTCGTCACGATGATCCCCATGTACCTGCTCTGCGCGTCCCTGGGGCTGATCGATACCTACGCCGGCATCATCCTGCCACAGATCACCACTGCATTCACGACCTTCCTGCTGATGAGCTATTTCGCCTCCATTCCGCAGGACATGATCGATGCCGCAAAGCTTGACGGCTGCGGTCCGACCGGCGTCATGATGCGGGTCGTGGTCCCGAACACCAAGGGCGCCATCGCGACGGCAACGCTGTTCTCCTTCCTGGGCAACTGGAAAAGCTACACCTGGCCGCTGATCATCACTTCCAAGACCGAATACCGGACCCTGCCGATCGGGCTGAAATATCTGACGCAGGAATCCTCTTCGGAATATCAGGTGATGATGGCCGCTGCGGTCATGACCATCCTTCCGGTCCTGATCGTGTTTATCTTCTTTGAAAAACAGCTGGTGCGTTCCATTACGCTGACCGGCATGAAATCTTAAGAAAACGAGGTATTGATGATGAAGCTGAAAAAGATCCCTGCAATACTCCTGGCAGCTCTGATGGTCGTGTCGCTGCTCGGCGGCTGCGTCTCTTCCTACGTGGACAAGACGACCGAAGCGCCCGCTCCGCAGACGACGGAGGCGCCGAAGCCGACTGAAGGAACGAGCGCCGAACCCGGCACCACCGAAGCCCCGGCACCGGCTACCGAAGCTGACATTTCCGGCACGAAGCTCGTGGTCTGGTACGCGGTCAGCGGCACCAGCGGCGAACTGTTCAACAAACTGTCGGAGAATTTCGCGAAAGAGACCGGTGTGGAACTGGAACTGTCCTACTCCGGCGGCTCCGGCGATACGGCGACCAAGGTCAGCGCGGCTCTGCTGACGCATACCCAGCCCGACGTGGCCTTGATGTACGCGGGCCCGCTCTATACCGGCGGCGAAGGTGATTTCCGGATCGCCGACCTGCTGAAAACGACGAATGACTTCGATCAGGCCGACGTTTTCGAAGGCATGATGGACTACTGCGACTACATGAACGAAGGCTACTGCGCCATCCCCTGCGGCATTTCCACCCAGGTCATGTACTACAACAAGGACATCCTGAAAGCGGCCGGCGTCGACATGACGAACCCGCCGAAGACCTGGGCCGAATTCTATGACGTGCTCGGCAAGGTCATGGAGAAAGGCAACACCAGCGGCGCCGAGGGCTTCAAGGCCTTCGATACCAACGACGAAGCCTGGCTGTTCAAGTCGATGCTGATGCAGAACGGCTGCGAGATCATTGAAAACGATAACGGTGAGATCACCCCGATCTTCAACAATGAGAAGGCCGTCGAAGTCGGCGAATACTGGAAATCCCTCGTGGACGCCGGCTACATGTCTGCCGCGCAGCACAGCAACGCGGAGAAGGCCTTCCTGGGCGGAAACCTGGCTTTCATTGCCGCTTCCTCCAACCGCATTTCGCGCTGGACTCCGGATTCTGTCCCCTTTGAACTCGGCGCCATTGAAATGCCGTACTTCACCCAGCCTTCGCTGGCTCTCGGCGGCAATGTCCTCGTGATCATGACCGAAGATGAGTCGAAGATCCAGGCGGCCTGGAAGTACGTCACTTACCTGACCAACGCAGAGAACAATACCGAGTTCGCGCTTGGCACCGGTTATCTGCCCATCCACAAATCCGCCATGGAACGCAAGGAAGTGAAGGATGCGATCGCGGGGAACGAGATGTACACGGTCGCCTTCAACCAGTTAAGCTACACCTGGGCTTACACGCACTTCCAGGAGATGGGGACGATGGATACCCAGATCAAGTCCGCTCTCGGCAAGCTGGAAAAGGGCCGCGGCACGGCGAAGGAAGTACTGGATAAGGCCGTGAAGGAAGTCCAGGACGAGATCAACGACAAATAAGAAACGAGACGCCTGCGGCAGCCCGATGAGGGCTGCCGCGGCAGAAGAGGAGATACGATGGGAAAGGAAAGATTTTCATTTTCGACCGGAGCGCTCTACCCCTATGACAGCGTGACTGCGCTGCAGCTGATCCATGATGCGGGTTTCCCGCGCGCGGAGCTGATGCCGCAGGCCCTCTCCGACGTTTCCGAGGAGAGCACGCTGGCCTTTGAAAAGACCGGCATCCTGCTCGGTTCGATCCATTATCCGCTGGTCTTTTTCGGCATGCAGTACAACTGCACACCGTCCATGATCGCGGACAGCCGCGCCTACGCGAAGAAACTCCTCGGCATGGGCAAGCGCCTGGACTGCCATATCCTTGTGGTGCATCCGCATGACGAGCCGTCGCTGAAAGGCTATGACAAGCTGCTGAACCAGCCGATGATCGACAATCTCCGCTGGCTTGCGGATACCTGCGCGGACTACGGCTATACGATGGCCATGGAAAACCATCCCCGCAGCGCCCCGACGGCGAAAGCCCTTCTCGATTACATCGAGATGCTGGACCGTCCGGGGGTAAAACCGATGGTGGATACCACCGAGGTCAAGGAAGCCGACGGCGAGCCTGCGGAATTCCTGCGGCAGCTTACCCCCTGCCATCTGCACATGAGCGACTTCGGTACGTTCAAGCATGTGCCGGCAGGCGACGGGATCTTTGACTGGAAGGATATCCGCGCGGCGCTCGAAGAAAAGAAATACAAGGGCTATTTCACCCTGGAGCCGGCCTACCGCTGGTACATCGCCGAGCCGGCGAAGGAACTGGCGCGCGCCTACCGCTTCCTCGAAGAAAACTTCGGCGATTTTCCGGATTTTTAAGGTGATATCATGAAACGTGCCGACAGAGCAGTGAAGGACAGAGTGCGGGACATCTGGCTGGCGTTTGCCGTGGGCGATGCCTGCGGGATGCCGACGGAATTCATGTGCCCGGAGGACATCCGGCGCGTGTTCGCCGGGGAAATGCCGGACGGGCTTCCCGAGGGGCTTCTCCCTGCGGAAAAGTCCATCACGCACGGGATCCTCGAGACCGGTTCGGTCACGGACGATACGGAGCAGAACCTCTATCTGCTTGCGGAGGCGGAAAAGCGCGGCGGCGTTACGCTTGAGGGCGTGCTCGCGGCACTGGAAGCCTGGATCGCCGAGACCGGCGCGGTGGAAAAGCACTACATCGGGCCGAGCAGCCTGAAGGCGCTCGAATCGATCCGGAAGGGGACGCCCGCGGCCGAAGCCGGCATGGGCGGCACCACCTGCGGCGGCATCATGCGGACGCCTTCGGCCTTCCTGTGGAACACGGCGCAGAGCGAAGAGGAACTGGAGGAGAGCATCCTCACGAGTCTTCTGCCGACGCACAATACCTCGGAAGCCCTGGAAGCGGCCGGCGCTTACGGCTTTGCCCTCCGGGCGGCGTTTAACGGCGCCGGAATGGATAAGATCTTTGAAGCGGCCGAGCGGGGCGGAAAACGCCTCATCGCACACGCGTCCTGGACGGGCTGCGCGCCCGGCTCGGTGAGGCGCCTTCTTGAAGCGCGGAAGCTCGCCCGCAGGCTGGATGAAGCCGCACTTCTCGACCATGTCTATAACCTCTGGGGCACGGGCCTTCCTTCCGCGGACGTGTGCGGCGCGGTATTTGCCCTCTTTGCCTGCGCGAAGAAGGACGTCTGGAAAGCCATCCGCCTTGCTGCCGTCATCGGCGGCGATACCGATACCATCGCAGCGCTCGCGGGCGCCCTCTCTGCAGCCTATGCAGGAGGGCAGAACATTCCCCGGCCGGTGCTGGATAAGGTCCTGAAACAGAACCGGGAACTCTTTGCGTCAAAATATCAGGAGGCGCTTCGCGCATGAAGAAGGTGAAGGAATATCTGGGCAAGCTGAAGGGAAACGCGGCGGTCTGCATCGGCGCGCATCCTTTCTGGGCCGTCCCGTACATGTTCTATACCTACTACATCAGCCTGTACCTGCAGGAACGCGGCATTACCGACATCCAGCTAGGCACGCTGATGGTAGCGGGCACGGTCTCTGCGACCTTCTTTTCCTTCCTCGCCGCGCCGATCGTTGACCGGCTGGGCAGGCGGAATGCGACCTCGCTCTTTGACTTTCTGAGCTCGGCGCTGCCGCCGCTCCTTTACTTCTTCACCCGTGATTTCGGCCTTGCCCTTGTCGCGATGGTACTTTTCAACGCCAACCGCCTGATGAGCGTCGGCTACTTCCTCGTCATGATCGAGGACTCGGAGGATGACGGCAGGATCGTCGCCCTCAACATGTTCAACATCATCACCGTGGTGGCGGGGCTGCTCCTGCCGCTTGCCGGTGTTTACGTGGAAAAGAAGGGCCTCGTGAAGGGCGAAGAGACCTTCCTGCTTGCGAGTTTCTTCGTGATCACGGCCATGATCATCGTGCGGCACATCCTCCTGAAGGAGACCCGTGTCGGCGAAGCGGTCCGTGAAAAGGTGAAAGCGGAGCCGGCCGGCATCGGCACGACCGTGAAGCAGCTCTGGACGCCCTACCGCGACGCCCTGAAATTCCTCATGAAGAACCCCGTTGCGCGGGCATTTACCGTTGCCAACGTATTCTTCTGCGTTTACATGAACCTCGGGACCAACTACAGCCTGTATTTCGTGCCTTACTTCTCCGACCGCATGGGGATGGACACGATGCAGATCTCCGTTCTCGGGAGCATTTATTACGGCGGCATGCTGGCAGCCATGGTCTTCATCAATCCGGTCTTTTCCCGTAAGAACCTGGTGAAGGGGATCCTCATTTCCTGCGGCGTGACGCTGGCCGGCTTTCTCCTGATGATCTTCGTGTCGTCGGGCGTCTATGTGCTGGCGATCGGTGCGACGGCCGTGCTCGCGCTCGGCTACGGAATGCTCAAGAGCTCTCTGGAAGGCGCGTTCGCAGTCTATTCCGAAAGCGAATACCGCAGCGGCATCTACTCGGCGGCAAACCTGCTGTCCTCCGGACTCGGCGTCATCGTCACGGCCATCTGCTCCGTCATGTACGGCAAGGATGCGCGGTGGCTCTACATTCTCAACGGGATCATGGTCCTCGCGGTGCTCATCACCATCTTCCATGTTTCCCGGAAGCATGATCTGACAAAGATCGGAAATAAAGAAGAGGCGGACAATGTCTTATAAATCCTTTGAATTTACCTTCCCTACGCGCATCGTTTTCGGTCCCGGGGAAAGCGGAAGAGCGGCGGAGCATGCCGCACAGTTCCAGCCGAAGAAGATCTTCCTGATGACCTATGCGGATGTGCTGCTGCCGGTCGTGAAGAAACTGACGGCGGACCTTGATGAGATGAAGATCCCTTACGTCCTGTATGACAAATGCACGGCGAACCCGACGGCGGTGCAGATCGATACCGCTGCCGAGGTCTGCAAGGCGGAGGGCTGCGACCTGGTCCTCGGCGTCGGCGGCGGCAGCGTCATCGACTCCGCGAAGTCCACGGCGCTCCTGGTCACCAATCCGTCGGAAGGCGGCATCTGGGACTACGTGAGTTATGCGAAGGAGCCCGTGAACCGGCCGCTCACGATCATGCTCGTGGTGACGATCGCCTCGACAGGCTCGGAAGGCAACGAAAGCTTCGTCATTACGGACAGGGAAGGCAAGGACAAGCTGATCTTCAACCATCCCTTCGTAAAACCGATCCTTTCAATCTGTGATCCGGAACTGGCGAAGACCCTGCCGCCGAAGCAGACGGCGCTCGGTGCGATCGACGTCTTTTCGCACGTGCTGGAGCAGTACCTGCACGACGACCCTCATGCGGACGCGAGTGACGAGATGTGCTTCGGCCTTCTGAAGACTGTGCATAAGTGGGCGCCCGTCGCCGTGGCGGATCCGGATAACATGGACGCGAGGAGCAACCTTCTGTGGTGCGCCATCCTGGCCATGAGCCGGGTGCTTGGCGTGGGCCATGAGGAGAACTGGCTCGGCCACATGCTGGAGCATGCCGTTTCGGCGAAATACAATCTCTCGCATGCCGCGGGCATGGCGGCGATCATGCCGGCTTACCTGGATTTCATCGAGGCAAAAGGACAGATCCCGGAGAAACTGGGGCGGCTTGCTGTGCTCCTCGGCGCAGAGAAGGCCGGTGAAGGCCTCAGAAAGTTCCAGCGGGAACTGGGCCTTCCGGTAGATCTTTCCGAAGCCCTTGGGCATGGGGCGAGTGATGAGGAGATTAGTGAAATGGCGCTTCATTCCCTGCCTTGGGGACCTACTGAGGCGGCCTGCTTAGGAGAATTTTCCCAGGAAGACGCCGAAACCGTGTTTCACAATTGCTTTAAGTAAATGATTCGAAGCCCTTTGGCCTGCATCCCGAAAAAAGCCGCCTCCCTCAGGGAGACGGCTTTTTTTTCTTTCAGCGGACTTGTGATTCCGGACAAATTGTGATATTCTCTTGGCATATCAGAACATTTGTGCAGCGGCTGCGGCGCCGCGGGACTGCGGCGGAGACCTGTCCGCCGGGAAAGGAGAGGATCAGATGGCAGGCAACGATCTGTGGCTGCTTTACCGCATAGCGGAACAGTATTACAAAAAGGGCAAGACGCAGGAAGAGATCAGCCGGGAGGAGAACATTTCCCGCTCGCAGGTCTCCCGCATGCTGGACCGCGCCAAGACACAGGGCATTGTCCGTGTCGATGTCATGCTTCCGCAGGACCTTGACGACGAGGCGCTCGAGGATTTCCTCTCTCAGAATCTGAATCTGGACCGGGTCGTGATCGCACGTTCCGAGTCCGGCTGGAAGTCGAGCCGGATCAGTGATTCGATTGCCGAAGCCGCGGCCTATTACCTGCCCCGCATGCTGAAGGACTCAGCCGTCATCGGCGTCGGCTGGGGAGAGACGGTCTACCGTTTCGCGTCGCTCCTTCGCAGCCGCCTGGCGCTTCCTGGCTCGCTCATCGTACCGCTCGTGGGGGTCAGCGGAAGTTCGAATCCTTATCTGCAGATCAATGTGATCGTTGACAGGATGGCGGACCATCTGCGCGCCGAACGTTATTTCACCAATCTTGTGATCTACCGCGAAAAAAGCGTTCCGCTGACAGTCCATGAACAGAAGCGCCTCGAGTCACTGCACGAATACTGGGACAAAATGGACGCCGCTGTCTTTGGTTTGGGAACTATTGAGGCAAGCTGCAGGTCTTTTGACGAGGAAGTCTCGGATTCCAGCCGCGAGCGGCTGATGAATTCCGGAGCAGCAGGGGAGATCCTCTCGCAGTACTACTACGCGGACGGAACGCTCCTGACCTACGATGAGGACTATGAGACCAATGCTTTCCCGCTAGACGGCATGCGGAAAGTGACCAGGCGGATCTGCCTCGCCGGCGGCATCCAAAAGGCTGAATCGATGCTGGCTGCAGCCCGTGCGGGCTACTATACCGTGCTGATCACCGACAGCCAGACAGCGCGCAGGCTGTACCAGCTGGTGCGCAGCGAGATCATGAAATAGAAACGGCGAAGCGCCGGAAATCAAAAACTGCCCGGAAAACCGGGCAGTTTTCTTGTTCTCAGCAGAACGTTTGCAGAAGCGAAAGAGGCTTATTTTACCTCGATCCCGCCGAACAGCGTCGTGAACTGCAGCTTGCCGTCAGCATCATAGACCAGCGTGTTCATGATCATGCTGCGGAACTCCGCAATGCCGTGCCGTGCGGTCTCACGCGCGGGAACCGTGTACGTACCGATCGTCATCTTTCCGGCCGGTACCGTCAGTTTTCCGATCCCGAGCATGTAGGATCCGTTGACCTTCGTATAGATGGGCTCCAGTACCATCGTCTTGTCGGAACTGTTCTTCACCCACAGATAGAGACGTTCACCGACCGTTTCACTGTAGCCGGTATAGGCGATCGCCACGATCTGCAGCTTCTTCTCATTGCAGATCGTCTTTCCCTTTGCGGTATCGGCGACCGTGACGCGCTCCTTGGCAGCGGTCTCCACCGTGACGGCGGAGAGGGCTTTCAGGACCTCGTGCGTCTCGCCGTCCTGCAGGGAGCAGCCCAGCACGATGGTGCCGAACTCCGTATTGCCGGTAAGGTTCAGAACATCCTGGTCAAGGTACAGGGCGGCATCGGCCGTTCCGCCGGCGGTGACCGGGACGATCAGGCCGCAGTTATTCATCAGGTAGTCGTCGGCAATGACTTCATCCACGCGGAAGCGGATGTCCTTATCGGTCTTGTTGCTGATCTGCAGCTTCAGGCCGGGGCCGTGCCCGTCGGCAGGGAGCCAGCCAAGGCAGGCAAGCGCAAGCGTATCGTCTTCCAGGAGCATCTTTTCGGGGACGAATTCGGTATCGGCTTCGGTCTCATCGGAAAAAGCCGGCACGCTGCCGCTCAGATCGCAGAACATGTCACCGGTCGAAAACAGCAGATCCCAGGAACTGCAGTCGCGCGCTTCAAGACAGAGTTCCAGCGAGTCGGTCTCATCGCCGATCCCGTACTTATCCTTGGCAGTCTTCGTCACGATCAGGTCGGTCAGTGCCTTCCTTCCGGCATTGACGATGCCGAGATACGAAATGTCAGCCCGGCGGCCGTTGACCACGGCCTGCACGCCGACGAGGGCAAAGTGCTTTTCCGTATTGTTCTCAACATACAGCTTGAAGCAGGTCCCGCCGGTATTGGTCTCGGTCACGTCCGTCAGCAGGATCAGCACGTCGTTTTCATTGTAAAGCTCCCGGCCTTCCCAGTCCTTGCTGTCGGCCATGCGCTCGAAAGCGGAAGTTTTGATCTCGTACGCGTCGGGATCGGCGACCGCTTCTCCGGTATCGGTATCGATGATCTTATAATTGACGATGACGGAACCGATCTCAGTGATGCCGAGTTCATCCGTCACGGCGCGGTCAAAGCGGAGCGCGGCGTCGGTCTCGCTGTTTGGCTCGAGCCGGATGCCGGCAGGTTCGGTCATCGTGTAGCCGTTCAGGATCAGGGAAGTGCAGCAGAGGGCAATGTTCTTCTCCGTGCCGTTCGCAAGGGAAAGGTTGATCTGCGCGCCTTCCTCATCTTCGGCAAAGTCCCGGATCACGACCTTGACGTTTTCCTTATCGATCAGCGTGTATTCCTCGATGGTGAGCGGTTCACGCGGTTCTTCGGTCGTCGGTTCTTCGGTGGTGGGCTCCTCCGTGGTCGGCTCTTCGGTGGTGGGGACCGCCGTGGTCGGCGCCTCGGTCGTTGCGGGAGGCGTCGTTTCGGCTTCCGTGGAGACCGGCTTCGCGGATCCGCAGGCACCGAGCATCAGCGAGAGGGCAAGAAACAGAGCAGCAAGTCTGAAATGTCGGGAATGATTCATGATCTCCTCCTGATTTAGAAAAAAACCATCCTTTATCATACAGGAAAACGGGGCGGGATTTCAAGCCGAAAATGCAGAAAAAGCCCGGAAAAAGTCGGAAAAACGGGGAAATGACGGGACTCTTTCCTGCGGCATGCGGCAGGGCGGGAACGCGCGGGCGTTTTCCTTTACAAAAAGAATGGCGGATGGTAAAGTGAAAACAGAAAGCCGGCCGGCACCGCGGGAAAGCGGAGCCGGGACCGCAGCAGGAGGTATGTCATGGCAAAAGATCCGATCCCTCAGGGAATGTACAAACCGGCCGTCCGGTTCGGCGGCCTCATTTATACCGCAGGCATGACGCCGAGAAGGGACGGCGTGCTGCTTGCAGCGGGGAAGATTAGCATGGCGGATGATCCGGAGAATTACCGCCCGGCGGTCGTCCAGGCGGCGAAAAACGCGCTGACAGCGGCAGAAAACTGCCTGGAGGAAGGCGAGCGGATCGTCCGCATTCTGTCGCTGACCGTTTTCGTGAATTCTGCGCCGGATTTTACGAAGCAGCCGAAGATCGCGGACCTTGCGTCACAGTATCTGTTTGAACAGTTCGGCGACGCCGGCATCGGCGCAAGAGCGGCCGTCGGCGTGGCGTCACTTCCCGGAGACGCGCCGGTGGAGGTGCAGCTCATCGCAGCAGCGGGAAAGGTTGAATGATGAAATTCCTGGTCACCGGCTCCCTGGGAGCCGACGAAAACGATATCCGTGCGATCGAAGCACTCGGCCACGAGGTCACGCTCCATCCGGACGAACGGGTTCCGGCGGAACATCCGGAACAGTACGAGGGCATGATCAGCAACAGTCTGCTGTATTACACGGGGCACGAAGGCTTCACGTCTCTCCGTTACCTGCAGATCACGTCCGCGGGGCTCGACCGCATTCCCCTGGACTGGGTCAGGGAGCGCGGCATCAAACTCTGCAATGCGGAGGGCGTATACAGCGGACCGATGGCGGAATGGACCGTGATGCGGATCCTGGAACTGCTGCGGCGCGTACCGCAGGATTTCCGCATGCAGCTCGCCGGAGAATACAAAAGAGACTTCAAGTGGCAGGAACTGGCCGGAAAGAAGGTGTTCCTGGCGGGTTTCGGCGCCTACGGGCGGGAGATCGCAAGGCGCCTTAAGCCCTTCGGCGTGACGCTGACGGTCTTCAACCGCAGCAGGAAGGAAGACCCGAACGTGGACGAATTCCTTCCGCTCTCCGAACTGAAGGAGCGCCTGCCCGAGGCGGATATCCTGGTCCTCGCGGTCGCCCTGACGGACGGGACCAGGCATCTGATCGGCGCGGATGCCTTCGCCCGCATGAAGCGCGGCGCGCTCCTGGTCAACGCCTCCCGCGGACCGGTCGTCGACGAAGCGGCGCTTGTCACGGCGCTCACGGACGGCACCCTTACCGGGGCCGCGCTGGACGTCTTCGAGACCGAGCCGCTGCCCGCAGACAGTCCGCTGTGGAAACTGGAAAACGTCCTCCTTTCCGCCCACAACAGTTACTTCGGCAACAACAATCACCGCAGGATGATGGAACTCGTGCTGAAGAATCTGAGGGAGTACGGAGAATAAGAAACAAAAACGGACCGCTGCATTCGCTGCAGCGGTTCTTTTTTCATGAGCATATCTTCCGTATCTGTGTTTATCTGATCCCCAGGCTCATTCCTGCGGCGTCCGGCCTTTCCGGAGTTCGGCAAGGCGTTCCGGATCCAGGAAATAAGTGAGGTCTTCCGGCTTGTCGATCACGGCATTGCCGATGAGTCTCGCGGCGAGTTTCGTGTACTTCTCCCGCTCATCCCAGGTTTCGAAGACGGCGGCGCGCTCGATGGGACGGATATCCATCCGCGGCCAGAGCGCCTTCGCGGCTTCGGCGAAAAGGAAGAGGGCGCCGTCGTACAGTTTCGCAGTCTCTTCGGGAAGAGCAGGCGGCTCCGCTTCGCGGCGCTCCAGGATCTTCGCGATCCGGTCGCGCAGCTCCGTCTTCTTTTTGACCGTGATCCCGGTCAGGACGCCGGACGGATCGGGGAGGTAGAACTCCGCCTGCGGGATCTCGTCAAGCCCGGCCAGAAGCTCCGCCTTTGCTTCCAGAAGGAAAAAGACGATCAGGGCTTTCTGCTCTCCGCCGAAGGTCTGCAGGAGCTCCGGACGTTCCCGGACGGCGCGGTCAAGGATCGGTTCATCTTCGGAAAAACAGACCTTCCCGGAGATCCTGAGGAAGATCTCGTTTTCCCGGTCTAAGGCGGTCAGGCAGATGTGCGGCGCCCGGCAGAGCTCCGCATAGAAGCGGCGGCTTTTCGCCGTCAGGAAATACAGCGCGCCGTTCTCCGCGAAGAGGAAGATGACAGGCCGGATCTCAGGCCGGCTGTTTAGGCCTTCAGTGGCTGCAAGGACCGGAAAGCTGCGTGCGAGAAAGTCCGCGGCAAAGGCTGCGGCTTCTTTTTCATTCGGCGGCAGAAGCCTTTCTGCATGATCCATGACAATACCTCCGTCAGTTTTTATTTTTCCAGCAGCCTGCGCAGCAGCAGATAAACGGGAACGGCGACGGCAAATGCGCCGGCAGCAAGGAGTGCGGCCGGAAGCGATAAGGGAACGAGTTCCAGCAGATCGTGGAGGACCAGCATGGTCAGGACGAGACCGACACCGCAGAGGACGAAGACGACGGTCTTGTAGCGGTCGAGCGGGCGCGCGATCCCGTAGTGGATCAGCATGCCGATCGCGGCAACGGTCACGGTCGCGGCAGTGCGGACCTCCTTAAGAGGAAGATCCATGCTGGAAGCGATCAGAACGAGCGGGATGACGGTGACTGCGTCTGCGATCCCGCCCGGCAGGGCTTTCCGGAAAACGTTCTTCAGGAAGTTTCCGCGGATCAGATCCTTATTCGGCGCCTGCGCAAGGAAGAAGGACGGCACACCGATGGTGAACGCGCCGATCAGCGTGATCTGGAGCGGCAGCAGCGGGTAGGTAAAACCGATGCAGATGGCGGAAAGTGCGATCAGGAAGGAGAAGACGTTCTTCACCAGATAGAAGCTGCCCGAACGCTCGAGGTTGTTCACGACACGGCGGCCTTCGTCCACGACGGCGGGCATCTTCGCGAAATCGGATTCGAGCAGGACCAGCTGGGAAGCCTGCACCGCGGCGTCGCTCCCCGCAGCCATGGCGACCGAGCAGTCGGATTCTTTCATGGCCAGGATGTCGTTCACGCCGTCACCGGTCATCGCAACCGTGTGGCCGGCTTCCTTCAGCGCGCTCACGAAGATCTTTTTCTGCTCCGGAGAAACACGGCCGAAGACGGTGTGCGCGAGGATCGCAGCTTTTGCCTCCTCCTCGGTCTTAAGCGCCGATGCGTCCACGTAGCTTTCTGCATCCGGGATGCCGGCGCGGGCGGCGATGCGGCTGACCGTGACCGGGTTGTCGCCGGAGATGACCTTGATCGCCACGCCCTGCTCCGCGAAAAAGCGGAAGGTGGACGGCGCGCTTTCGCGGATGGCATTGTCCAGGAAGACCAGGCCGAGAAGTCTTACGGGAGCTGTCAGCTCCCTGCCGTCGGGGACGGCTTCGGTCGTACCGAAGGCCAGCACGCGGAGCCCTTCCCGGCTGCGCGCTTCGATCCGTTCACGGTATGTTTCATAAGATGCCTTCAGCAGAAATTCGGGCGCACCGAGAACGAAATTTGCGCCTTCAAAGCAGACGCCGCTGTATTTGAACTGAGAAGAGAAACCGGAGGCGGACACCGCCTTCCGGCCGGACGGCGCGGTGAAATAAGCTTTCAGGGCGCGCATGGTGATATTGTCCGCGTCCTGCGCGGCGGCAAAATCGGAGAGGAGGGCGTTAAGCGCTTCGAGCGTCCCTTCGGCCGCTTCGCAGCCGGCGACCGTCATTGCCGGCTCGGTGATGGTCCCCGTCTTGTCGACGCAGAGGACGTCGACTCTGGCCAGGGTCTCGATGCACTTCATGTTGTGGATGAGGACCTGGTTCTGCGCGAGCCTGACGGCGCTGATCGCAAGCGTGATGCTGGCGAGCAGGAAGAGCCCTTCGGGGATCATGCCCATGACTGCGGCGATCGTGGAGCGCATGTTGTCGTTAAAGCCGAAGAGGGGCTGCTGGCGGAAAAAGAGCGCAGCACCGATCGGGATGATGGCGAAGCCCATGATCTTGACGAGGCGGTTGAGCGAGCGGACGATCTCGGAATCCTCACCGCTCTTCATGGCCTTGGCCTTCAGGGTCAGCTGCGAGATGTAGGACTCGGCGCCGACGCGGGTAAGACGCGCCCTGAGCGAACCGGAGACCACGAAGGAACCGGACATCAGTTCATCGCCCGGCGCCTTTTTGATCTCGTCCGCTTCACCGGTAAGGAGCGATTCGTTGAGCGAGGCGGCCCCGGAAACGACCTCTGCATCTGCTGGGATCTGGTCGCCGGCCCTGAAGAGGACGAGGTCGTCCCGGACGAGTTCCGCCGCGGGGATCCGCTGCTCCTTCCCGTCCCGGAGGACGAGCGCCGTTGGCGCGTGCAGGACGTTCAGTTTGTCCAGCACCTTCTTGGAGCGCAGCTCCTGCACGATCCCGATCAGGGTGTTGCAGACGATGACGCCCATGAAGCCGAGGTCACGGTAGGATCCGATCGACAGGAGGATCGCTGCGAAAATCGAATAGACCAGGTTGAAATAGGTAAAAACGTTGCTGAAAACGATCTGTGGAACGGATTTGGACGGGGGCTTGACGGGTGTGTTGACAAGGCCCCCCGCCTTACGCTCGGCAGCTTCGGCCTCGGAAAGGCCGGTCAGCGGATAGGATTCGGAAAGTGTTTGCATGCTGCTCCTTGGCGTGTTCAAGATTTATTTGACTCTTCCTTCCCCTTTTCGCGCACGGATGAAGCCGATCTCGGTGCCGTCTTTGATGCGCCTAAAGTTGTCGCGGTGCTTTATGAACATGATGACCGGCCCGATGCAGACGATGACGCCGCGCAGGATGTTCCGGTGAAGGATGGAGAGGGCGATGGGGACCAGGGTCGCAGCGGCGAGCGTCCCAATGGCGATGTAATCCGTGATGAGGGTAATGGCTGCGACGATCACGAGCGCGCCGAGGAAGACCCGCCAGTCGAGGGCAAGCGTCGTGCCCAGGAAGCAGGCGAGACCCTTTCCGCCCTTAAACTGCAGATAGAAGGGGAAAATATGGCCGATGATCGCGGCAACGCCGGCAGCCGCGCCGACGCAGGGGAGCGTTTCCCCCAGCAGGCGGTCCGCGGCGAAAACGCAGAGCGCGGCCTTGGCCATGTCGAAGAGGGCGGTAATGACGCCGGCGCCCCAGCCCATGGTGATCATGGCGTTCGACGCCCCCATGTTGCCGGAGCCTTTCTCGCGGATGTCAAAGCCTTTCCGGCCGGACAGGAAATGCGCCATGCTCACGCTGCCTATCGCATAGCTGATGAGAATGACGGGAAGATACAGAAGATATTTCATGAAAGGGCTCCTTTCGAAGATCCTTCGTCGCTTCGCTCCGCAGGATGACAGAGGCTTTACTGATTAAGAAAAAGCCTCTCTGCAATGCTTATAGCATTTTGCAGGGAGGCTGTCAAATCAGCAGGATCTATTTGATCTTTCTCGCCTCGAGATAGTACCGCTTATCCCTTGCGTGACCCATGGAGAAGGTCTTGCGGGGCAGAACACCGTCTGCCATGACGGTCCTGAAGAGCTGGTCCTTGCCCATGGCCGGCAGCTTGAAGCCGATGGCATTCTTCTGCATGGACAGGCGCTCCACGACGTCGTCATCGTGGATGTAGTCGACGCTCGCACCTTCGTGCGCCTTCACGTACACGTCCAGGAAAGCCTGGAGCGTTCCGACCGGCAGCTGCTTCTCGGGATCCGGCACGGTCACGAAGCCGTGTCCGCCCCCGAAGAGATATTCGATCACGTGGCCTTCGCCGATGCCGTCGTGCGCGCCGGGATGCGCCGCGAAGAAGGCCGTCATGACGTCTTCCGGATCGACGCCGAAGACCACCCGGTGGATGGGTTCGAACTGCAGGGCATCGTCATGGTTGTTGACGAGTTCCACGAGCGCGTAGCGGGCAGGAGAGGCGTAAGCCGCCTCGCCTTCGCGGGCCTTCAGGTCCTCAAAGCACTGCTTCGCGGTGGCAAGAGAGTGGTTGCCGTCGCCCATTGCGTAGAGAAGCGGCGCGGCATCTTTCAGGTCGTATTTCGCTTCCTGCACTTCCGGGCTCTTCAGGGCGTTCAGGGCTGCCGCGACGGCAGCTTTCTGCGCGCCGCCGAGGAGCCAGCCTCTGATGCGGCCGCCGCCCTGCATCAGCTCGAAATCGTAGACCGGCTGCATGCCGTCCGTTCCCGCAGTCAGCGGTTCGATGACGGTCTTTTCCGGGTCGTCGATCAGCACCATGATGTGCGGGAGTTCGATGGGAGCGTCCTTTCTTACTCTTACCCGCGGCGGGATGCGGTCCAGGACAGTCCCTTCGGTCGCGCGGATGAGGGCGCCGCTGCCGGGCGTGAAATCATAGCAGTCGAGGTCGACCTTGCCGATCAGCCCGTGGCGTACCCGCCCGTCGGTCTGGGTGCGTTCGACATAGATGAGCGCGTCTTCGTAAGTTTTGAAGATGCCGTCGGCAAGATATTGCTTCATCGATCCGTTGATCGCGGCGATCTGCCCGTCAACGTCCGCGTCATTTAAGTGCGCTTCCGGCAGGATCAGGCGGTAGGCAGAGGGGGCGTCCCCGACCTGCTCTTCCACGGCCTGCCAGTACTCAGGTTCGGAGGTGAACTGGTCGCAGGCGATGACCGCCCACTTGGTCATGTCAGTGCCGTCCTTCGGCAGGAGAATGTCGGCCGGCGAAAAGCCAAGGCCGTCAAATAAATGAGTATTCATGATCTTTCCTTTCAAAAAAGCCGTGAAGAGAAACTGCTGCTGTCATGCAGTCCGTTCACGGCTTTCCGCTGTTTTATTCAAAGAATCCCTTGACGACGCTGATCAATTCTTTTCCGATCTTCTTCTGGGCTTCCTTCGTGCCCGCACCGACGTGCGGCGTGCAGCTGACGGCAGGGTGTTCGGCGAGCGCCCAGTTGGGTTCCTTCTCGCTCAGCCAGACGTCAAGGCCGGCGGCTTTCACCTTGCCGGAATTCAGGGCATCCAGGAGGGCAGCTTCGTCCACGTTGGAACCGCGTGAGACGTTGATGATCACCACGCCGTCCTTCATCTTCGCGATGGACTCTGCGGAAACCAGTGGACCTTCGGCGGCGCCGGGAGCGCAGAGCGTGATGATGTCGGATTTCGCCAGCAGTTCATCCATGGTCACGAAATGCATGGTCTCGCATTCGACGCCTTCAGGTTTATTGCGGTGAACGACAGACAGGACGTTCATGCCGAGTGCCTGCGCCTTCTTTCCGACCAGGCGACCGATGCGGCCGTAGCCGATGACACCCATGGTCTTGCCTTCCAGCTCGAAGCCCTTGGAATAGGCTTTTTTCTCCCACAGATGCTCGCGCATGGTGTGGCCGGCAAGGGAAATGTACCTGGCGCAGGAGAAAAGGTGAGCGATCGCAAGCTCCGCCACCGCGTTGGAGGAGGAGTTCGGGGTGTTTTTCACGGCGATGCCGTTCGCTTCAGCGTACTTGACGGCGATGTTGTCGACGCCGACGCCGGCACGGATGATGAGTTTCAGGCGGGAGCCCTTCGCTTCGTCGATCTGCGCTTCCTTGATCTTGGTCGCGGAGCGGATGATGACGCAGTCAAAGTCGCGAAGCGCCGCACCGAGCTCGGCCGGTTCATAGAATTTCTCGACGATCTCGTAACCGTCGTTCCGTAAGTTCTCAACTGCCGCGGCATCCATGCCGTCGGTCACTAAGATACGAATTGCCATGGTCTTTACCTCTCCGTCTCAGTGTTTCGCTTCGTAGTCTTTCAGGAAAGCAACGAGGGCTTCGACGCCTTCCTTCGGCATGGCGTTGTAGATGGAGGCTCTGAGGCCGCCCACGCTCTTGTGGCCCTTCAGGTTGCTGAAGCCGGCGGCGACGGAGGCTGCGACGACGTCTGCATCCATTTCCTTGCTCGGGGTGACGAACGGAACGTTCATCAGAGAACGGTCCTTTTTCACGACGGCGCCCTTGAAGAGCTTGCTGCTGTCCAGGAAGTCGTACAGGACAGCGGCCTTTTCTTCATTGAGCCTGTTCATGGCTTCCAGTCCGCCGATGGTGTTCTGCAGATATTTGAACACTTTGCCGCAGCAGTAGATGGCCCAGCAGTTCGGGGTGTTGTACAGGGAGGCGGCGTCCGCATGGGTCTTGTAGTTCAGGTAGGTCGGGACGTAGGCCGGCAGATCGTCACGGATCAGATCCTCGCGGATGATGACGACGGCAAGGCCGGCAGGACCCACGTTCTTCTGGACGCCTGCCCAGATGAGGCCGTACTTCGACACGTCGCAGGGACGGGAGAGGAACATGGAGGACTGGTCGGAAACGAGGACGTGGCCCTTAGTGTTCGGCAGCTCAAAGTAGGTGGTGCCGTTGATGGTCTCGTTCTCGCAGATGTAGACGTAGTCGGCGTCTTCCGGGATGTCCAGGTCGGAGCAGTCCGGAATGTAGCTGAAGTTCTTATCCTTCGAAGAGGCGGCGATGATCACTTCGCCGTACTTCTTCGCTTCGGCAATGGCCTTCTTGGACCAGGAGCCGGTCTCGATGTAGACGGCCTTGCCGTTCTTCATCAGATTCATGGGGACCATGGCGAACTGCAGGGTGCCGCCGCCCTGGATGAAGAGGACCTTGTAGTTGTCGGGAATGTTCATGAGTTTCCGAAGATCGGCTTCCGCGTCCTGAATGATCTGTTCGAAGACCTTGGAGCGGTGGCTCATTTCCATCACGCACATGCCGCTGCCGCGGTAGTTCATCATCTCGCCCTGGATCTCTTCCAGCACGGGTTCCGGCATCATGGCGGGGCCGGCGGAGAAGTTAAAAGTACGACCGTAATTCATCACAGTTCCTCCTTGAATATGCATGCCCTGGGGCAATTGTTTACTGCTTTACGATAATAAAATTATAGTTGCATATTTTGCGGAATAATATCATAATAAAGGATGAAAATATAACAGGATTGAGAAATGACATGATTTCGATAAGCGTATTGGACGATCAGAAGGAAATCAAGCAGCACGGCACCGCGGAATTCCCGGTGGCGGTCTACCATTACGTCATGAGCGAGTGCGTTCTGGGCTACATCAACTGGCACTGGCACGACGAGATCCAGCTCTGCGTGGTGACGAAGGGACGCATGAATTTTCAGGTGAGCGGGGCACAGTACCTGCTTGCCGAAGGCGAAGGCTTCTTCGTGAACAGCGGGCGCCTGCACATGGCAAGGCCGGTCGGAGACCCGGATTCCGCCTACCTCTGCCTGGACTTTCATCCGCGGATGCTGGGCGGCTTTCCCGGCTCCGTTTCGGCGAGCAAATACGTGGAGCCCTACGTGGGCGCGGGCGGGCCGGAACACGGCTCTCTGAAAAAAGAGATCCCCTGGCAGAACGAACTGCTGGAGGAGATCCGGGCGATCGGTGCGCTCTACGACGCGAAAACCTTCGGCTATGAGATGGCCATTCAGGCACGGATCAGCCTGCTGTGGCTGGCACTCCTGCAGGGGACTGCGGCGGGGAAAGCGGGCGAGGAGAGCGGGCAGGAGGAGACCGGTGAGCTCGTACGCCGCATCATGGCATACCTGCGGGCGCATTTTGCCGAGCCCGTAAGCCTTGACGGGATCGCCCGGGAGGTAATGTACTCCGGGAGCGAGTGCTGCCGGCAGTTCAAGCGGACGACCGGCGAGACGATCTTTCATTACCTGAAGGCCTACCGCCTCGCACGGGCGACCGAGCTTCTCGAGGAAACCGACTGGCCGGTCTCCCGCATCGCGCTTGAGACCGGATTCTGTTCTTCGTCCTACTTCATCGAAGCCTTCCGCGCCGAGCTGAAGACCACCCCACTGAAATACAGGAGCAGGAAATAAAAGTTTCTCAGATTTGTCATCCTGAGCGCAGCGAAGGATCTTTCTGCCTTGATTTGAAGATCCTTCGTCACTTGTACCCTGCGGGTACTTCGCTCCTCAGGATGACAGTGACCGTGGGTTTCGTATAAATAGAATTATTTTTTTAAAAATCTCTTGACACGAACAAAAACAAGGCATAGAATAGCCGCATATTAAGTTTTTCCTTCCGAGAGGAGTTTTGCCCCATGTTCACCCTTTCGTCCGGTATCATTCTTGTACTGGTAAGCCTGCTGGTCATCGTACGGCAGGCTGTTCTCCGTGTGGACAAAAGCATAAGGCAGAGCTGTTAGGCGGAAGGAGTTTTCGAGAGAAAAACGGCCTCGCAGCAGCGGGGCCGTTTTTATATATTCCCAGCAAGGAAACAGGAGGAAATGAAAATGAAGAAACTGTTGAGCCTGGTACTGGCCGCAATGATGGTCATGAGCCTTGCCGCATGCGGCGGCGATAAGCCCGCGAGCACTCCCGCAGGCACTGAAGGAACGAAGGAGACGCTGAAGATCGGCGGCATCGGTCCGCTGACCGGTGACTACGCGAACTACGGCATCTCGGTCAAGCAGGGCGTGGAGCAGGCCGTAAAGGAGATCAACGCGGCGGGCGGCATCGCCGGACAGCAGCTGGAACTCTCGTTCCAGGATTCCCAGGGCGATCCCGAGAGCGCGGTGAACGCTTACGGGAAACTCCTTGACTGGGGCATGAAGCTGTCTCTCGGCTGCGTGTTTTCCGGCGAGACGGCGACGGTCGTCGCGGCAGCGAAGGATGACGACATCCTCCTGCTGACCCCGAGCGGCTCTTCCGACAAGATCCTGGAGAGCAACGACAAGGCGTTCCGTGTCTGCTTCAACGATTCCTATCAGGGCGTCGTGGCAGCCGATTTCATCAAGGATCACAAACTGGCTGACAAGGTAGCGGTCCTGTACCAGAGCGACTACGATTACTCCGTCGGCCTGTATGAAGCGTTCAAGGGCGAATGCGACAAGCTCGGCATCGCGATCGCTGAGGTCCAGACCTTCACCGAAGGCACCAAGACCGACTTCACCACGCAGATCAACAAGCTCCTGGCGGCCGACGTCAAGATGATCTTCATCCCGATCTACGCAGAGCCCGCCTCGACCTTCCTGACCCAGGCCAAGGGCAAGTTCGGCGATGACGTTTACTTCTTCGGCGCCGACGGTCTGGACGGCATTCTGGAAAAGGTTGCGCAGGATGTGAGCATCGCGAACAACGTGCTGATGCTGACCCCGTTTGCTGCAGACAGCACCGAAGCAAACGTGCAGGCTTTCGTGAAGGCCTACCAGGAAGCCTACAAATCCACGCCCGACCAGTTCGCTGCCGACGGCTATGACGCCGTCTATGCGCTGAAGGCTGCGATGGAAAAGGCCGGTTCGTCCAGCGGCGCGGCCATGGCGAAGGCCATGACCGAGATCGAAGTGGCCGGCGTTACCGGTACGATGAAATGGACTGCGGACGGCAATACCCAGAAGAAGGCCATGGCCATCATTTACAAGGACGGCACCGGTAGCCTGTTCGGACAGTAATTCAGAAGGGACTTCGCTCCGGCTCCTGCGGAGCCGGAGCGAAGGATCCTTACGGCAAAAAAACGAAAAGGATCAAGACCGAAAACGATGATCGAATTCATTAAGACACTCATCAGCGGTCTGGGACTGGGGAGCATCTACGCCCTGATCGCGCTCGGATATACGATGGTCTACGGCATCGCGAAGATGCTGAACTTCGCGCACGGCGACGTGATCATGGTCGGCGCCTACGCGGGTATCGTAGCCTTTACCTCGGCAGGCCTGCCGCCGGTCTTTACGGTCTTTCTGTCCGTTCTGGCCTGCACGTTGCTCGGCATCACCATCGAACACTTCGCCTATAAGCCCCTTCGCGGGGCTTCTTCGCTGAGCGTTCTCATCACCGCCATCGGCATGAGCTACCTGCTCCAGAACCTGGCGCTGATGATCTTCGGCTCGCAGCAGAAGGCCTACCCGCAGTACATCAAACTCGGCCAGGTCTCGATCGGTCCTGTCACGGTCGACGGCATCACGCTGCTGACGCTCGGGGTCACCGCCTGCATCATGGTCGGCATGAGCTTCTTCATCAACCGGACAAAGCTCGGCAAGGCCATGCGGGCGGTCGCCGAGGACCGCGGTGCGGCGGAACTCATGGGCATCAGCGTGGACCGGACCATCGCCCTGACCTTTGCCATCGGCTCCGCCCTCGCCGCCGTCGCGAGCATGTGCTACGGCCTCACCTACGTCTACATCAAGCCGACGACCGGCGCCATGCCCGGCATCAAGGCCTTTACGGCCGCGGTGTTCGGCGGCATCGGCTCCCTGCCGGGCGCCATGCTCGGCGGCATCGCTCTCGGCGTGATCGAGCAGATGGCCAAGACCTACATTTCTCCGCTGTGGGCTGACGCCATCGTGTTCGCCGTCCTTGTCCTCGTTCTGGTGGTTCGCCCCACCGGTCTGCTGGGCAAGGAGATCCAGGAGAAGGTGTGACATGGCCGCGGTGAAGTCTTTGCTGAAAAACAAAAATGCCGTCACGCTGATGCTGCTGGCGGCCTTCTACGCGGTCGTTTCGTGGATGCTCTACAGCGGCCATATCACCAGGCAGTTCACGAACATGCTCATCCCGATGTCCATGTACATCGTGCTGGCCGTTTCCCTGAACCTGGTCGTCGGTTTCCTCGGCGAACTGAACCTGGGACACGCGGGCTTCATGAGCGTGGGGCTCTTTACCGGCTGCCTGGTCTCCATCGCACTGTCCGGAAAGCTGCCGCTCATCGCCCGCCTGCCGCTCTGCATGCTGATCGGCGGGGTCTGCGCGGGGCTGTTCGGCTTCGTCGTGGGCATGCCGGCGCTGCGGCTTAAGGGCGACTATCTGGCCATCGTGACCCTGGCCTGCGGTGAGATCGTGAAGAACGTCATCACCAACCTGAAGGTCACCGGCGGTGCGAGAGGACTGAACACGCAGTCCATTTATTCCGGGGCGAAGGAACTTCTGCCTTACGCGGTCGTGATGGTCTTCCTCACGGTCATCGTGATGATGCACATCAAGAAGTCGAAGCAGGGGCGCGCCATCATGGCGATCCGCGACAACCGGATCGCGGCGGAATCCATCGGCCTCAACGTGACCTATTATAAGCTGGCGGTGTTCATCATCGCGGCGTTCTTTGCCGGCGCGGCAGGCGCGCTCTACGGTCACTTCTTTGCCAACGTGAAAGCCGTGACCTTCGACTACAACATGTCCATCGAGATCCTCGTCATCGTGGTGCTCGGCGGCATGGGGAGCGTGCGCGGCTCGGTCATCGCAGCCATGGTGCTGCAGGCGCTGCCGGAAGTCTTCCGTGACTTCGGCGACTACCGCATGCTCGTGTACGCGGTCGCCCTGATCCTGGCGATGCTCTTTACGAACAGTCCGCGCCTGCAGGAATTCCGCCGCCGCGTGGATGTGGTCCCGCGGGCAAAAGAAGCGCTCAGAAAGAGGCATCTCGCACGGGTGATCTCCGGAGCGAAGCAGGAAGGAGGGCAGGATCATGGCGCTTAAGAATTCACGCGAGACTGCCAGACTGGTCCCCGTCCACCGCACCTGGTTCGTGCCGGAACGCGACGCGGACAAGCGGCCCATTCTGGAATGCATCGGCCTCGGCGTCAATTTCGGCGGCCTCGCCGCGGTGAAGGATTTCAACCTGACCCTCGGACCGACCGAGATCGCCGGGCTCATCGGCCCGAACGGCGCCGGCAAGACGACCATCTTCAACCTGCTGACCAAGGTTTACGAGCCGACGAGCGGGACGATCCTGCTGGACGGCAGGGACACGCATGACATGACGACGGCAGGTGTCTGCCACGCCGGGATCGCGCGGACCTTCCAGAACATCCGTCTGTTCTCCAACATGACCGTGGAGCAGAACATCACCGTGGCCATGGACCGGGAGATCGGCTATTCGCTGCTTGCCGGGATCGTGCACGGACCGGGCTGGAAGCGGAAGGAAAAGGAAGCCCGCGAAAAGGCTGCGGAACTCCTGTCGATCTTCGGCATGGAGAAGTACGCCGGTGCGCGGGCGGGGAGCCTTCCCTACGGCGCGCAGAGGCGGCTCGAGATCCTGCGGGCACTCGCGACGAAGCCGAAGCTACTGCTGCTTGACGAACCGGCAGCCGGGATGAACCCCTCCGAAACGGCGGAGCTGACGGACAATATCCGCCTGATCCGCGACCGCTTCGAGATTGCCGTCCTGCTGATCGAACACGACATGAACCTGGTCATGAACCTCTGCGAAGGCATCTGCGTGCTGAACTTCGGTGAAGTCATCGCCAAGGGCTCGCCGGAGGACATCCAGCAGGATCCGGCCGTGATCGAAGCCTACCTCGGGAGGAAAAAGGAATGAGCGAAGCGATGTTATCGGTGAAAGACCTGAGCGTTTCCTACGGCAGCATCCATGCCGTGAAGAGCATTTCCTTCGAGGTGCGTGAGGGCGAGATCGTGACCCTGATCGGCGCGAACGGCGCGGGCAAGTCGACCACGCTGAACGCGATCGCGAGACTCCTGCCCGCGAGCGGCGAGATCCTGTTTCACGGCAGTTCGCTGATGCACGTGCCGGGGCATTCCGTGGTGAAAAAGGGTCTCGCGATGGTGCCGGAAGGCCGGCGGATCTTCCTCAGGATGAGCGTGGAAGAGAACCTGGAGATGGGGGCGTACATTTCGTCCCGCACGGAAGTGAAAGAGCAGATGGAGGACGTGTTCCGCCGCTTCCCGCGGCTTCTGGAGCGGCGGGAGCAGACGGCCGGAACGCTTTCGGGCGGCGAGCAGCAGATGCTGGCGATGGGCCGGGCACTGATGTCGAAGCCGAAGCTTCTGATGATGGACGAACCGTCCATGGGCCTCGCCCCGATCCTGGTTGAGCAGATCTTCGGGATCATCCGGGAACTGAACGCCGCCGGGACCACGATCCTGCTGGTCGAGCAGAATGCGCAGGCGGCGCTGTCGGTCGCGGACCGGGCGTACGTGATGGAGACCGGCCGCATCGTCATGAGCGGCGCGGCGGACGAACTGCTTGCTTCCCCTGCCGTGAAGAAGGCCTATCTCGGTGGATGAAAAACCACAAAAAAACGGCCGTGCGGCCGGGTACAGACCCGATCCGCGCGGCTTTTTTCATTTTCGATCAGGATCCTTCGCGGCGCTCGGGATAACTGGGGTTCAGAATGACAGTTCTTCGTCCGTGATCTCGCCCTTTGCAGCGATGTTGGTCGGACCGGTCAGATAAATGTCGGTGATGCGTCCGCTTTCGTCCCGCAGGACATCCGTCTTCAGCACGCCGCCGCGCATGGAAAAGCGCGTCCCGCGGCCGGAGATGAGCCCCTTCGTGACCAGTACGGCGGCAGTGGAACCGGTGCCCGTGCCGCAGGCGTAGGTGAAATCCTCGACGCCGCGCTCGTAGGTCAGCAGCAGGACCTCGTCCGGTCCGGTGATCTCATAGAAGTTCACGTTGGCGCCTTTCGGGAAAGAAGGGTGGTAGCGCAGCAGTTCGCCCAGATCACGGAGCGTCGCGCGGTCCGCGCGGGCAAGGCCGGCGACCGGGACCACGGCATGCGGGATGCCGGGATCGCCGAGTTCCACGTATGCCGCCTGACAGGGCTGGCCGTCCACGTCCACCACCCGGCCGGTATCCAGCACCGACGGGTCGTTCAGGCGGATCCGGTAGTTCCGATCGTCGAGACGCTCGCCCGTGACGAGCCCGGCAGTGGTCTCAACGGTCTGCGTCTCACCGGCAAGACCGTTTTCAAAGGCATAGCGGCAGATGCAGCGCGCCCCGTTGCCGCACATCTCGCCGGCCGAGCCGTCGGAATTGAAATAGCGCATCCTGACGTCCGCCGCCGGATCATCCGGCGTTTCGACCAGCATCACGCCGTCCGCGCCGACGGAGAGATGCCGTTCGCACACCGTGCGGATGATCTGCGTGAGTTTATCCTCGGGCAGCCTGGCTTCTTTATTGTCGATGATGATGAAATCGTTGCCTGCACCGTTCATTTTCCAGAATTTCATGATCGATCCCCTTTGACTGACAGGATGTTTTGCATAATTATAAATGATGTGAAAACGCTTGACAAGCGGACTCTGCTTCTTTCTTCTGCTTTCGGAGGCTTGCTTTTTTCCGGGGCATATGGTACACTTTATCCAATAATTGGCGGGGCATGCCTGCCGCGGAGGACGAAATGAGCAATAAAAAGCTGGATTTCTTCATGACGATCCTGGGACTTATGCTGCTGGCGGTATTTGTCGTCAGCATCGTCGGGTACGGAAAGGACCTGAAGCGCGCAGAAAAGAGAGTGGACAGCATTGCCGACATTGAGGTGCCGGCTGTTCCGTCTGTGACGACGAACCGCCTGAACGGCGTCGTTTCCGCCGAGGAATGGGCGAAGCATTATCCGGATATCTATGCCAGTTACATGAAAAATGCTGACAACAAAGGCCACGGCAGCAGCCGGATCTCCTATGTCGAGACCGATCCGGACATCAAGGTCCTCTATGACGGCATGGGCTTTTCCTTCGACTATACGGAAGCGATCGGGCATAATTATACGCTGGAAGACATTGCCGAGACGACCCGCCCGCACAAGCTGGCGAACTGCCTGACCTGCAAGACGCCGGACATGACGGCCATGGTCAATGCCATGGGCACGCAGGTCTATGCCACGGATTTCAATGAAGTCTTTGGCAAGGTCAGTGAACCGGTAAGCTGCTGGAACTGCCACGCGAACACCCCCGGCACGGTCGTGATCACCCACGATTACATGGCGAATGCCATGGGCGACGAGATCGAAGCCGGCAAGGTGCCGGCGAGCTCCGTTTCCTGTGCACAGTGCCATATCGAATACTATTTCGACCCCGATACCAAGGCCACGCTGACGCCGTATTCCACCCTGGATGAGATTGCGCCGGAGGCCATTTACGCCTACTATAAGGAACTGAACAACTTCACCGATTACACCAATAAGAACACCGGCGTGGGCATGATCAAGGTCCAGCATCCGGAATTTGAGACTTATTACGGCAAGGGTAGCCAGCATGCGGGCATGTATACCTGTGCGGACTGCCACATGGGCGTCGCCTACAACGAAAAGACCGGCGATCCCTATGCCAACCATTACCTCGTGAGCCCGCTGGAGAACACCGAGCTGCTGATCAGTACCTGTTCCCTCTGCCACAGCGACCTGAAGGGACAGGTAAAGGAGATCCAGGCGAAGGTCACGGCCCGCGAGAAAGAGATCAGCGGCCTGCTGGTGCAGGTCAACGAGAAGCTGGCGAAGGCCGTGGAAGCCGGAAGCCTCAGCGAAGAGAAACTTGCCGAGATCAGGGAACTGGACCGTGAAGCCCAGTTCTACTGGGATTTCATCTATGTGGAAAATGCGGAAGGCGCGCATAACAGCAAACTTTCCCACGCCTGCCTTGACAAGGCGGAGGAACTGGCCAAAAAGGCTCTGGAGCTTTTGAAATAATGCCTGATACGGAAAAGCAGCAAAACCGAACGGGTGCCGTCAGAAAGATCCTGCGTTTTCTGAGCGGTATGCCGTTCAGTTTTGCGTTATTGGTGATCATTCTGGCAGCCTGCGCTGCGGGCAGCATCATTCCGCAGGGAAAGACGCTCAGCTATTACTTCGAGACCTACGGTGCCTCAAAGGGCGGGCTGATCGTCGGCCTGAAACTGAATGACGTCTTCCACAGCGTCTGGTTCTTAGTGCTCGCGGGGCTTTTGTGCCTCAACCTCATTCTCTGCAGCGTTTCGCGTTTCGGCAAGGTCCTTGCCGCCTTTCGGAAGACGAAGAACTTCGGGATCTGGGGCAGTTGGCTCACGCATCTGGGCCTCCTGCTTTTGATCGTGAGTTTTACTGCGGGGCAGTTCCTGGCGAAGGAAGAGGTGGTCTACGGTATCGCAGGCAGCACGCAGCCCCTCGGCCGCACCGGCCTGCTTCTCACGATCGACAGTTTTAACGTATCGCTCCGCGACGATTACACGGTGGAGCAGTATACCGCAGGCCTGACCGTGACCGACGCGCAGGGCAGGACGGTTTCCGGCAAGGCTTCGGTCAACCACCCGCTTGATGCCTTCGGCTACAGTTTTTATCAGGACAGCATGGGCTGGGCCTCCTGGGTCGACATCCTGAAGGACGGGCAGCCGGTGAAGACGGACCTGATCTGCACCGGCGAGTATACCACCCCGGACGAACTGCCGGCCCTGGCACTGTATTTCAACAAGTTTTACCCGGACTTCGGCCTGGATGACAACGGTTACTTTACCACTAAGACGCCGCTCCTGAATGCCCCCCGCTGCCTGTACGGGATCTATTATGACGGCAGTCTGATCTCGATGAACATCACGGAGCCCGGCGCGCCGATCGATGTCCACGGCTATACCTTCGTGATGCGCGACCCGACCGAATATACTCTGATCGTGGCGCGGACCGATCCGGCTGCTCCGGCTGCCGGCGTGAGCGCCCTGATCCTGATCGCAGGCCTGGTGTTGGCTTTCTACGTCCGCCCGTGGGAGGAAAAGAGGAGAAAAGAAAATGGATCCGCTCCTGACAAAGATTGAGAACATAAGCTTCATGGCAGCGCTCGTCGCCTATCTCGTGACGGCAGCTGCGTATTTCTTCCATGCGGTGGCGAAGAAGGAGTGGGTGCGGAAGGCGGCCTACGGGCTCATGTGCCTGGCCTTCGTCCTGCAGACCGTCTGCATTGCCGTGCGCGGCATCCATGCCGGGCGGCTTCCGCTCACCAACCAGTACGAGTTTGCGAACGCCTTCGCCTGGGGCGTCGCACTGTGCTTCCTGATCTTCGTGCGGAAGTATAAGTTCGACATGCTCGGCACATTCATCGCGCCGGTCATTTTCCTGATCATCGGCTATGCCTCCATGCAGAGCCGCGAGATCCACGAACTGATGCCGGCCCTGCAGAGCAGCTGGCTGGGCTTCCACGTATCCATGGCCATCATCGGCTACGGCGCGTTCGGCGTGGCTTTCGGTGTTGCGTTAGCCTTCCTCATCAAGGATACCTTCCCCGGGAGTCTTTCCGGGATCCCGGATAATGAGACCCTGGACAGGATCATTTACCGCGCGGTCGCGCTCGGCTTTCTCTTCCTGACGCTGTGCATGGTCACCGGCGCCATCTGGGCGAAGAAAGCCTGGGGCACCTACTGGAACTGGGATCCCAAGGAGACCTGGAGCCTCATCACCTGGCTGATCTATGCGATCTTCCTGCATCTCAGGCTGAGAAAGGGAATGACGGGCCGGAAAGCAGCGATATTTGCCGTGGCGGGGTTTCTCTGCGTGATCTTCACCTATGTCGGCGTCAACACGCTGATCGCAGGCCTGCACAGCTACAAATAAGAGATCCGTCAGGATGGCGGGCTCCCGGAGGGGCCTGCCTTTTTATTGCCCGATATTGTGTTTTTCTTTCTGTTTTGCTATAATATATGCTGAAAAATCTGCCTGACAGAAAGGATGGCATATGGACGAACGGTTAATGCAAAACATAAATGAATTCATCGAGAAGGAAAAGGAAAATATCCGGCGCGACATCGCGCGGCTCGTTGCGGTCAACAGCGTGGAAGACATGTCCGCAGCCGCAGCGGATGCGCCTTTCGGACCCGGTCCGAAGAAGGCACTGGATGAGGGCCTTGCGGTTGCGCGGGAACTTGGCCTCGGCACGAGAAACTGTGAAAACCGCATCGGCTACGCCTTCATCGGCGGCGAAGGAGATAAATACCTTGCCACCATCACCCACCTGGATATCGTGGGTGCCGGAGAGGGATGGCTTGCCGATCCCTTCGTCATGCGCGAGCGCGAGGGATATCTCATCGGCCGCGGCGTGATGGACGACAAGGGACCTTCCGTCGTCTGCCTCTATGCACTGAAGTATCTGAAGGATGCCGGCGTACCCCTCCGTTATCCGGTCCGCGCCCTGCTCGGCGCGAACGAAGAGACGGGGATGGGTGACCTTTCCTACTATCTGGCGCATTATCCGGCGCCGCTGTTCTGCTTCTCGCCGGATGCGGATTTCCCGCTCATCAACGGCGAAAAGGGCATCTACCACGCCCGCATGAGTTCCCTGCCGATCGAAAACGGCAATATCCGTTTCATCAAGGGCGGCTTCGCGCCGAACGCCATCCCCGAGAAAGCGGAAGCGGACGTATTCGTCCCGGCGGAAAAGGAAGCGCTGATGGTGAAGACGCCCGAGGTCGAAGCAGTGAAGACGGGCGATGAAGAAGGCGGAAGCGTCTGGCATCTCCGGGCTTTCGGCAAGGGCGGCCACGCGGCCATGCCGGCCGGGACCGTGAATGCGATCGGCCTGCTCCTGCACTATGTCACGGACCGCGGCCTCGCTTCGAACGAAGAGGCGGCCTTTATCGAATTCGCCCTGAAAGCGCATGATGCGGCTGACGGGAGCCTGCTCGGCATTGCCCGCGACGACGGCCGCTTCAAGCCGCTCACCGCGGTCAGCGGCATGATCTTCCTGGAAAACGGCTGCCTCGTGACCACGCTCGACTGCCGCTATCCGACGAATATCACCGGCGAGGAGATCACGGAGATCCTTGAGAAGACTGCCGGCGGCGCGGCCGTGATCAGTGCCGGCCTCGCGGCGCCACCTTTCTGGAAGGAGCCGGATTCCCCCGAGATCGAAGCCTGCATGAACGCTTATCGGGCGGTCACCGGAGAGAAAGAGGCTAAGCCTTTCTCCATCGGCGGCGGCACCTACGCGAGACATTTCCCGAATGCCGTCGCTTTCGGACCGGAACATCCGGAGCGCCCGCGCCCGGCCTTTGCCGGATCCATCCACGGCGCAGAAGAAGCCGCTTCCGAAGAGGAACTGCTGGAAAGCCTGAAGATCTACATCCTTGCGCTGCTTGACCTCGAGCAGCTGGACTTTGCCTGAGCCTCAGGCGATAAAGAAAGGAGACCCATGACGAACAATGTGAGCGGACGGAAATGTCCGAACTGCGGTTCAGCGCTGCATTACGATCCCGAAAATGGGAATCTGCGCTGCGATTTCTGCGATTCCGTTTTTACCATCGAACAGGTCGATGCCGCGGATCGGGATCAGGCGCAGCAGGTCGGCAGCATGAACTTTACCGCGGGCAATGAAGCCCTGCAGAACCTGAAAGCCTACGTCTGCCAGTCATGCGGCGCGGAAGTCGTTTGTGACCCGCAGACTGTCTCGCTCGTGTGTCCCTACTGCGGCAGCAACATCGTCCTGTCCGATAAGATCGGCGGCGAACTGACACCTGACGGCATCATCCCCTTTGCCATCACGCCGAAGGCGCTTCCCGCGGCCGTACGCTCCTTCTACAAGGGCAAGAAACTCCTTCCCCGGAATTTCTTCTCAGACAGCAGCATCGGCACCGTACAGGGCGTGTACGTCCCGTTCTGGCTCTATGATTCCAATCCGGCCGGCGAGATCGTATTCAACGGCAGCTGCGACCGCACCTACCGCGACGGCGACTACGTGGTCACCGAGCATCAGAATTACGAGCTGCACCGGTCGATCAAAATGAGCTTCCGCGACATTCCGACCGATGCGAGCGAACGCATGGAAGACGCCCTCATGGATTCCCTCGAACCCTTCGATTTCAAGGCGCTGAAGGCCTTCAACACCGACTATCTGGCCGGATACGTGGCTGACCGCTGGGATAAGAATGCGAAGGAAATGAAGGCCAGAACGGACCGCCGCGTGCTCAACAGCACGCTGACGATCGCGATGAGCCGCGCGACGGCAGGGTTCTCCGACGTGACGCTGTCAGACCGCTCGCAGCTCGACATGTCGAATTCCACGGCACGCTTCGTGCTGCTGCCGGTGTACGTCTTTGACGTAAAGTGGAACGGTGAAAAGTACAGCTTCGCCGTGAACGGCCAGACCGGCAAGGTCGTCGGCACACTTCCCGAAGACGCCGCGCTTAAGAGAAAATACTTCTGGAAATGGGCGGCCATCGGCGCCGCCGTGATCATGGCGGCCAACTGGCTGCTGTTCCTGCAGTAGGAGGTGAGAGCGATGCGTAAGAAACTCTGGATGATCCTTCTTCTGGCTGCGGCGCTTCTCATTCCTGCGGGCAGGGCCAAGGCCGATGCACCGCTCCTCGGCAGCCCCGCACCCGCTTCGGACATTTCACTGATCAGTCCTGCGCCGGGTTCGGATAAGCCTGCCTGGTACCCCGAGAGCACCGCTGGCTTCCAGTTCTTCAACGATGCAGACGCCCCGCGCGTGGTGGATACGGCGGACCTCTTCACCGATGAGGAAGAAGCCGCGATCCTGAAGGCGATAGGGGAACAGTCTGCCCGCGGAAACGCGGACATCGTGGTCGTTACGGACGATAACGCCTACGGCATGAGCCATCAGGAATATGCTGACGATTTCTACGATTACAACGGCTACGGCTTCGGTCCCGGCCGGGACGGCATCGTGCTGTTCATCTGCATGGAACCCGGAAACCGCGGCTGGTGGACGAGCGTTGCAGGCCGTTTGGTCCCGTCGACCGGGGACGGTCCCGTGCGCTACACGGAAGCCATTGCCAACCAGCTGGATGATGCACTCTACGGCTATATGGTCTCCGGACGCTATGCCGAGGGCGTCACCGACTGGATCGGCAACGTCGGGACCTGGCTGACCTACGGCGTGCCGTTCGCCCCGATCTGGTATCCGACCGTGGAAGAGCAGGCAGGCTGGGTGCGTGAAAAAAACGCGGACGCGCCGCGCATCTCCGATACGGCAGGGTGGTTTTCCAAGAGCGAGGCGAAGTCGCTTGAGGAAAAGGCGGCTGCCCTGTCTGAACGCTACGGCGTGGACGTGGTCATCCACACGGCCCGCAGCGACTGCGGCATGGGGAAGAACGCCTATGCGAAAGCCTTCTATCAGTACGGCGGCTACGGTCTCTTCAGCGATTACAGCGGCGTGCTGCTGGTCATGCTGTCCGGCGGGACCGGCGGCTATGCGCTCTATACCGAAGGGGATGTTCCTTCCGTGCTGAAAGACGAAGGCTCGGTCGCGCGCCTGCTTGAGATGAGCGAGAACGACGCATACAAGGCGGACAGTGCGGCAGCGGGCTGCGAGACCTATCTGAAACTGCTTGACAAAGCTCTGAAGAGCAATAAGGTGCCTCACAGCACGGGCAGCTGGATCATGAGCGGCGTATTTGCGGCGCTCGCCGGCCTTCTTTCCGGCGGGGTCTCCCGCGGAAGTGCGGCTGCCAGCATGAAGACGGTCCGGACCGCCTTCGACTCCAACGATTATCTGGTCGACGGCAGCTTCCAGGTGGTGAACAGCTACGACAGATTCATCGACGTTACGACGACGCGGGTCTACAGCCCGCCGCAGCAGAATAAGAGCAGCGGCTCCGGAAGCGGAGGCAGCTCCACGTACAGCGGAGGTCATGTTTCGTCCTCCGGCACCTCGCACGCCGGCAGCGGAAGGAAGTTCTGACCGGGCAATTCCCAAAGGAGCAATGGCTTTATGATCGAGATCACATACAACAACGGAAAAAAACTGGAAGTTCCCGTTGGGACATCCTACCTCACGATGGCTGAACAGATACAGCCGGAATTCGAGCATCGCATCGTTCTGGCCAAGGTTCGGGGCAAACTGAAGGAACTGTTCAAGACTGTTTCCGACAACGAAGAGGTGCGGTTCATCACGACGGCCGAGCGCGACGGCATGCTGACCTATGAGCGCAGCATGCTGATGCTGATGGGGAAGGCGATCCACGACCTGTCAGCGACCCGTGAAGAAGAGCAGTTTCTGGTCAAGTTTTCCGTCATCAACGGTTATTACGTCGAATTCAGGGACAGACGCCCGGTGACGGCGGAATATGCTGCCCGGCTGACAGAACGCATGAAGGCGCTTACCGCAGCGGATCTGCCGATCAGGAAAAAAAGCGTCCATGTTGATGTCGCGCGGAAGTATTTCCGTGAGATCGGCATGCAGGACAAGGACGACCTGCTGCGCTTCCGCCGCAGTTCCACGGTCAATCTCTACAGCATCGAAGACTACGTCGACTATTTCTACGGCTTCACCGTGCCTTCGACCGGGTATTTGAAATATTTCGAAGTGGTGCCTTACGAAGCCGGCATGGCACTGCTCATGCCAAAGCAGGCAGCGCCCGAGACCGTAGAACCTCTGCTGCCGCAGCCCAAGCTGTTTAACGTGCTGCAGGACACCTCCGACTGGTGCGAGGAGATGGACATGGACACCGTCGGCGCGATCAATCAGAAGATCGCAAAGGGGGAGATCGCCGACATGATCCTGATGGCTGAGGCCAGGCAGGAAATGAAGATCGCCGCCATCGCCACGATGATTGCTGAAAGGCCTTCGGTCAAGTGCGTGATGATCGCCGGCCCGTCTTCTTCGGGCAAGACGAGCTTTTCGCACCGCCTCTCCGTGCAACTGCGCGGCCTGGGGCTCCGCCCGCATCCCATCGAGGTGGACAATTACTTTGTCAGCCGCGACCGGACGCCGCGCGATGAGAACGGCGAGTACGATTTCGAATCGATCAAGGCGGTGGACACCGAGCTGTTCAACGAAGACATGCTGGGACTCATGGCCGGGAAGGAAGTCCAGCTGCCGACCTTCAATTTCAAGACCGGCATGCCGGAGTACAAGGGGAATTTCCTTAAGCTCGGACCGAACGACATTCTCGTGATCGAAGGCATCCATTGCCTGAACGAAGAACTGAGCTATCGGATCCCGGCGGATCAGAAATTCAAGATCTACATTTCCGCGCTGACCACGATCAATATCGACGAGCACAACCGGATCCCGACCTCCGACGGCCGTCTGATCCGCCGCATGGTGCGCGACGCGCGGACAAGGGGTTACTCGGCGGAGGATACGATCGCCCGCTGGGCCAGCGTGCGGCACGGGGAACACAAGAACATCTTCCCGTACCAGGAGAGCGCAGACGTGGTCTTCAACTCTTCGCTGGTCTACGAGCTTTCGGTGCTGAAATCCTATGCGGAGCAGCTGCTCTTCGGGATCGGCGAAGATTCGCCGGCTTTCTCGGAAGCGACCCGCCTGCTGCGTTTCTTCAACTATTTCCTGGCGACGGATTCCACGCAGGTACCGCAGAACTCCCTGCTCAAGGAATTCATCGGGGGAAGCATCTTCCACGTGTAAATGATCACGGCACGAAAAAACGGACCGCCTGCGGGCGGCCCGTTTTGTTTCGGTGTACCGGCTGTTTTCAGCCTTTCTTGTGATTCTCAGCCCAGCTGTTCAGCATCCGCTTGAAGGCGGTGTACTTCTTTTCCGGAACCGGAAGGACCGTCCCGTCCGCCAGCGTCAGCGAAAAACGCTTCAGGCTGCGCACGTAGAAAGGATTCACCAGGTAGGAGGCATGGCAGCGCAGGAGGCAGTCGCTGTAGCGCTCAGCGAGGCTGGTTACCTTGTCCAGGCAGGGAATGACCTTGTTTTCGGTATGGATCAGGCTGTGATGGCTGCTGTCCGTACTTTCGATATAGATGACGCTGTCAGCATCCAGATAGTGCGATTCGTCCTTCATCCCGCGGACCAGGATGCGCTTCGGAAGTTCCGCAGTCTTTGACCGTGAAGGAAGTTCATCGAAGGGAAAACGGCTCCCCTCACTGGAGAAGGCGTTCGAGATCATGATCATGGTCAGGCGCGGCGCGGACTCTTCCTCGTCATCGATCTGGAGTTTCTGCTCCTCCCACGCCAGAAGCGTGCGGTGGCGGCTGACGACGGAAGTGCCCTCCGGCAGATGCGCAAGGACGTCGTAGAAGAGTACGATGTTCATGCCTTTCTTGCCGACAGGAGAGATCTGCGTGGACATGTTGCCGAGGGTATAAACGGCTTTCTCGTGCCACTGCCGGATCATGGAACAAAGTACGTCCCTGCCGTGCAGGAACTGGCCGTCCCGGGGACCGAGCCAGAGGACGTTTTCACTCAGATGTTCCATCAGAGGTTCAGGGGTGCCGTCAAAGAACTGGCTGACGACTTCGAGGGACAGTGCGGAGATTTCTTTCTGCTTCATGGTACTTAAGCATCCCTTCTAAAAAAGCTGAAGAGCGCGATATTCGCGGAATGCCTGCAGTATACACGAAATGCAGAGGCTTGGCAAGCGCTTTTTGTACTTTTTGAGGTGAAATTTTTATTAAGAAAATTCGTTTTTGACGGCACCGGGCTGGGTTCGGGACCGCCCGGGCCTGCCGGATGATTTGCGCCTTGAAATCCCCGGCTTTTCATGCTATATATGGGACTGCGGAGCAGGGCGGATGATCGCGGGGCCTTCGGGCCGTGAGGAAAGTCCGGGCTTCACAGGGCAGGATGCCGGATAACGTCCGGCGGAGGCGACTCCCGGGAAAGCGCCACAGAGAACAGACCGCCGTCTGCGTCAGCAGGCGGTAAGGGTGAAACGGCAGTGCAAGAGACTACCGCTCCGGCAGCAATGCAGGAGGCAGGGCAAGCCCCATCCGAAGCAAGACCAAACAGAAGGCATAAGGCGGCCCGTCTGCCTTCGGGTAGGTCGCTTGAGCCGTCCGGCAACGGGCGGTCTAGACAGATGATCATCCTCGACAGAACCCGGCTTACAGCCCTGCTCCGCTGATAAAGGAGAAACATGGGACGTTTCCTTAACCATTTGAATACGGTGCTGAACGCAGTCTTCATCGTCTGCGCAGGCGGCGCCTTGGTGCTGGTGCTTCTCAGCCTCATCAAGGGACCGACTCTGCACTACGCACCGTATGTTTTCGCACTCTGCGGAATATATTATCTGGCAGCTGCGGTGAAGATCTTTGCGGAGGATGAGCGGCGCCGCATGCTGAAAGGCGGCCTGCGGATCCTCCTTGCACTTTCCCTTGCCGCGCTCACTTTCATCAGTTACAGGAGTCTGGGATGATCGATCGGGAACGTCTGAAAAATGCATGGAAGACAGCAGTGATCGTTGGCAAAGAAGAGGAAGGCGCACGCCTTCCGTTTTTTGAAGCCTGGGACGTGCTGCCGTCGACAAACGACCGCGCGGCGACGCTTGCAGCTGCCGGCGCGCCGGATTTTACCATGGTGACGGCGGACCGGCAGACGGCCGGCAAGGGAAGACGCGGGCGCGTCTGGGAAACACCGGCGGGCAGCAGCATCGCCATGAGCCTGGTGCTGCGGCCGAAGGTGGAACTTTCCGCGCTGTCCGAACTGACCATCCTTGCCGGGATCGCCGTCGCGCGCTGCCTGAAGGCGCTCGGCGCAGCGCCGAAGATCAAGTGGCCGAACGATATCCGTCTGTTGGACCGGAAGGTCTGCGGGATCCTGGCAGAGACGAAGCTTTCAGGCGGCGCCGCGGACTACGTCATTCTCGGCATCGGGATCAACGTGACGAAGACTGCCTATTCGGAAGAGGTCGCGGAGATCGCGGTCTCACTGGAGGAGGCCGGCATCACGGCCGTGCGCGAAGACCTGATGACGGGGATCACCGCTGAAATGATAAAACTCATCGCAGAGTGGGAAGAGACGGGAAATATTTCCTTCATCATAGATGAATATGAATCGTCGATGGAATGGAAGGGTGAAATTTGCCGCGTGATCGCGGCGGACGGCAGCTTTGCCGAAGGGAGAGCCATGGGCATTTCCCCTGACGGCGCCCTTCGTTTTCTGACGCAGGAAGGCGAGCAGCACGTCACCGCCGGCGAGGTCAGCCTGCGCCGCGGATGACTTATTTATTCCTTAAGGAAAAGTTTAAAAAACCCCTTGCATTTCCGCACGGGGCATGTTAAAGTATATCGCTGTGACATATCACGATCCTTGCTTTCCCGGACAGGGAAGGCCAAAGTCCAAAAGGAGGTAATAGCATGAGTAAGTACGAATTAGCCGTTGTTCTCAGTGCTGCCATCGATGACGAAGCGAGGTCCGCGACTCTTGACAGAGTGAAGGATTACGTGGAGAAAGCCGGCGGCAACATCACGAACGTAGACGACTGGGGAAAGAAGAAGCTTGCGTACGACATCCAGAAGATGAGCGAAGCTTACTACTACTTCATCCAGTTCGAAGCTGAGACCGACGCACCCGGTGAGATCGAATCCAACGTTCGTCTCATGGAGTCGGTCATTCGTTTCCTTTGCATCAAGAAGGACGAAGACTGAGAAAAGAGGTAATCATGAACAAAGTTATTTTGATGGGCCGTCTGACGAGAGATCCGGAAGTTCGTTACTCTAACGGAGATAATGCCACCGCCATCGCCCGCTTCTCCATTGCCGTCGACCGCCGCTTCAAACGCGGAAATGACGGACAGGACGCGGATTTCTTCAACTGCACCGCTTTCGGAAAACAGGGTGAGTTCGTGGAGAAGTACCTGAAGAAGGGCACCAAGATCCTTCTGTCGGGCCGTATCCAGAACGACAACTACACCAACCGTGACGGTCAGAAGGTTTCTTCCGTGCAGATCATTGCCGAAGAGATCGAATTTGCCGAGAGCAAGAGCGCGAGTTCCGGCTCCGGCGCCTCGCAGAGCTACAACGCGCCTGCGGAGGGAAGCCGCCCCGCTGCTGACGGATTCATGAACATTCCGGACAGCATCGACAGCGAGGAGCTTCCGTTTAATTTCTAAACAGGAGGGTATTACGATGGCTTTCAATAGAACCGATAAGAGCGATGCGCCCAAGAAGCACATGCCGATCCGCAGAAAGAAAAAAGTCTGCACGTTCTGCGGCGTGGAGGGTGAAGTCGATTACAAGGATGTCGCCAGGCTGAAAAAGTACATCTCCGAGCGCGGCAAGATCCTGCCCCGCCGGGTGACCGGTACCTGCGCAAAGCATCAGCGTGCTCTTACGACCGCTGTGAAGCGCGCCCGCAACCTTGCGCTTCTGCCTTATTCCATGGACTAAAGGCAAAACTGATCCGGACCGGAATACCGGTCCGGATTTTTTGTCAGAAAGAAGGGACTGTCATGGACGGTAAAGTCTTATGCGGCGCGAGCGCCGAGCAGCTCAAATACTATTTCAATCCGGAGTTTGCCCGTCTGCCGGAGGCCGTCCGGCAGGAACTGCACGACATCACGGTGGTCATGGCCGACCGCATCGGCGCGACCTTCCTGATGGTCTTTGCCGGTGACGGCTCGCTTCGGCTTGAGATCGTTCCGGACGAAGCGGACTTCGGCTACGACGAGATCGAGGCCGAACTGCAGATCCGCGCCCTGCAGCGCGAAAAAGAAGAACTTTTCACGCAGCTGGAGGCGTTTTATCAGGCCTTTTTCACGGAGGACGGAGAGTAAATGCGCCTCGGGGAACTGATTCTTGACGATCCGGTCTTCATCGCCCCGATGGCCGGCGTGACGGACAAGGCCTTCCGGGAGATCTGCTTTGACTGCGGCGCTGATGCGGCGGTAACGGAGATGGTGAGCGCGAAGGCCCTGTTCTACGGGAACCGCGGAACGGAGACGCTCCTTGCACGCGCCGCGAACGAGAAGCTCCTGGCCGTTCAGATCTTCGGCCGCGATCCGGAGATCATGGCGGACATGGCGCTTACGCTCGAGGACCGCTTTGACTGGATCGACGTCAACATGGGCTGCCCCATGCCGAAGATCGTCAACAACGGCGAAGGCTCGGCGCTCATGAAGGAGCCGGAACTGGCCGCGGAGATCATCCGCACCATGGCGAAGAAACTGCACAAGCCCGTGACCGTAAAGCTCCGCAGGGGCTTTGCGGCAGGGGAGGAGACCGCCCCGGAGCTGGCGAAGCGCCTCGAGGACGCCGGCTGCGCAATGCTGACCGTCCACGGCCGCACCCGCGAGGATTACTATGCGGGAAAAGCCGACTGGGAGGTCATCCGGAAGGTAAAGGAAGCGGTCGGCATCCCGGTCATCGGAAACGGTGACGTAGACGGCGCGGAGAGCGCACTGGCCATCCGGGAGAGGACCGGCTGCGACGGCGTGATGATCGGCCGGGCGCTTCGGGGAAGACCCTGGGTCCTGGCAGAAGTTTCGGCAGCGCTCCGAGGTGAGCCCGTACCGGCTGCGCCGTCCCGCGAAGAGACCGTAAGGATCATCCGCCGGCACGCGGAGGCCGAGGTCCGGGAAAAGGGCGAACACGTCGGTTGGCAGGAGATGAGAAAGCATCTTGCCTGGTATGCCGCCGGCTTCCCGGGAGCTGCGGCGCTCCGGAAAGAAGCAAACGTACTGACTTCGAAAGACGGTCTGGAAAAATGGCTGGAGGCCTTCCTCAAGGCTTGACAGACGAATTGCGGCAGAGTATAATCTTGCCGTTCGCGGAGCATATTCCGCATTCCCGGGGCTTTTCCGGGAGAGAAAGGGTGTATACAATGGCAGAAAAGAAGATCCTGACCCGTTCTGGGTATGAGAAATTAGAGAACGAGCTCAATGACCTGACCGTGAATCAGCGCAAGGAGATCGCGCAGAAGATCAAGGAGGCCCGCGAGCAGGGTGACCTTTCCGAAAACGCCGAATACGACGCCGCGAAGGAAGAACAGCGCAGCATCGAAGCCCGTATCGCCGAACTGGAAACGATCCTGAAAAACGTCGAGATCGTCGAGGAAGAAGAACTCTCCTTCGACCGCGTGAACATCGGCTGCCTCGTCACCGTCCAGGAGAAGAAATCCAAGAAGAACATGGTCTTCCACATGGTCGGTTCGACCGAAGCGAACTCCATGGCCGGCAAGATCTCGAACGAGTCCCCGATCGGCAGCGCCCTCATGGGCCACAGGAAGGGCGAGACCGTCGTGGCTCTGGCTCCCGTGGGCGAGATCACCTACAAGATCATCAAGATCGAAAAAGCCTGAAACATACGGCAGGCGGAAAAAGCGCCGCGTTCCCGGAAAGGGGATGCGGCGCTTTTGCATTGCCGCAAGGTTTCACAGACATTTCAAAAAATAGTTTGCCGCTGTTTGCGATCATATGATATAATGACTACAACTATAACTATAACCACGGCCTTGTGCGGGCAGAGAACGGGGGAAAGGAGGCGGCATGCTGCAGCAGGACAAAGTCATCCTGATGACAAGGCTTGCAATGGAAGAGAAGACCGGAACGCGCTGGCATTTCATTACTGGCAGCTTCTGGTTTGACGACTATGCCGCAAAGGAACTCTGGGAATCGTTCTTTGCCATCACTTTTGCCTACGGACTCGCGGTACTGCTGGGGCTGGTCGCCTACGGTGACGGCTGGACCGTCAGCTATCACATTGCCGACGCGGTGGCTCTCGGAAAGAAACTGCTCGACATCTGGCTGATCCTTCTTGCCTTCGGCATGCTGATCTGCCTGCTGGTGCATGTTGCCCTGTACCGTGAGGCTTTCCGCAAGCGGCAGCGCGTGGAAAAATATCTGCGCCGCCTGCGTGCGATCTATGAAGAAGAGGAAGAAGGTGCGCAGGAATGAAAGATCTCATGCAGCGCCTGCAGACCTGGCGCCTCATCGGACAGCGCATCCTGGCCGCCGGCGACCCCTACATCGTCATGGCAGCCAAGGCCATTACGGCGCTGACCGTACTGCTCAGCATCAATGCGGCATTTCCCTATCGGGCGCTCCTTTCCCGGGGGCTGATCGTTGCCGCCGTTTCGCTTCTGTGCAGCATCCTTCCGTGGACATACATTACGGTCTTCGGCGTTCTTTTCGTCCTGGGCCAGCTGAGTGCCCTGTCGCTTGAAGCATTCGTTGTCTTCCTGGTGATTGCAATCATTCTGGCTGTTCTGTCATATGTCACGCTGCCCGGCTGCGGCATCCTGCTGGCACTCCTTCCGGTCCTTCTCAGCTGGAAGATCCCGACGGCAGCCGTGCTGCTTGCAGGCCTCTTCGGCGGGATCACGGCGTTCGTCTCCGTAGCCGGAGGAACGGCAGTCTATTACGTGCTCAAGCTGATCGCGGACAATGCCGCCGTCCTGTCCGGAGAGCAGACCGTGACGGCATCCGGCGAGACCGTATCCACGCTGGTCCAGCGGCTCCTGCTGCTGGTAAAGGGCGTGCTCGGCCATGAGGAAATGCTGGCCGCCGTCCTTGTTTTCGGGCTGACGACTCTGCTGGTGCATCTGCTCAGCCGTGCTGACGTTGACTACGCACGCGTGATCGCCGTAGGTGCAGGCGCTGTTTTCTGCCCTGCACTGATGATGGCAGCCAGCCAGCTGGCAGGCGTCCGGATGTCGGCGGGCATGGTGTTCCTCAGTGCGTTCGTCGGGCTCCTCGTTTCGCTGGCAGCCCTGTTCCTGACGGTCAGCCTGGACTATCCCCATACGGAGAAAGTCCGTTTTGAAGATGATGATTACTACTACTTCGTGAAAGCCGTGCCCAAGATCAAGCTTCCGGAAGAGCAGGCAAAGAAAGGAGAAGATTAAATGCCGGAACTGTTCTCCAATCTGATTCAGTATTTCAGGACGATGCAGATCGCCCCTAAAAATATAATAGAGATCGCTGTACTGGCGTTTCTGATCTACCATCTGCTGCGATGGGTGAAGAATACCCGGACCTGGTTCCTCCTGAAAGGGATCGGTCTGCTGCTTTTATTCGTCTTCCTGGTCAACGTCCTGGAACTGAACGTTCTGACTTACATTGCCAGAGAAACGCTGAGCGTTCTCCTCATTGCACTGCTGGTCATTTTCGCTCCCGAGCTCAGGCAGGCTCTGGAACAGATCGGCCAGAACAATTTCTTCTCCCGCCTGTTCGGGACCGCAAGGCTGCGCAGCAATGCGCTGCATACCAAGGAGATCACCGGCGAACTGGTCAAGGCCTCTTTCGCCATGGGAAAGCACCGCACCGGCGCGCTCATCGTCATTGAGCGGGAGATCCGCCTGGATGAGTACGTCAAGACCGGAATCCCGGTGGACGGCGTGGTCTCCAGTGCCCTGCTCATCAATATTTTCGAGAAAAATACGCCGCTGCACGACGGCGCCGTGATCATGCGCGGCGGCCGCGTCGTGGCAGCGACCTGCTATCTCCCCCTGTCGACCAACATGGAGATCAACAAATCCTACGGTACGCGCCACCGCGCAGCCATCGGCATCAGCGAAGTCACGGACAGCCTCACGATCGTGGTGTCGGAAGAGACCGGCGCGGTCTCCCTGGCTGTCGGCGGCGTCTTAAAGCACGCCCTGACCGCCGAACAGCTCCGGCACGAACTGGAGATCATGGAAGAGAAGGATGAGAAGGACACGGAAGGGACCTCCCTGATCGGCCGTCTGATCGCTGCCGGCAGGAACGGGATCAAGGGGACGCAGACGGAAAAGCAGCCTCCTGAACGGGGCCGCAAGCGCGGCCGGAACCGCCGGAAGAATGCCGGATCCGCTCCGAAACAGGAAAAGACTGCGGCAGAAAGCGGAAAGGAGGCGGACGGCGATGAAATTTAAGACACTGTTCAACGACTGGAAACTGAAGCTGCTGTCCGTCGTTCTGGCGATACTGGCGTGGGTGATCATCCTGAGTTTCGTGGATCCGACGATGAACAGGACCATCACGAACGTTCCGATCACGGTCGTAAACGAAGATATCTTCTCCGAAGCCGGAAAGTCCTATACGGTCGATGGAAGGCTCTATACTTCGGTCAGAGTGAGCGGGCCTACGTCAGTCGTGAAGAATCTCACGGCAGGCGATTTTGCCGCGACGGCCGATCTGGCACAGCTGTATGATGTAACGGGGCAGGTGCCGCTTTCTCTTACCTGCACCGCGCGCGGCGCCTCCTCCATTACCTACTCTCTGGTGACGGCCTCGCTGAAGATCAAGATCGAGGACGTTCTTTCGAAACGCTTTGCTGTCGTGGTGGATACGGACGGGGAGCTTGCTGACGGGTATCTGATCGGCTCAGTCAAGGCGGATCCCGAATATATTACGGTCAAGGCGCCGGAATCGGTCATCGAACGCATCGCCGAGGTGCGCGTCTCGGTCGATCTGAACGGCCTGACGGACAATGCTTCCTTCGACTGTACGCCGCAATACTACAGTACGGTCGGCTCTGAACTGGATCTCGGAATCGCCAAGGAGACCGTCGTCAGCCATGACAGCGTTCGTGTTGACGTTGAGATCCTGACCATGAAGACTGTTCCGGTGGTCATCAATGTCGCCGGGCAGGATGAAGTGGCATCCGGATACCGCTATACCGGCGCGCAGCAGTCCGTTGCAGCTGTCAAGGTCTGGGGCCTTCGCAGCCGTTTGGCAGCACTCACTTCCGTCACCATTCCCGATGCGGACCTCTCCGTTGCGGGCGCGTCCGAGGATGTGACCGTCGAGATCGAACTGTCGAAGTATCTGCCGGAAGGCATTGAACTGGTGGACGGTGAAGAGCCGGTCCTGACCGTCATTCTGCAGGTGGCACCGCTGATCGTGAAGACCTGCGATGTCGAAACGGTCACACTGAACGGAAAGAATCCCAACTACGAATATATTCTCCGCAACATGCCGCTGCACATTCAGCTGCGGGCGCTCGAGGAAGACTTCAAGGGCATAACGGAGCAGCATATCACAGCGACACTGGACGTGGCGGGTTACGGCCCGGGCGAATACAGCCTGCCGGTAACGATCGAACTGGACAACAGCGTATTCGAGATGCTGGGCGCCGCGCGCCTCAGCCTCAGCGTTGTCGATCCGGATGCCCAGGACACGCCGGCGGAGATAGGGGAGACAGGCGAATGAAAGCAGTCATCCAGCGCGTATCGCATGCCGCCGTCGCCGTGGACGGCAGGACGGAAGGCAGCATCGGCAGAGGCTTCCTGATCCTTCTCGGCGTGACGCACGGCGATACGGAAGCGCAGGCGGAAAAGCTTGCGAAGAAGATCTGCGGCCTGCGGATCTTCCCCGATGAAAACGGAAAGACGAATCTCTCACTGAAAGATGTCGGCGGTGAACTGCTGGTCATTTCGCAGTTTACGCTCTATGCGGACTGCCATAAAGGCTACCGCCCCAGTTTCATTCAGGCGGCGGAGCCGGGAGAGGCAAACCGCCTGTACGAATACTTTACCGGACTCTGCCGGCAGGAGATCGAAAAGGTGGATACCGGGGTATTCGGGGCACACATGAAGGTCGAGCTGGAAAACGACGGCCCCTTCACGCTGGTGCTGGAAGAACTGCCGGGATAATACGGAAGGAACGGTTTATGATCGCCTATATCAAAGGCATTTTTGAAGAACTGACGGATGACGGGATCGTGGTGGAAGCCGGCGGCGTCGGCTACGGGATCACGGTCCCGCCGTCTTTAGCTGGAGAACTGACCTTAGGCGAAGAAGTGAAGATCTATACTTATTTCCAGGTCGCCGAAGACATGCAGAAACTGTACGGCTTCGCCAACCGCGAGGACAGGCGTGTTTTCACGATGCTCCTGAAGGTGAGCGGGATCGGACCGAAGCTGGCCATGAGCATCATGAGCGCGGTCCCGACCGACGAACTCAAACTGGCCGTAGTCACCGGGGACGTGAAGACCCTGTCCCGCGCGCCTGGCCTGGGCAAAAAGACGGCGGAAAAACTGATCCTGGAACTGAAGGATTCCTTCGATGCCGCCGAAGTGATTACCGGCGGCAGTGCGCCCCAGAGCGCGCCGCTCGTCCTGGACGACGCCTTCTCGGAAGCCGCGCAGGCACTGATGGCGCTGGGCTACAGTTCTTCGGAAGCGATGAAGGCGGTCCGGCAGGTGGAAGCGCGGGAAGGCATCACGGTAGACGACGTACTGCAGGAAGCCTTCCGGCATCTGGCGGCATTTTAAGAGGTGTCTATGGAACGAAGAACGATCACGACCAAACGTCTGCCGGAGGAGGAAAAACTCGAACTTTCGCTGCGGCCGCAGACGCTTGAGGAATATATCGGACAGGAAGAACTGAAGGCGACCCTGAAGGTCTATATCGAGGCGGCGAGGCGCCGCGGGGAGCCGCTGGACCACATCCTGTTTTACGGCCCGCCCGGCCTCGGCAAGACGACCCTTGCCGGGATCATTGCCAACGAGATGGGCGCGAAGATCAAGGTGACCTCCGGTCCCGCGATCGAACGGCCCGGCGACCTTGTCGCGGTGCTTTCCGGCATGAAGCCCGGCGACGTACTGTTCATCGACGAGATCCACCGCCTGAACCGCCAGGTGGAGGAGGTGCTCTATCCGGCCATGGAGGATTTCACGGTCGATATCGTGCTCGGCAAGGAAGGCGGCGCGCGCTCCATGCGCTACAAGCTGCCGCCGTTCACCCTCATTGGGGCGACGACCCGCGCCGGCATGCTGACGGCACCGCTCAGAGACCGCTTCGGTGTGGTGCACCGCCTGGAATTCTACCGTCCCGAGGAACTGAAGACCATCGTCCTGCGCTCGGCGAAAGTGCTGGGCGTGGAGATCGAAGAGGAAGGCGCTGCGGAGATCGCGCGCCGCTCGCGCGGCACGCCGCGTCTGGCCAACCGTTTCCTGAAGCGGGTCCGCGACTTCGCCGAGGTGAAGTACGACGGCCGCATCACGAAGGCAGTGGCCGACGAGACCCTGAAGCTCCTGCAGGTCGACGAACTGGGGCTTGACCGCACCGACAGGATGTTCCTGCGCCTGATCATCGAAAACTACGCCGGCGGCCCGGTAGGACTGGAAACGCTCTCCGCTGCCATGGGCGAGGACTCCGGAACCATGGAAGACGTCTGTGAGCCCTACCTGCTGCAGAACGGCTTCATCAAGCGCACGCCGCGGGGACGTACGGTCACGGAAAAAGCTTACCGGCACCTGGGCATTCCGCTCCCAGCCGGAAACGCAGCCGCGCCGGAACAGCTGTCACTCTTTGACTGAGACTGGGAAGCGGCAAGGCACCGCATGACGGCGCCGCTGCATCCGCCATACCGCTATATCTTGGGGGCAGAACGGAAAAATTCCGTTCTGCTCCCAATTTATGGGATTTAACTCTTGTCATTTGCCGGACATCGCCTTATAATGTATTTGTTAATGAGACAGCCGGAGGCGTGTTATGGCAGACAAGATTTTTACGGATGTTAACCTGATGGGGAAAACGTACCGTCTGGGCGGCTACGAAGACGAGGCATACCTGCAGCGCGTGGCGACCTATGTGAACGCGAAGTGGACCGAACTTCGCGGCACCTCAGGTTTTCTGCGCCAGAAACCGGAGATGCAGCAGGTCATGCTGGCCCTGAATCTCGCGGACGACTATTTCAAGTCTCAGGAAAAGGCCGAGGAACTGAAGGCCAGACAGGAGACGCTGGAACGCAGCATTTACGAACTGAAGCACGAACTGGTCTCGCGCCGTCTGACGGAGCAGGATCAGACCTGATGGTATTTTTAGCTGATGCGAAAAGCAATGAGCCTCTGCCTGCGGCAGGGGCTCATGCTTGCATTATGTACTGAATTATGCTAAACTATCCTGCGTGCCTTCGGGCATGCTGCGAGGATATTTATGAGTGATCAGAAGAAAAATACGATATGGTGGCTGAAACCGATGCTGGCGGTGCTGGGCGTGCTGTTCCTGCTGTTTGTCGGCGTAAAGATCAGCACGGTCATCTGGGACAGGTACCTTGATCCGGAAAGGACGACAGAGTCTGTTTCCGTTTCCGGACTGACGCTGCCGGATTTCAGTCCCGGCTCCGTTCAGACGCCGACCGGAAAGACGGAGGAAAGCCTGCCGGAAACATCTTCCGCGCAGGAAACGGCGCCCTCCGCCGACGAGCCTGACACGCACGAGACGGACACGGAATATACCGGCGAACTTCAGGTGCCCTATACCCGTACGCCGGGAAAGATCATCCTGACGAATAAGGATTTTGGCATCCCGGAGTACAGGAGCCCGCACGACGCCAACGGCGACGGGATCGACGACCAGACCCAGTTCGTGCTCGGCGCGAAGGAATTCCTGGCACAGGATCCGCAGTACAAGAGCAGTGCCTACTATAAGGGCGGGTATCCTTTCCCGGATGCCCAGGGCGTTCTTTACGGCGTCTGCACCGACGTGATCGCATTCGCCTTCAAGGCGGCCGGCTATGACCTTAAGGCACTGATCGACGCCGACATGGCGGCGCATCCCGAGACCTACATCCGCGTCACCGAGAACTTCGACCCGAACATCAATTTCCGCCGCGTGCGGAACCAGTACTGCTTCTTCAAGAATCACGCGGTCAGCCTGACGACCGATCCGTACGATTATAAGGAATGGCAGCCGGGCGACATCGTGGTGACCGGCGATCCTGCGTCTCATGCGCATATCTGCATGGTTTCCACGCGCCGCGCCGAAGACGGCGTTCCTTACGTACTGCAGCTGGCGTCGACGGGGCAGAGCCTTTTCGAAGAAGACTACCTGACGACGTGCCAGTTCAGTACCATCTCGAAACCGATCTTTGCGCATTTCCGCTATGACGGTTTCAACGGAGAATAAAGGCCGGCGAAGACACAGAGAATACATTTTTGCAGAGCAAAAGCTCAGGAAGCGCGGCCATCCCCGGGATGACGGCGCTTCCTGCCGTTTTCCGGACGGACGCGTCCGAGGAGAGACCATGATCAATACCACGCTTTGCTACATTTCCCGGGGCGACGAGTATCTGATGCTCCACAGGGTGAAGAAGGAAAATGACCTGAACCGCGACAAATGGATCGGTTTCGGCGGCAAGCTCGAGGAAAACGAGAGCCCCGAGGAGGGGATCCTTCGTGAGGTGAAGGAAGAAACAGGCCTTACGCTGACCGACCTGAAGTACCGCGGCATCGTGACCTTCGTGAGCGACCGCTATGAAGGCGAATACATGCATCTGTTCACGGCGGAGCGTTTTGCCGGAGAACTCCGGGACTGCGACGAGGGCGAGATCGCCTGGATCCGGAAGTCGGATTTCGCGGCGCTCCCCCAGTGGGAAGGCGACCGCATCTTCATGAAACTGCTGGAGGACGGTGCGCCGTTCTTCTCCCTGAAGCTGTGCTATGAGGGCGACCGGCTGGCTGAGGCCGTGCTGGACGGAAAGGAGATCCTGTAATGATCATTTATCTGGTGCGTCACGGACAGACGGACTGGAATGCCCGGAGGATCGTGCAGGGGGTCACCGACATTCCCCTGAACGAAACGGGCCTCGCGCAGGCAGCCCGCGCAAGGGACCTGATGAAGGACGTCCCGATCGACATCATCTATTCCTCCCCGCTCGTCCGGGCCTTCCGGACAGCGGAAATCATCAACGAATGCCACGGCGTTCCCATCATTACCGAGCCGCGCATCCGGGAACGCAATTACGGCATGTATGAGGCGGCAGGCTATGAAGAATACCCCGGCGTCGAGTACTGGGACTATGACCGGAACAAACGCTTTCCCGGTGCGGAAACGGTACAGGAGGTCTTTGCGCGGGTCTACGAATGCCTCGACGACATCCGCCGGAAGCATCCCGGGAAGAGCGTGATGCTGGCCATGCACGGCGGCGCGGCGCGGGCAGTCCACGTCTATTTTAACGGGTTCCCGAAGGATGGGACCCTGAAATCCCTCGTAACGCCGAACGCAGAGCCGGTCCGCTTCGAGATCGCGGACGACGCGCCGGCGCACACCCCGGTCCCCGCGCACGTCTGACACGGGCAGCGCGGACAAAAAAGAAAACCGCTGCGGAGCAGGAAAGGAGCTTGCAATGAACAGGAAACAGGTGAGACAGATCCTGAAGGACACGGATTACATCCATACGAGCGGCACGCCGGAGGAACTGAAGGCGGCAAAGTATCTGCAGGAAGCCTGCGAAAAACTTGGTGCGCCGGCGCATCTGGAAGCCTTCCCGGTGGACATGGCCGAGGTTGAGGCGGCTTCCCTGACGGTAACGCTCCCGGGCGGCGGGAAGCGTGATATTCCCTGCAAGGGCTACAAACTCTGCGGCAGCGGAGCGGTCGAAGCGCCTTTCCTTTATCTTCCGGATACGGACCTGGCTTCGCTTGCAAAGGCGAAAGGCTGCATCGTGATGCTCGATACCGGGATCGGTTTCTACACCTACCGGGATCTTCTGGATAACGGCGTGAAGGGGATCGTTACCTACGACGGCAACGTGAACTTCGCGGACCGCGACATCGACCATAAGGAACTGCGGCCTTACGTGGTCGGCGACCTGCCAAAGCTTCCCGCAGTCAGCATCAACGCGAAAGACGCGTTCGAGCTGGTAAAGAGCGGCGTGACGGCAGCAGAGATCCGCATAGAACAGAAGGAATTTAAGGGGGAATCCCACGACGTGGTCGCGGAACTGCCCGGCGAAACGGATGAATGGATCATCCTGACGGCCCACTATGATACGACGCCTCTTTCCCGCGGTTCCTACGATAACATGAGCGGCTGCATCGGCCTCCTGGCGGTGATCGACGCGCTGCACGGCGTGAAACACCGCTATGGCCTGCGCTTCGTTTTCTGCGGAAGCGAAGAACGCGGCCTCTTAGGCTCGAAAGCCTACGCGGCCGCGCATGAGGATGAACTCCCGAAGGTCGTTCTGAATATCAATCTGGACATGATCGGCACCTATATGGGCCGCTTCATTGCGCGGGTGAGCGCCGAGGAAGGCCTCGTACAGTACATCCGCTACTTTGCCTCGATCCGCGGTTTCGGCATCAAGGCTTCAATGGGCGTGTATTCCAGCGATTCCACACCCTTTGCCGACAAAGGTGTGCCCGCCCTGTCCTTCGCGAGACTGGCCGGCGGCAACATGGCGCCCATCCACAACCGCTACGATACGCCCGCGGTGCTTTCGGACAAGCAGATCCTTGAGGACTGTGCCTTCATCACCGCTTTCACGAAGGAAATGGCTGATGCGGTCAAATGCCCCGTGAAGCGCGAGATCCCCGAAAAGGTGAAGAAGGAACTCGACGAATATCTCGGCAGAAAGCGGAGAGAGGACTGATCGTTAAGCCGCCGTTCCCAGGAAGGCAAGTACGCAGAGCGTGCCGGCGGAGAGCATCAGCCAGGGCTTAAAGGTCTTCTTCCCGGAGATGAGGTGGATCCCCCAGGCAAGGCAGGCCGCGGCTAATACGCCGACGAGCCACAGGCTCTGGATCCGCTTGGGTGTCCAGCCGAGGTCGGAAACGTAGAGGATGATCTTGGACGCGGCGATCACGGCGAACAGCAGGCTTTCAAACAGAAGCAGCAGGCAGCAGAACTTCAGCAGCCTGCTGTTTTTTGTGTCTTTTTCACTCATGCGGGTGACGAGCCACAGCAGGGCGAAGTTGATCGCCATGACGCGGCAGAGCTCGAAGAAGCCTTCGCGGGCGTAGCGGGAGACGATGAAGCCCTCCGGCAGGGTGTGCGTGAAGGCGCCGAGGAAGTAACTGGTCTGCAGGGCAAAGAAGGCGACGTAAAGTGCGGAAAACAGCAGGATGACGGCGGCCCAGAAACCGGCCGGGACGCGGCGGATCGCTGCAAGGAAGCGTTCCGAGGCACTTTTTTCGCGGCGGAGGAATTCTTCATCCGTGCGGACGGAGCCGCCGATGAGGCCGAAAATGTAAGCGCCGACGGGCAGACTGCAGAGCACGTAAACGATGACTTCTTCATCAGGCTCCAGATACCGCAGTATCCGGTCAAGGGACTGCGCGAAGTTGCTGTCTGCCTGCATGAGGAGTCCGGCTGCTGCGGCAAAAAGCGCAACGGCAAGCAGGACGGCGAGGGCGGTCCACAGGAGGCTCGCACCTTTCTTCGAACGCTTTATCCAGCGGGAAATGCCGTGAAAGACGCAGCGGATCCGCAGGAAAAAGTTTCGGAAGGGAATGATGATGAGGCCGTTCGTGCCGTCAACGGGAAGGAAACGGCTGCTTTCGCCTTCAAGAAGCTTTCCGCTGTGGGAAAGCACCCACCAGATGAGGCAGGCGTGAATGAGGAGGAAGAGCTGAGGTTCGTCCCATACGCCGTGCAGACGGAAGGCAAATGCCGCGACCAGGGAGACGAAGCAGGCAAGCCAGAACCACGATTCAGCACTTTTCTTCTTCCCGCGGTTCAGGATCAGGACCGCGCATGCGGCAAACACGGCGACCGGAAGGACCCGCCACAGGATGCGGGGCTCGTCCGAATAACCGAGGTCGTTGAACCAGAGCAGTACGTAGAAATAGGCAGCGACATAGGAGAGAAATGCGAACGCGATCTCCGCGCTGTTTGCCGCAAAGGGCTTTTTCTCCGGCGCCGGCGGTATCGGCGCGAAGCGGTCCGGTGCCGCATTTACGGTCTGATCCGTATTTTTACTGATGTTTTCATTTATGACTTCATTCATGATGATTTCCTTCCGCAGCTCATTCTTTATATTCCAGGATGTCGCCCGGCTGGCACTGCAGTTCGCGGCAGAGCGCCATGAGCGTTGAAAAACGGATCGCTTTTGCCTTGCCGTTCTTCAGGATCGACAGATTGGCCGGGGTGATCCCGACCCGCTCCGCCAGTTCGCCCGAGGAGATCTTGCGCTTTGCCATCATGACGTCGAGGTTAACGATAATGTCCATCGGAGACCTCCTAAATCGTCAGATCCAGCTCATCCTTCATGCGGATGGCGGCTTCGAAACTGTTCTTGACGATGCGGACGATGAGCGCCATGAAGGCGGCGGCGAGCGCCGGCACGAACATGCCCGGATAGAAGAAGGTCCCGGCGAGGCAGACGGCGGCAGCGCCCACGCAGGCCCAGGAGGCAATGCGCATGTGCCGGACCGTACCGGCCTCGAAGACCCGGTTCTTCCGGAAGCAGATGAGGATCATGCGCAGTTCAAAGAGGGCGATCCAGGCAGGGATGCTGAAGAGCAGCCAGAAAACGGTCAGGAGCGGCGTTTCCGCGTCTGCGGCAATGCCGTACGTTTCGGGCAGAAACGGTGCTTCTCCCGTAAGCTGCCCGATCAGGTAAATGACTGCCGCAGCATCGCTTGCGAGCAGTACGAGCGCGAAAAGCCAGACGCAGACAAGGGAAAGCACGATGCTTTTATCCTGATTCCAGTTCATGAAAAGACCTCCCGGCCGGATCGCCGCGTGGCTGCGGGTTATTCTCCGGTCAGGAGGCAGTGTAGCATGATGCGTTATCGAATGTCAAGTAAAATTTATCGAAAAACGATATGAACCGTTCTCAGACGATCGTCAGAAGATCTTCCGGCTTCTGGATGATGTATTTTGCGCCGGCGCCTTCCAGTTCCTCCCGGCTGCCGTAGCCGTAGAGGACGCCGCAGCAGTCTATGCCGGCAAGGCGTGCGCCGAGGACGTCATTGTCGCGGTCACCCACCATCAGCACGCGGCTTCTGTCCGCCGCGCCGAGTTCCTCCAGTGCGAGTTCGATGATGTCGTTTTTTTCAGAGCGGCTCTCGTCCATGGTCGCGCCGGCAACGAAGGAGAAGTATTCTTCCCAGCCGAAGTGCCGCAGGATGTCCTCCGCCATGGAGGTCGGCTTTCCGGTCGCTGCGGCCAGGATCTTCCCGCGCGCTTTCAGGACGCGGAGCGTCTCCTCCATGCCTTCGTAAGGGGTATTCATGTAGATCGCGCCGGCAAGATAATCCTCGCGGTAATACGCAAGCGCCTGCACCGCCTGCTCGCGGGTAAAGCCGTAGAAGCGCATGTAGGCGGGGATCATCGGCGGGCCGACGAAACGCCGGAGCGCTTCCTCGCTTTCCCCCGTGATCCCGAATTTTGCCAGGGCGTAGCGGACGGAATGCATGATCCCGGGACCGGAGTCCGAGAGCGTGCCGTCAAGGTCGAATAGGATGATGTCGTACATGGTGCCTCCTCAGCTGCTTTCAGCGGTCCTTGTTTTTATTGGCAGATGCCTATACGGAACCATCATAGCAGATACTTTTCCGTTTGTCATTCGGAACCCGCCGGGCGTGCGGCAAAAGAATCCCTTGACGGCGTCATGCGGCTAAATTAAAATGAAATCACAAAGCCGGCCGTACGGCCGGAGCGTGCGAAAAAAGGGCACGGACCCTGAAGTTCAGAACTGGATGAGGAGACAGCATCATGGCATATACCGCATTGGAACAGATGAGAAAAGTGAACAGGCAGCGTTTCGGTACGGACGTCGGACCGTTTGAACCGGCCCTTTACGGCGCGGGAAGAGCGGGGAATGACCTCAGGTCCGCAGCACTGCGCTTTCTGCATGAGCGCTGCGAAGGCCTCCGCTTCTCGCCTGAAAAGACGGAGGAAGAAGTGCGGACCGGACGGTATCTGGGCACGGCAGTCTCACGGAATCAGATCCCGTACGACATGCAGATGGACATCGACCGTCTCTGCCTCGAGCGCGAACTGGAGAACTTCATCGGCTCCGGTTTTGCGGAGGACGCTTATACCGTCTATTACAGTTTTTTGAGGATGTTCGTGGGGACTTACGGGCAGTCGAGCAAGATGATCGAGCTGCTGTCCGAGTTTGAATCGAACGCCAGCACGCTTCTGATGAAGCACCGCGACCATTATTCGCACTCGGTCTACGTGTTTGCGCTGGGACTTGCGATCTACGAAACGAACGAGCAGTTCCGCAGGACCTTTCAGACCTTCTACGGTTTCGTGCCTGAACGGGACGAGCATGCTGCCGCGGCATTCTTCCTTGAATTCTGGGGATTGACGGCCTTGTTCCATGACATCGGCTATCCGTTTGAGATCCCGTTTGAACAGGTGCTGGCGTATTTTGAAGTCGACCGCAGGAAACGCGGTCCGGGCAGTTTGTTCCTTGCTTACCGGGATCTTGGCTGCCTGTCCGGCATGAGCGACGCGGCGAAACAGCACTTTGCGGATCTGTTCGGCCGTCCGTTCGATTCCGTCGAAGCACTGCTGGCATACGGGATCGAAAAACGGCTCGGCGCAGCATACGGCGTGTCGGAGAATTATCTCCTGGATACGATCCGCAGCAAACCGACCGAACCGGACCGCTTCGGCTATTTCATGGATCACGCCTATTTCAGCGCCACGAGACTCTATCAGGAACTTGCCGAGGTGCTCGGCGAAGAGCGGATCACCGAAGGACACGTCGACGCGCTGACGGCGATCATGCTGCACAACAGCATGTTCAAGTTCGCCATTGCCTTTTATAAGGACAAGGAAAAACGCAGGGCGCCGCTGAAGGCGGAACTGCATCCGTTGGCGTACCTTCTGATGCTGTGCGACGAACTGCAGTGCTGGGACCGCACCGCCTACGGCAGAAATTCACGCATTGAGCTGCATCCGATGGATGCGGAGTTCGATTTCGGCAGGGGCATGATCCACGCGCTCTACTGTTTTGACGCCGAGGAATCTGAAAAGATAGGCCGGTACGAAGCGGATTACCGCGCCTGGGAGCAGAACGGCTCTGCGGGAGCCCCGCCCCGCCTGAAGGCCTACAGTGACATGGCGGAGAAGGAACAGCGCTTCCGCACGGATATTGAAAAGATTGTCGATCTTTCCGCCTATCCCCTGTTCGTCACGACGTTCATGCGCGCTGCGGACAGAAAGAGCAAGCACACCTATCTTTCCGGCAGCAGTTTCCTGCACATGTACGATTTTGCCGTGTCGATCAACGGACGCTACCGGTATGAGGGCAGAGAAGAGGAGATCCCGGCGGAACAGCTCGAGCGCGATTTCGATGAGATGTCCCTGGAATATCAGCTGAGCAACATCAATCAGGTCAAGAGCTTTGCGAAATACCTGAACGCGATCGGCTGCTTCTATACGGACCGTCCCGTCGACTTTGAGATGCTCCGCGCGTTTACCGAAGAGCAGTGCGCCGTGTTTGCACCGATGGAACATGCCCGCTGGCTCCGTGCGCACCGCGCAATGGGCTGGACGGCGGGGAACCTCTATGAGACTGCCGTGCCGGAACAGGAAACAGACCGCTCCGCGCTGCGGGAACAGATGCGGCAGCACAAACTGTGCATAAACGGCGATTTCGGCGAACTCGAGATCGCGCGGCATTATCTGCAGCTGTCCGAAGCGGACCAGGGCAAGGACTGGAAGCCGTTCAACTCCATGCTGAAGCTGATCCGCAAGTTCGACGGACTGCGGATCTATAAACTCGACTGAAAAAGGAGACGGTATGGTACTGCGTGATACGGTTCCGATCGTCGTCGGCGTGACGGGGCATCGGGACATTCGAAGCGAAGACCGTGACAGGCTGGAGAGCGCCGTGATGAAGGAACTTCAGGCGCTCCGCGAAAAGTGTCCGCATTCCGGGATCGTCATGCTGAACAGCCTTGCGGCGGGCGCGGATCAGCTCTGCGCGGAAGCCGCGCGCAAACTCTCGATCCCGCTGATCGCTGTCCTGCCGATGGCCAGGGAGGAGTACGAGAAGGTCTTTTCCGGGGAGGAACTGCTGCATTTCCGGACCCTCTGCAGCGCGGCAGAAGAGTGCTTTACCGCACCCGAAACGGAGGAGGCACCGCCTTCGCCGGACAGGGATTTTGCCTACCGGCAGGCCGGCATCTACATCGCGTCGCATGCGCACGTGCTGCTGGCGCTGTGGGACGGAAAAGAATCAGCCCCGTCGCACTGCGGTACCGCCGAAACCGTACGCTTTGCTCTGGAGGGCGCGTACGAACCGAAAAATGCGATCCCGCTGGGAGGAAGCTGCCCCGTATGGCACGTTAAGACGCCGCGTATGGGTGATGAAGGCGCCGCGGACGCAGGAATGCTTCGTTTCCTCGGAGACGCGGCTGCCTTTGAGGAGGTTCTGGCGCGTACCGATGAGTTCAACAAACTTGCAGCAGAGGAAGCACAGCCGCAGCACGATCTGCTGCCTGCGGCGCGTGAAGCGGATGCATGCCTGGACAGGATGGAATCACTGTACGCAAAAGCGGACGCCCTGAGCATCCGCTTTGCGGGACAGTACCGGAAACTTCTTGCCGCGCTGGCCATCGTCAGCACGGTCATCACGGTCGCCTTTCTGCTTTACGATGAGGCTGGCGTATACTGGATGATCCTTGTCTGCGGGGCCATGCTGCTCCTTGCCTTTTTCCTGCGGCGGCGCGAAATGCGCGCTGCCTCGCACCGGCGCTATCTGGAATACCGGATGCTTGCGGAGGGACTGCGGGTACAGGCACTGCTGCGCTATGCCGGAAGCAGCGGATCCGCTGCGGAGATCCTTCCGTGGTCAGCAAAGACCGAGGCCGAATGGGTCGTCTGTGCGCTGAAGACCTGCGTCATCGCCGGCAGGCCGGCAGCCGTTCACCGCATACGGGACGTATGGGTGGATCAGCAGCGAAGGTACCATCAGGGGGCGATCGGACGCTCGAGGCGCGCGTACGAAGGGAGCGAACGGATCGTCGGCATTGCCCTGCGGATCAGCATTCTGCTCTATCTGGCCGTACTGGCCTTTGAGATCATCTGGGGCGGCCTGCTGCCGTTCTCCCGCAGCATATCCGCAGCGGAAACGTACCGTACGCTGTCCAAACTCATCCTCGGCAGCATCTCGGCGGGGGCGCTGTTCATTTCAAATTATTACGGCCGCCTCTCGCTTTCGCGGGTGACATCCGACCATGCCAAAATGGAACGCTTTTACCGGGAAGCCCTGGAGCGCATCGACCGTTACGGCGAGACCCCCGCTCTGCTTCTTCTCATCGCCCGCGAGGAACTGATCGAGAACGGAAACTGGTGTTCCTACCAGCGCGACAATACGGCTGACTTCAATCTGTAACGTTTTGAGATAAATACGATAAAAGCCCCGTCCGCAGCCGCGGACGGGGCTTTTTCGTGCCGGAGAGGTCATTCCGAGCCTGCCGCAAACGTGCGCAGGCGTTCGACCAGCGCCTCTTCATCGGCAAACAGATCCCCGATCACATAAGAACCTGATTCAGTCCTGCCGACTGCGTACGCACCGTCTTCGGAGAACGTTGCTTCCGCGAAGGGTTCGTCGGCGTGCATGGAGAAGAGCAGACGGCAGCCGTCATTCAGATCGAAGACGTCGATCTTTGTCTGCCCCTGGCACAGCGCCGTCATCAGGCTGGCATCCGCATTGAAGGAAAACGCCGCGTACTGCGTTTCGTTCTTCCAGATCTTCTCCACGGATTTCGTCTTCATGTTGTAGACCATCATGCGCGTATCCATGTCGATCGCGATCAGGCGGTCCTCCGAGATCGCGGCCGTGTTGATGTAGGTATACAGCTGACCGATCGTATCCCGGACCTTGCCGTCTCCCTGCGTATCGAACAGTTCGATCGTACCGTCAGGATACAGGATCGCGGCAGTGCCGCCGTCGCATGAGAAAGCCATCTTGGACGGATAGTCCTTGTAGAAATTGGTTTGCTTAAATGTCGGTGAGAGTTCGTGCTGACCGAAGAGCGAAACACATTCGACGGCCCGCTGCGCACGGTACGGTTCCATGAGCGCTCCGGCAAAACTGTCAACTGCAGTTACTGACGCGAGCTTCGGCAGGCTGTAGAAATTGATCACGCCGTCGTAGCGTGAACCGAGCACCATGCTATCCATCGGGATGATGCCGTTGAAATTCGTGCCCTCTGCCGATTCGATGAGTTCCGGGACCCAGGTCTCCGCGTTGATGATGAACATCGCTTCGTTGGTCATGAGGAAGTGCTTGCCGTCGGAAGAGAAGGAGAGCGACGGCGTATAATTGGTGTCGTCGATGTTCGCGGTCAGGATCGCTTCATTCGTTCTGGCGTCGGCGACATACAGTTTCGGACCGTAGGTATAGGCAAAAAGCGCGGAATCCGGTGAATAGACCGGCTGTGACGGCATGGCCCAGGAATTTTCGCTTTCAACGTAATCGATGAAAAGCATGTTTCCGGTATCCACGTCCCATCCAGCAATGACATGGTACATGGAAAGGAGGCACAGGGTCTTTCCGTCCGGTGAGAGAGCCCACTTATCCGCAAAGGTGCCCGGCACCATGCAGCTCGGATCGTTCGGCAGAGCCGGGATGAAGATCCGTTTCCCTTCGCCGTCCAGTACGATGACGGCGATCTCGCCTGCTTTGCCGGTGAGGACGATGCGCTCCCGGTCCGGCGATACCAGCATCTGCATGGCGTAGCCGTCGGCAACGTTCGTGAAGAGCTTATCCAGAGGCGCGTTCATCAGGCGCGTCAGGAAATTGTTGTTCGGATCGTAATCGTCCATCTGCGTCCCGACGGTATAGAACAGCTTTTCACTGCCGTCATCGCCGACCAGCAGGAACTTGTCTGCGTCCTGCAGGAGGAGCGTCCGGCTGTCTTTCCAGAAGCAGACGTTGACGATCTCGTACGCCTTGTCCGTCTTGCTCGTGTAGCGGAAAGCTTCCGATCCGTCTTCCGTGTTCCAGACCTGCACGAAGCGGCCGTAATCGCAGTCGGCCAGAAAACGCGTTCCGTCTTCGGAAAAGCGGGGATACATCATGATCGCGTTGTCCGCGGATACGGTATACAGGATCTCATTGTTCACCAGGTCGACCATGGCGATCGAGTGGTTGTTGACCACGCCGACTGCCCGCGTGCCGTCCGGCGACGACTCGATGTAAAGCAGCTGCATGTTCTGGTTGTTGAAACTGGAGACGACCGAGAACGGCTCAATGTACATCGTACGGCGCATCAGGGCAAGCAGCTCGTCACGGCGCATGCCTTCGTTCTGCTCACTGATGTCAAGGGCGTCTGCGAGGATCTTTGCTGCCTCACGCTTTTCTCCGCTGTCGAGTGAGGCCCGTGCGCGCTCCATCCGTTCGCCGAGGTCGTTTCGGACCGCGTTTTTGCGTTCCTCCTCGGCGCGGCGCTGCTCCTCTTCGGCGCGGCGCTGTTCTTCTGCGGCACGGCGCTGTTCCTCTTCGGCCAGTCTTGACTGCTCCGCCGCGATGCTTGCCTGCGCCTCCGCTTCGCGCCTGAGCGCTTCATTGCGCTTATGATTGACGATCAGGAAGACGGTAAATGCCGCCGCCGCAATAAGGACCGCCGAACTGACCGCCGCTGTGATGCGGATCTTCCGCTGTCTGGCGCGGCGCTTCAGATCATCGAAGCCCAGTCCGAGCATCGGTGCGAGAATGCGCAGTTTTTCATTTTTCAGCTTGGCGATACTTTTCGCGGGCGTTTCGGCACGTACGTCGCCGGCAAGGGGCTCGAGCTCCGTTCTGGTTCCGTCGGCATTTTCCGCAAAACGGATCATCTCCGGGAAACTGTCCTGAGGTTCACCCTCGACAAGCACGGTCAGCACGCGGTCGCGCCCCTTGTGTTCGATGAAATACTCAAGTTCCCTGAGGCACCATTTGCTTTCGAGATAGCGCGGCGAACAGATCGCGATGAACCATTCGCTGCAGTCCAGTGCCGCCTCGATGTCTGCCCCGAGATCCGACGACAAAGGCAGTTCTTCCTGATCGCGGAATACCTTGCCCATGCGTTTTTTGCCTGTCTGTTTGCGGACGCTTCCCGGGATCCCGTAGGTCTCGATCGCCGTATGCAGCGCCTTCGCGATCTCCTGGTCCGGCGACTGGTGCCGGTAACTGATAAACGCGCAGTAGGATTGCTGTTCCATATTGATCTGCCTCCTTGTCGTCGTTAAAATAATGTTATCATAGATTTTTCCAGTAATCTACCAAAAAAATAAAAAACGCGCCCAGAAGGGGCGGCCCTCATAAAACAGTTTTATAGTTTTCAGGAATGACATGATCTTCGGGTCATGCCATTTCCTGTTCCATCAGTTCACTCAGCGGGATGAACCCTATCAGATCATAGCAGATATGGATGCTCTGACGGCGTTTTCCGCTGCTTTTATCCGGAGCCCCGACATAGATTGCCTTGATCAGCTCATGCGCTGCGTATGGCGTCAATTCTGTTAGTTCTGCGTACTTTCTGACCTTCTGAGTGAAAAGTTCAAGATTATGGTTCTGTTGTTCCTGTGTTTCAATTTCCTGCCGTAAGACTTCGGCTTCCGCTTTCAGTTCTCGCTGCTCTTCTTCATGGGCCCGGCTCATCATGGCGAAGCGGTCATCACTGATCCGGGATGCCACATTGTCTTCGTAGAGTCGGACGAAGAGACAATCCAATTCTGCAATGCGCTTCTCGTCCTTTTCAAGCTGCTTTTGCCTGGCACGAAGGATCTCCCTGCTTTCGCTTTTCAGCTTGGACTCCATAATTGACCTGAAATGACTTTCATAGTGGCCTACGTACCAGATGACTTCCTTAAGATGTTACTGCTTGCCAGGCTTTCAGTACCTGGCAAGCAGGGCCTGCACATACAGGTTTTGCACAATTGCGCGAATGTCCGGATGGCTGTTCAGTACTTGACAAGCAGTGTACAGATCCGGACCTGCGCGCAATTTCTGCACCGGCTCGCCCCGAACACCTCCCAAACCCAGTGATCACACTTCGTGTGAGCTGCGCGTTTTTTGCAAAACGCTAAAGCGACATTATCAGGAAAATGACAATTGCGTTCATATAGCCTTTTGCCTTGTTTGATTGAGGTTAGAGGCGGGGAAAGACCGTTTTCTGGTTTTTACACAATTCTATATTTGGCATTTGACAAATCTGGACTATTGTGATAGTATAGACTACGCAAATAGTCTGGAGGTGCTGTTATGAAAGAAAAGCTATTTGACAGTGAAGCCAAAGTTATGGAAATCATCTGGAATAGAGGACCTCTTTCTGCAAAAGAAATCAGTTTGATTGCCGCAGATTCTATTGGATGGAATAAAAACACGACCTATACGGTAATTAAAAAACTTGAATCAAAAGGTTTTATCAAACGTACTGATCCTGGATTCATCTGCACGCCGTTAGTTTCACAGGAAGAAATGCAGAAGAAAGAAGCCGTGTCATTGTTGAACAAGGTTTTTGGCGGGTCACGCAAGGCACTGTTTTCAGCATTGCTCGAAGATGAAGATTTGTCAGATACTGAGATTAAGGAACTCCGGGACCTCATTGATAAAAGGTGACGCATTATGATTGGTGAGTGTTGCTATTGGATCTTCAATATGAGCATTGTTGCTTCTGTAATGGGTCTACTGGTTTTGGCTATACGGAAAGTTAAATTCATTCCTCACAGAGTGTCGGTATTTCTGTGGGTCATTCCGTTTTTACGGATGTGCATCCCTTTTGGCATAAACAGTCCATACAGTCTAATGACTCTCATATCACGGTTTACCACAAAGACAGTAACTGTTTTACAGCCTGCTGATGACTTAACTCTTTCTATGACTAACGCCATTATGGCTGCAAACAGCTATTTCCCTATTACATATAAGGTCAATATGCTCAGCAGAGTCTTTGAAATTGCAGGGTTTATCTGGCTCATTGGTACGTTGGCAATCATTATCGCCTTGGCAATACTGTATATGGCTACGAAGCGTGAAATTAAAGATTCGCGTCTACTGGACCCGAATGTGTATTTGTCCGAGAAAATCGAAAGCCCGGCAGTATATGGAATTATAAAACCCAAGATCGTTTTGCCTGCATCTTTTGCAGATACGGATCGGGAATATGTGTTGCAGCATGAGAGGACTCACATCCGGCGCTGTGACAATCTTTGGAGGTTGATAGGGGTTCTACTGACAGCAGTTCATTGGTTTAATCCGCTGTCTTGGCTGTTTCTGAAGGTGTTTCTTGCAGATTTGGAGCTGGCATGTGACGAGAAGGCTGTTTCCAAATATACCGATGAAGAACGTAAAGAATACGCTCGAACGCTTTTGAATTGTGTCCAGAATAAAAACGTATTTGTTTCTGCTTTTGGCGGAGCAAAAGTCCGGACAAGAATTGAAAACGTCCTGTCATATAAGCAGATGACATTAGTTTCCAGCGTTGGATTCGCTTTGTTGATCATTGCGATCATCTATACTCTGCTGACTAATGCGGGATAAGAGGAGGTTCAACATGAGGAAAACAATGATCATATTGCTGGCTGTGCTTGCTGTTGTTATGCTTGCCTCGTGCTCAGTAGATAAAGGGAATAGTGAGGAAAATACGATGTCCCATAATACAAATCAGGATCTTGAGGCCCTTTTCCAAACTGTATGCTCTGCTGATGATGCGCTGGAGTTGGCCAGAAAATCAAATATACCTGTTTTTGAACGGCAGGGATGCACTTCTGGAAATGAGACTTGGGATACATTCTTCCAGACCGTCAGTAACGGGACCCCGGCATCAGTCCTTTGCGCCGATTACTACGTTCTTGATAAAGAGCATAACAGCGCAGAATTATACGAAGAATTAAAAGATAAATATCCAAAGCTGTTCTTCTATCTGGTAGAATACGATGGAACGGAATACTCCGTGAAGGTGCGCGAAAGTACTGTGGAGGCGGTGGACTATCAGGAATCATTCAAATATCTCCTTCATTTTACTGGAGATGCTCCTTCTTCTACCGCCCTGTACTCAAGCTATGATAACTATGTTCTTGTGGACGATCCTACAGCGACGTGGGAAGGTATTTGGGCCGGGATGGTAAGTTCACAATTAGTTGCAGGGTATAAGCACTTCACGGTGTATAGAAACTATCTGGGATGGAAGGGAAAATAAACCATGAGTAATACTAATTATAAAAAGTATTGTTGGTATTCTCTTGCGGTAGCCGTTGCTGTTTCTATTTACCCACTGTATATGGGTATAAGCGTTATTACAAAAATGGTGCAGAACGGAGCGGTTCCTATCGAGGAATACCCGAAGTACATCATTCCATATACACCGATTGCGATTGCTCTGATCGTGGGCGTACTGTTAATTCCTTTGTTCCAAAGACTGTCCAGGAAGCTTGATTTGCTCTTTGGCTCTATTACTTCCATTGCCGTATTTTTTCTGGCTGAAAGGATCATGGAGACTAAAGTCCTGGTTCAGACGCAGGAACTAATCCCACTGGAAAGCTGGCAGATGTCATTATGTTACATTCCACCGGAACAGTTTGAAACCAGGACTTGGGAGGCCGTGGATGTGCTTCTGGGTGGGTACAGCCCAGCCTTTAAGATCCATTTTTATCTGATATCTGTCGTGATTATCGTATCGCTTCTGAATTGCTTTTACGGCATTGCCAAGATGATTCGAACCGGCGATCATAGCAGGAAAAAAGCACTGGTCGTACAGACGATAACTAGCGCGGCGTTTCTGGGGATGTGTATCTGGGCTTGTTTTACCGCTTTCTATCGGACTGGAGAGATAACAGTTTCTCCGCTTTCTGCCGTACTGATGGCTGTGTTCTTTGCCCTCTTGGGTATAACAATGGGCGTATATACCGGGTCGTTTACTATGGGGAAAAGGAAACTGCTCTCGCTGGCACTTCCAACAGCAATCGCTGCTATAGTGACAATTGCCATGTATATCGGCGAGATGATCTTGCTCAGCGGAAATCTGTACAGATTTGGAAGTGGGTTTTTGTTTGAGGGATTAGGGAAGCTGGTATTGGCGCCTATAGATATTCTTGTCATTCTCGCTTCAGGTGGAATCTCGCTGTTAATTTGCCGCCTCTTAAACAAAGATGGCAAGATATAAAACTATACCGCGGATTAACTCTGAGACAATAGAGATAAGAATCCCGGACTGCTGCAGAGATACAACAGTCCGGGATTCTGTTTTTGCCAACCTTGTCAGACAGATGCCCAGATTTTTTTAATCAAAACTTTCTTATGAGCATCCGCCGAAAAGCGGACGCGTTTTGCCTGTTTCAGAGGCGGTCGGGCTCAGCTCATCAGTTTGAACTTTCCGATGACGGGAAGCTCCTGTGCCTTGCCGTTCACGACGTTGACGATGCCGATGATCGCCAGGGCGAACACGATGACGCCGCAGAGCCAGCCGATCACGGGGATCCAGGAAACGACTGCAGCGGCAATGCCGAGGATCAGAAGAGTCAGACCCTGGTTCAGGTGATACTTCACGAAGGGTGATCCCTTGGCGCCGAGGAAGGGGATCAGCCACAGGATGCCAAGATAGCAGAGGATCGCCATCCCCTTGTTGTTATTGATGTCAGCGGCGCTGTAATTCGCCGTGGTATCGGGCGTGTCGGCCAGTTTCTTCAGATCGTCGGAAAAGTCGGTCTTGGAAGCGGCTTTTTCACCGCCGATCCTGGCGCCGCAGTTCGGGCAGAACGACGTGCCCTCTTCGAGTTTGGTTCCGCATTTGGGACAAAATGCCATTGTTTTGGTCTCCTTTCAATTATGCATCAATTCCCGAAAGGAAATGCGTTTTTGATGCTGTCGAAAATTCCCTGCCAGTCGATCGCGGTGCCGGCCGCTTTCAGGGCGATCCTGGCGACGACCCAAAGCGCGATCGCGGTGATCAGGGCAACGATGACCCATACGACGTGGGCACGGGCAAAGTTGCGGAGGTTTTTGTTCTTCACGGCGCCGGCAAAGATCAGCATGGCGATGAAGCCGACGACGGGAACGGCGAAGAGCAGCATGAGCCAGAAATAACCGGCGGTGCTGATCTCTTTCGAGCGTTTTTCGGGCTCCCCGGCCGGTACGGGGACGGGTGCGGGAATAGGCGGCGCAGTCTGCCATACCTGTTCGGGCCTTACGGTATCGGGCTGCGGCCTGACGGGCACAGGCCCGGGGCCTGCAGGTTCGGAAACCGCATCTTCCTGCGGTTCGGGACGGATCTCCGGAGCAGGCGCTTCATCTGCCGCGGGAACGGTACCGAAGCGGGTACCGCATTCCGGGCAGAAAACGGCGTCGTCTTCAAGCGCCGCGCCGCAGTTCGCGCAGATTTTGGACATTGCAGTTCTCCTCTCTGATGTCAGTCCTCGGTCCCGGCATTGTAGACCATGCGCTTCATGGCCATGATGTCGTCCGCCAGATATTCGTCATAGGTCGTGATCTTGTCGATGATCCTGCCCTGAATGATCTCAATGATGCGGTTCGCGGTGGTCTGGACGATCTGATGGTCGCGGGAGGTGAAGAGGATCACGCCCGGGAATTTGATCATGCCGTTGTTGAGCGCGGTGATGGATTCCATGTCCAGATGGTTGGTCGGCTCGTCGAAGATCAGGACGTTCGCGCCGCTGATCATCATCTTCGAGAACATGCAGCGCACGCGCTCGCCGCCGGAAAGGACCGTCAGCTTCTTCACGCCGTCGTCGCCGGCAAAGAGCATGCGGCCAAGGAAGCCGCGGACATAGGTCATGTCCTTGACGGGAGAGTAGCCGGTCAGCCATTCGGTGATGGTGAGGTCGGCCTTGAATTCGTCGGAACTGTCCTTCGGGAAGTAGGCGCGGCTTGTGGTGACGCCCCATTTGTAGGAACCGCTGTCGGGCTCCATCTCGCCCATGAGGATCTGGAAAAGCACGGTCTTGGCAAACTCATCGGCGCCGACGAAGGCGACCTTGTCGTCATGCCGCAGCACGAAACTGATATCGTCGAGGATCTTCACGCCCTGGATGGACTTGCTGAGGTGCTTCACTTCCAGCACTTCGTTGCCGATCGTGCGGTCGGGACGGAAATCGATGTAGGGGTACTTGCGGCTCGAAGGGCGGATGTCATCCAGCTGGATCTTTTCCAGGGCACGCTTTCTTGAGGTCGCCTGCTTGGATTTCGAGGCGTTCGCGGAGAAGCGCTGGATGAATTCCTGCAGTTCCTTGATCTGTTCCTCTTTCTTCTTGTTGGCTTCCTTCATCTGGCGCACGCGAAGCTGGCTGGATTCGTACCAGAAATCGTAGTTGCCGGCGTAAAGCTGGATCTTGTTGTAGTCGATGTCCGCGATCATGGTGCAGACCTTGTTGAGGAAATAGCGGTCATGGGACACGACGATCACGGTGTTTTCGAAATTGATCAGGAATTCCTCGAGCCAGGCGATGGCGGCGAGGTCCAGATGGTTGGTCGGCTCGTCCATGAGCAGGATGTCGGGATTGCCGAAGAGGGCCTGGGCAAGCAGGACCTTCACCTTCTCGGCGCCGGAGAGCTCGCTCATCATCTTTTCGTGCAGCTCCGGCTCAATGCCGAGGCCGTTCAGGAGGGTCGCCGCATCGGACTCGGCCTCCCAGCCGTTCATGGAGGCAAATTCGGCCTCCAGTTCGCTCGCGCGGATGCCGTCCTCTTCGCTGAAGTCCTCCTTCATGTAGAGGGCGTCCTTCTCCTTCATGACTTCGAAAAGCCGCGGGTTGCCGAGCATGACGGTTTCCAGGACCTGGTGCGCGTCATAGGCGTTATGGTCCTGCTTCAGGATGCTGATGCGTTCGCCGGGCGTGACGAACACGTCCCCCTTGGACGGCTCCAGTTCGCCGGTGAGGACGCGCAGGAAGGTGGACTTGCCGGCGCCGTTCGCGCCGATGATGCCGTAGCATTCGCCGGGGACGAATTTGACGTTGACGTCTTCGAAAAGCGGTACTTTGCCGAACCGCACGGTAACATTGCTGACAGTGATCATAAGTCTCCTCAATCAATACACATAATCCCTTATATTTTCTCATAAATCCCGGAAAAATCAAGATGGAAAAGCGCAGAGACGCCTATTTTTTGCGCTGTGTTTCGTTGACTTGACTGCAGGCCTGTGCTACCATATATTGGGTCATCTCCGGATGGCTGATACTTGAAAATGAGGTTCGAAATGGATCTGAAGACAGTATTGTCCTTTTTCGGCGGCATCGGGCTTTTCCTGTACGGCATGTCCGTCATGTCGACAGGACTGAAAAACGTCGCCGGCGATAAACTGAAGATCATCCTGGAAAAGGTAGCCGGGAAACGCATCACGGCCATTCTGGTCGGTATTCTGGTGACCATGCTGATCCAGAGCTCGTCGGCCACGGACATGATGGTGATCGGCTTCGTGGACTCGGCGCTGATGAACCTGTCCCAGGCGATCGGCGTGATCATGGGCGCGAACATCGGTACCACGGTCACGGCGCAGATCACGGCCTTCGACCTGGCGAGCTACGCGCCGTTCCTGCTCTTTGCCGGCTGCATCGTTGCCCTGTTCGTGAAGAACACGACCGCGCAGAACATCGGTAAGGTGGTCCTCGGCTTCGGCATGCTTTTCGTCGGCATCGGGATCCTGAAGAGCGCCATCAAGGTACTTGCGGACAGCGCGGCCTTCGTAAAGGCGCTGACCTTCCTGGAGCATCCAGCGGTCTGCATCCTCTTCGGCATTCTCTTTACGGCTCTGCTGCAGAGCTCTTCCTCGTCGATCGTCATCTTCCAGGCCTTCGCCGTGGAGGGGATGCTGAGCTACGAAGAGTGCGTATTCCTGATCATCGGCGCGGCGATCGGTTCGGTGACGCCGAACCTGCTCGCTTCTCTTACCACCGGCCGGAACGGCAAGCGGACGGCCCTGCTTAATCTGTTCTTCAACCTGATCCGGGGTGCCATGCTGACTTTGATCGTCCTGCTCATTCCGGCAGTGCCGAGGTTCATTCAAAGCCTGTCGCCCGGAGATGTCGCCCGCCAGGTCGCAAATACCCATACGATCTTCGCGGTCTTCGCGGTGCTGGTCATCAGTCCCTTCGCGGACCGGATCGTGAAACTGACGGAGAAGGCGGTCCCGCTCCGGGAAAGCGAACAGCATGCACTGGAGGACCGAAGGCTCGTGTATCTCGCGAACATCAGCAGCAAGACCATCCCTGCGGTGGCCATGAGCCAGGCGAAACTCGAGACCGTCCGGATGGGCGGGATCGCTGCCAGCAATCTGAAGACTGCCGTCCGCTACTTCTTCGATCCGTCGCAGACGGAACTGTTTGACCAGGTGGAGGAAACGGAAGAAACGGTCGACTGGCTGAACAAGGCGATCGAAGACCGGATGGTGGAACTCAGGACCATGCCGATGTCGGATAAGGACGTGTTCCGCCTGTCTCGCCTGATCCTGGTGGTCTCCAATTTCGAGCGGATCAGCGACCATGCGGAGAACATCATTGAGTTCGCAGCAAAGATGAAGTCTGCGAAGGCGGTCCTTTCGGAGACCGCCGTGGCGGAACTGAAGACGCTCGCTGACGCGGTGATCGACAACCTGGACCGCGCGATGGAGGTCTTCAAAGAGGAACGCTTCGAACTGCTGGAGGAGACGAAGGCGAAGGAACAGGAGATCGACGATATGCAGGAGCGCTTCATTGCGAACCACGTCAGCCGGCTGATGACTTCGGCCTGCGACCCGCTCGGCGGCGTCATCTTTACGGACATGTGCACGGACCTTGAGCGCTGCGGCGACCAGGCCATGAACATTGCCGAGGCGCTCGTGAGAGACCAGGCCTGACCGCCTGAAACGGAGAAAAAACGGAGCCGCTCCTGCGGAAGACGAAAACATACGGAAGAGGCAAAACATTGTCAATTACGGAAGAAATCAAAAGACGGCGGACCTTCGCCATCATATCCCACCCCGACGCCGGCAAGACGACGCTGACGGAAAAGTTCCTGCTCTACGGCGGCGCCATCAACCTGGCCGGTTCCGTCAAAGGCCGGAAGACCGCGCGCCACGCCGTGTCCGACTGGATGGAGATCGAAAAGGAGAGAGGCATTTCGGTGACCTCCTCGGTGCTCCAGTTCCAGTACGACGGGAAATGCGTCAACATCCTCGACACGCCCGGACACCAGGACTTCTCGGAAGATACCTACCGGACACTCATGGCGGCGGATTCCGCGGTCATGGTCATCGACGGCAGCAAGGGCGTCGAGGCACAGACCATCAAGCTCTTTAAGGTCTGCGTGATGCGGCACATCCCGATCTTCACCTTCATCAACAAGATGGACCGTGAGGCGAAGGATCCTTTTGAACTGCTGGACGACATTGAACACGTGCTGGGCATCGCGACCTGCCCGGTGAGCTGGCCGCTCGGTTCCGGCAAGTCCTTCAAGGGCATTTACGAGCGCGACCGGAAGGTGATCACCACCTTTACCGCGGCGGATGCCGGACAGCACGAGATCGCTTCCGAAACACTGGATCCGGACGCGCCTTCGACCCGGGAAAAGGTCGGCGGCCCGGCCATGGACCAGCTGGCGGAGGACCTGGAACTCCTGGATGCCGTAGCCGAACTGGACATGGACGAGGTCCTCGGCGGGCGGCTCAGCCCGGTATTCTTCGGCTCGGCACTCACGAACTTCGGCGTGCAGAACTTTCTGGAGCATTTCCTGGCGATGGCGCCCTGCCCCGGACCGCGCGCGGCCGATACGCATGTGGTGGAGCCGGAGGAACCTTTCTCAGCCTTCGTCTTCAAGATCCAGGCCAACATGAACAAGGCGCACCGCGACCGCATTGCCTTCCTGCGCATCGTATCCGGCAAGTACACGGCGGGCATGGAGGTGAACCACGTGCAGGGCGGCCGGAAGATCCGCCTGTCCCAGTCCACCCAGATGATGGCGCAGGAGCGCACGATCGTGGAGGAAGCCTGGGCGGGCGACATCATCGGCGTCTTCGATCCCGGCATTTTCTCCATCGGCGATACGCTGACGGAAAGCGATGACATTTTCTGCTACGAGGGCATTCCGACCTTCGCGCCGGAGCATTTCGCGAGGCTCCGCCAGGTCGATACCATGAAGCGCAAACAGTTCCTGAAGGGCGTGATGCAGATCGCCCAGGAAGGCGCCATCCAGATCTTCCAGGAGATGCGCGGCGGCATGGAGGAGATCATTGTCGGCGTGGTGGGCGTGCTGCAGTTCGACGTGCTCATGTTCCGCCTGAAGAACGAATACAACGTGGAAGCCGGGCTGGACATGCTGCCCTATGAATACATCCGCTGGATCGTGAGCGATACCGACCCGGCGAAGATCTCGGGCACTTCCGACATGAAGTGCGTGACTGACCTTAAGGGGCGGCCGCTCCTGCTTTTTGCCAACAGCTGGAGCCCCGGCATGGTGCTGGACCGCAACCCCGGACTGAAACTCGAAGAATTTGGGAGGAATACGTAAATGAAATGCCCCTTTTGCAGCGCGGAAGATACGAAAGTCATCGATTCCCGTCCCGCCGAAGGCACGATCAGAAGACGCCGCCAGTGCGAAAAATGCGGCAAGCGCTTTACGACCTATGAACGCGTGGAAGTGATCCCGCTCATGGTGATCAAGAAGGACGGCGTGCGCGAGGAATTCGACCGTTCGAAGATCGAAAAGGGCATTTTCCGTGCCTGCCACAAGCGCCCGGTACCCGTCGACCGGATCACCGGCCTCGTGGATGACATCGAGAACGAGCTGATCGCGAGCGGCGAGAAGGAGATCCCGTCGAGCGTCATCGGCGAGATGGTCATGAACAAGCTGGCTGCCCTGGACGGCGTTGCCTATGTCCGCTTTGCCTCGGTCTACCGCGAATTCAAGGATCTCGATACGCTGCTCGAAGAGATCAACAAGCTGGCGCACAGGAAATGAACGGTCCGTTTCATCTCTTTTATCCGACGGAATACGTCTCCGGCATCGCAGAGATCACGCCGGAGTGGCTTTCCGCGCGCGGGGCAAAGGGCGTCGTCTTTGATATCGACAACACCGTGGTCCCCCAGGATGCGCCGGCGGATGAGGCGGCAAGGCGCTATTTCGAAAGGCTGCACGCGGCGGGAATAAAGACCTTCGTGGTTTCGAACAACGCGGAGCCGCGGGTAAAGGCCTTTGCTGAAGCGGTCGGTTGCGGCTACTGTCATAAGGCGAAGAAGCCGTCGCGGCGAGGGTATCTCGCGGCGATCCGGGGCATGCACCTCAGACGCAGCGAAGTGGTCGTCGTGGGCGACCAGCTCTTTACGGATATCTGGGGCGCGAACCGTTCCCGCATCCGGAGCGTGCTCGTCGCACCGGTCGAACCGAAAAAGGACACGGCCGGCGTACGCCTCAAGAGGCCTTTCGAGAAGATCGTTTTCGGCTTCTGGAAAAGACGTCAAAAAAATAGTTGAAATCGGCGTTTTTATCGCATATAATATTGCAGGAAAATCAGACAACCGGCGCCGCAGGGCGCATCGAAAGAAAACCCTACAGACTTCAGGAGGAACTATATGGTATCAGCAGGTGATTTTAAGAACGGTATTACGATCGAATATGAGGGCGGCGTCTGGCAGATCATCGAATTCCAGCACGTCAAACCCGGCAAGGGCGCTGCCTTTGTCCGCACCAAACTGAAAAACATCATCAGCGGCGGCGTCGTGGAAACTTCCTTCCGCCCGACCGACCGTTTCGAGAACGCCATCATCGACCGCAAGGACATGCAGTATCTGTACAATGACGGTGATTTCTACTACTTCATGGACAACGAGACCTTCGAGCAGGTCGCTCTGACGAAAGATCAGATCGGCGATACGCTGAAGTTCGTGAAGGAAAATGAGATCTGCAAGCTCTGCTCCTACAAGGGGAGCGTCTTCTCCGTGGAACCGCCTCTCTTCGTGGAACTGGAGATCACCGACACCGAGCCCGGCTTCAAGGGCAACACCGCGACCGGCGCGACCAAGCCCGCCGTCGTGGAGACCGGTGCACAGATCGCTGTCCCGCTCTTCGTGAACCAGGGCGACCGCGTCCGCATCGACACCCGTACCGGCGAGTACATGTCCAGAGCGTAAGCAAAAGCGGACTGCCGCAGGATCTGCGGCAAGCAAAAAAGGGCGCGTTGCAAAATAAGCGCAAAACAAAAGAGACACCAGTACAGCCCAAAGGGGTTGGCTGGTGCCTCTTTTTGCGTTAAAATCAAGGTGTGA
>CACWLA010000003.1 GCA_902761665.1 uncultured Lachnospiraceae bacterium | reverse complement strand
TCTTCCCAACCAGCTCTCCGGCGGCCAGCAGCAGCGGGTCTCCATCGGCCGGGCGCTGATGAATTCGCCGGCGCTTCTTCTGGCGGACGAGCCGACAGGGAACCTCGATTCGCAGAACTCGCAGGAGATCGTCTCGCTTCTCAAAAAGGCGAACCGGCAGTACGGCCAGACCCTGATCGTCATCACGCACGACGAATCGATCGCCCTGCAGGCGGACCGCATCATCAGCCTGGAAGACGGCAGGATCACGAAGGACGAGGTGCTGCGATGAATATTCTCTCGCAGCTCACCAGACAGAACATTCGTCGGAACCGCACGCGGAGCCTGGCCGCACTTGGCGGCATTTTTCTGGCGGCGGCCATGTTTACGATCCTGACAACAACGGTTTACAGCCTTTGGGACTACGTGCGGCGGGGAACGGAATACGAGACCGGCGACTACTTCGTGAGCGCTGATTTTGTGGATGAAGTCGGGGTGGAAGCAGCAAAGAACGATCCCCTGATCCGGCGGGTCACTGACCTGCGGGTGACGGGTTATTTCAGTCAGTTCGAGCTGATTGCACCGGGAAGCACCTATCCGGTGGCAGCAGCAGACAGTGCCTTTTTCAAAGAAATGACCGTTCCGTTAAAAGAAGGGCGTCTTCCGGAAAACAGTTCAGAGATCCTTATCCCCGAGCAGATCAACCTTGTCTGTCTGCAGCAGGGCTGGAAAACCTGGAAGATCGGGGAGAGTGTGAACCTGGACCTCTTTGATCTGCGGAAGACAAAGACAGTCGAGGAAAACGGCTGGAGCAAGCAGTACAGACCGGATGAGACCGAATCGCAGGAATACCGTATTGTGGGGATCACCCGCAATAAAGCCTACAGTGACGACGAGAACGATTGGGGTGCTTACTGCCTGCTGACACTGGCGGACGGTGCGGAAGGTGATACGCTCTGGCACCGGCTCTTCCTTAAGACGGCACCGAAAGATGCCGCAGCCGTTCTGGCCAGACATTACGGCCAGAAGTCTTTCCTGAACGATGATCTTCTTCGGGTCTATGGGACAGGCGGGATAGGGCAAAGTACCGTGATCCTGTTTGTCATTATCCTGGCAGCGCTCCTGATCGCCTCTGCGCTTTCCGCAGTTCTTATCCGCAGCATTTTCTCTGTGTCGGTGACGGAGCGGACGCGGGAATTCGGCCTGCTTTCCAGCATCGGGACCACACCGAAGCAGATCCGCTCCCTCGTGCGGCGTGAAGCACTGTTCTTCCTTGTGACGGCGCTGCCGTTAGGCCTCGCAGCCGGCGTGCTCGGTGCAGGAGGGCTGCTTGCGCGTTATCACGGTACACTGATGCGCCAGTTCACGTTTGGGGAAAGTGTACCCTTATCTGTCCGGCTGTCTCCGACGGCTCTGATCGCCGCCTCTTTGATCTGCGCCTTGACAGTTTTCCTTTCCGTAAGCAGTCCTGCCCGGCGGGCATCCCGCATCATTCCGTTTGAAGCGATCCGTCAGAACCGGGACGTTCGGATCCGGGAGGAAAAACGGAGCAGCAACGGACGCATCTCCCGCCTCCTGGGCATACCCGGATGGGTCGGCACGCGCTATGAACGCGTTGCCGGAAAGAAATACCGGGCAGTCACGGCAGCACTGACTTTCAGTCTGATTTTGTTCCTGCCGGCCGTTTTCCTGGCAGGTCTTGCGGAAAAACAGGCTGATGCCTATACGGAAGATTTTGACTTTTCGCTTTATTCGGCAGGCGGAAGCATCGATCCGTCGATCCTTGAAAAACTGCGTGCCGAACCGGAGATTTCATTTTCAGTCCTGCGCAGCGCGGAGCATTATTATTCATCATTCCTGACTTCCGATCTGCCGGAGGAATACAGGGCTGTACATATGGGAACTGCAGAGCAGAAAGATTATTCTTCACTGTACAGCTATGAAGAAGTGCATGTTACTTATATTGAGGACAGCGTGTTTGCGGCTGCGCTGAAGGCGGAGGGAATTGATCCTAAACCGTATCTCACCGGAGACGCTTACTTTGCCGTGATCGTGCCGTTTTCAGTCGGAGGGTTTGCGGTTCCGGATGAAACAGGCGGCTGGCGCACGGTGAAATATGAAGGTTATGGCGCTGGCTCATTTCCGGAAGAAATGCTTTGCATAACGCTTGGTATCCCTTACGAACTGACTTCGCCGCCGGGAGAAAGCATGCCCCCTGAGTGGGCGGAATATCTTTCGACTGATGACGGAAAACTTTTGCTGAAGAAAGGGAATAAGACCTATCTGCTCGAATGGGAAGCGAAAGGCGACAGCGGCATAGCTGACGTTGTCTATCGAAACTATAATATGTCCACGGGAGAGGCGGGAACTCCTGCTGCAGAAGCGGATCTTCCTTACCTGCGGATCCATCCGATGCAATACCTGAAGAAAGCACCCGACGGCTGCGGCAATCTGCGGAGCATCTCTCTTGTCATGCCGCTCTCCAGACAGACGGATGAGCAAGACCGGGCCTCCCTGGAGATCCGTGTCCGAAACCTTCCGGATTACTATTCGCTGCTGGCAAAACTAAAAGCGCTGGTTGAAGAGAACCCGCTATTGGTCTATACCGATCACCGGGAAGATTCCGTAAATCAGTTAGGAATTGCAGCCATGATCCGGGGCATTGCGTCAGGATTCCTGATCCTGATCAGCCTTCTCTGCGGCATCAATGTTTTCTATACGATGTCCACGAATATCGTCTTAAGACGCCGGGATTTCGGGATCCTGCAGAGCATCGGCTTCACCGGAAAGGACCTGCTGCGCATGGTGACGGCGGAAAATATCAGGAGCTGCGCGAGAGCCCTGCTTTTCGGGATACCACTGGGAATCGGACTGTGCTTTGTCCTTGAGAAACTGACAAGCCGAGGCGTTTCCTCCGGTTTTCAGCCGCCCTGGAATGCACTGCTGCTCGGCGCAGGCGTTATCCTTCTTCTGATGGTTCTCAGCACCTTGTACGGGCTGCAGCTTCTGAAGCATACGACGCCCATCGAGGCGATCCGCGAAGAAAACATATAACAAATAAATGAGCGGTCGGTTCCGGTGAACAGACCGCTCGTTTTGTAATTCTCTGCCTTACTATAACTCGACAGGACTTAACTGATTTCGTTTAGGAAATATTGTTTGTCCTGTTCGTGGTTCCTTTGATTATTTGATATATCCATATTATCCAGCCTATCATCGCCGGTGTTATCATTTTGTTATCAGCGTTGATAACAGAGGCGAGAAACTGCTATGGATAATAGTGCTGTTATTATACCAAAATACACGCCAATTACAAGATGCATTGGGACACTAGGGTTGATAAAAAGGCACATATTAACGCTGTTGCCACAACCATCTTCAAAAAGCCTATGCCGTCGACCACTTATGATGAAGCATCTGAGGCGATTTTATAGTCTCGGAAACCATTGATACAAGGAGTTCTCTACAAAATGTGAACGGGAGTAGTAGATCACCGCTCCTAGCCCCTTTGTCTCCCCCTGCCTTACTTTATTGTGTTTCATTGATCCTTCCATCTTCCAAATACAGGATTCGAGAGCATTCAGCGGCAATCCTCGGATCGTGTGTTGCAAGGATCACGGTCATTCCCTTCTCTTCATTCAGGCGATGAAAGATTTGCATGACCTCTTCAGCCGTTTGAGAATCTAATGCGCCGGTCGGTTCATCGGCCAATAAAAGTTTCGGTTTATTTGCAATAGCGCGGGCGATAGCGACACGTTGCTGCTGTCCGCCGGAAAGCTGATCGACGGGAACATCTGCTTTTTCACCGATACCCAGATCCTGCAGAAGTCGCAAAGCCCGGGGACGGATCCGTGCATATTTTGTCTTTTTGTTCAAAAGCAGCGGCAGAGATACGTTCTGAAGTGCGTTTTGATGCAAGATCAGGCCAAAATTCTGCATCACAAAACCTATCTTTTCGTTCCGAAGCCGTGCCAGTTCCTCTGCCTTTAACGAGGATGTCCCGGCGCCTTCAAAATCATACCGGCCCCCGTCAAAACTGTCCAAAAAGCCCAAAATGTGCAGCAGCGTAGATTTTCCGGAGCCTGATACGCCCATCAGCGCGACCATCTCGCCGCTCTCTATTTCCAGCGAAACTCCCTTCAAGGCATGGACCTGCGTTTCCTTTCCCTTATTATAATATTTCTCTAAATGATCCAGACGAATCAGACTCATTGCCGGAACCTCCTTCCGATGATCTGCGCCGGGCTCTTCCGGCTCAGGGCTGTCAATTGGACAAACGACAGAACTACACTGCCCATAGTTAAGGCCAGCAATGGCCACAGCGTGCTGTGCAAATACAGCCGGATCTTCAGGGCGAACGCAGCCACCAGGGAGAGCAGATACGGAATCAGGATGATGGCGATGTTCACACCCCCTTGTATCAGGACCGCTTTTCTGACGCTTGCTCCGCAAAGAAAGCGGATAGCATAATCCTTTTCGTTTTCTCTGGCCGACAGGAAAACTTCCCCCAGTAGCGCGGTGCCAAACAAAACCAGCAGGGTAATGCATAAAAACCCCGGCGCAGCCATACTCTGGCGGTTGCCTTCATGAATCAGATCCTTCACCAGCGCGACCGCGTCAATATCCAGCACCCGCAGAGCTCCCGGATCGATCTCATCCAGTTTGACGTAACGATGGCTTGCAAGTCTGCCTTCCGTATAATCTCTGACCGCCTCCGTCGGACACAGCAAGATACTCAAATTCGTATCGTCAAAATATACAGCCCCGGTGTTGCCAAAAGTTAAATCCGAAGGCATGACCCCGCAAACATAAGTGCTAATGGGGCCGGTTTCTAAAAAATACAATTCACAGCGCTGTCCGCAGGGAAAGCGCCCTCTTAAGGAATACGGAACGACCGCTAAATACTGGCAATCCTGCACGTCAGCTTCAAACCAGGTCCCTTCAGCCAATTCCATCGGAACAGCCTGATAATAAGCCAGGCTGTTGATCTCTCCGAAAAATCTTTGTGCTCCGGTTTCATTTTCTCCCGTCAGCATAACCGTCGCTTCAAAGAGTGTGCCATGCGCCTGCGCATAGGCAATCTGCTCCGGATCGTTTGGCTCTACGGCTGCCATATCTGCATATTTTTCCATTAATTGATCGATGCTGCGGTATTTTTCCAGAAGCCCTGTGCAGAGATATAAAAGAACCAATCCGACGATCAGCTCTAAACTGACAAGGATCCTCTTGAAAAGATCACGTGAAACCGCACTGCACACTAATTGAAAAAGCTTCATGGCTTTACCTCCAGAGCGCAGTCTCTGCCGGCTGCGCTTTCGTCACGCGACGCACTGTCGGCAGAAGGCACAGGAAACATAACAGCAAAACGATGGCGCAAACGGCTGACAGCAGCCAGAACGGAAGCGCTTCATACTTAAACTGATCAATGATCCAGGGCTCCAGCAGCAGCCGGTAGAGAAGAGTTCCGCAAATACTACTGAGGGCACTGATAAACAACGGTGCCCGGTACAGGCCCCAGAAAACCGTGCTTTGGCCGGCTCCGCAGACCTTCAGTACCATAAAGCGATAACGCGCTGCTAAGATCAGATGCTTAAACATCCCCAGCGCATTCAGAACTGCCAGCAGAAAAATGCCGCCGCTCACAGCCAGCATGCTTGCGATCTCGATGAAATAACCGCTCTTTCTAATGTCAAACAGGCAGTCCTCAGTAATGCCGGACCGTGCCAGTTCCTCCAACTGTACTTCAGAGAGAGGTTTATCAAAAACACAGACGAAACTGTTAGGGAAAAATCCTTGCTTTTTCCCGGAAAGCTGCCTCATCAGTACGTAAGGCAGCGTATTACGTTCCTTTCGGATGCCGATCACGCGGACTTCTCTTCCTAAAACGATAATGCTGTCTCCGATCTTTGCATCCGGGAAGTTATCCCGCCCTACGACGGCAACTGCAGCACCGGTTTTTATTTCTTCCGGCGAAAACCAACGGCCTTCCGACAGTGCCGGCTCTTCCGGCCGATCCGCTAACGGCGCCAGACGCTCATCCGGAAAAACGCAACGCCAGGAGATGTTATAATTCGGCGCAGTCGGCGGTTGGGTTCCATATCCGGTCTCGCTGCTGTCCTTTGTGTAGCTGATCGTCTCGGGAGAGGAAGAAGGATAAGTCGAAAAGCTTACGGCATAATAGGCATCGCGAACGACCAGACTATCCTCACTCAAAAATAAGCGATCAAAGATCTCCATTGGTGTTTCATCGTCAAAAGACGCACTGAAATACAAACGGTACGTAGCTTTGTCGGTTTTCATATCCCGGAAGACATCCACATTCGATGAGAAAAAACTGATCATAGATAAAGAGACCCCGACCGAGAGTCCGAGCGAGGCCAGAATCAGCAGCAGGCTGACTTTTTCATGCTTTATAAGAGAGATCAGATCTTGAAAGATTATTGTCAGTTTTTTCATAGGATCTTTCCCTTGTCCTGAAATTAGATCGTTCGATGGCCCGGATTATAATTCCGGACAATTACTATGGGGATGGTTCTTCCTTTTTATTTTTGTCTCAATTTTTTCGTACAAGCCGAACAACAACTTGACAGAAGCGCACACAGAACGATTGCTGCAGTATAAGTCTTTTTTCATCGCAGAACCTCCGTGTTTTTGTTCTTGCATACATTATATACCGCCTCTGATAAAATAAAAGGTGCAGCGAGATTAAGATTTGATGAAGATGTTAAGTAACACGAAAAGAAATCAGCCATGAGAAAACGAATCGCAATTGTTTCAGCCGGACTTTGCATTACAGCAGTCAGCCATGCAGTGTTAGTTTACTGTAATAGATATCATATCATACAACTGCCGTATTCGGAAGATATCGCAAATGGACAAATCATGTATGAAAGAAAATGAGGAACACCGCGTAATAAGAAAAGAATGGCAAGAGCTGCCTGACTTTCGAAGTCAAACAGCTCTTTGTTTTATTCAAAGTCACTCATTATAGCATACCTTGATAATAATACGCCTTCCTTCATTAATCATTTTGCTGCGTCATCCCGGAAAACCGAAAATGATGAATTCGTACTTTCCGATATAGCGGTAAAAGAGCTGGATGGCCAGGTTCCTGTCTTTGTCCATCGACGTGTACATCGTTTTTCTCTGATACCAGGGGGTATCGCATTCTAAGGTGACGGGTATCCCGCCGGAAAACATATCGTATGCCCCGATCTCCGGCTTATACTTGGTCAGGAGCAGTTTTTCTTCATCATTCAGGTCTTTCTTTGCCTGCAGCGCCGCATAAGCTTCCTTCAGCTGCTTTTCCGCTGCTTCGCCCGCGGCTTTCGAACCAGGCCATTGCTCCAGCAGATAATCACAGCTGATGCCAACGTCCTCCAGCTCCTGCAGCAGTTCCGGATCTTCGATGTCGTCGAGCTTTATCGTTACATCCTGCCATCCGTAGTAATACTGTATGCCGGAAAAATGCGCGTACAGCTTTCCGTCGGGATGAGCTTCGAGATAAGCCTTTAGCTTCTCCATGATCTCCATGTATTTTTTGAATTGTTCTTCAGTTTTTTTATTGCCTTCCGGCGTCGAATACTCCCCGCCGTATGCGTCCGTTGCTACGTACTCAGCCGGACAGGAGGGAACCGTCGGTTCCGTCCAGACCTGCTCCGTGTTGCGCGGGTCGTTCAGGATCTTCTCGAATGCCCGGTCGTTCATCCGACAGCCCGCAAGCGGAATGAGTGTTACGGCTGCCAGCAGCAGACAAATGATCCGTTTCCGTGTCATTTTTCTTCCTCCTTATAAGAATGTGGATCGCCGTTATTTATCAATATGTACCGGCTGATCAGCGCCAAACGGCCAGTAATAAAGCCCGGTTCTCACATCTACATAGAAACAGCCTTTACCTGTGACATAAAATCCCCAACCGTTGTAGACATTCTGTGCCGTCGTTGTGGTCGTCTCTTCTCCCGAAACCGGATCAATGCTGTAGGCATTCCCTACCGGCATAACTGCCGTCTCTTCTCCCGAAACCGGATCGATGCATAACAGATATTCGTTTGAAAGGTACTCATCCGTGAAATACAGTTTCCCGTCATGCAGCGAAATGCTGCCGATCCCCTTATTTCTTATCTTTCTGCAGGAAAGAGTTTCTGCATCGATAATGAATAAGCCGTCAAAGATGCTGACCGTCAGATAATCGTCAAAGTACGTCACTTTATACGCGCCTGTAAAATCCGATCCGTCTTCCGCTTTTATTTCACAAACCTTCGTTTCCTGCCCCGTATCATCCACAGTGTACACATTCAGCCGGACTTCACCGTCAGGGACTCCGGTATCAGTATAAAATACCTTCCCGCCGCTGATACCCAGATCGTTTACATAGCCAAACTTGTTTTCTCGTCTGACCAGTTCGGTCACCTGCCCGGTTTTGATATTCTCCTTGCATACCGCTTTCCCGCTATATAGAAAATACAATTCATCCCCCGCAAAAGCATAGTTGTCCATCCATTTAATATCCGACTTGGCTTCCCCTATCTTTTCCGCCTGCTCTCCGGAAAGCTTATAAATCGAGCCGTCGGCACGGTTAAAACCAATGATGCCCGAAGCAGTCTTCAGCGCAATGGTATTGTTTAGGATCCGCGTGGTCTTGCCGGTTTCCGTATCATAGAGGCACAGCGCCTCCTGCCGGAAACGTGTTGAATGAGAAGTAAAATATATCTGGGTATCACTGATCGGAACAACATATTTCTGATTCGTCGTGCTGCCCATGCCCCCCGGCATGATGATCAGAAACAGGGCAAAAACCGCGGCCAGCGCAGCCGGGATGATCAACCATTTTTTCTTCGTTTTCTTTGGACCTGCAGGCGCCCCGTCATTTACCGTCTGTTTCTGCACAGCTGTTTCCGTGCCCTGTCTGGTTTCAAACGCAGACACGACCAGCTCCTCATCTATTTCGCCTATGGCATCTATGATCTGATCCGTTTTCATATCCCGTAACCTTCTTTGATCAAGTATTCCCGCAGCTGCTTCCTGAGCCTGAAAAGCATGGTTTTGGCATTGGATTCGCTGATTCTGCAGTATCCCGCGATCTCACGTACGGAATCGAAGAAATAATACCTGCCGATAAATACGTCCCGTTCCGCCTGATCAAGTCCCCGCAGGAAAGCCGATATCGCCTCCGCTAGCTGCTTTGCTTCCAGCTCCTGCAAAGGTTCCGGCCCGGATGAGACATCCTCATTCAGTTCATCATAGGACAGCGCGTATTCCGTACCTCCGCGTTTCTGACTGGTCTTTTTTCGGAAAACGTCGATGGAGAGCTGACGTACGATCTTACCCAGATAAGTCGACAGTATTCGAGGCCTGTTTTCGGGCATGGAATTCCAGGCGGCCAGGTATGTGTCATTGACGCACTCTTCGCTGTCCCGTGTATCAGACAGGATGTTTCGGGCGATCTTAAGAAGATATGCACCGTATTTTTGTTGCGTGCATACGATCGCGTCTTCATTTCTGTCCCAATACATGTCTACGATCTTTGCATCATCCATTTGCCTTACCACGCTTTTGCTTTGGTTTCACTATATAACCCGTAAAACAAGTCAAAAAGTTACAAAATACGAAAACTTATTTATGTATTATATCACAACAGGCAAAACGCTATCGGTGAAAAACAAATAAAGAGCCCGCAACTGCTAAATTCATGGCGTTGCGGACTCTTTTCGCAGGACCGGCTCCAGTTTTTGCTCTCTGCAACTTTTACTTATTTATTCCGAAAATCCGGCCAGATGAGATCATACTGTTCCTTGCCGATAGTGACAAAGCTGTATTCATTCCACCCTCTGCCGTATCCGTATCTGCTCCAGAGCACATAGATGCTGTAGAGGTACCCCGGTTCCGCAACAAAATGTCCCTTCGACAGTCTGAAAAAACCACCGTCCTTCCATTCGTAGTCGATCTTTTCCCGACCGTACCAGCTGTCCTCTTTCACCTCATCCGAACCGATCAGTTCGATCGGCCAGCGGCGGACCGCGATCGTCTCCACTTCCGCGCCGCCCTTTGTGCGGAGCGCAAACCAGATTTCCTTTTCCCTTTCTTCACCCATCATGAATCTTGTCCAGATCTGAATAAGTGAATCGCTCCATATGCTGAGCGGCATGCTGTTCGGGCCGAGATCTCCCCAGTCATTGTAGTCAGACGCGTAATTGGCCTCATAGTCTTTTTGGAAATGCCAGATTCCTTCATCAGTGGGCCTGTTGCAAAAACCGCTGCGACTCATTTCATGATAATAGCTTCCCGGCGTATCTTCGGCCCAGCCGAGATAGAGCGAAACCCCCGGTGTTTCCGGTAAGCGGTCATGATATTTCGTGTAAAGAAGCATGCCAAAAATAAGCACGGCCATCACGCCGGCTATGATAAGGATCGGTTTTATTTTCTGCCAAATCGTTTTTATCATGATTCATGATCCTTCTTTTTGAACCGCCTGTTTTCGGGGCAGACTATTTCAGGTAATACCATCTCGCGATATGAAATGCCGGATAAATATAGCTTCCGTCCTTTTTCTCTGCGTTGTAGCGCTCCCTCAAGGGATATTCACAGACTACAACAATATAGACCCCTTTCGTCTGTGACCGGACCCAGCCTTCGATCTCCTCATCGTAATATGTCGTCTTCGCTGTCGTCCGTACCCAGACTTCCTTCGTGTCACAGTCAAGAAGGATCTTCACTGATCCGTCTTCTGCCAGCCTGTAATCCAGGACTTTTCCGAAAAAGCGGTCTCCTCCGATTTCATCCAGGCTCTGCTCATAATTTCTCCAGCGAATAAATGCATAGATCCCGATAATGATCAGAAATATGATCAACAGTTTCAGTATAGCGCGCCGCACCGAGCGCTTCTCCCGCTGACTGCCGTATTCGGCAACAGCCTGCAGGGCGTCTTTCTGCTGTGCGGCCGGGTCCTTCTCCGGGCCTTCGTCCGGCTCCCGGCGTTCCCCGTCGATCAGTTCCTTAATGTCGACCCTGTAGTACTCCGCCAGCTTCATCAGGGTCTCCAGGTCCGGAACGGTCGCCCCGGTCTCCCAACGCGACAGCGTTTTTGAGGACACGAAAAGCGCTTCCGCAGCCTGCTCCTGGGTCAGTCCGCGCTCTTTTCTGAGTTCCCTTAAGAACGCACTCATCTTCTGCGTTTCCATCGCGAGGCTGCTCCTTTCCTCCGGATCTGTTGCCGGATCATTTGTTGCCGAAACCATATCGCCGGATCACGGCTTTTCTGCCCTTACCATAGCCAAAGCGCCTTGAAAAGGCAAGGACATATTTTGAGAATCGGCCTCAGCTTGCCTTTGGACGCCACCTGTGCTATCCTTTTCTTGCAACAGGATGCTTTCCAAGTGGGCGATATAGCCACCAACAACTTCTCGCAAAAAGAGAGATGTCCAAAATGCCAGAGGATGCTGTTTATGCCAATGTTTAGCCTTCAAAACATTGGTTGAAAAATAAACCGGCCAAGCAAAACGGATTAAATAGCCATATGGAGAAGCAAAAGAAAAGCACAAAAAAACATAGTGGTTTCTGCTTAACCGTGCTAATCAGCATAGGCTTCATTGTTGTGAAAGTACTGATAACTTCGGTTTTTTCAGAACCATCTAATCAGTATCTGGCTGACAGTATTGTTCGTGTTATCTTTGGCGTTTTAGCCCTGGTGCTCCTCGTTAAATGTTTTGACCGCGACTTTTGCCCTCGGACGATTCACGGTCGAAACATTGGTGCAGCTGTGCTGGCAGGCGCAGCGGAAATAGTATTTATCGGGATATTGGCCGTTATCCTTTTCACACATACCACGGAAGCCGACTGGCAGGAATTCCGGGCTGTTCCGGGGAAACTGCTGTTTGCCCGTCTCATCGCACAGCAGTTAACAACAGGCTTTTTCGAAGAAGTGACGTATCGGGGCTTGTTGCTGGAGGGATATTTTCAGTCAAGTGAGAAAACTGTCTCCGCAAGGCTTCTGTATGGTTCGCTTTCTTTTTTCGTTTTCGGTGCACTGCATATCATTGGCGGTGGTGGACTTGAACGTTTTATCCTTACCGGTATCTTTGGGCTTTCCATGGCGGCAGTTTACTTGCATTCTGGGAATCTGCTGATGCCTATGGTGTTGCATTTCCTCCATGATCTGCTTGCCCATACCTGCAGCATGTTTACCTATGAGGGGACAAATCTTCAATCGTTGGTCCTGGGCGGAACACGGATAGTGATAATACTGGCAGTTCTTGCCGTTGTTTGGGCGGTGGTTTTCCTGATCCTTCCGCCCGCTTCAGCAAACAGGTCAAAAGCAACTCTAAAAGAAAATATATAACAAACAAATTACAAGCGGCCGGTTCGCAGGAACCGGCCGCTCATTTGCGTTTTTCTGTCATAAACTACGACTCAATCATCTTGAAATGCTTTATCGCTTCCTCTATCGCCTTTTCTTTCTCCTCCGGGCAGTTCGGCTGCCGGGAATCCTCCGATTTCGGGAAGTTATAATTCTGCCGCTCAATGATCCCGTGTTTTCTTTTCATCTTCGCGATATTCAGATTCGTGACGTGGAATCCGTAGTTTTCCTGCACCCATTCCCGGATCTCATCATAGGTTGCCAGGCTTTCCGCGCTGGTCAGATCCAGTTCATCCATTTCGACCGTCACTTCGATGTGGTGTTTCACCTCAGAAAGTTTGGACAATAGTGCAATTGCTTCGCAGTTCGCGGAGTTCGGGAACATGTCCACGAAGCACAGTTTTTTCACTTCATAGCCGCCGAGCCGGAGCGCGGGGATGTCCCTGACGAGGCTCGAGGGCTTGCAGCTGATGTAGAGGAGCTGCCCGGCGCCGCGGTTCATGATCTTCGAGAGCGCCCGCGGATTTACGCCGTCGCGCGGCGGATCCATCACGATGATGTCCGGGGCTTCATCCACCTCATCCAGGACCTTCAGCACGTCGCCGGCCAGGAAACTGCAGTTTGAAAGCCCGTTCAGCGCGGCGTTTTCGCGCGCAGCCGCCACGGCTTCCTCCACGATCTCCACGCCGATGATCCGGCCGGCCGCCGGCGCGAGGATCTGCGCGATGGTCCCGGTCCCGCTGTAAAGGTCGTAGACCGTGCAGCCGGGCGTGAGGGAGATGTAGTCCCGCGCCTTCCCATACAGGACCTCCGCCCCGCGGGTGTTGGTCTGGAAGAAGGAAAAAGGGGAAATGCGGAAGCGCATGCCCAGCACGGTCTCGGTGAGGAAATCTTCGCCCCACAGAAGGTTCACCTTCTCCGGGATCACGGCGTCCGCAAGACTGTTGTTTTCCGTATGGAGAATGCCGGTGATCTGTCCTTCCAGCGGAAGTGCAGACAGCATGCTGACAAAGTCCTCCTCCGGCCGGTAGTTCGATGCCGTCACGAGGTTCACGAGGATGCTTCCGTCCTGGCTGCTCCGGAGCACCAGATGCCGAAGGCTCCCCTGATGGCTCCGCTTGTGCAGGAAAGGCACGCCCTTTTCCCGGAAATACGCCTGCACGGCGGCGCAGATGCGGCCGAAGTCGGCCGGTGCGATCCGGCAGTCCGGTACCGGGATGATATCGTAGAAACTTCCCTTCTTGTGCAGGCCGAGAGTGAGCGGGCCGTCCTTCGATTCGTTGCCGAAGGAAAATTCCATCTTATTGCGGCTGCCCCACTGCGAGGGACTGCCCAGCATCCCCTCGTAGGCGCCGCATGCAAAGAACTCTTCCGGAAGCACGGTCCGGAAGAGTTTCACGAGTTCCTGTTCCTTGGCAGCCAGCTGCTCCGCGTAGGGCTCAGTGCCGTAGCGGCAGCCGCCGCAGCGCCCGAAGGCGGCACAGGTCACACGATCGTCCATGTTTTCTCCTCAGCGTCAGGATCCTCCGCAGCTTCGGCATCGGCTTCTTCCGCGGGATCTTCCGGCCCGGCTTCTTTCTTTTCGGCGAACAGGCTCTCATCCAGTTCCTCGGGATCATCCGCGAAGAAGAGATAATAAACCAGCCAGCCGATGAATGCAAGCACGGCCAGCACGCAGATGACGATCAGGGATCTTTTCAGTTTGCAGCACTTTTTTGCTTTGCTCATGACTTTCCGTCCTTTCTTCATGCAGCACTTATGACACGGCAGGGTATGCCTGCCTTACTCTTCGATCTTCTCGAACCCGGCAAAACCGGCCAGCATGACCTTCCGGCCGAAATTGTCGAAATCCACGGTCACTTCCAGATCGCGCTTGCCCTGTTTCACTTCGACTACGGTCCCTTTGCCGTAGCGCTTCTGGCTCACGCGGCTGCCGGGCTCAAGATCGCCCGCGCTCTGCGAAGCCTCCCGGATCTTCTCTTCCTGTGAGGAAAAATAGGAGGATACGGGTCCGCTTCCCTGCGGTCTCACGCTCCCGCGCATTTTCGGCATTTCGCCGAATCCGAAACTGTCACCGAAATCTGTCCAGCCCACTGACTGCCCCTTTCTGCCGAAGGTTGAGATCCTTCCGGCCTCATAATCTTTTTTCATCTGCCGCTCGCTGCCTTCGCGAGGGCTGAACATGGATGCGTTCCGTTCCTTTTTCAGGCTCAGCGGATCGATCTCATCCACGAATTGTGACGTATTGTGGACCTGCGTCTGACCGTTCACCATCCGGACTCTCGCGGCGGTCAGGATCAGTTTTTCCTGCGCCCTCGTAAAGCCCACATAGCACAGGCGCCGTTCCTCTTCAAGGTCCTCATCGTTGCCGGAATACAGCGATCGCGCCCCCGGGAAGAGGTCCTGTTCCATGCCGGCGAGATAGACCTTGGGAAATTCCAGGCCTTTCGCACTGTGCATGGTCATGAGAGTGACGCGGTCGGTTCCGGTCTCCATTTCATCGACGTCGGCCACCAGGGCGACCTGTTCCAGAAAACGCCCGAGCGCTTCAGGATCGCCAGCTTCATCCTCAAGACCTGCGGCCTTGTTCTGCAGTTCCGTCAGGTTTTCGAGGCGGGCCTCCGCTTCGATCTCGCCCTCTTCCTTCAGGGCTTCGCGGTAGCCGCTCTTATCGAGGATGAGGTCGATCAGTTCGGCGACACGCAGTTCCTTTGCCGCTTCGCGGAACGACCCGATCAGTTCCAGGAAGGCCTTCAGTTTCAGCGCCGCGGCCTTTCCGACCTCCGGGCTCTCGGAAAAGCGCTGAAGGGCGTCCCAGAAGGTGATTCCCTCCTGCCCCGCGAGCGCTGCGACCTTTTCGACCGTCGTATCGCCGATGCCGCGCCGCGGGACGTTGATGATCCGGCGGACCGCTACGTCATCCCAGGCATTCGCCACGGTCTTCAGGTAGGCGAGCAGGTCCTTGATCTCGCGCCGCTCGTAGAAATTGGTCCCGCCGACAAGGACGTAGGGAATGCCGCGGTCGACGAAGGCTTCCTCCAGGAGGCGCGACTGGCTGTTGGTCCGGTAGAGGACGGCGCAGGCTCCGTAGGGGAAACGCCCGCGTTCCTTCTCGATGTCCTTTGCGATCTCCCGGGCTTCCTCGCGCGAGTCCGCGTACTCCCTCAGCGCGACCTTGTCGCCTTCCGGCTTGTCCGACCAGAGCGTCTTGTCCATCCGCCCTTCGTTATGGCTGATGACCTGGTTCGCCGCCGCGAGGATATTCTTCGTCGAGCGGTAATTCTGCTCCAGGCGGATCACCTTCGCTCCGGGGAAAGCCTCCTCAAAATGGAGGATGTTGCCGATGTTCGCCCCGCGGAACTTGTAGATGGACTGGTCGTCGTCACCGACCACGCAGAGGTTCCGGTGTTCGTGCGCGAGCATCTCCACGAAAACGAACTGCGCCGTGTTCGTGTCCTGGTATTCATCCACCAGGATGTAGCGGAAACGGTCGCGGTATTTCGCGAGAACGTCCTCGTTTTCCCGGAACAGCAGGACCGTGTTGACGAGCAGGTCGTCGAAATCCATCGCGTCCGCCATCAGAAGGCGCTTCTGGTACTCCGTATAGAGTTCTGCGATCTTCTGCTCCCGGAAGCTTCCCGGCCGCGATGCGTACTCCTCGGCCGTCACCACCTCGTCCTTCAGGGACGAGATCTGCCGCAGGACGTCTTTTTCATTGTAGATCTTCGGGTCGAGGTCCCTGTCCTTGATAATGCGGCGCATCAGGACCTTCTGGTCCTCGGTATCGTAGATTGTGAACGATTTCGTATAGCCCAGCCTGTCCGCGTATCCGCGGAGGATGCGTGCGCAGCAGGCATGGAAGGTCGAAACGAAAACGCTCCCGCCCTGCGGCGTCATGGTCTCCACGCGGCTCTTCATCTCCTCCGCCGCCTTATTGGTAAAGGTGATCGCAAGGATGTGCCAGGGGTCCACGCCTTTTTCTTCAATCAAATAGGCTATGCGGTGCGTCAGGGTGCGGGTCTTGCCCGAGCCGGCTCCGGCCAGGATGAGCAGCGGGCCCTCTGTCGTTCGCACAGCCTCCTGCTGAGGCGCGTTCAGCGCCTCACAGACGGATGTCATGTTCAGCTATTCTCCTTTGATCCGGCTGTAAACGGCTTCATATCCCTCGCCGCCCTGCAGCAGGGACCGTTTGACGCGGCTGATGGTTGCCGTAGACGCGCCGGTCTTCTCTTCGATCTCATTGTAAGTCAGGTCGTCCTTCAGCAGAAATGCCACCTGCTGGCGCTGCGCGAGCGTCGCGATCTCATTCACGGTGCAGATGTCCTTCAGGTAATGCTCGACCTCCTGCTCGTTTTCCAGCGACATGATCGCCCGGATCAGGTCGCGGACAGGCTCCGACTGCATGACTTGATTCATTTCAACCCTCCGGCTCGGTTCTTTTGATACACTTTAACACGTAAAAGCGCGAATGTCAAGTCCGGCGCTGCTTTCTTTATTTTTCACAATTCAGCCTGTTGTTTCCGCCGCAGGAGCGTGGTATACTGCAGCTGAACCTTTTGAAGGAGTACATCCGTCCCCATGCTGAGACTCATTGCTATCGTACTGATGCTGTTTGTTTTCGCGATCCCGCTTGGCCTGCCCGCCCTGCTCGTCTGCTGGCTGCTCGGGTTTATTTCCCCCGAAACGCAGGCGAAGGCTTCTCTGGCCTATCTGCGCCTGGTCATGGCTGCGGCCATCTTTCTGGCCGGCGTGAAAGTCCGGGCCGTCGGCACCGAAAACATCCCCGAAAAAGAACCCTGCCTCTTCGTCTGCAACCACCGCAGTTATTTCGACATTTTCATCCAGTACCAGTACATCCGCCGGATCTGCGGCACGGTCGCCAAGCTCGAATGGAAGAAGATCCCGCTCCTTCGGACCTGGATGAAATTCATCCGCTGCGTCTTTCTGGACAGAAAGAGCCTTCGTTCCGGCGTCGCCGTGACAAAACAGATGGAAGACGACCTGCGCGCGGGTTATGCCTTCAGCATCTATCCCGAAGGGACCCGCGGGCACTTAAACGGTCTGCAGCCCTTCCGTGAAGGTAGCTTCAAGAGTGCCTACGCAACGGGTGTTCCCATCATTCCCATCACCTACGTGCACACCGACGACGCCTACGAGAATCACCTACCCTGGGTCCGTCCTGCCGACGTGACCGTGATTTTCGGGAAGCCGATCCCTACCGCCGGACTCGACCGGGCTGCGCAGAAAGCCCTGTCCGCGGAGATCTACGAGCAGATGTCCAGAACCTACGCGGAATACGTTTGATTATTCCCTTCCATAATAAAAAAACTTATAATTTTAAGCGGCAGCCTCTTGATTTTTCCGGGGCTGCCGTTTACAATGACGGGGTCAATTGAATACAGATGAATCTGCCAGTATAAGTTTGGATGTAACGGCCCAAACGTTTCTACCGCACGCCATAGATGCGACTATTGGTTTGTTATATATTTTCTAAAAGCGGGCAGATCTTACGGATCCGCCCGCTTTTCCGATTCATCTGCTCATCTATCCCCTCAAGGAGGCCCCATGGAAGCTCTCGAACAAAAGATCCTCTCCGAAGGCCAGGTCCTTCCCGGAAACATCCTCAAAGTCGGTTCTTTCCTGAATCAGCAGATCGATACCCCGTTCATGCTCGAACTGGGCAAGGAGATCGCCAACCGCTTCAAGGCGGACGGCGTGACCAAGATCCTCACCATCGAAGCTTCGGGCATCGCGCTTTCCTTTGCCGCGGCCGTCTACATGGGCGTTCCGATCGTCTTCGCGAAGAAGAGCGAGTCCGCGAATGTCTCCGGCCGGGTCCTCACGGCGCCCATCCATTCCTACACCCACGGCAACGACTATACCGCCGTCCTGCCCGCCGACTACCTGAGCGCGAACGACCGGATCCTTCTGGTCGATGATTTCCTCGCGACGGGCGAAGCGCTGAACGGGCTCTTCGCTCTGGCCAAGGCGGCCGGTGCCGAAGTCGTCGGCTGTGCCATCGCCATTGAAAAAGGCTTCCAGAACGGCGGCGACGACCTCCGCAAGAAGGGCGTCCGCGTCGAATCTCTGGCCATCATCGAATCCATGGGATCGGATTCGCTCACCTTCCGCCGTTGAATTACGGATGTAATTTCAAATAAATTACATAATCCATCCATCACAGGAGGAAAAACATGAAAAAACTTATCGCTGTTCTGCTCTCGCTTGCCATGATCCTTTCTCTGGCAGCCTGCGGCAGCAAGGACGAGACCACCAAGGCTCCCGACACTACCACCCAGGCTCCGGCTCCCGAGAGCACCCAGGCTCCGGCTCCCGAGAGCACCCAGGCTCCGGCTGCGGACCTCAGCAGCATCAAGGTCGGCTTCATTTTCCTGCACGACCCGGCTTCTTCCACCTACGACAACAACTTCTATCAGGCTGCCCTGCAGGTTCAGAAGGAACTCGGCCTGAAGGATGACCAGTTCATCTTCAAGTGGAACGTTCCCGAAAGTGCCGAATGCCAGGATACCGCCGAAGAAATGGCCGATGCCGGCTGCAACATCGTCATCGCCGACTCCTTCGGTCACGAGACCTACATGATCGAAGCCGCGAAGAACTATCCGAACGTGCAGTTCTGCCACGCGACCGGTACCCAGTCCCGCACCGTGAACATCCCCAACTATCACAACGCTTTCGCCGCCATCTATGAAGGCCGTTACCTTGCCGGCATCGCCGCAGGCATGAAGCTTGCCGAACTCGTCAAGGCCGGTGCCGCCCCTAAGGTCGGCTATGTCGGCGCCTTCCCTTATGCCGAAGTCGTTTCCGGTTTCACCTCTTTCTTCCTGGGCGTGCGCAGCATCGTTCCGGAAGCCACGATGAAGGTCGTCTACACCAACAGCTGGTTCGATATCGCGCTTGAGAAAGAAGCCGCTCTGAAGCTGATCGGCGACGGCTGCGTCCTTCTGTCCCAGCACGCTGACTCCGAAGGCGCTCCCAAGGCCTGCGAAGAAAAGGGTGTTCCGAACGTTGCCTACAACGTGTCCACCATCAACCTCGGCCCGAACACCGCTCTGATCTCCTCCAAGATCAACTGGGCGCCTTACTACAAGATGGTCATCGAAGCCGTTGCCAAGGGCGAAAGCTTCGCCACCGACTGGTGCGGCACCTTCGCCACCGGTTCCGTCGAACTGACCGAACTGAACACCAAGGCTGCTGCCGCCGGCACCCAGGAAGCCATCGACAAGGCCATGGCCGAACTCAAGGCCGGCACCCTGAAGGTCTTCGATACCAAGAACTGGACCCTGAACGGCGCACACCTCACCGAATACCTGGCTGACGTTCAGGACATGGGCGATTTCAAGCCTGAGACCAACGTCATCATCGACGGTGCCTTCATTGAATCCGGCGAGCAGTTCCGCTCCGCCCCTTACTTCGATATCCGCATCGACGGCATCGACGACAAATAATTTCCGCACCGCGGGGGCGGAGGGATGACCTCCGCCCCTTTTCCGTTTTTTCAGCCAAATATCCGAAGGAGATATCCCGTGCCCGTTCCTGCCATTGAACTGAAAAACATTACGAAAACCTTCGGCCGCGTCATTGCCAACAAGGACGTTTCCCTCTCCGCGTACCGCGGTGAGATCCTCGCCCTCCTCGGTGAAAACGGCAGCGGCAAAACCACCCTCATGAACATGATCGCCGGGATCTATTACCCCGACTCCGGCCAGATCATGATCGACGGCAATGAAGTCGTCATCGCCTCTCCCAAGGACGCGTTCCGCTATAAGATCGGCATGATCCATCAGCATTTCAAGCTGGTGGACGTCTTCTCCGCTGCAGAAAACATCGTTCTGGGACTGGAAGAAAAAGAACGCTTCGACCTTTCGAAGGTCAATGAGAAGGTCCGGCAGATCAGCGAAACCTACGGTTTCGAGATCGACCCGACCAAAAAGATCTATGAAATGTCCGTCTCGGAGAAGCAGACCGTGGAGATCATCAAGGTCCTGTACCGCGGCGCGGACATCCTTATCCTCGACGAACCCACGGCCGTGCTTACCCCGCAGGAGACCCGCAAGCTGTTCGCGGTGCTCCGCCGCATGCGGGACGCCGGCAAGGCCGTGATCATCATCACCCACAAGCTGCACGAGGTGCTGTCGCTGTCCGACAAGGTCGCCGTGCTGCGTAAGGGCGAATATATCGGTACGGTCCTCACGAAGGACACCAATGAGAACGAACTCACCGAAATGATGGTGGGCAAGAAAGTCAGCCTGAACATCGAGCGGGCAGAACCGAAGGATCCGCAGGACCGCCTGACCGTCACCAAACTGGATGCGGTGAACCGCGAAGGCGTGAAGGTGCTGGACGACGTTTCCTTCGTCGCCCGATCCGGCGAGATCCTCGGCATTGCCGGCATTGCCGGCAGCGGCCAGAGAGAGCTTCTCGAAGCCATCGCCGGCCTGCAGAAGGTCGGGGACGGCAGCATCATCTACCACGATCCGAAGACCGGCTTGGACGAAGACCTGCGGAACAAGACCCCGCTGGAGATCCGCGACCTGGGTGTCCGCCTCTCCTTCGTCCCCGAAGACCGCCTGGGCATGGGCCTCGTGGGCGACATGGACCTCGTGGACAACATGATGCTCCGGAGCTACTCCAAGGGCCGCAGCCTCTTCGTGGAGAGAAAGAGCCCGAAGACACTCGCTGAAAAGATCATCGCCCAGCTCGAAGTCGTTACTCCCGGCACGAGCACGCCGGTCCGGCGCCTTTCGGGCGGCAACGTACAGAAGATCCTGGTCGGACGTGAGATCGCCGCGGCGCCAACTGTCTTCATGGCAGCCTACCCCGTCCGCGGCCTGGACATCAACTCGTCCTACACCATTTACAATCTGCTGAACGCCCAGAAGGAAAGCGGCGTGGCCGTGATCTTCGTCGGCGAAGACCTGGACGTTCTGCTGGAACTGTGTGACCGGATCATGGTCATCGGTTCGGGACGCGTCACCGGCATCGTCGACGGACGGACCGCCACCAAGGAAGAGATCGGCCTCCTGATGACGAAAGGCGGCCACGGCGAAGAAGAAGCGCACGAGGAAGGAGGGGAAAAGCATGAGTGATCTGAAGAACATGGATCCGGCGCCCGAAAAGGCTGCAGCTCCTGCGCCTGCCGCCGAAGAAAAGATCCGCGAGCCCCTGTTCCACATCGTCAAGCGCGCGGACATCCCGAAGCTGAAAGCCTGGGGCATCCGCCTTATCGCGATACTGCTCGCCCTGCTCGTCAACGCCCTGATCATCCACTGGCTTACCGGGCTGAACCCTCTTGCCGTATACAAGTCCATGTTCGACGGCAGTTTCTCCACGAAGCGCAAGTTCTGGGTGCTGCTGCAGAACACGGCCATGCTGCTGTGCATCGCGCTTGCGGTGACTCCTGCCTTCAAGATGCGCTTCTGGAACCTCGGCGCGGAAGGCCAGGTCCTGATCGGCGCTCTTTCGAGCGGCGCCCTGATGTTCTACATCGGCGATAAGCTCCCGAGCAGCCTGCTGATCCTCCTGATGCTCGGCGCGGCGCTCCTTTCCGGCATCGTCTGGGCCGGCATTCCCGCCCTCTTCAAGGCCCGCTTCGGCACCAACGAGACACTCTTTACCCTGATGATGAACTACGTGGCCATCCAGCTCGTGAACACCATGATTGCGATCTGGGTCCCGAGCGGCTCCGGCGTTCTCGGCATCATGAACAGCAAGAGCAACAACGGCTGGCTGCCTACAGTCTTCGGTCAGAAATACGCGCTGAACATCATCGTTGTCGGCCTGCTGACCGTATTCATGTATGTTTACCTCAAGTACAGCAAGCACGGTTACGAGATCGCCGTCGTGGGCGAGAGCGAAAATACCGCACGCTACATCGGCATCAATGTCCGGAAGGTCATCGTCCGCACCGCCGCACTCTCCGGCTGCCTTGCCGGCCTCGCCGGCTTCCTGCTGATGGCAGGCAGTGCACACACCGTTTCCAGTACTCTGGCAGGAGGCAACGGCTTCACCGCCGTGCTGGTCTCCTGGCTCGCGAAATTCAATCCCTTCGTGATGATCCTGACGAGCCTTCTGATCGAGTTCCTGCAGAAGGGCGCCGGCGAGATCGCACAGGCCTTCCGCCTCTCGAGCGACATCGCAGACATCGCCACCGGCATCATTCTTTTCTTCATCATCGGCTGCGAATTCTTCCTTAATTACCGGATCATGTTCCGCCACAAAGGAAAGGAGGGCAAATAAATGTTAACGGTCCTTGCTTCATTCCTGCACTCCTCCATCGTCCAGGGCATTCCGCTCCTGTTCGGCGCGACCGGTGAGATCCTGACGGAAAAGAGCGGCCATCTGAACCTGGGCATCCCCGGCATCATGTACGTGGGCGGCATCTCAGGCATCGTGGGCGGCTATCTCTACGAGCACTTCTGCGAACGGCCGGTGGCTCTTCTGTGCATCCTGATCCCGCTCGTGTGCTCCTTCGTCGGCAGCGGCCTGATGGCGCTCATCTACTGCTTCCTGACGGTCACGCTCCGCGCGAACCAGAACGTGACAGGCCTTGCTCTGACCACCTTCGGTACGGGCGTCGGCAACTTCCTGGGCGGATCCCTTCTGTCCTTCTTCGGAGAGAGCGGTTCCATCTCCCTGCTGACCATCGGCAAATGGTATAAGGCCTATCCGCCCTTCGCGGATAAGCTGGGCGTCTTCGGCGAGATCTTCTTCAGTTACGGCTTCCTGGCCTACCTGGCCGTGATCGTTGCCCTGCTCGTGCATCATTTCCTGAATAAGACGCGCACCGGCCTGAACCTCCGGGCGGTCGGCGAAAACCCCGCCACGGCAGACGCCGCAGGCATCAACGTCACGAAATACAAATATCTCTCCACCCTGCTCGGCGGCATGATCGCCGGTCTCGGCGGTCTGTACTTCGTCATGGACTACACCGGCGGTACCTGGACCAACAACGGCTTCGGCGACCGCGGCTGGCTGGCCATCGCGATCGTCATCTTCGCCCTGTGGAAACCTGCCAGAGCCATCTGGTGCTCCTTCGTCTTCGGCGGCCTGTACATCTGTGCCGTGCTGATCCCGGGGCTTTCCTCAGCGGCCAAAGAAGTCATTAAAATGGCGCCTTACGTGGTCACGATCCTCGTCCTGGTACTCTCGAGCGTGCACGACCGCCGCGAGAACCAGCCGCCGGCTCACCTGGGCCTAAACTACTTCCGCGAAGACCGGTAAATCATCGGTCCGGTACAAAAAACGAGGCGCATGAAGCGCCTCGTTTTATTTGGCTCCGGCAGCGGGTGCTGCCGCCTCAGGCCTTTTCGCCTTTGGCATTTTCGTCTTTTTCCGCCTTCTTTCCGCCTCTGATCCGTTCTGCAAGGTCCGGGAGAGGTGACTTAACGTCTTTCAGGAAGTCGGGAAGCGGTTTTACGTCCTTAAACAGATCATTGATCAGCTTCTTCGGCAGATCCGCGAAGATCTTCTTCGTGACCTTGCTGCTGCGGTTCAGCTCGACGATGACCGCCCCGAAGCGCTCCGCCGTGATCTCGCTCAGGTTCTGCGTTCCGCCCGTACCGAAAGCGTCGAAGAGTTCCTCCACGAAGATCTTCCGCTCGTCCATGGACATGTCGGCGATCCATTCGTTCACGACTTTCATCATGCGGTCAGCGCGCTCACTCAGTTTCCCTGACGAAAGGTTCCCGTGATCGACCAGCCATGAAGCCAGGGCGTGCTGCCCGAGGCCTTCGGGATTGGCGCTCCGGATCACGCGCGTATCCGTGATGACCGGTTCGAAAAGCTGTCCGATCATGTCGAATTCGGGGATGACCGCGGTAACGAGCGGCTCTATCCGCGTCATGCGGCCTTCGTCGATGATCTCCGTGCAGAAGCCGGGACCGTCCAGCATGTAGATCCGCCTGACCTTCGACAGTTCTTCGTCGGAAAGATGCGCTGCCGCGTAAATGACCTGATTGGCGCCTTTGGAGTGGCCGCCCAGGATCCAACGGTTGGCCGTTGGCAGGACCCGGTGCGCGTAGTCAGCCGCCATGTGCTGCGCGTCCGTCTCCGTGAAGGCGATCATGCAGTCTTCCTTCCAGCCGGCAAGCGACGAATCCGTACCGCGGTACGCGAGGAAATCCATCCCCTGCCCGTCGTGGAAGGTCATGGCTGCGAACTGCAGCGGCGGCTCCGTCTGCAGCAGATCCACGTGATTCCTCACGTTCAGGCTGCCGAAACGCTTCGAACGGCAGGCCGCTTTCGCGATGTCTGAACTGCCGCCGTCAGGACCTGTGATCTGCGGTCTGGAGCTTCCGTATTCGACATGCGGCAAAAGTTTCTTCAGCAGGACTTCCTCCCGGCCGTCCTCGAAGAGCATTTTCATGTCGAAATACGACAGCATGCAGAGGACCAGGGCGTCCGCATCCCTGAAGGGGTACTGCACGAAGTCCATGTCGCCGACCCAGAGGATGTAGTCCAGCAGGTTTTCCTTATCCGACGGTTTCAGTTTGTCGATCAGTCCGAGCGGCATTGCTGCCTCCTTTCATGCGGCAGCCGGGCCTGTCCGCTGCCTTTACAGGCATGTATGGGTCTCATCCGGCTCCGCCCATAAGAATACCGGGAAAAGCCGCAGCCCTTCCCGGTATGTTTCCATGCAAAAGATCAGACCAGTTCCAGCAGGACCATCATCGCAGCGTCGCCGCGGCGAGGGCCGATCTTGGTAATGCGGGTGTAACCGCCCTGACGGTTGACGTACTTCGGCGCGATCTCGTCGAACATCTTTCCGACCAGGTCAACTTCCACCATCTTCCGGCCTTTGGCGTCCGGAGTCTTCGCCCCGTAGAGATACTGCAGCATCTCGCGGCGGGCGTGCAGGCGGGAAGGGCTGTCCTTCTTGATGGTCTTCTCGATGGTCTCGAATTCGGTGACCTTCTTGCCGTCAACGACAGTCTTGACGCGGTTTCCGTCTTTATCTTTCTTCGCGACCTTGGCCTGTACGGTCACGGTCTCGAAGTTGTCTTTTTCTTTTACGGCAAGCGCAATGTACTTCTCAGCGATCTTGCGGACTTCCTTGGCGCGGGTCTCGGTCGTTTCGATCTTCCCGTGCAGCAGCAAAGAAGTGGTAAGGCTCCTGAGCATGGCTTTGCGCTGGCTGGCCGTTCTGCCAAGCTTTCTGTAATGTGCCATTTTATTTCCTCCGAAATATTCCCTTATTGTTCGCCGCTGTTCAGCTCAAGGCCGAGCTCTTTCAGCTTCGCCAGAACTTCTTCCAGCGACTTGCGGCCCAGATTCCGAACCTTCATCATGTCTTCAGGCGTATGATTGCAAAGTTCCTCAACGGTGTTGATGCCGGCCCTCTTCAGGCAGTTGAAGGATCTGACGGAAAGTTCCAGCTCGTCGATGTTCATCTCCAGAGCCTTTTCCTTCTCCGTGTTGGCCTTCTCGACCATGACCTCTTCGCTCTTGGCGCTTTCGGACAGGTTGATGAAGAGAGACAGGTGTTCGCTCATGACCTTGGCCGCCAGGCTCACCGCATCGTCGGGAGCGAGGGTGCCGTTGGTCCACACCTCGAGGGTCAGCTTGTCGAAATCGGTGATCTTGCCGACACGGGTATTTTCCACGGTGGCATTTACGCGCTCGATGGGCGTGTAAACGGAATCCACGGCGATGGCCCCGAGAGGCATTTCTTCACCCTTGTTCCGATCGGCGCTGACGTAGCCGCGGCCCTTGGTGATGGTGATCTCGGCCGTAAAATGAGTATCCGCACCGCCGGACAGGGTCGCAATGACCAGGTCGGGGTTCATGATCTCAAGGTCGGAATCCAGTTTGATGTCAGCTGCGGTGACGACGCACTCGCCGGTCACATCAATGTAACCCATCCGGGGCTCCACGGAATCACTGTTGCTCTTGATCGCGAGGCTCTTCAGGTTGAGGACGATTTCCGTCACATCTTCCTTAACGCCCGGGATCGTGGTAAATTCATGCAGTACGCCGCCAAATTTGACCTGGCTCACCGCCGATCCGGGAAGCGAGGAAAGCATGATCCTGCGCAGCGAATTGCCCAGTGTGATGCCGTAACCTCTTTCCAGAGGCTCTACGACAAAACGGCCATAGGTCTTGTCTTCGGAGATCTCAGCGATTTCAATATTGGGCTTTTCAAAATCTAACATGTGTGCTCCTTCCGGAATTTGTGCGGGCTTACTCTGAATTACTTGGAGTACAACTCAACGATAAGCATTTCGTCGACCGGAACGTCGATCATCTCGCGGGTGGGCAGCTGCAGGATGGTGACCTTGCGGGCTTCCAGATCGCTCTGAAGCCAGGCAGCAACGCCGCGGCCCTGAGTGGTCTCCACGATGTCTTTGAAGCGCTGGGATTCCTTCGCGTCTTCCTTGATCTCGATCACGTCGCCGGCTTTCACGCGGTAGGACGGAATGTTGACGCACTTTCCGTTGACAAGGACTTCCCTGTGATCCACGATCTGACGCGTCTCACGACGGGTCCGGCCGAGGCCGGCACGGAACAGCACATTATCCAGTCTCGTTTCCAGAAGGATCATCAGGTTTTCACCGACCATGCCCTTCATCTGCGAGGCCTTCTCATAATAATTTCTGAACGGCTTCTCCAATACGCCGTAAATGAACTTGGCTTTCTGCTTCTCACGAAGCTGCAGGCCGTATTCACTGGTCTTCTTATTGGATCTCTTGGTATTTCTGTGTGACTTCTTGTCGATGCCGAGATAAACCGGATCGAGGTCGAGAGCCCTGCATTCTTTTAATACGGGAACACGATTAACTGCCACTTTACTCTACCTCCATTACACTCTTCTGCGCTTGGGCGGACGGCATCCGTTGTGAGGAACGGGTGTCACATCCTGAATGCTGAGGACTTCAAGTCCTGCTGCCTGAAGCGCACGGACCGCAGCTTCACGGCCCGAACCGGGTCCTTTTACAAAAACGTCGACGGATTTCAGTCCATGGATCAGTGCGGCTTTGGTAGCAGTCTCGGCTGCCATCTGTGCTGCATAAGGAGTTGATTTCCTTGAACCTCTGAATCCAAGGCCGCCGGCACTCGCCCACGATAACGCGTTGCCCTGAGTATCGGTCAGAGTCACGATCGTGTTGTTGAAAGATGCCTGAATGTGGGCCTGGCCACGTTCAACGTTTTTCTTGACACGCTTTTTAGTCACTTTTTTTGCTGACGCTTGCTTTGCCATTGAAAACTAACCTTCCCTTATGGGGTTCCTTTCTTAAAATGAATACGCGAAACTAAGATTATTTCTTCTTGTTCGCAACAGTCTTCTTCGGGCCTTTCCGGGTACGTGCATTGTTCTTGGTATTCTGACCGCGAACAGGCAGACCTTTTCTGTGGCGGATACCGCGGTAGCAGCCGATTTCCTGCAGGCGCTTGATGTTGAACGCGACTTCACGGCGAAGATCGCCTTCCACGACCTGGGTGGATTCGATGACCTTGCTGATGCGGGCGACTTCTTCGTCCGTCAGGTCCTTGACCCGGGTGTTGGGATCAACATCCGCTTCCTTGAGGATGCGGTTGGAACTGGTGGTACCGATACCATAGATGTAGGTCAGGCCGATCTCGACACGTTTGTCTCTCGGTAAGTCAACACCTGAAATACGAGCCATGTGTATTTTTCCTCCAATTAAATATTAACCCTGACGCTGTTTGTGCTTGGGGTTCTCACAAATGATGCGGATACTGCCCTTGCGCTTAATGACCTTGCATTTTTCGCAAATGGGCTTGACGGAAGATCTCACCTTCATGGTTTTGTTTCTCCTTTTTGCATGGGGCGCACGAGACGCGCACCGTTAAATGTAGCACATCCTTAGATTTTGTGCAAGCGGTTTTTTTACTTATCGCGCCAGCTGATACGGCCTTTTGTCAGATCATACGGGGACAGCTCGACAGTCACCTTGTCACCGGGCAGGATCCGGATATAGTTCATGCGGAGCCGGCCGCTGATGTGGGCGAGGACCTCATGGCCGTTCTCCAGTTCCACGCGGAACATGGCATTCGGCAGTGTTTCCAGAACCTTGCCCTGAAGCGCTATCGCATCGGTTTTAGACATGCTGTAAGTCTCCTTGTGTCATGATCTCCGGCCGCCCGGGAGCGAAAGGATCTCCGGAGCGCCATCGGTGATGAGAATCGTATTCTCGTAATGTGCGGACGGTTTTCTGTCCGCGGTCAGCGTCGTCCAGCCGTCGTCCAGGAAATCCACCTGCCAGGTCCCCATGTTGATCATGGGTTCGACTGCGATGGTCATTCCCTTTCTCAGGCGGATGCCGCGGGATCTCTGGCGGAAATTCGGAACTTCCGGCGGCTCATGCATTTCGCGGCCGATGCCGTGTCCCACCAGATCTTCCACGATACCGTAGCCGAGCGGCTCGATGTAATCCGAGATCGCTGCGCCGATATCGTGCAGGTGGGCACCGTCGGTCGCTGCGGCGATCCCGCGGAAAAACGCTTCCTTCGTGGCTTCCACGAGCTTCATTTTCGCTTCGTCGCAGTTCCCGATCACGTAGGAGCGGGCTGCGTCGGACTGGAAGCCTTTGTAGATGAGGCCGGCGTCCAGGCTGACCAGGTCGCCTTCCTGAATGAAACGTTTGTCCGAAGGGATGCCGTGCACCACTTCCTCGTTCAGGGATACGCAGATCGATGCCGGGTATCCGCTGTAGCCGAGGAAGGAGGGGATGCAGCCGCGCTTCCGGATCAGCTTTTCGCCGAGACGGTCGATGTCCTTCGTGGTCATGCCGGGCTTCAGGGCGGCGGCCAGTTCTTCGTGGACCTCCGCCAGATACCGTCCGGCGACTCTCATGAGTTCGATCTCATGCTCAGTCTTGATCGTGACAGGCATCTTTTTCACCCAGCAGCGCCGTAAGCAGCGCATAAGTCTCGTCCATGGGAAGCGAACCGTCAACGGGGGCTTCCTTACCGATCTCACGGTAGTACTCGACGATCGGTTCGGTCTGTTCGTGGTATACCGCAAGGCGCTTCAGCACCGTTTCCGGCGCGTCGTCCGCCCGCTGCACCACAGGACCGCCGCAGCGGTCGCAGACGCCTTCCACCCGGGGCATCAGCCCGTTCGTGTTGTAGCTGGCGCCGCAGACCGAGCAGACCCGGCGGCCGGCCATGCGCTTCACGATCTGCTCATCTTCGATGGTCAGATGGATCGCGTAGTCGATGCCGCCTTCGTCGGCCATGGCCTTCGTGAGGGCTTCGGCCTGGAACAGGTTCCGGGGGAACCCGTCCAGGATCCAGCCGTTTCTGCAGTCATCCTGTTTCAGGCGGTCCAGCACCAGGTCGACCGTGAGCTCATCCGGTACCAGGAGTCCCTGATCCATGTAGCTCTTGGCCTTCAGACCCAGCTCCGTTCCGTTTTTCAGGTTGGCGCGGAAAATATCTCCCGTGGAGATGTGCGGAATGCCGTAATCATCCGACAGACGGGTGGCATGAGTGCCTTTGCCGGCACCCGGTGCTCCCAAAAGAACGATTTTCATCTCAGTTCCCTCAATCGTTCAGGAATCCCCTGTAGGAGCGGACCGTCATCATCGATTCGATCTGCTTCAGGGTCTCCAGAATGACACCCACGATAATGATCAGCGAGGTACCGAAGAAGCAAAGCGAGCTTCCGACACCGAACAGGCCGGTCAGTACGATGGGGATCACGGCGATGATGGCCAGGCCGCATACGCCGATGAAAACGATGTAGTTCAGGATCTTATTCAGATATTCGCTGGTCGGCTTGCCGGGACGGATACCCGGGACGAAGCCGCCGTTCTTCTTCATGTTGTTCGCCACCTCATTGGGGTTGAAGGTGATGGACGTATAGAAGTAGGCGAATACCACCAGCAGGAAGAGATAGATCAGCAGGCCGATCGTGTATACCGGTTCCTTCGGATTGCACCAGTAGCTCTGGGTAAGGGTCTTGATGACGTGGCCGCCGAAGGTCTTCGGCTGGCTGATATCCTTGCCCGCGAACTGGGCGATCATTGCCGGCAGCGAAAGCAGGGAGCTCGCGAAGATGACCGGGATAACGCCTGCGGTGTTGACCTTGATCGGAATGTTGGACGACTGTCCGCCCACCATCTTCCGGCCCTGGACCTTCTTCGCGTACTGCACCGCAACACGGCGTTCGCCGTCCTGCAGGTAGACCGTGAAGACCACAAGGGCGAAGATCAGGCCGAGGATGAGCACCGTGCTCAGGATGGCGACGGTAACGCTCTTGCCTCTGACGAAGTTCTGATACAGGGCCATGAAGTCGTTCGGCAGCCCGGACAGGATGTTCACCAGCAGGAGGATGGAAATACCGTTGCCGATGCCCTTTTCCGTGATGCGTTCGCCGATCCACATGAGGGCCACGGAACCGGCCGTCATCACGATGCCGACAAGCGCCACGTTGTACCAGGTATACTTGGTCAGGTAACCCGTGCCGAAACCGATGCCCATGGATACGGACTGGATCAGCGCAAGACCGACCGTCAGGTAACGGGTGATCTTGTTCAGGGTCTTCTTCCCTTCCTGGCCCTCCTTGGACAGCTCTTCCAGACGCGGGATCGCGATGGTCAGCAGCTGTACCACGATGGAGGACGTGATGTACGGGGAGATATTCAGCGCGAACACGGACATCGTCGAGAAGGAGTTGCCGGTGATCACGTTGAAGAAGTTGAACGACGTGCCGTTCAGACTGTCAAGCACTGCCTTGATGTATTCGACGTTGACGCCGGGTGTCGCGATCTGGCAGCCGAAGCGCACCAGCACGACCATCAGGGCGGTGAACAGAAGGCGCTTGCGGATATCGGGGATCCGGAAAGCGTTGGCAATGTTCTTTAACATGGGCCACCCTCCGTTTACTCGGCTTCTACGGTTCCGCCTGCCGCTTCGATCTTACTCTTTGCACCTTCGCTGACGTTCAGTCCGCGGACCGTGAACTTCTTGGAAAGTTCGCCGCCTCCCAGGATCTTGACACCGTCAAGAGGGTTCTTGACCAGGCCGGATTCCAGGATCGCCTCTTCCGTGATGACGGCGCCGTCTTCAAAACGGCACTGCAGCGCGTCGAGGTTGACTGCCACTTCCCTGCGGGAATTGATGTTGGTGAATCCGCGCTTGGGGATGCGGCGGAACAGAGGCATCTGGCCGCCTTCAAAGCCGGGACGGGGCGCGCCGGAGCGGGCCTTCTGGCCCTTGTGGCCCTTGCCGGCCGTCTTGCCGTTGCCGCTGGCATGGCCGCGGCCGCGGCGGAAATCGTTGTGCGTAGCGCCTTCAGCGGGCTGCAGGTTCGAAAGATTAAGTGCGCTCATTCTTCGACCTCCTCTACCTTTACCAGGTGGTTCACATGCCAGATCATGCCGCGGACGGCATCGTTATCCGGCAGAGTCACGGTCTTGTGCATCTTGGACAGACCAAGGGCTTCAGCAGTGGCTCTCTGTTTCGGGACCGCGCCGATAGGGGATTTGACCAGCGTGACTTTTAACATCTTTGCCATGATTGTTTCCTCCTGTCTCCTTAACCGAGGATCTCTTCCACGGACTTGCCGCGAAGACGGGCGATCTCTTCGGGGGTGTACATGCTCGTCAGGCCTTCGATGGCGGCAAGCACGACGTTGTGTTTGTTGTTGGAGCCCAGGGACTTGGTACGGATGTTGCGGATACCGGCTTTTTCCATGACCGCACGGGCAGGGCCGCCGGCGATAACGCCGGTACCTTCGGGAGCCCGCTTCAGCATCACGGTAGCGCTGCCGAACTTGCCGACGAAGTCATGAGGAATGGAGTCGTTCTCGTCGCGGGGGATCTCCACGATGTGACGGGTCGCAGCTTCCTTGGCCTTGCGGATGGCTTCCGGAACTTCCTTGGCCTTACCGGTGCCGGCGCCCACATGGCCGCGGCCGTCGCCGACGACGACCAGCGCGGCAAAGCGGGAATTGCGGCCGCCCTTGACCGTCTTGGAAACACGTCTCAGTTCTACGAGAGTATCGGTCAGTTCCAGCGTATTCGGATCGATGATATTACGTTTCATTCTCCTTACCTCCCTCAGAACTTCAGGCCGGCTTCACGAGCCGCCTCAGCCAGTGCCTGGATCTTGCCGTGATACAGGAAACCGCCGCGGTCGAAGACCACTTCGGTGATCCCGGCTTCCAGGGCGCGCTTCGCGATCAGGGTGCCGACGTAGGACGCGGCTTCCACGTTGTCAGTCTGCTCCAGCTCTGCCTTTGCAGCGGCTTCAAGGGTGGAAGCGGAGACCAGGGTCTTCTGTGCATCATCATCGATGATCTGCGCATACATGTGGCTGTTGCTGCGGAACACCGCCAGACGGGGCCTTTCGGCCGTGCCGGAGAAATGGTTGCGGATCCGCTGGTGCTTTTTGATGCGATTATCTTTGCGATTATCTTTGCTTACCATATCGAACCTCCTTATTTCTTACCGGCCTTGCCGACTTTGCGGCGGATGGTCTCGGTCGCATACTTGATGCCCTTGCCCTTGTACGGTTCAGGACCGCGCTTCGAGCGGATCTCGGCGGCATACTGGCCGAGCTTTTCTTTGTCGATGCCCTTGATGACGATCTTGTTCGGGGTTTCGCACACCGATTCGATGCCTTCGGGATCGATCATGACCACCGGGTGGGAATAGCCGAGCGACAGGGTCAGCTTGTTGCCTTCCTTGGCGGCACGGTAACCGACGCCGTTGATCTCGAGCGTCTTGGTATAGCCTTCGTGTACGCCGACGACCATGTTGTTGATCAGGGTACGGGTCAGGCCGTGCATGGATTTCTCTCTCTTGAGATCGTTGGGACGGGAGACCTTGACCTGGCCGTTCTCCACCTCGATCTTCATCTCGGCAGGAAGGACCCTGGTCAGTTCGCCCTTGGGACCCTTAACCGTCACTTTGTTATTTTCTGCGACCTCCACGGACACGCCCGCGGGGATCACGATAGGCATTTTTCCGATACGTGACATTTCGCCTTATTAACCTCCAGATATTATTGGAATTACCAGATATAGGCAAGAACTTCGCCGCCGACGTTCTTCGCGCGGGCCTGCTTGTCGGTCATCACGCCTTCGTTGGTGGAAACGATCGCGATGCCCAGGCCGCCGAGGACCTTCGGCATCTCCTCGGCGCTGGCGTAAACGCGCAGACCGGGCTTGGAGATGCGGGACAGGCCGTGGATGACCTTCTCGTTCTTGTCGCTGCCGTACTTCAGGGTGACCAGGATCTTTTTCCCGGCGCCTTCGCCCTGGAGTTCATAACCCTTGATATAGCCTTCCTTCAGCAGGATCTCGGCGATGGAAGCCTTGATCTTCGAAGCAGGAATGGATACCGTATCATGCTTCGCCGTATTGGCGTTGCGGATGCGGGTCAGCATATCCGCAATAGGATCGCTCATAACTGCCATTTCACTAATCCTCCTTCTTTACCAGCTTGCCTTGCGTACACCGGGGATCTCGCCCTTGTAGGCCAGTTCGCGGAAGCAGACACGGCAGATGCCGTATTTGCGCAGAACGGCGTGAGGACGGCCGCACAGGCGGCAGCGGGTGTAGGCGCGGGTCGAGAACTTCGGAGTGCGCTGCTGTTTCATTTTCATAGATGTCTTAGCCATGATGTTTCCTCCTTAGTTCTTCGCAAACGGCATGTTGAAGAGGGTCAGCAGTTCTCTGGCTTCTTCATCCGTTTTGGCGGTGGTGACGATGATGATGTCCATACCGCGGGTCTTGTCGATCTTATCGTATTCGATTTCCGGGAAGATGAGCTGTTCACGGATACCGAGGGCGTAGTTGCCGCGGCCGTCAAAGGCGTTGGGGTTCACGCCGCGGAAGTCACGCACGCGGGGCAGGGAAAGGTTCACCAGACGGTCCAGGAATTCGTACATCCTGTCGCCGCGGAGGGTGACCTTGCAGCCGATCTTCATGCCTTCGCGGATCTTGAAGTTCGCAATGGACTTCTTCGCGGTGGTCATGACGGGCTTCTGGCCGGTGATGATCTCCATGTCCTTCATGGCGCTTTCGAGAAGCTTGGCATTGTCCTTGGCTTCGCCGACGCCCATGTTGACGACGATCTTGTTCAGCTTCGGCACCTGCATGGTGTTGGTGTAGCCGAACTTCTTCTCCATCGCCGGGACGATCTCTTTAAGATACTGTTCTTTTAATCTGCTGCTCATGCTTTACCTCCTCAGTCGATGGCGACGGTGCCGTCCGCAGTCTTGGCAACGCGGATCTTCTTGCCGTCCTTCACTTCGAAGCCGACGCGAACGGGCTTGCCGTTCAGCACGAGCATGACGTTGGACATATCGACGGTGCCTTCCTTGTGGATGATGCCGCCGTTCGGGTTCTGCTGGTTCTGCTTGGCATGCTTGGTGATCAGATTCACGCCTTCGACCGTCACGCGGTTCTTGGCATGATCGATGCTCAGGACTTTGCCTTCGCGGCCCTTATCTTTGCCGGTGATCACACGAACGGTGTCGCCGACTTTGATCTTAGACATAGACATGTTCGTTTCCTCCTTACAGTACTTCCGGAGCCAGGGAAACGATCTTCATGAACTGTCTGTCACGAAGTTCTCTGGCAACCGGCCCGAAGATACGGGTTCCGCGGGGAGTCTTATCTTCGCGGATGATCACGGCAGCGTTCTCATCGAACTTGATGTAGGAGCCGTCTTTGCGGCGGGCGCCGTGCTTGGTGCGGACGACGACGGCCTTGACCACTTCGCCCTTCTTCACCATACCACCGGGGGCAGCATCCTTGACAGTGGCCACGATCACGTCGCCGATATTCGCATAGCGGCGGGTGGAACCACCCATGACACGGATGCAAAGGAGCTCTTTCGCGCCGGTATTGTCGGCAACGTTCAATCTGCTTTCCTGTTGAATCATAGCTTCTTCCTCCCGGTTTATTTCGCTCTCTCGATGATCTCCACCAGTCTCCAGCGTTTGTCCTTGGAGAGCGGCCTGGTTTCCATGACGCGCACGGTATCGCCGATGCCGCAGGTGTTCTCTTCATCATGAGCTTTCAGTTTATAGGTTTTCTTGACGATCTTGCCGTACAGGGGATGACGCACGTGGTCTTCGATCGCGACCACGATGGTCTTGTCCATCTTATCGGAGATGACCTTGCCGACACGAGTCTTTCTCAGGTTTCTTTCTTCCATCTTACGGTTCCTCCTTACTCAGCAGCCTTGGCACGAAGCACGGTCTGGATACGGGCAATGTTCCGTCTGACTTCGGTCACGCGAGCGGTGTTGCTCAGCTGGTTGGTCGCATTCTGGAACCGCAGGTTGAACAGTTCCCTCTTGGCTGCCGTCAGTTCGTTTTCCAGTTCGGCAGCGCTCTTCGCGTTAAGCGTCTTCATGTAATCGTTAGTTTTCACTGTCTTCACCGCCTTCTTCCGCTCTCTTGACGATCTTGCAGGTCAGAGGGAGCTTGTGCATGGCCAGACGAAGAGCTTCTCTGGCTGTTTCTTCGGGAACACCGGCGATCTCGAAAAGGACGCGGCCGGGTTTCACGACGGCGACCCAGTATTCCACAGTGCCCTTGCCGGAACCCATACGGGTCTCAGCGGGCTTGGTCGTCACGGGCTTGTCAGGGAAGATCTTGATCCAGACCTGGCCGCCGCGCTTGATGTAACGGGTCATGGCCACACGGGCAGCCTCGATCTGATTGGACTTGATCCAGGCAGGTTCCGTTGCCACGAGGCCCCAATCACCGTACGTCACCTTGGTGCCGCGGGTGGGCTTGCCGGCCATCGAGCCGCGGAACTGTTTGCGGCGTTTAACTCTCTTAGGCATTAACATGATCAGTTCTCGCTCCCTTCCTTATTTTTCTTGGCGGGAAGCACTTCCCCTTTGTAGATCCAGACCTTCACGCCGACCTTGCCGTAGGTGGTATCGGCTTCGGCAAAACCGTAGTCGATGTCCGCGCGCAGGGTCTGAAGCGGAATGGTGCCTTCACTGTAGAACTCGGTGCGGGCGATGTCCGCGCCGCCGAGGCGTCCGCCGACGGAGCACTTGATGCCCAGGGCGCCGCTCTTCAGCGCACGGCCCATGTTGGACTTCACGGCACGGCGGTAGCCGACACGTTCTTCGAGCTGCTTGGCGATGTTCTCGGCGACCAGCTGCGCTTCCTTATCGGGGCGCTTGATCTCCTTGACGTCGATGAGCAGTTTCTTGGCGGTGAGCTTCTGTACGTCAGCCTTCAGGGCTTCGATCTCAGCGCCGCCCTTGCCGATCACCATACCGGGCTTGGCGGTGAACACGGTGACCTTCACGCGGTCGGAGGCACGCTCGATGGCGATCTTGGAGATGCCGGAATCGTACAGTCTCTTCTTCAGATACTTACGGATCTTGTGATCTTCTTCGATATTGTCTGCGAAATCCTTGCCGGCTGCATACCAGTTGGATTCCCAGCCCTTGATCACGCCGACTCTTAAGCCGTGAGGATTAACTTTCTGTCCCATATCAGGCCTCCTTCTCTTTCTGCTTCTCATCCAGCACGATGGTGATGTGGCTCATGCGCTTCTCGATGCGGTAGGCGCGGCCCTGTGCTCTGGGATGGATACGTTTCATTGTCGGGCCCTTGTTGGCATAGCACTCGGCAACGTAGAGGTTGTTGACATCGAGACCGTTGTTGTTTTCCGCATTCGCGATGGCGGACTTCAGCAGCTTGGTCACGATCTCGGAGCCGTAGCGGGGATTGTAGGTTACGATAGCCAGAGCGGTCTGGGCGTCCTTGCCGCGGATCGCGTCCAGAACGAAGCAGGCTTTTTCAACGGAAATGCGGGCGTAGGAGAGTTTCGCCGAAGGGCGGTTATCCTTCTGGGCATTTCTTTCACGTTTGATTTGGGATCTGTGTCCTTTTGCCATGGATAATTACCTCCTTCCCTTACCTTCCGGAGCTCTTCTCGTCTTTGCCGTGGCCGCGGTAGGTGCGGGTGACGACGAATTCGCCGAGCTTGTGGCCGACCATATCTTCGGTGACATATACCGGAACATGCTTGCGGCCGTCATGAACAGCGATCGTGTGGCCGACAAAGTTCGGGAAGATCGTGGAACGGCGCGACCAGGTCTTGATGACGGTCTTCTGTCCGGATGCGTTTAATGCTTCGACCTTCTTCATGAGACTCTCGTCTACGAAAGGTCCTTTCTTTAATGAACGAGCCATGATTTACCTCCCTTACTTCACCAGCTTGCCGTCGCGGCGTCTGACGATCATCTTGTTGGACTGCTTCTTGGCCTTGCGGGTCTTGTAACCCAGTGCAGGCTTGCCCCAAGGAGTGCTGGGACCGGGACGTCCGATAGGCGCTCTGCCTTCGCCGCCGCCGTGCGGGTGATCGTTCGGGTTCATGACGGAACCGCGGACCGTAGGACGAATGCCCATGTGGCGCTTGCGGCCGGCCTTACCGATGTTCACGAGGTTGTGTTCGCCGTTGCCGACGACACCGATGGTCGCGCGGCATTCGATCGGGACCATGCGCATCTCGCCGGACGGGAGACGCAGGGTCGCATACTTGCCTTCCTTGGCCATCATCTGAGCGCTGCCGCCGGCTGCACGGACCATCTGGCCGCCGCGTCCGGGCATGAGCTCGATGTTGTGGACCTGGGCGCCGATCGGGATGCTGGAGAGAGGCAGGCAGTTGCCGAGCTTCGCTTCAACGTCGGGACCGCTGACGACGGTCATGCCGTCGGTCAGGCCTTCGGGAGCCAGGATGTAGGACTTCACGCCGTCCGCGTAGCAGATCAGCGCGATGTTCGCGGTGCGGTTCGGATCGTATTCGATGCCGATGACCTTGGCCGGGATGCCGTCCTTGGAATTGCGCTTGTAGTCGATGATCCTGTATTTGGTGCGGGTGCCGCCGCCCTGATGACGGACAGTGATCTTGCCCTGGTTGTTGCGGCCGGCATGCTTCTTCAGCGACACCGTCAGAGATTTTTCCGGAGTCTTCTTGGTCACAGCCGCGAAGTCAAGGCCGGTCATCTGCCGTCTGGACGGTGTATAGGGATTATACTTTTTGATGCCCATTTTGAATGAATTCTCCTATTATTTTATTTCACGGCGCGGGATACGCCGTATAACGGAAGGAGCTTACAGTCCTTCGAAGATCTCGATGTCGGCGCTGTCGGCAGAGAGCGTCACGATCGCTTTTTTCTGCTTCGCGGTGCGGCCTTCCACCAGTCCGCGGCGGCGCTTCTTGCCGTCGAGGTTCATGGTGTTGACGGAAACGACCTTGGTTCCGGCGAAGAGTTTTTCCACGGCGTCCTTGACCTGGGTCTTGGTCGCCTGCGGGTTTACGTAGAAGGTGTACTTCTTGTCCGCCATCATGTTCATGCTTTTTTCGGTGATGACCGGGCGGAGCACGACGTCATAGTATTTCAGGTCTGCCATTATGCGTATACCTCCTCAATCGCTTCCACGGCGGACTTGGTGATCAGCATGCTGTCGTATTTCAGAATGTCGAATACGTTGATGCTGTTGACCTGTGCCGTCTTGACATCGGGAATGTTGCGGGCGGAAAGGATGACGTTGTCGTCGATCTCATCCAGCACCACGAGGGCCTTGTTCAGGTTCAGAGCCTTGAGCACGGCGTCAAAGACCTTGGTCTTCGGAGCGTCCATCGTGAGTTCGTCGATCACGAAGAACTTCTTCTCGTTGACGCGGCTGGTCAGTGCGCTCTTCAGGGCCGCTCTCTTTTCTTTCTTGTTCAGCTTGAAGCTGTACTCACGGGGAGTCGGGGCGAAAACGACGCCGCCGCCCTTCCACTGCGGTGCACGGGTCGAACCCTGGCGGGCATGGCCGGTGCCTTTCTGGCGCCACGGCTTACGGCCGCCTCCGCTGACCTCGCCGCGGGTCTTCGCCTTCTGCGTGCCCTGGCGGTCGTTGGCAAGCTGCTGCACCACGGCCATGTGCACGAGGTGCTCATTGATCTCCACGCCGAAGACGGCATCGTTCAGTTCGATCTCGCCGACAGCGTTTCCTTCCATATTATAAACAGTTACGTTTGCCATCGCTTATTTCTCCTTTCCTGTGATCAGGCCTTCACGGTCTCTTTTAAGGTGACGAGGGCCTTCTTGGATCCGGGGACGGAGCCCTTGACCAGGATCAGGTTGTCATCCGCGTTCACGCGGACCACTTCCAGGTTCTGCACGGTGATGGTGCGGCTGCCCATGTGGCCGGCCATTCTCTTGCCCTTGAAGACACGGCTGGGATCGGAGCAGGCGCCGTTGGAGCCGGCATGACGGTGATACTTGGAACCGTGGGTCATCGGGCCGCGGTGCAGGCCGTGGCGGTGGATGGCGCCCTGGAAGCCTTTGCCCTTGGAGACGGCGGTCGCATCGACCTTGTCGCCGGCGGCGAAGATGTCAGCCTTGATCTCATCGCCCAGCTTGTATTCGCCTTCGAGCTTCAGCTCGCGGACGAAGCGCTTGCCGGACACGCCGGCCTTGGCGAAGTGGCCCTTCAGGGGCTTGCTGATCCGGTCTTCCTTCTTATCCATATAGGCGACCTGGACAGCGGCATAGCCGTCATTGTCCATCGTCTTGATCTGGGTCACGGCGCAGGGGCCGGCCAGCAGGACCGTCACAGGCGTCAGGATGCCGTTCTCGTCGAAGATCTGAGTCATTCCGACTTTGGTTGCTAAAATTGCTTTCTTCATGTTTCCTCCTACAGCGGAGCGCCTTCGCGCTCATACTAGAATTTTTTGCCCGTTATTTTTTGCTGTTTTGTACTGTGTTGTGTGTTTTATTTCGCCTTCATGCGGATGTTGATATCCACGCCGGCAGGAACCTCGAGGGCAGACAGGGCATCGATCGTCTTCTGATTGGGATTCAGGATGTCGATCAGACGCTTGTGCGTCCGCTGCTCAAACTGTTCGCGGGAATCTTTGTACTTATGCACCGCGCGCAGGATGGTCACGATCTCGCGCTTCGTGGGAAGCGGGACGGGGCCGCTGACCTGGGCTCCGGTCTTTCTGACCGCTTCGACGATCTCCGCCGCGCTGCGGTCCACCGACTGGTGTTCATAAGCCTTCAGGGTGATTCTCATGATTTGGTTTGCCATAAAAAATAGTCGCCTCCTTATTCGTACTTGTGGAAGTACGACAAGCGGTGACTGTACACGCCTCCGTGTGTGTCCTGAGACTGTTCACACGTTATCTCTGTTTTTCACAGATTGTCTGGTACAGTGACTTGTCGCCAGTTTCCTAACTTGACATTCGCTCCACGGAAAACCTGCCACGGGCGGGCAGCAACCTCACGCTTCACCGCTATCAATGTCACAGCAAGGGATAATTTAGCACAGCAGCCCCGGCATTGCAAGCGAAATATCACTTAATTTTCTTTTGTTTTTCCTTAATATTCTTATGTTTTGCCTGTTGAAAATGAAGCAAATGCGGTGTTTTGCATCCCCCTCCGTAAGATGTAGTGGAAGACGCAAAAAGGACCCCCAAATATGGGGGTCCCTCGCGGAAAAATGCGTTCTCAGGATTCTTTCAGCTTGTTCGTGATCTTCTCGGAAGGCGTGATCAGCTTCTCCATGGAGGCGTTGTGGTTCAGCGTATCGACCAGGCTGGCCAGGTATTCGCTCATGTCCACGGATACGTAGTAGTCGCGCTTTAAGGTCTCGGGATGCTGGTAGATCAGGTTCGTCGTCAGGACCTTGTCAATGTATCCGTCCGCGACAGCCTTGTCGAAGCGCTCCATGCCGGAAGTGAACAGACCGAAGCTCGCGCAGGCGATGACGCGCTTCGCGCCTCTGGCCTTAAGCTGCTTGCCGACGTCGATGATGGAGTCGCCGGAAGCGATCATGTCATCCACGACGATCGCCGTCTTGCCCTCCAGGGACTCGCCGAGGTACTCGTGGGCGATGATCGGGTTCTTGCCGTTCACGACCTTCGTGTAGTCGCGGCGCTTGTAGAACATGCTCACGTTCACGCCCAGGATGTTGGCGAAATAGATCGCCCGCTCGACGGCGCCTTCATCCGGCGCGATGATCAGCACGTGCTCCTTGTCGAAGTCCTCGTGCAGGTCCAGGTTGATCAGCGTCTTCACGAACTGGTAGCTGGTCGGCATCGAATCGAAGCCGGACATCGGAACGGCGTTGCAGATGCGCGGGTCGTGGGCATCGAAGGTGATGATGTTGGTCACCCCGAAGCTCACCAGTTCCTGCAGCATCATTGCGCAGTCCAGCGATTCACGGCTCGTACGGCGGTGCTGCCGGCTCTCGTAGAGGAACGGCATCACCACGTTGATCCTGGCCGGCTTGCCCGTGCAGGCCGCGATCACGCGCTTGACGTTCTGGTAGTGGTCATCCGGCGACATGGGGTTGCTCTTGCCGTTCATGGTGTATTCGATGCTGTAGTTGCACACGTCGACCATGATGTAGAGGTCGTAGCCCCTGACCGTCTGTTTCAGCGCCGCCTTCGCTTCGCCGCTTCCGAAGCGGGGAAGGTCCACGTCGATCATGTAGGAATCCTCCACATAACCGGCCTGGTCGCTCTTGCGGTTCGCCCTCCAGGCGACCAGATACGCGTTCACCTGCTTCGCCAGCTTTTCGCAGCCGGGAAGCGCGATGATCCCCAGCGGTCCGTAGTGTTTTCTTGCTTCCATAATGCCCCCTTTTCGCAGCATTTTTCCCGCGTTGTTTTATCGTGACCGCCGCGTACGCCTTTCCGCGCGGCGGGAACGGTCAAAGATCGGTGATCCGGCTCCTGGCCCCGGTGCGCAGGTCGCCGCCTCCGAAAGGCAGCGTCTGGTAGCACAGAAGGCGCGAGCCGATCCGCTCGATGTAACGGTGCCGGATGTCCTCCGGCGTCAGATTCGTGGAGATGACCGTCGACTGTTTCCGGCGGAAGCGCCGGTCGACCGTCTCCTCCAGCAGGGAAACGTTGGCGGCGGTCTCGATCTCGGTGCCGAGGTCGTCGATGATCAGCAGGTCGGCGGAATCCATCAGCCCTTCGATCGTCTGCTCGCTGCGCCCGAAGGCGATGTCCCCCAGCAGGCGGAAGTATTCCGCCGCAGTCATGTAGACGACCGCCCAGCCTTCCTTCATGAGCGCGCCTGCGATGCAGTTGCACAGGAAGGTCTTGCCGGTCCCGGTCGGCCCGAAGAGCAGCATGTTCTGCATCTTCGTCCCGAAATTCCGGACGAAGGTTTTCGCCGTGCGGAGGTTCTTGAGCATGACGCCGCGGGCTGAGTCGCCGCCCAGCCGGGCATCCGGCCGCGTGTCGAAGCGGGTGATGTCGAAGGTCTCGAAACTCTCCTCGTTCACCCGTTCCCAGAGCGGCGAGCCGTGGTAGAGCACGTTCACCAGGGTCGGACGGAAGCAGCTGCACCTGCCTTCTTCCGTGTAGCCGGTGTCACGGCAGATTGGGCAGCTCCACTGCGGCTTCAGGTCCTCCGGCGAAAAACCGGCCTCCTGCAGCAGCGTTTCCTTCATCAGGACGGTCGCCCGGATCTGCTTGTCGAGTTCCGCCGCGAGGCGTCCGCTTCCCGAGCGCCTGGCCTCGATGAGGCGGCCGCGCAGTTCGGCCTGCTCCCGTTCGAGGCGGGCGAATTCCGGCACGGCCTTCTCGATCCGCGCGCGGCTTTCGGCTGCCCGGTCTTCGGCAGCCCGTCTTCTTTCAAGATAGATCTGTTCGACCTCGTCGATCTGCTTGTTCGTGAGCGGCATTTACTTCTCCTCCCACATGCGGCTCCAGGCGAGCGCATTGTAATCGACCTCTCCGCGGTCCCGTTCCGTGGAAAAACCGTAGGCGGCCTGGACTTTCGCCGAACGGCCGGTCCCCGGTTTCTTCCGGCGGGACTCCGAACCTTCTGCCGGTGCCTCGCCTGCAGTTCCCGGCGTTCCGGCAGCGTCCTTCTGCGCGCGGACCTTCTCATCAAAACGGCGGACGGCCGCCCGCGCCCCGGCGAGATCCTTCACGCCTTCCTCGTGCCAGCTGCGGGCAACGGTCTCGATGTAGCGGATGAACTTCGTCTTGGAATAGTCTTCCTTTTTCCGCTCCACGCACTGCTCCACGCAGTACTCCAGCACGTCGACCGGCAGCTGCAGGTCATGGTGGAGCCAGGCGAAGACTTCGATATCCTGATGCGACAGGACACGGTTCAGGTACGCCGGCGCGACCACGGAGACGAGCATGTTGAACTCCCCGTCCTCTTCGCACAGGCGGCTGACTTCCGTCGGGAGGTAGCTGCGGCGCTCCTTTTCCGCAGGCGCGGCGGGAAGCTTCACGGCAGGCGCGGGGGCTTCCTTCTGCGCCGACGCAGAGGGATCCGTCAGTTTCCGGCTCCGGGGTGCGCGGACAGGCTTATCGCTTTCCGCAGCGGCGGCAGGCTCTCCGGCCGGCGCCGCTTCCGCATTTCCGGCGGCCGTTGTGCCTGCAGGGACAGCGCTGAGCGGTACCGGTTCGTCGTAAATATCCGTACCCGAAAGCATGCGGATCCCGTTCATGTGCCCTTCGGCATCGTAAAACAGTTTCAGCAGGCCGCACTTTTCCAGATATTTCAGGGCGCGGTTCACCGTCCGTTCCGAAAGGTCCAGACGTTCCGCGAGACTCTCTACGGAGATCTCCGACCCGCCCTGCGTCCGCAGAAGACACAGATAGACCTTGACGAACTCTCCGCTTGCCTCAGTCATGTATTTATCGATAAAAACGTTGGGGACCAGTGTCTGCCCCGCCGCGGTATAGCATTCCAATCTCATCGCGCATACTCCCTCCGCCATGGGCTTTCAGTATAGCATAATGCGGTCAGAATGCAATAGCACGAGGTCCGCTCCGAAGGGAGCGGACCGGCTGCGTGGATAATGTGGAACCTGTGGAAAAGCCCGGAAAGCCTTGTCCTGCAAGGGTTTTTGAAAAGCGGTTTTCCACCCGGCTCAAAGCGTCTTCGCGGTGGATGATGTGCAAAGCTCGGACGCGACCAGCGCATCTGCGACAAGATCAACGTTTCCGCAGCCCATGGTTATCAACATTTCGCCGTTGGAAGAATTTTCCAACAAAAATTTTACGATCTCGTCGAAAGTGGGGAGATACCAGCAGGGAACGCCCCGTTTTTCGATCGCGTCCCGCAGCTGGGACGAATGAACCCCCAGATCGTCGGTCTCGCGGGCCGGCATGATGTCCGAAAGGATCACCCTGTCAAAGCCCGAAAGCACGTCCGCGAACTCGTCGAAGAGTTCCTTCGTGCGGCTGTAGGTGTAGGGCTGGAAGATGCAGGTCAGTTTGTAGGGGTATCTGCGCGCGACCGCGAGCGTCGCAGCGATCTCCTCCGGATGGTGGCCGAAGTCGTCCATGACCACGATGTCCTCACGGAGGATCCCCCGCTTCTCAAAGCGGCGGTGTACGCCCTTGAAGTTCTCCAGGCCTTTCTTCACGGCCTCGAACGGGATCCCGTTTTCCATGGCCGCGGCGCCGGCGGAAAGAGCGTTCGTCACGTTGTGTTCCCCAGGTACGTTCAGGCTGATGCGGCCGAGGACTTCTCCGTGACGTGCGATGTCGAAGCTGCACTCACCGAGTTTCGTGGACGTAATGTTCTTCGCCTGATAATCGTCGCCGTCCTGAAGGCCAACGTACACGACCCGGCAGGGAAGGCCGGCCATCAGTTCGTGCACGTCTTCAATGTCGCTCTCGACGACAAGCACGCCGTCCGCCGCGACATTTTCCGCAAAGCGGCGGAAGGATTTCCGGATGTTCTCCATGTTGTGGAAGAAATCCAGATGGTCCGCCCGGATGTTCAGGATGATCGCGGTCTTCGGGAACATGTGGTGGTAGCTGTTCGTGAATTCGCAGGCTTCCGCGACGAAATAGGGCGAGTGCCCGATGCGCAGGTTCCCGCCGATCGACTCCTGAAGGCCGCCGATGGAAACCGTGGGGTCGTCGCCCGCCGCCATCAGGATCTCCGTCATCATGCCGGTGGTCGTGGTCTTGCCGTGCGTGCCGGAGACCGCGAAGCTTTCCGGATAGTGCGCCATCATCTGGCCGAGAAGCTCGGCGCGGTTGAGGATCGGGATGCCCTTTCGAACTGCGGCAGCGTATTCCGGGTTGTCCGGATGGACCGCCGCGGTGTTGACGCAGAAGTCGATGCCGTCCACGATGTTTTCCGGTCCCTGGTGCAGGGCGATCTCTGCCCCCTGCGCGCGCAGGCGCTCGGTATTCTTGCTCTCCTTGGTATCGGAGCCGGTCACCTTAAAGCCTTTCGTCAGCAGGAACTGCGCAAGGCTGCTCATGCTGATGCCGCCGATGCCCATAAAATGCGCCCACTGCGGATGATCAAAATCTACCTTATACATAATGTCCCTCTTCGTGATCCGGGCCGCAGGCCCTTCCCGGGAAACTCCGGGCCGTGATCTTCAGTCTCTCCCGTTCGGGAACAGCTGTTTTTCGCTCGTTTCCAGCAGGCGGCGCAGCAGAAGCGCCAGGATACCCGCCGCGACGATCTCGCCTGCGCAGACCGTGACCATCATGAACCAGATGGCGTCCTCCATGCCGTAGCAGTATCTGAGGACGAACGGTACGATGAGCGTGTTGGCGAGGATGGGCGGAAGGACTGCGAGATACCGGCTCTTCTTCCGGAGGAGCCTCGTCCCGACCGCGCCGATGAGCGTGGCCAGCGTGCCGAAAATGACGTCGCCGACCGCCGCACCGGACAGCAGGTTGAACAGGAAGCAGCCGATCGTGACGCCGGGGATCCCGGCGGCGGTGAAGACCGGCATGACCGTCAGCACTTCCGCAAAGCGGATCTGGATGACGCCGGAAGCAAGGTTCAGGACCAGAAAGCCCAGCCCCACGTACAGCGCGGCAATGATGCCCGCCATGGCAACTTTTTGTACGGTAATGTTTTTCATGTTTCTTTTGCGTCCGGCTGCCGCCCGGGGCGGGGCCTTCGGCTCTCCTTAGTTTTGTTTAACGTCAGGATGGTTTCGAACTGACGCAGTGCCTGCAGCACCGTCAGGCATTGCAGGGCACTAGCATCATACACTCTTTCCCCGGGGATGGCAAGGTCTTTTGTCTCATAATAAGAAGTGGCTTTTTTCCGCCTTCTCTGCTATGATGGGTAAGTACTCGGAGGTGTAACATGTTTCTTGCCGATTCCTGGAAAGAATATGAAGTCCTGGACTGCTCGGGCGGCGAAAAGCTCGAGCGCTGGGGCGCGTACGAACTGGTGCGGCCCGACCCGCAGGTCATCTGGCAGACGGATAAGCGCCTGCCCGGCTGGCGGAAGCCGAACGCGCACTACCACCGCTCCTCCTCGGGCGGCGGCGAGTGGGAGTTCTTTTCCCTGCCCGATGAATGGGACCTGCACTATGAGCCGCTCGGTCTCACCTTCCGGCTCAAGCCCTTCAAGTTCAAGCACACCGGACTCTTTCCCGAACAGGCAGCGAACTGGGAGTGGTTCTCAAAACTGATCGCCGCAAGGCGCGCGGAGGGAAAACCGGTCCGCGTCCTCAACCTCTTTGCCTACACCGGCGGGGCAACGCTGGCCGCGGCAAAGGCCGGCGCCGAGGTAACGCACGTGGACGCCGCGAAAGGCATGGTGAACTGGGCTTCGGAAAATGCCCGCGCCTCAGGTCTCGGCGAAGCAAAGATCCGCTGGCTCGTGGATGACTGCGGCAAATTCGTGGAGCGGGAGATCCGCCGTGAGAAGAAGTACGAAGCCGTCATCATGGACCCGCCCTCCTACGGCCGCGGTCCGAAGGGCGAGATCTGGAAGATCGAAGATGCCGTTTTTCCGCTGGTGCAGCGCTGCGCGGAGCTTCTCTCCGACGAACCGCTTTTCTTCCTTATCAATTCATATACCACCGGCCTGCAGCCGGGCGTTCTTTCCTACATGCTGAAGGAAGCCGTAGGAAAACGTTTCGGCGGACGGGTCATCTCCGATGAAATCGGGCTTCCGGTCACCGGAAGCGATGAAGCGAAGAAGCTCGGCCTTGTTCTTCCCTGCGGCGCCGCCGGCAGGTGGGAGGCGCAAACCGCCCGTTTTATCTGAAGAAAAGCAGCTCCCGTCAGAGAGAAGGAGGCATCATGATCCTCGGCGTCGTTATCTGCGCGACAGTCGGCATCGCCTGCACCGTGCTGGGATTTCTGATCTGGAAGAAAGAGCGGATCACCCTTCTGCACGACTATCACGCCGACAAGGTATCCGACGAAGACAAAAAAGCATTCTGCACCCTGTCCGGGATTGGCATTGTCCTTGTCGGCATCGGCCTGATCATGACAGCTTTACTGCTGGCATTTACGGAGTCCGCCCTCAGCTTTCTTGCCTTTGCGGCAGGTTTTGCCGCAGGCCTTGTCCTGCTGATCACGGCAGGCGTGAAATACAATCGTTAACGCATAAACCGGGCCTGCCAAAGCCCGAGATCATTCCATACACAGGAGTAAATCAATGATGAAGAAAATACTTGTCGTCCTTGCCGTCCTGCTGCTCGTTCTGGCATCAGCTGCCTGCGGCAAAAAGACGCCGGAGCCATCCGTATCCGGCCAAAAACTGTATCACGCCGAGATCACGGTCAAAGGCTACGGCACCGTCAAGCTGGAACTGGACGCGGAGACCGCGCCGATCACCGTGGCCAATTTCGTCAGCCTCGCGAAACAGGGCTTCTACGACGGCCTCACCTTCCACCGCATTATTGACGGCTTCATGATCCAGGGCGGCGCGCCGAACTCGTCCAGCAAGATCACGCCGAAGACCATCAAGGGCGAATTCAAGTCCAACGGCGTGGAGAACCCGATCAAACACGTCCCTGGCGTCATTTCGATGGCCAGAGCCAACGACAAGAACAGCGCCAGCTCCCAGTTTTTCATCATGGTAGGGACCGCGCCGCATCTGGACGGCAATTACGCTGCATTCGGCCATGTGACGGAAGGCCTTGAGATCGTGCAGAAGATCGCGAAGGACGCAAAGCCCGTCGACAACAACGGCACCATTCCGGCCGCGCAGCAGCCGGTGATCGAGAAGGTCGTCATCACGGACTGAGCCGTCAGCTGCAGGTCCCTGTCGGCAGGGCAGCCGCGCTGCTCCGTCCCCGGACAGCAAAAAGCCGCAGGCTTCATGCCTGCGGCTTTTTGTGTGCCTTGCGTTATCAATACTCGAACATGCCGGCCGGTTTCCTGTCGGGCTTCTTCACGTCGTCGTAGGTCTTCGCAGTCGCGTAGTCGACGTCGTTGATGGGCCAGGTAGGCTTCTTGCCTTCGTACACTTCCTGCACGCCCATGGCGGAGAAGTAGGAGGCACGGCGGGCCGCTTCGGTGGTGTTGCCGCCGATGTGCGGATAGATGATCACGTTGTCCAGGGTGAGGAGCGGGTTCGCGGGATCGACCGGTTCCTTGCGGATGGCGTCCAGGCCGGCACCGGCGATCACGCCGTTCTTGCAGGCTTCGTACAGATCCTCTTCCACGACCAGGCCGCCTCTCGCGGTATTGATCAGGAAAGCGGTGGGCTTCATCATGGCCAGACGTTCCTTGTTCACCATGTCGTGGGTGACAGGGGTGTTCGGCGCGTGCAGGGAGACATAATCGCTCTCCTTGAAGATGCGGTCCAGATCACGCACGACTTCGACGCCGTCCGGGAAATCCTTCGCGGGCTTGTAGGGGTCGTAGCACAGGACGTTCATCTCGAACGCCAGGGCACGCTTCGCGACGCGGGAACCGATGTTGCCGCAGCCGATGATGCCGAGGGTCTTGCCGCTCACGGTGTTCTTGCGGATCTTCAGTTTTGCCTTGTAGTAGTCGTCGACCCAGGTCTTGTGCAGGACGGTGACGTTGCGGCTCATTTCGAGGATCAGCATGAACGCAGTCTCAGCAACGGAGGTGCTGTTCGCGACCGGAGCATACAGGGTCTGTACGCCGTGATCGTGGCAGGCTTTCACGTCAAGAGCGTCAAAGCCGGCGCCGTGGCGCACGACTACCTTCAGGTTCGGGTTGGACTCGATCACTTCGCGGGTGATGGGAGTGATGCGGACGATCATGGCATCCGGCTGATATTCCTTGAAATCGGCAAGCACGTCTTCGGTCTCGAAGCCGCGGCCGTCGATGACGGTGTGACCGGCATCCTCAAGAAGCTTGCGGCCTTCACTCATGATTTCCTGCGGTAATAAGATTTTCCAGGGCATTGCGCCACCTCCGTTGTTTTTTTCGATTTTTGATGAAAGGACTGCCGCGCCGCCGGTCCTTCCGGCAGCACTTGGTTTGCAGAAAAACAGCGCTTGCATCTAACCTGTTCTCATAGTAAACTAAAACTGTCAACAAAGCAAACGGAGAAAAATTGTTAAACACCCAAAGATTCTTTGTTAAGGGGAGGACTGCATGGATATCCTCAGTTACTATTACTTTACCGAACTCTGCAAGGATCTGAACATGAACCGGACCGCGGAACGGCTCTATGTCTCCCAGCAGACGATCAGCAACCATATTCAGCGGCTGGAAGAACATTACGGAACGCGCCTCTTCTACCGGAAGCCGACGCTTTCCCTCACCTACGCCGGCGAATACGCGCTGCAGTTTTCACAGCGGCTCCTGCGCGAGCAGCTGAATCTGGAGGAATTTCTGAACGACGTGGAGAAAAAAGGAAAAGGCGTCCTGCACTTCGGCGCGAGTTCTCTCCGCCTGAACGATTCCCTGCCTCAGATCCTGCCGGCCTTTACCGCCCGCTATCCCGAGATCGAGCTGAAGATCACCTCGGCGTTTTCTTCCCGGCTCGAGCCGCTGGTCCTGGAAGGCAAGCTGGATCTCGCGATCGTTCTGGACAGCACCCGTCCGAACCCGGTACTGGAGCAGCTGGACTTTGCCGAAGACCAGGTCTTCGCCTGTCTTCCGGAAAAGCTCCTATTAGATAAAGGAAAGGATGCGGCCTGGAAAGAGAAAGCGCTGAGCGGTCTCGAAGTGACCGAATGCGCCGATCTTCCCTTCTGCCTGACGGAAAACCGGATCGGAGAATCCATCCTCCAGGCTTATTTTAACGCCGGCCTGGAGCCGCAGGTCTATCTTTCCAGTTCGGATACGAACCTCTCCTTTGCTGTCTGCTGCTCAGGTGTCGCCGGCGCCTTCATCGGGCAGAACCGCCTTGCCAATGCCGAAAACACCCTGCCGGACGACCTGAACATCTTCCCCCTCACGATCGGCGGGAAGCCTGTCGTGCAGAAACTGATCATGATCCGCCGGAAGGACCGCTATGCTTCCGAAGCCGTGAAGTATTTCATGCAGCTGCTGCAGGAATCCGCCGGAGAGATGGAACGCGTCAGCATCGCCAGAAGCGTCTGAGTCGGCATTTCAACAAAGATTCTTTGTTGAAAATTAAATATTTTTTGTTTGCCATATGGTTCCCTATAATATATGATGAAAGCGCAGAAAAACAGCAGTACCTCGTAAACCCAAACAAAAAGGAGAAAGAACATGAAAAAATTCCTCGCTCTCGCTTTTGCCCTCATCCTTGTCCTGACGACTCTGACCGCCTGCGGCGGCAGCAGCGACGGCACCAAAGAAGCCGGCGGCACCACCTGGCCTTCCAAGGGCGCCGTCACCGTCACCGTCCCCTACTCTGCCGGCGGCGACACCGATACCTATTGCCGTGCCCTCTTTAAGCTGGTCGGCGAAGATCTGAAGCAGAACTTCGTCGTCGTCAACACCACCGGCGGTTCCGGCGTTGCGGCTTCCACTGCCGTGAAGGATGCCAAGAATGACGGCTACACCCTGCTCTTCCACCACAGCGGCGTCATGCTCACCCAGGAAGCGGTCGGCTCCAACACCTTCTCTTTCCTGAATGACTTCGAAGTCTGCGCCACCGCTGCCCGTGATGACACCTACATGCTGATCGTCAAGAAAGACGCTGCCTACAAGACCCTTGATGATTTCATCAAGTACTGCAAGGATCACCCGAAGGAAGTCAAGTACTCCATCACCTTCAACGGTGCCACCCACGCTGTCGCCACCCTGATGGAACAGACCATGGGCATCGAAATGAACAAGATCGACGTCGGCAGCTCCGCCGCTGACCGTCTGACCGCTTTCATGGCCAATCAGTGCGACTGCCTGGTCATCAACTACATGAACGTCAAGGACTACATCGAAAAAGGTGACTTCATCGTTCTCGGTGTGTGCGCCAACGAACGTCCGGAAGGCATGAAGGATTTCCCGACCATGAAGGAACAGGGCTACGACGTCGTCCAGTCCAAGCTGTACGAGATCCGCTTCCCTAAGGGAACCGATGCCGCGATCGTCGAGAAGCTCTCCGCCGCCATCGAAAAGGCCGCCAAGAGCCCTGAGTTCGCCGATACCCTTGCCAAGTACTTCGCTCAGCCTTACTACCGCAACGGCGCTGACACCGTTAAGGAAGATGCTGCGGAAGTCGAACAGCTGAAGAAGCTTTTCCAGAGCAAATAAATAAGCAGCTAACGGCGGCGGCCGCACGGTTTCCGTGCGGCCGCGCCTGCAACTAAAGCGCAATACTTTCAGAAACGGAGGAGCTCCCCAATGACGGATAAGAAAAAAGGCATTATCACGTCAGTGCTCTTTCTCGCCTTCAGTATCGTAATGATCATCTTCGCGAAGGACATCAAGCCGATGATGGAAAACGATCTGGGAAGCGGTTTCTTCCCGATGGTCGTCGGCATCGCGATGTGCGCCCTTTCGGTACTGCGCCTCATCCTGGCGCTCCGCGAGAAAGAAAAAGAAGCCAAGAAGTCGAATGACGACCTGATGGGCGGCCTCGGGACCCTGGTCCTGATCGGCGGCTACTGCATCGCCTTCAACCCGGTCGGCTTCATCATTTCCACCATTGTTTATCTGTTCCTGCAGATCCTGCTGCTGACCCCCAAGGCAAAACGGAACTGGCTCGTCATCTCGATCATCAGCGTCGTCACGCCTTTCGCGTTCTACGCCCTGTTCGTTTACCTCATCAACACGCCGCTGCCCAGAGGGCTGTTCGGTTTTTAAGGAAAGGAGGACTAAGTTATGGGACAGATTTCTCAAGCGATCCACATGGTACTCTTTAACCCGTTCTGCCTTCTCCTGATCCTGATCGGCGTTGTTATCGGTATCATCTTCGGTTCCATCCCCGGCCTGAGCTCCACCATGGCCCTGATCCTTTTCCTGCCGATGTCCTTCGGCATGGACCCCATGAACGGTATCTCACTGCTGATCGGCCTTTACCTCGGCGGCATGTCCGGCGGTCTGATCTCGGCCATCCTGCTGAAGATACCCGGTACGCCGTCGTCAATTGCAACCGTGTTTGACGGCGGGCCGATGGCGGACAAGGGCGAAGCCGGCAAGGCCATCGGCGTCGGCATTCTGACCTCCTTCGTCGGCGGCCTGATCTCCATCCTGGCCCTGATGTTCATCTCCCCCTACCTCGCCAAGGTCACCCTGGCCTTCACGAGCGCGGAGTACTTCTCCATCGCCCTCTTTGCCCTGACCATCATCTCCAGCCTTTCCGGCAACTCCATGGTCAACGGCATCCTGTCCGGCTTCCTCGGCATCGCGCTCTCCCTCGTGGGTATTGCCCCGATCGACGGCGCCATCCGTTTCACCTTCGGTGAAAGCAAGCTGTACGGCGGCTTCAACTCGGTCGTCATCCTGATCGGCATCTACGCCGTCACCGATATCATCCGCGCGGGCTTTGAGCGCAGAGACATCGACAAGAAGCTGGCCAAGAAGAGCTACCAGATGGATTCCCTTTACGGCATCAAGCTCGGCGATTACCTGAAGCGCTGGGTGAACATCATCCGTTCCGCCCTGATCGGCCTCAGCATCGGTATTCTGCCCGGCATCGGCGGTTCCACCGCTTCGCTGCTCGCCTATACCGCCGCGAAGAACTCCTCCAAGCATCCGGAGACCTTCGGCACCGGCGAAGTCGACGGCCTGATCGCTTCCGAGACCTCCAACAACGCCGTTATCGGCGGCTCCCTGATCCCGCTGATCACCATGGGTATTCCCGGCAACGTGGCGACTGCCGTCTTCCTGGGCGGTCTGACCATCCACGGCATCTCCCCGGGCCCGCTGGTATTCTCCAAGAGCGGCGAGTACATCTACGGCATCTTCATCGCCCTGATCATCGCGAACATCTTCATGCTGATCACCGAGCGCGCCGGCCTTCGGACCTTCGTCCGCCTGCTGGACATCCCGAAGTACTACCTGCTTCCCATCGTTCTGGTCTGCTGCATCATCGGTGCCTACTGCAACAAGTTCACGGTCTTTGACGTGTACTGCGTGTTCATCTTCGGCCTCATCGGCACCCTGTTCAAGTTCCTGAAGATCCCGGCAACGCCGCTGATCATCGGCTTCATTCTGGGCAACATGACGGAAACGAACTTCCGCCAGGCCCTGATGCAGACGGGCGGCAGCTGGTCCATCTTCGTGACCCGTCCGATCTCCCTCATCTTCCTGCTGGTCGCGGTCTTCTCGGTCGCCATGACCATCCGCAAGCAGATCGTCAACGCGAAAAAAGGCAAAGTCGCCGAAGAGGAAGAAGAAGGCTGACAGAAAGCTGATTAATCCGGAGGAAAAACACAATGGCTGAAACCAAATACGGAAAAAGAATCTTTACTGAGATCAACCGTCCCGACCGCGAACTCGTCGAAAAGTTCCGCGGCATCCCCAGCAGCAACATCAGCGACATGATGAACCGCATGTTCAACATGTACGGCGATCTGCGCTGCTATACCAAGGGTGCCAACATGGTCGGTACCGCTCTGACGGTCCACGCTGCAGAAGGCGACAACGCGCTCCTGCACCTGGCCATGGACCTTGCCCAGCCGGGCGACGTCATCGTTCTGGACGGCAGCGGCTGCATGAGCCGCGCGCTCTGCGGTGAGATCATGTTCAACTATGCGAAGTCCAAAGGCATCGCCGGCTTCGTGCTGGACGGCTGCATCCGTGACGCAGACGCTCTCGACGACCTCGGCTTCCCGGTCTATGCCAAAGGCATTACTCCGCAGGGTCCCTGGAAGATTGGCTACGGCGAGATCAACGTCCCCATCGCCTGCTGCGGCCAGGTCGTCTTCCCCGGCGACATCATCGTCGGCGACCCGGACGGCATCGTCGTCATCCGTCCCGAGATGGCTGAAGAAGTTCTGGAGTCTGTCGCCGGAAAGTTCGCCGGTGAACTGAAGACCCTGAACAATTATGCCAACGGCATCATGCCCGACCGCGCGAAACACGAAGCCAACTACAGGAAGACCGCAGCCGACAGCGGCTGCACCTTCTTCAACGAAGTGTGGAAATAAGCCTTCCTGCCAAACGGCCGGCGGAATCCGGGAGCGAACCGGTCCGCTGAGATCTCAAAAAAAGTATCCCTGCCGCGGAGAACTCTCCCGGCAGGGATATTTTCATTCAGGGGCAAAACCCTGTGCGGCCTGACAGGACAAACCGCACCGGCGGACGGATCCCGCCGCTTTCCCGCGCACGCCAAAAAAACGGAGCTGCCTTTCGGCAGCCCCGTTTTTTGCTTTAAGTTTCCTAAAAACGATTGATTATTCGTTGATCTCGATAACGGTACCGGAAGCAACGGTGCGGCCGCCTTCACGGATAGCGAAACGAAGACCGACTTCCATAGCGATCTTGGAGATCAGTTCGACATCGATCTCAACATGGTCGCCGGGCATGCACATTTCAGTGCCGGCCGGAAGGGTGCAGATACCGGTCACGTCAGTGGTACGGAAGTAGAACTGAGGACGATAGTTGGAGAAGAAAGGAGTATGACGTCCGCCTTCTTCTTTGGTCAGCACGTAGATACGGCCTTTGAACTTGTCGTGCGGATGAATGGTGCCGGGTTTCGCAAGAACCTGGCCGCGTTCGATTTCGGTACGCTGTACGCCGCGAAGCAGGCAGCCGATGTTGTCGCCGGCCTGGCCTTCGTCAAGCAGCTTGTGGAACATTTCAACGCCGGTAACAACGACGCTGCGGCTCTCGTCCTTGATGCCGACGATCTCGACGGTATCGGAGACATGAACAACACCGCGTTCCACACGGCCGGTAGCGACGGTGCCGCGGCCGGTGATGGAGAAGACGTCCTCAACGGGCATCAGGAAAGGCTTGTCGGTAGCGCGTTCCGGATCCGGAATGTAGCTGTCAACGGCTTCCATGAGCTCGATGATCTTGTCCTGCCAGGCAGCATCGCCCTGCAGAGCCATAAGAGCGGAACCGCGGATGATGGGGGTATCATCGCCCGGGAACTCGTATTCGTCAAGCAGTTCACGAACTTCCATTTCCACGAGGTCAAGGAGTTCTTCGTCATCGACCATGTCGCACTTGTTCAGGAAAACGACGATGTAGGGAACGCCGACCTGACGGGCAAGCAGCACGTGCTCGCGGGTCTGGGCCATGACGCCGTCGGTGGCAGCAACGACCAGGATAGCACCGTCCATCTGGGCAGCGCCGGTGATCATGTTCTTGACATAGTCAGCGTGGCCGGGGCAGTCAACGTGAGCATAGTGACGGTTGGGGGTCTCATATTCGACGTGAGCGGTGGAGATTGTGATACCACGGGCTCTCTCTTCGGGAGCTTTGTCGATCTGATCGAAAGCCACGAAATCGCCAAGGCCATACCTCTCGTGAAGGGTCTTGGTAATGGCGGCAGTCAGGGTGGTTTTACCATGGTCAACGTGACCGATGGTACCGATGTTACAATGGGGTTTGGTTCTCTCGAACTTCTGTTTTGCCATCTTGGTTACTCCTTTTGGTTATTTTCTGCCCCATTTGTAAGGGCATGGTTTTGAGTTAGGTGACATCCCTATAATTATATAAGGTTCTGTCATTTTATTCAAGTTATTTTTTCAGAAGAACTTTTTCCTGTACGGACTTCGGAGCCGGCTCGTATTTGTCGAAGAACATCGAGTAGGCACCGCGTCCCTGGGTCTTGGACCTGAGGTCCGTCGCATAGCCGAACATCTCGGCTAACGGCACGAAACAGCGCACCATCTGGGAGCCGTTGACGGTCTCCATGCCCTCGATGCGTCCGCGGCGGCCGTTGATGTCGCCGATGACGTCGCCGAGGTACTCCTCAGGCGTCGTGACTTCCACGCGCATGATGGGTTCCAGCAGCACGCAGCCCGCCTTCGCCATGGCATCCTTGAAGGCCATGGATCCGGCGATCTTGAACGCCATCTCACTGGAGTCGACTTCGTGGTAGGAACCGTCGAATACGGTCGCCTTCACGCCCAGCACCGGGTAGCCGCCGAGGATACCGGCCTTGGAGGCCTCCTCGATGCCGGCGCCGATCGCAGGAATGTACTCCTTCGGGATGACACCGCCGACGACTTCGGAATTGAATTCGAAGTTGTGCTCGGCGTTGGCGTCCATGGGTTCGAAGCGGACCTTGCAGTGGCCGTACTGGCCCTTGCCGCCGGACTGCTTGACGTACTTGCTCTCGACTTCGACGGTCTTCGTGAAGCCTTCCTTGTAGGCGACCTGAGGGGCACCCACGTTGGCTTCGACCTTGAACTCGCGCAGCAGGCGGTCGACGATGATCTCCAGATGGAGCTCGCCCATGCCGGCGATGACGGTCTGCCCGGTCTCCTTGTTGGTGGAGACACGGAAGGTCGGATCCTCTTCGGCAAGTTTGGCAAGCGCTTCGCCCATCTTGTCCTGGCCGGCTTTCGTCTTCGGCTCAATGGCCACGTCGATGACCGGTTCCGGGAACTCCATGCGTTCCAGCATGGCCGGATGTGCTTCGTCGCAGATCGTGTCGCCCGTCGTGGTGAACTTCAGTCCCACGGCCGCCGCGATCTCGCCGGCGTAGACCTTGTCGATCTCCATCCGCTTGTTCGCGTGCATCTGCAGGATGCGGCCGATACGTTCCTTTTTGCCCTTGCTGGAATTGTAGATGTAGGATCCCGCTTCCAGCGTTCCGGAGTAGACCCGGAAGTAGGCCAGCTTGCCGACGAAGGGGTCGGTCATGATCTTGAAGGCAAGTGCACAGAACGGCGCGTCGTCCGTGGACGGGATCTCGAGCGGTTCGCCTTCCATCGTTTCTCCCTTTGTCGGGGGGATGTCGATGGGGCTCGGCAGATACTCGATGACGGCGTCCAGAAGTTTCTGAACACCCTTGTTCTTGTAGGCGCTTCCGCAGAGGACGGGGATGGCTTCCATGTTGATGCAGGCGCGGCGGAGGGCGGCTTTCAGCTGCTCTTCCGAGGGTTCCTCATCCATCATGTACATTTCCATCAGGTCGTCGTCCAGCGCGCAGATGTCTTCCACGAGCTTGGCCCGGTATTCTTCGGCCTCATCCTTCATGTCGGCAGGGATGTCCGTGATCTCGATCACGGTGCCCTTGTCGTCACGGTAGTAATAGGCCTTCATTTCAAACAGGTCGATCAGCCCGATGTACGAATCCTCCTTGCCGATGGGCAGTTCGGTGATGATCGGGTTGTGGCCCAGTCTGGTGTGGATCATAGATACAGCATTGAAGAAGTTGGCACCCATGATGTCCATCTTGTTGATGAACGCGATGCGGGGCACGCGGTACTTGTCCGCCTGGCGCCACACCGTTTCGGACTGAGGCTCCACACCGCCCTTGGCGCAGAAGACGCCGACGGCGCCGTCCAGCACGCGCAGTGACCGCTCCACTTCCACGGTGAAATCCACGTGGCCGGGGGTGTCGATGATGTTGATGCGGTGCTCCAGCGCTCCGGGAGCGGGCTTGTGCTCCAGTTCCTTGGTCCAGTGGCAGGTCGTGGCAGCCGAAGTGATCGTAATGCCTCTCTCCTGCTCCTGTTCCATCCAGTCCATGGTGGCTGTCCCGTCATGGGTATCGCCGATCTTATAATTCACACCGGTGTAGTACAGGATCCGTTCGGTGAGCGTGGTCTTGCCGGCATCGATGTGCGCCATGATGCCGATGTTTCTCGTTCGCTCAAGCGGATAATCTCTCGCCGCCATGAATCTGTCCTCCAATGATGTTCTGATTAAAACTTGTAGTGGGCGAAGGCCTTGTTGGCTTCGGCCATCTTGTGCATGTCTTCCTTACGTTTGACAGCGGAACCGGTATTGTTGCTGGCGTCCATGATCTCGCCTGCGAGGCGGTCTCTCATGGTCTTCTCGCCACGCTTGCGGCTGAACATGGTCAGCCAGCGCAGCGCGAGAGCCTGGCGGCGTTCGGGCTTAACTTCGATGGGCACCTGATAGGTGGCACCGCCGACACGTTTTGCCTTGACTTCGAGCTGAGGCATCATGTTGTTCATGGCCTGAGTGAAAACTTCCAGAGCGGACTTGCCGGTCTTCTGTTCGATCTGCTCGAAGGCGCCGTAGACGATCTCCTGGGCAACACCCTTCTTACCGTCCAGCATGATGTTGTTGATCAGTTTGGTCACAACCTTGCTGCCGTAGATCGGGTCCGCCAGCACTTCTCTTTTCTGAGTATGTCCTTTACGCGGCACGTTACTTCCCTCCTTAAAAATTTCTTAATTCATCGGTACTCACATGTTTGCTTGATGATGTGTTCGCATCGCACGGAAAGGACAGTCTATTTTCCGAAGAAAACATATTGCCTTCCGGCTTTAACAGTCAGCATGTGGTTGCAGACTATCCGAATGTCTTACTTCTTGACTTTCGGCTTCTTGGCACCGTACTTGGAACGGGCCTGTCTGCGGTTGGCGACACCTGCGGTATCCAGCGTACCACGGATGATGTGGTAACGGGTGCCGGGCAGATCCTTTACTCTTCCGCCGCGGACGAGCACGACGCTGTGTTCCTGAAGGTTGTGGCCTTCACCGGGAATGTAGCTGGTGACTTCGATGCCGTTGGACAGACGCACACGGGCGATCTTGCGGAGAGCAGAGTTAGGCTTCTTCGGGGTCGTGGTCTTCACGGCGGTGCAGACGCCGCGCTTCTGCGGGGACGACTGGTTGGTGGCTTTCTTGTGCAGGGAGTTGTAACCCTTCTGCAGAGCCGGGGCCGTGGACTTCTTTTCCGAAGTCTCTCTGCCTTTTCTAACCAACTGGTTAAATGTAGGCATATATTTTCCTCCTTCTTCGAATATTTGCCGCTTTTGCCTTGATTTTCCTGCGTTTCCGGGCTGTTTTCCCTGTTCGGAAAAGCCTCCCTTTGCACACAAAAAGACCCGCAGGCAAAAAGCGTGCTTTAGTATTGTATCACAGAAAAAGCACGTGTCAAGCGTTTTTTGCTGACACGTGCCTTAGTTTTTGCCGTTTTTATCGGGTTTTCTCTACTTTCCGAGTTCCGCAAAGATGGCTTCGATGCCTGCCTTCACCTCGTCGTAACCTCTCGGCCAGCGCATGTAGCCGGAAGCGGAAATGTTTTTGTCCTCCGTCGTCCACAGCGAGAAGGAAAAACCGTTGCCGTCCAGGACACGCTTATCACTCTTCTGAAAACCGTTCCAGCGGTTCACCTTTTTTTCACGGAGGAAGGCAGCCAGTTCGTCGGCAAAGTCCTTTCCGGCCGTGTACTGCTCTGCGTCCTCCTCGGCGACCTGGTTCGGCTTGATCCGCGCGGTATAGGAACCGTCCTCCTCCAGTTTCAGTTCGTAGGCGACGGAACCGTTCATGTAATTTCCTACCTGGTAGGAAAAGCGGAAACTTTTGATATCGGTGATCTGAGGGCCGAAGCCGGGGAAACCTGCGCAGCCCGAAAGGGCAAGCGTGAGGACGGCGCCGGTCAGCAGGCAAAGTGTTTTCTTTCTCATGGGCTCTCCTTTCCCTCCGGCAGCAGCCGGGAACGTTTCGGCCGGGCGGCATTTACGCCCTCATTGTAGCACGGCGGCAGGGAAATGTCACCTCTCCGGCCGCGGGGACTTTTCAGCGGACGAAATATTTGTTATAATTAGGAAGTTATGAACGAAAAAGCACTGCATACCCTGGAATACGATAAGATCCTGCTCCGTCTGGAGGCGCTCGCCGGCTCCGAGGGGGCTAAAGCCATGTGCCGCGCGCTCCGGCCGATGACGGAGCGTGAAGAGATCGCGAAGGCGCTTGCCGAAACGACCGACGCCGCCGCGCGCCTTTCCGCAAAAGGCTCCATCGCCTTCGGCGGGATCGCCGACGTCCGCGCCTCCATCAAACGCGCCGCGTCCGGCTCTTCCTTAAGCATCGTTGAGCTCCTGCGGGTCATGAAGATCCTGCAGATGGCCGACCGCGCGAAAGTTTACGGGAAGACCGACCGCGACACGCCGCCGGACGCCCTGACTGAGCGTTTTGAAGGCCTGGAGCCTGCCGATCCCCTGCGCCGCGAGCTGGAAGCCGACATTCTCTCCGAGGAGGAGATCGCCGACAGCGCGAGCCCCGGCCTTGCCAAGGTAAGGCGCGAACTCCGCACCATTTCCGACCGCATCCACAACGAGCTGAATGCCCTTCTGCTGAAGAACCGCGACTACCTGCAGGACGCGGTGGTCACCATGCGCGACGGCCGCTACTGCCTGCCCGTCAAGGCGGAGCACAAGTCCCAGGTCTCCGGTATCGTGCACGACCAGTCCGGCAGCGGCAAGGCGCTCTTCATCGAACCGATGAGCGTCGTCCGCCTGAACAATGAGTGGCGTGAACTGGAGATCCGCGAGCAGAAGGAGATCGAAGCCGTCCTGGCCGACCTATCCGGCAAGGCCGTGAACTGGGGCGAGGCGATCTGCGATGATTACCGCCTCCTCACCGAACTGGATTTCATCTTTGCGAAGGCCAGGCTTTCCCGGAGCGACAAGGGCGTCGCGCCCGAGCTTTCCGAAGGACGCCTCCTGGACCTGAAGAAGGCCCGCCATCCGCTGCTCGATCCGAAGACCGTGGTCCCGATCGACGTGCGCCTGGGCGGCGACTACGACCAGCTGATCATCACCGGCCCGAACACCGGCGGCAAGACCGTCTCCCTGAAAACGGTCGGCCTGCTCGCCCTCATGGGCCAGTCCGGCATGCACATCCCGGCCGCCGTGAACTCGCGCATTCCCGTGTTTAAGGAAGTTTTTGCGGACATCGGCGACGAACAGAGCATCGAACAGAGCCTATCCACCTTCTCTTCCCACATGAAGAATATCGTGGAGATCATGGCGAAGGCCGATCCGGACTCCCTCTGCCTCTTCGACGAGCTGGGCGCCGGCACCGACCCGACCGAAGGCGCGGCGCTTGCGATGGCCATCCTGAGCCGCCTGCACACCGACGCCATCCGCACCATGGCGACCACGCACTACAGCGAACTGAAGATCTACGCCCTGAATACGGAAGGCGTGGAGAATGCCTCCTGCGAATTCGACGTGGCGACGCTCCGCCCGACCTACCGCCTGCTCGTCGGCATCCCCGGCAAGAGCAATGCCTTCGCGATCGCGAAGAAGCTCGGCCTCGACGAGACGATCATCGAGGAGGCCGGTTCCTATATCAATTCGAACGAAGAAGCCTTTGAGGACGTCATTGCCGAGCTGGACCGCCAGCGCCGCGAGATGGAGAAGGCCGAAGCCGAGATCCGCCGCCTGAAGCGCGATACCGAGCAGATGCAGAAGGAAGCCGAACAGCGCCGCGGCAGCATGGAAGCGCAGCGCGAGAAGCTTCTCCGGGAAGCCCGCGAAGAGGCGAGAGCCATTCTGCAGGAGGCGAAAGACAAGGCCGACCAAGCCATCAAGGACCTCCGAAAGAGCGGCCAGTCCGTCGGCCGCGAGCAGGAAGACATCCGCTCCGCCCTGCGCCTTGCCGTGCAGGATACCGACGAAAAGCTGGCCGAGGCCGACGCTGCCGCAAGAAAGCAGCGGCAGGTCACCGTGACCGAAAAGAAGCTCCGCCTCGGCGACACCGTCCACGTGCATTCGCTCGGCCTCAAGGGCACCGTGCTCTCCCTGCCGGATGCGAAGGGCGACCTGACCGTGCAGATGGGCATCCTGAAGTCCAAGGTGAATGCCTCCGACGTCGAGCTGGTCCCCGAAGCAACCACCACGCTGGAAGGAAGACGCCACGTCGGCAACGGCGGCGGAAACACCTTCCAGAAGGCGCTGACCATCCGCCCTGAGATCAATCTGATCGGACAGACCACCGACGAGGCGGTCATGAACCTCGAAAAATACATTGACGACGCGTATCTGGCCCACATGGAAAAGATCCGCATCATCCACGGCCGCGGCACCGGCGCGCTCAAGGGCGCCGTCACGAAGGCCCTGCAGAAAAACCGCTACATCAAGAGCTTTGAGTCCGCGCCCTTCAACGAGGGCGGCTACGGCGCGACCGTTGCCTATCTGAAAAAGGGGTGATCCCATGAGCAAGCAGCGCATCCTGATCGTCGACGATGACGAAAACATTGCCGAACTCATCTCCCTCTACCTGACCAAGGAGTGCTTCGAAACTTCGATGGTGCACGACGGCGCCGCCGTCATGGACGCCTTTCACGCTTTCAAGCCCGACCTGATCCTGCTGGACCTGATGCTTCCGGGCAAGGACGGCTATCAGCTCTGCCGCGAGATCCGCGCGGAAAGCAGCGTGCCCATCATGATGCTCTCCGCCAAGGGCGAGGTCTTCGACAAGGTGCTGGGGCTCGAGCTCGGCGCCGACGACTACATGATCAAACCCTTTGACAACAAGGAAATGGTCGCCCGGGTGAAGGCCATCCTGCGCCGCACGGCCGCGGCCGCCGCGCCGGAGGACGAAACGGCGGAGCAGAGCCAGGTCGTGACGCTCCCCAACCTCGTTGTCAGCCTGTCCAATTACAGTGTGACCTACATGGATACGCCGCTCTACATGACGGCGCGGGAGATCGAGATCCTCTTTCTCCTCGCCTCCAACCCGAACCAGGTCTTTACCCGGGAGCAGCTCCTCGACCGGCTCTGGGGATACGACTACGTGGGCGATTCCCGCACCGTGGACGTCTACATCAAGCGCCTCAGGAAGAAACTTCCCGACCATCCGAACTGGCGCCTCGCCACCGTCTGGGGCGTCGGTTACCGTTTTGAAGTGAACAAATGACCCCCTAAGGGGACCGCAACGACCGACACCGGATAAGGGACCGGAGACCATGAAGCACCGTCTGACCTTAAAATTCATCGCGGCCTATGCCGTTTTCGGCGTCCTCGCCTTTCTGGCGGTGGCTGTTTTCGGCAGCCGTCTCTGCCGGAAGAGCGCCGTGAAAACGGCCTCCGAAGAGCTGTACCGCGAGGTCCGTACGATTGCTTCCGCCCAAAGTGCTTCCTACACCTCGGGACGCAGCTTCGACCCTGCCCATCTGTCCTTCTATCAGTCGGTCTCCGACTGCCGCGTGCTGATCCTGGACGGCAGCGGCCGCGTGCTCTACGACAGCGGCGCGTCAGGCTACGCTTCGCTCGCCGGGCAGACGCTTGCCTTCGACCCCGCCGACTCGCCGGAATACTACCGGATCGGCCGGTTCGGCAGCGCCTTCCGTGAAGACATGCTGGGCGCCTTCTCACCGATCACCGCCAGGACGACCACCTACGGCTATGCGATGGTCCTCCAGCGGATGAGCACCGTGAACGCCAGGGCAGACGCCATGCTCGGCAATATCTACCTCATCTGCGCAGCGGTGTTCGTCATGTCCTTCCTGCCGCTTGCCGTCATGTACTTTGCCGTGCAGCGTCCGCTCGGGAGGATCACGGACGGCGCGCAGGAGTATGCCCAGGGGCATCTGACGCACCGCATTCCCGTGAAAAGCCGTGACGAGGTCGGTTATCTTGCCGCCTCCCTGAACGCGATGGCGGCCGAGCTCCAGAGCGCCGACGAGACTCAGAAGAAGTTCATTGCCAACGTTTCCCACGATTTCCGCTCGCCGCTCACTTCGATTCGCGGCTACCTGCAGGCCATGAAGGACGGCGTCATCCCGCCCGAAAAGCAGGAAAAATACATGGACATCATCATCGGGGAGACCGACCGGCTGACGAATCTCACGCAGAGCATGCTGACGCTGAACACCCTCGATGAGTCGCGCCAGGGTCTCGAATACTCCGATTTCGACATGGTCGCCCTCACGAAGACGGTCTGCGCCACCTTCGGCGCGGTCTGCGAGCGGCGCGACATTCTCTTCGACCTCATCTTCTCGGAAGCCAGGATCGACGTGCACGCAGACATGGGCCGCATCCAGCAGGTCATGATGAACCTCATCGACAACGCGATCAAGTTTTCCCCGGACGGCTCCGCGATCCGCATCAGCGTGCGCGGCGTCGGCGACAAGGCCGCCGTGTCCGTAAAGGACTTCGGCTGCGGCATCGAAAAGGAAGACCTCGGGCACATCTGGACGCGTTTCTACAAGACTGACTCCTCCCGCGGCAGGGACAAGAAGGGGACCGGCCTCGGCCTGTCCATCGTGAAAGAGATCATCACCGCTCACGGTGAGACCATCGACGTCATCTCCACGCCCGGCAGCGGAACGGAATTCATCTTCCGCCTGCCGCTCGCGAAATAGGCATCTTCCGGCACGCCTGCGGAGCCGTCCTTCTCCGATTTTGATTGTTTTTTCCCCGAATTTTGACTATAATGCTGAATCATGGCAAAGATAAGGAGCTGAACATGGCTGCCGACCGCATCCGTTTTCATCAGCGCGTTTACCGTTTTCTCTCACCTGTCGTGCGGGCATGGATCGGCAGGCGCTTTTCCATGACTTATTCGGAGGTCCCGGAGCTTCCGGACCATTTCCTGCTGATCTCCAACCACGTCACCAACTATGACATGTTCATCGTCGGGCTGACGCTGCGGGCACACATGTATTTCGTCTCGACGGAGCACATCTTCCGTCTCGGCCTCATCAGCCGGATCATCCGCTTCCTCGCGGATCCCATCCCGATCGCCAAGGGCGGCAGCACCTCCGGCGCCGTGCTGGAGATCCTGCGGCGGCTCAAGGCAGGATGCTCGGTCTGCCTCTTTGCCGAAGGCAACTGCAGCTGGGACGGCCGTACGATCGCCTTCCCCGATGCCACCGGCAAGATGGTGCAGAAATCGAAGGCGCCGCTCGTCACCGTCCGCATTAAGGGCGGATATTTCTCCCACCCGCGCTGGGCCTACACCCACAGAAGAGGCCCGCTCCGCTGTGAGGTCGTCGGGATCCATCAGCCGGAGGAACTGGCCGGGATGAAGCCTGCCGAGATCAACCGCCTGATCGCTGACGAGATCGGTGAAGACGCCTATGCGGCGCAGCTGGCCGACCCGAAGCCCTACGTGGGCAAGGCCCTGAGCCGGGGCCTCGAGCGGACCTTCCTTGCCTGCCCGAAATGCGGCCGGCTTGCGTCCATCCGCTCGACGGACGACGGTTTTTCCTGTGACTGCGGACTTAAGGGCAGTTATGACGAGTACGGCATGCTGTCCGGCGAAGGTTTTGACTTCAAGACCGTCCGCGACTGGGAGGACTGGCAGCGGGGCTTCTTTGCCGCCCTGCCGGATCCGGGTGAAGAAGAAACGCTCTACGCTTCGGATAAGGACATGGTCCTTTATGCCGTCAGCGGCCACCGGATGAAGAAATCTGCCCGGGGAGATCTCTCCTGCACGGACCGCACGCTCAGGCTCGGCACACTGGAATTTCCCTTCAGCGAGATGTCCGACCTTGCCGTCCGCCTGCACGGCACCGTCACCTTCTCCATGAAGGACGGCAGCTACTACGAACTCAAAAAAGCCGACAAGTCCGACTACAGCGGCCGGATCTACAAGTGTCTGTTTGAGCGTTTTGCTCCGAACGCGCCGCACGGCCGCGTCTGAATCTTAGAACAGTGAGGTAAAATTAATGACCAGCGGAACCAATTTCTGGGACGCCTCGGTATGGTCCTTCGTCGGGACCCTCGCCATCCTCTTCGTCACCATGCTCTTCGCCAACATTCTGCGGCACCAGCTCCCCTTCATCCGGAAGCTGATGATCCCCTCCAGCGTGCTCGGCGGCTTCCTGATCCTGCTCATCTCCTTCCTCTACAAGGAGATCTCCGGGAACGCGATGTTCCAGAGCTCGGTGCTTGAAATGCTGACCTACCACGGTCTGGGCCTCGGCTTCGCGGCCATGAGCCTGCGTGAGCTGGACCAGCAGCAGAAGGAGGGCGGCGGCAAGATGAAAGGCGACGCCTTCGACACCTCGCTCAACGTCGTCGGTTCCTACCTCGTGCAGGGCGTGTTCGGCCTGACGGTCACCATGCTTCTGGCAAAGGCGCTCGGCAGTTTCTTCGCCTCCGGTCTGATCCTTCCGATGGGCTACGGACAGGGCCCCGGCCAGGCCTATAACTGGGGCCACACCTACGAGCTCAGCTACGGTTTCACCGACGGCACGAGCTTCGGTCTGACCGTCGCGGCCATGGGCTTCGTCGCCTCCTCCGTGGGCGGCATCATCTATCTGAACAAGCTGCGCCGGAAAGGCATCGTGAAAGCTGAGGCTGACGATCATGAGGAAGAGATCAGCTCGCAGGCCATCAACGGCGAAGGTGAGATCGGCCTGTCCGAATCCCTCGACAAATTCACGGTCCAGCTGGCCCTCGTTTTCGGATCCTACGGCCTCGCCTATCTCTTCATGCGCGGCGTCGACGCGATCATCGAGACAGGTGCGCTGGGCAATCTCGGCTACAATACGCTGCGGCCTCTCATCTGGGGCTTCAACTTCCTCTTCTCGACCGTATTCGCGCTCCTCGTGAAGAACATCTTCCGCGGCCTGCAGAAGAAGGGCGTCATCAAGAAGAAGTTCACCAACACTTTCATGCAGAACCGCATCGCGGGCTTCATGTTCGACATCATGGTGGTCGCGTCCATCGCCGCCATCAACCTGCGGGCTTTTGCCAACGCGAAATTCATCGTGCCGCTGCTCGTCATCTGCGTCGGTGGCGCCGTTCTGACTTACATTTACTGCAATGCCTTCTGCAAGAAGGTCTACCCGCACTACCGCCACGAGGCCTTCCTTTCGCTCTACGGCATGCTGACCGGCACCGCCTCCACGGGCGTCATCCTGCTCCGCGAGATCGATCCGCAGTTCAAAACGCCCGCTGCCAACAACCTCGTCTACCAGCAGACCTGGTCCATCCTCTTCGGCGCCCCGATGCTTCTCATGATGGGCTTTGCGCCGCAAAGCACGACGAACGCCCTCATCACCATGGGTGTGATGGTGGTCATGTTCTTCGTTCTGAACGGCCTCGCCCTGCTGCGCGCGAAGAAACGCGCCGGAAAGAAATAATCACGCGTCATCCATCAGCCGCCTCCGGGCGGCTTTTTCTTCAGAAAAACCGGAAAAGGAGGAAGCAGAAGAGATGAAAGACCGCAGGAAGTTCCCGCTGGATAAAGACAGCCTTATCGCCTTGTTCACCGGCCGCGGTTCAAAGGGTCCCGATACGCCCGAAGAACGCAGAAAACTCTGGCGCCGCTCCATGAACTTCATCCTGGTCAGCCTGGCGCTCGGTTTCATCAACCTCAGATTCAATAATCTTCTTGACCTCCTTCTCCCGTCAGCCGGCTTCGCTTTCGGCCTGCTCGGCTGGTATCCGCTGCGCCGGGAAAACAGGGGCTTTCGCCTCGGCTGGATCCTGATCCTTGTCAGAACGGGACTCTTCTTCCTCGACACCTTCCGCAGTTTCACCTTATTGGGGCTGAACGACCTCTTTTCCGACCTCCTCATCCGCGTCACGGGGATCGTCTTCATCCTCCTGCACGCACTGCAGCTTTATGCCCTGAAAACAGGCATCGGGCTTCTTCAGAAGAAGGCCGGCAGACAGGAAGATACCTGGATCATCACTGTGATGATCCTCTGGGACGTCGTACTGGCCGTCCTATCAGGATGGGCAGGCGGCCTCCTCGTGATCGCCCTGTTCGCCGTCCTCGCCGCGCTCCTTTATCAGCTTTATCGGCTGATGCGCTCCCTAGACGCGATCGGCGACACCCTTTCTCCGGTACCGTCCGGGCTCAGGCCGGCCGCCCTGATCTGCCTGTATCTCGGTGCGCTTTTTATCGGCTGCGGCCTCAGTTTCCTCTGTTTCAGCCGCTATCCGATGAAATGGTCGAAGCATGAATCGCCGGTCACCTTCGCCTCCTCTCCCGGGATCGGTGCGCCGGGAGTCCCTTCGCAGACCGAAGTCATCGCCCGGCAGCTGAAAGACCTCGGCTTCCCCGAGGAACTTCTGACGGATCTGTCCGAAGAGGATCTGCAAAAATGTGACGGTGCCCTGGACGTATACACGAATGACGGCAGCTTCCGTGCGTTGGACACGTTCGAACTGCGGGTAAGGAGCGTTGCCGTCGTTCTTTCCGAAGAACCGCGCGTCTGGCGCATTTTTTACTGTTTCTCCCTGCCGGATCAGAAAAATTACCGGGGGACCGACGCGCTGGAGATCCGTCCGGCCGCCCTCTACAGCTTTGTTCCCGAGATCACGCAGACCCCGGAAGGCCGCCTCCTGCGGGAAAAGAACGGCAAAACGCTCGCCGCGCCGATCACGCGGATCCGAAAGGAGTTCTGCGGGACGCAGTCTGACGAATCCCCTTCCGACGCCTGGAGCGGCGAAGCCTGGTTCGCGTCGTTTTCCCTGCCGCGCAGATATCAGAACGCCCGCGGCTACGTGACGCTCGAAGTGCAGAACATCTATCCTGACGTCGATTTCTCCCTGGGAAGCAGCACGGAATCGCTGATCCGAAGCCGCTGGTCGAACGGCCTCCTGTACCTGCATCAGATCCGCGCGCTGCAGTATCCGGTCCTGTCCGCCAAGAATTACGCCATGCAGCATACCGGCGCTTCGGTGCGCGGACCTTTCCTCCATGTCGGTCTCGAAAGCTGGTTTTTCCCCGGGAAAGATTGACCCTCCGCTGAATAAGCACTTCTCAAGCTTTCCCTTGCGGAAAGCGTTTTTTGTTCTTCCGTGGGTTTTCCGCAAATGCGGCGTATCATAGAACAGTAAGCATGAAGGAGGCCGGCATGGCCGAGCAGAGCATCATTGAAAAACTGAAAAACCGGGATGAGAGCGGCATGGAAGAACTCCTGCAGCACTACGGTCCGCTGATGCGCTACGTCATCCGGCCGTTTCTTTCGGATGAGCGCGACCGCGAGGAAGCCCTGCAGACTGCCGCCCTGAAAGTCTGGCAGTCCATCAGCCGCTTTGATGCGGAAAAGGGAAGCTGGACGAGCTGGCTCACCGCTGTTGCCCGCAACGCCGCCCTGGACATGGCGCGGGCGGAAAAGCGCCGCGAGGCCGGCGAACTTCCCGAAGACGCGCACGATCCGGCGCCCACCCCCGAAGAGACCGCGCTCCGGAAAGAACGGCAGGAAGCCCTCCTGCGGGCTCTCGAGACCTTGAGCAGCCGTGACCGCGTCCTGTTTTACCGCAAATACTACTATCGCCAGCCGACGGCACAGATCGCCGCGGAGATGGGTGCGACGGAGCGCTCCGTGGAGGGCCGCCTCTACCGCATAAGGCAGAAGCTGAAAGATCTTTTGAAAGGAGAGATGTCATGAGTGAAAAACTGCCGTCCGTGCCGGGCGAAGACAGCTTTGACGAATTCCTGTCCGCGCATCTCCCCGAAGAAGCCTCTTCCGAGATCAGCAGACTTGTCACGCCCTGGACCGAAGCCTTTCTCCTGATCCTGCTCAGCATCGGGATCGGCCTGATCAACTTTCCGGACCAGCCCCTTGTCGGGATCATTCAGGGCGCCGCCTCCGGCGCGCTGGGCCTTCTTGGCTGGAACCGCCTGCGCGGGGAAAATAAAAGTTTCCGGCATGGCTGGATCCTGGAGCTGGTGCGCGCCGGCTGGTACCTTGCGGACGCTCTGCTTAAGTCAACGCTTTGGTCGGATGCCTTAAACCGTCTCCTCTCCGCCGATATCCTCTTCATCCTGGGCCTTGTTTCCGCTCTGCTGTTCCTGTCACAGCTCGTCTGCCTGCGGGACGGGATCGCCGCAGTGCAGAAGAAAGCCGGCGCAAAAGAGGACACCTCTGCCGTCAGTTTCCTGATCGGCGCCTATGTGGCCGTTTTCATCCTGGCGCTGCTTAACGCCGGCGGACTTTTCAGCATCATCATGATCGTTGTGATCATTGCCGGGCTCGTCAACGTTTACCGCCTGTCCCATACGCTGGATGAAGCCGGCTACGCCGTCACGCCTTCGCCGGTCAAGATCACCAAAGAAGCGCTGCTCGGCACGTTCTTCGGCATACTGGTCCTCGGCAGCCTCATCGGGGTGCTCTTCTTCAGCCGCTATCCCATGAAATGGACGGCGCCCGCTTCGTACGGACGCGCAGAGACTCTCGCCGTACGCGAAGACCTGCTCGCTCTGGGCTTTCCCGAAACGGTCCTGGATGACCTGACGGAAGAAGACATCCTGGCCTGTGACGGGGCGCTCAGCATCATGCGGCAGGAATCCTTCTATCACGACGGCACGCTGGACGGTCTGAAACTGGAAAGCATCGCCGTAGTTCTTTCCGAAAAGCCCCGTGTGTGGAAAGTATTTTACCATTTCACGCTGCCCGACGAAAAAGGCTATTACGGCACGGACGCGCTGGAACTGCGGCCGATGCAGCTCTTCGGCTGGACAGACTTTACGGAGGAACCGCACGGCCGGATCCTGATCGGACAAAAAGGGGAGACCCAAACAGCCGTGATCCCTTCCGTCACCCACGGTTATTACAGCCAGCAGGGCGTCACTTTCGGCACTTTCAGTACCGGCTTCAGCGGAGAAGCGTATTTTGCCTCTTTCTCTCTGCCGAACAAATATCAAAACGCCCGCGGCTATGTCACGCTGAGCGTCAGCGATCCTTATCCGGGGATCGACTTTGCCTGGGGTGAGAACGCAAAAGAGCTGATCTGGAGCAGATACTTCTCCGGCCTGTATTATATCCATCATATAAACGGGTTCCACTATCCGGTGCAGTCGGCAGAGGCCTTCCGGAAGAGCAGTTCCTACATGTCCCGGGGCTGGGAATTCGCTGTCGTCCTGCTGGAGATGAGCTGGTTCTTCCCGGAATGACTTGACCGCCCGGCGCAATGACGCTAAAATCTAAGAGAAACACCTTTTGACGCAAAGGAGAAAGCCATGATCGTACTGAACGTCACCTACAAATGCAAGCCCGGAATGAATAAAGCGTTCCTGGCCAAACTGAACGAGGAAGGCCTCGGCGCTGCCTGCCGCGCTGAAGACGGCAACATCAAATACCACTACTATCTGCCGACCGACGGCAGCGACGAGCTGCTCCTGGTCGAAAAATGGCGCGACAAAGACGCGCTCAGGGCTCACGCCGCGCAGCCGCATTTCGCGCGGATCGGCGAGGTCAAGGCCGAATACGTAGACGACACCGTCATCGAGAAGTTCTTTGTTGAAGAGTGAAAAAGGCCTCATCGTCGTAAGCGCACAAAAAGAGAAGGACAGCCGACAGCTGCCCTTCTCTTTTTTCATGCTTTCGGAAACATTCCGGCCTCAGCGGCGTCAATTGCCTGCGTTCTCCCCGCGGAGCGTGAAAACCTCATCCATGTTAAAGGACGGGGTAACGATCTGCGGCAGCCGGACGATTTTGAGTGATTCGTCCGATACGATCTGCAGTTCCGCGAAGAACTCCTTCCCGGCGCCGGAACTGCCGCCTTTCGTTTGCTGCAGGATGATCCGATTGCCATCCTGCAAATATTCTCCTTCTACGTGATAAGAGAGAGCTTCCGCCTCGTAGCCGCCCGACCATTTATTCCCTTCTTCAAAACGGATGTACGGACGGCACTTGATTTCCACGCAGCCATCGATCTTCGTGGCGTAGCCGATGACGACTTCTTCTCCATCATAGATCCTGCCCGGAAGCGGGTCCGCATCGATTTCCACGTGTGAACTGGTGGAGAGATCGGGCGGCGACCAATAGGTCAGAACGTCGCCTTCCGCGATGATAAAGTACTTTGCCTCCTCCGTCGCCTTGACCACTTTCACCTCGGTCTCCGAGAGGATTTGCAGCTCGAAGATCGTCGTTTCGGTATCGACCGGTGCGTTCATCGCCCTCTGCTGCCGCAGCAGGATCCGGTCACCTTCCAGCGTATATTTTCCGCCGATCCCGAAAGACGTGGCGATGTCTGCGGTTGCCCACCAGTTCATTCCGTCGGAAAACGTGATGCACGGGTGGACCTGTCCCAATGACGTTTCCGTGCTTGACGGTTCCGTGTATACGGGATACCCTTGCTCGTTCCAATAAACCCCCGGGGATCTGAATGACATCGCTGCTCCTTTTTCAATCACCCTGACCGACCAGACCTTCGACAGCCTGGCGGGATAGACCTCCTGGATCATGCCGTCGTGATCGATCTCCACACGGTCGCCGGCAGCCGGCACCGGATCGATCGTCAAACCCTTAAGCGTTACTTCGATATTGTCGCTGGAGCGCCGTTCCCACGTGCCCTCGTCGGGCTCTACGTAGATGATGTCTCCCAGATTCCGGATAACCGTTGCCGTAAACACCGTATGCACCTCCGTCGGCTCCGGATCCTCCTTCTTCGGATTCGTGAGGAAGCAGACGCCCGCGATGATGCAGATGACGACCGCCGCCGCGATGATCCAGAAAGCCGGCTTTTTGTAGTTCAGGACGGCTTTCACGCGATCCTTCACCCCGACTTCGCCGAAAGCGAGCGGGCAGGCTGTGATGCGTTTCCGTGGGGAGCTGCAATCCAGCAGCGCCTGCGAGTAGGCGGCCATGGCATCTTTATCCATATTGCGGATGACCTTCTCATCGCAGGCCGCCTCGATGTCGCGGCAGAGCAGGATGTAAGCGATCCAGCAGAGCGGATTGAACCAGTAGACGGCCAGGATCAGAAAGCCGAGCGGCTTCCACAGATGGTCGCGGCGCACAAGATGCGCCTGCTCGTGCGCCAAAACATACTCGCGGGTCGGGCCTTCCATGGAAGAAGGGACATAGATCTGCGGCCGGAAAAGCCCGAGGATAAAGGGCGAAGGCACTTCGTCGCAGATCATGATGCCTTCGCCGGCCGGGACGGACGCGGCGACGCTCTTTTTCAGCTTCCGGTAGCTGATCAGCGCATAAAGCAGCATGATTGCGATGCCTGCGATCCAGATGCAGGCCAAGAGCGGGATCAGGACCTGCAGCGGGTTCGCGCTCGTGACGAACGTCGGGTCCGGGGCAAACGAACCAACCACCGGATTGACGGCCTCATTGATCACGCCGATTCCCGAATCGATCGCCGGCTCCCGCATCATTTCGATGTTCGCCGGCACCGTCTCACTGCTCGGGATCAGGCTGAGGATGCTCTCAATAGAGAAGGGACAGACCAGCCGGACAGCCGCAAGCGCCCAGAGCAGGCAGACGCTCCATTTCGGCGCCTTTTTCAGCAGAAAGCGCAGGACGATCACGGCCAGGATAAGCCAACCCGCCGCGATGCTCATGTTGACGATCTTCAAAAAGAGGCTGCTCATGGCTTTTCTCCCTTCCGGAAAGCGTCGATCATCTGCCGGATCTCGTCTGCCTCCTGCTCCGTCAGATCCTTGCGGGAAATGAAGGCCGCGACGAAGGCAGGGAGGGACCCCTTGTAGGAATCCGCAACGATCTGCTCGCTCTTTTTCGAATAAAAATCTTCACGGGAAATGCGGGCCGATACGACGCCGCCCTCATTCTGCAGCAGGCCCTTCTCGCAGAGTTTGCGCAGGACGGTGTATGTCGTCGGCTTCTTCCAGGAAAGCTCCCGCTCGCAGATCTTCACGAGTTCGCCGGACGCGACGGGTTCGTTCGCCCAGACGATGTCCGCAAAGCGTTCCTGTACTGCCCCGAGTTCAATATCGATCATAACAAAAAACCTCCTTAACGAGGGTTTATTCCGATAAACCTATCTGCAGTTTATCGTAATAAACCAATCCTGTCAAGGGGGTTTTGAAAAATCTTCTCGATTAGGCATCAATTATTCTTCTGCAACATTCACCCGGGGAAGATACAGGTCATAGACCGTCAGCGAGAAATACTCTTCCTTCTGACTGTTGGGAAATTGAAAGCCCGCGCCGAAATCGAGCTGCAGCGTTTTCCCGTCGACATCAATGCTTATGTCTTCATCCGCTCCTTCCGGCGCACTGCCGCATACCGTATACCCGGCAAAAGTGTACAGAATACCGTCTTCCAGATCGATCGGGCCGGTTTCGTCAGGCCGCGCAATATCGATACCGAAGCGGGCAAGATACGCTGCCAGTTCCGGATATGAATCTCTGACAGTATGGCGGAACTGCAAACAGTATGCGCAGTCACAGACCTCGTTTGTCCTGTAATATTCCCTTGTCTTCTCCGGATCGAACGAAAATACTGTTCCGTTGATCTCCAGCTTTTCCATCTGTTTTCTCCGAATCGCTGCGCTTTACCCCTTCATTTCCGCCGTGGCTTCGATCTCGACGAGAGCACCGTGGTGGAGTTCTCGGGTCGGGACGACCGCACGGGCCGGTTTGTGGCTCCCGAAAAAGGCAGAGTAGACTTCATTGACCGCATCCCAGTTGCCCATATCCGAAATATACACACGGCACATGACGACGTCTTCACGGCGGCAGCCGGCGGCTTCGAGCACCCGGCCGACGTTCGCGAGTGCCTGCTTTGTCTGCTCCCTGATTCCGCCTTCCGCGATCTTCCCGGTCCCGGGATCGATCGGGAGCTGGCCCGAAATATAGAGCATCCCGCCGGCAATGACGCCCGGGGAATAATGTCCGCCCTTGGAAGTAAGTCCTTCAACAAATCTCATCTTTCTCTCCTCTCAGCCCAATGTCTTCACCCAGGCGTCGCCTTCCTTCACGAAGCCCATCTTCTGCATGTATTTCTCGTGTTCCTGCGTAGGGACCGAGAGTATCACTTTCCGGATACCCTCTGCTGCCAGGCTCTCATAGAGCCAGCTGCCGACGGAGAGGTCGCGGTACTCGGGCGTCGTATAGTCGAGTTTCAGATCCAGCGTGCCGTCCGCAAGCTCGCCCATCACGAGGCCGGCTGCCTTGTCACCGCAGTAGGCAAAGCGGATGTAGCCGCAGCCTGCAGCGCCGTCAAAGGCCGGAAAGTATCTGCGGATGTCCTCGCCGTGCGCCGTGAGGAAATACCGCAGGAACTGGTCCCCGGCTTCCGCCCGGTCCGCATGGTATGCCGCGCTCTTCTGCTTTGACATCCGGATCAGGAAAAAGATATTGATGATCAGCAGCGCCGCGTTCATGATCACGGTCGGGTAGGCGTGAATGAGCAGCCCGTAGACGACCGACACCACGCAGCCGATGCTGTTGATGATGCGGAGCCGCACCACTGACGCCATGAGGAACGACGCCAGCACGAAAGCCGAGCCGACGTAACCGATGATCTCAAAAATGACCTGTTCTTTCATGATCTTTCTTTCCGGCAGTTCTGCCATGACAAAAGAGGCTGCGGGCAGAAATGCCGGCCGCAGTCTCTTTTCAGCTTTTATTTGTCTTCCAGATCCACCTTGATGTGCAGTTCGTCGAGCTGCTTCTGCGTGACCTCGGAAGGGGCGCCCATCATCACGTCCTGCGCGTTCTTGTTCATCGGGAACGGGATGATCTCGCGGATGGTCTCCTCGGCGGCCAGCAGCATGACGATGCGGTCGACGCCGGGGGCGATGCCCGCATGAGGCGGCGCGCCGTAGCAAAAGGCATTGTACATGGCCGGGAACTTGGCCTTGACGTCGTCTTCGCCCAGGCGAACCATCTCGAAGGCCTTGATCATGATCTCGGGATCGTGATTTCTTACCGCACCCGAGGAGAGCTCGATGCCGTTGCAGACCAGGTCGTACTGGTCGGCCGTGATGGTGAGCGGATCGATCTCGCCGCGCTCCGCGGCAAGCAGGACGTCCAGTCCGCCCGCCGGCATGGAGAAGGGGTTGTGGCAGAATTCCAGTTCGCCGCTTTCCTCGCCGATCTCATACATCGGGAAGTCCACGATCCAGCAGAACTCGTAGCGTTCCTTATCCATGTGGCCTTCGCAGTTCGCGCCGAAGGTCTTGATCATGACGCCCATAGACTTGGTCGCGAGCTCGCCGGCCGCGACAACGACCAGCATGCCGGGTTCGAGGCCCAGGCGCTCGGTGAGGGCTTCCTTTACCGGGTTCGCAAACTTCGCGATGCCGCCGGCAAGGCCTTCCTCTTCCACCTTGAACCAGTAGCCCTTGGAGCCGCTCTGTACTTCGCAATCGGCAAGGAGCTTTTCGATCTGCTTGCGGGTCAGGCTGCAGTGACTGATCGGGACGGCCTTTACGGTCTGTCCTTTAAGCGGTTCAAACTCGGTATCCGCGAAGAGATCGCTGATATCCTTTCCGGTCAGGTCGATGCGGAGGTCCGGTTTGTCGGAGCCGTAGACCGCCAGCGCGTCATTGTAGCTGATGCGTCTGAACGGCGGCTTCGTCGCCACGTTGTAAGTGCCGTATTTCGCGAAGATCGGCGGCAGCACGTCCTCGATCACGGCGAAAACGTCCTCCTGCGTCGCGAAGGCCATCTCCATGTCGAGCTGGTAGAATTCGCCCGGCGAACGGTCGCCGCGCGCGTCTTCGTCGCGGAAGCAGGGCGCGATCTGGAAATAGCGGTCGAAGCCGGCGGTCATCAGCAGCTGCTTGAACTGCTGCGGCGCCTGCGGCAGGGCATAGAACTTGCCCGGATGCTTTCTCGCGGGAACCAGGTAGTCGCGCGCGCCTTCAGGCGACGAGGCCGTCAGGATGGGGGTCGTGATCTCCAGGAAATCATGCTCCATCATGGCCTTGCGCATGGCGGCGATGACCTGGGTCCTCAGGATGATGTTCTTCTTGACCGCGGGGTTCCGAAGGTCAAGGAAGCGGTATTTCAGGCGCTGGGTCTCATCGGCCTCGCGGCTCCGGTTGATCTCGAAGGGCAGGGCGTTGTAGCGGCACTTGCCGAGGATCTTCACTTCGTCCGGCACCACTTCGATGTCGCCGGTCGGAAGCTTCGGGTTCTTGCTGGAGCGCTCGCGCACCTTACCCGTCACCTGGATCGTCGTTTCCTTGTTCATGCCCTTGAAGACCTCGAGGATCTCCGGGGACTCCGCGACCAGCTGGGTCGTGCCGTAGAAGTCACGCAGGATCACGAAGGCAAGGCTGCCGCCGACCATGCGGACGTTTTCCATGAAGCCGGACAGCGTAACAGTCTGTCCGACGTGTTCCATCCGCAGTTCCCCGCAGGTATGAGTCCTCATCTGCATCATGGCTGTTTCCCCCTGTTATTTCAGATAGGCGCGCAGCGCGTCGGCTTTATCCAGGCGTTCCCAGGGAAAGTCCGCGTCCGTGCGGCCGAAATGTCCGTAGTTCGTCGTCGCCCGGTAAATGGGACGGCGAAGGTCGAGCATCTTAATGATGCCGGCCGGGCGAAGGTCAAATTCCTTCCGGACGATCTCCGCAAGTTCCCTCTCGGGAAGCTTTCCGGTGCCGAAGGTATCGACCTGGATCGAGGTCGGCCGGGCCACGCCGATGGCGTAGGCGACTTCGATCTCGCATTTGTCTGCGAGGCCTGCCGCGACAAGGTTCTTCGCCGCGTAGCGCACCGCATAGGATGCCGAGCGGTCGACCTTGGTCGGATCCTTGCCCGAGAAGGCGCCGCCGCCGTGATGCGCATAGCCGCCGTAGGTATCGACGATGATCTTGCGGCCGGTGAGGCCGGTATCGCCCTGCGGTCCGCCGATGACGAAGCGTCCGGTCGGGTTGATGAGGTAGGTGGTCTCATCGTCCACCATCTCCGCCGGGACCACCGCGCCGATCACGTGCTTCAGGATGTCCGCGCGGATCTGTTCCTGCGTCACGTCCGGGTCGTGCTGCGCGCTCACGATGACGTTCGTGATGCGGGCAGGCCTTTCTTCCTCGTCGTATTCCACGGTGACCTGGGTCTTGCCGTCAGGGCGGAGGTACGGAAGCGTTCCGTTCTTCCTGACCTCGGTGAGGCGTCTCGCCAGGCGGTGGGCCATCGCGATCGGGTAAGGCATGTATTCGGGCGTCTCGTTCGTCGCGTAGCCGAACATCATGCCCTGGTCGCCGGCGCCGATGCGGTCCAGTTCCTCATCGTTCATGGCATTCTCGCCGCGGGCTTCCAGCGCACGGTCCACGCCCATGGCAATGTCCGGCGACTGCTCGTTGATCGCGGTGAAGACCCCGCAGGTATTGCCGTCGAAGCCGTAGTCGGAGCGGTCGTAGCCGATGTCCAGAACGACCTTCCGCACGACCTGCGGAATGTCCACGTATGCCTTGGTGGTAATCTCACCCATGACAACAACAAAGCCGGTGCTCGTGAAGGTCTCACATGCGACCCGGCTCATGGGATCCTGCTCCAGAAGGGCATCCAGAATGGCGTCAGCGATCTGATCGCACATTTTATCCGGATGCCCTTCTGTTACTGACTCTGAAGTAAAGAGGCGTTTTTCCATCTTATCCAACTCTCATCTTGAATTTATGAATGTCCCGGTCGTCCTCGGCCACGGCGATCTCCGCACCGAGTTCCCTGAGCTTTCCGTCAAAATCTTCGTAACCGCGCAGAACGTATTCGATGTTGTTCACGACGGAGTAGCCGTCCGCCGCAAGACCTGCCAGCACAAGCGCCGCGCCGGCCCGAAGGTCGGGGGCGTTCACTTCCGCGCCGCGCAGGATCCCGCTGCCCTTGAACACGGCCACGGTGCCGCGCACTTCCGCGTCGACGCCCATCTTGGCCAGCTCATCCACGTATTTGAAGCGGTTCTCGTAAATGCTCTCGGTAATGATCCCGGTGCCCTCGGCGAGCGACAGGCACACGCCCATGAGCGGCTGCATGTCGGTCGGGAAGCCCGGATACGGCAGCGTTTTCACGTTGCAGGCATAGAAATTCGGCTTGCCGGTCACGCGGATCGCGCTGCCCAGTTCCGTCACTTCGCAGCCCATTTCGATGAGCTTCGCGGAAATGGCGTCCATGTGCTGCGGGATGATGTTGCGGACCAGGATGTCGCCGCGGGTGATCGCCGCCGCCATCATGAAGGTGCCGGCCTCGATCTGGTCGGGGATGATCATGTACTCGCTGCCGTGCAGGCGGTCGACGCCCTTGATGCGGATGACGTCCATGCCGGCGCCCTTGATGGAAGCCCCCATGCTGTTGAGCATGTTGGCCACGTCAACGATATGCGGCTCCTTCGCCGCATTTTCAATGATCGTATTGCCCTTCGCCATTGCCGCCGCCAGCATCAGGTTGATGGTCGCGCCGACGGACGCCATGTCCAGATAGATATGCGCCCCGTGCAGTTCGCGGGCATCCAGAATGACCTTGCCGTCCTTCATGGAAACGTCTGCGCCCAGCAGACGGAAGCCCTTCAGGTGCTGGTCGATCGGGCGGGTCCCGATGTTGCAGCCGCCGGGCAGGGCCACTTCGGCATGGTGATATTTACCGAGCAAAGCGCCGAGCAGATAGTAGCTGGCGCGGATCTTCTTCATGTTGTCGCTGTCGGCACAGGCGGAAAAGATGTTCGCTCCGTTGAGGCGGGCCTTGTGCCGCGAAGGACGTTCGACCGCCACGCCGATCTCTTCAAAAGCGGACAGCAGGACCTTGATGTCCATGACGTCCGGAAGATTCTCGACGGTAACGGTCTCATCAGCCATGATGGCAGCCGTGAGAACGCCGAGGGCGGCATTCTTGGCTCCGCTGACGGTCACCTCCCCCACGAGGGGTATCCCGCCTTTCATGACATACTTCATAGAGGTGTTTCTCCTTGGAAATAAAAAAACGTGCAGATAGTATAACACGAAGCGGGGCCGCTTGTAAACTGCTTTCGCAGCTCAGGCGGCCCCGTTTTTCCGGGACGGTCAGGCCTTGCCGTTGCAGCCCAGAACGTTGACCAGCTTGTGGGCAACCATGGCCTTCACGGCCGCGCGGGCAGGTTTCAGGTACTGTCTCGGGTCGAAATCGGCCGGATGCTCCGCAAAGTACTTGCGGATGGTCGCGGTCATGGCCAGACGGATGTCGGAGTCGATGTTGATCTTGCAGACCGCCATCGAAGCCGCCTTGCGCAGCTGGTCTTCCGGAACGCCGACCGCGTCAGGCATGGCGCCGCCGTAGGTGTTGATGATCTTCACGAATTCCTGCGGAACGGAGCTCGAGCCGTGCAGAACGATCGGGAAGCCGGGCAGACGCTTCGCAACATCTTCCAGAATGTCAAAGCGCAGGGGCGGCGGCTGCAGGATGCCGTTCTCGTCGCGGGTGCACTGTTCGGGTTTGAACTTGTAGGCGCCGTGGCTGGTGCCAATGGCGATCGCGAGGGAGTCGCAGCCGGTGCGTTCCACGAATTCCTGCACGTCCTCGGGACGGGTGTAGGAACCTTCGGCATGGCTGACTTCGTCTTCGATGCCGGCCAGCGTGCCGAGTTCGGCTTCGACGACCACGCCGTGATCGTGCGCGTATTTCACCACTTCCTGCGTGATGGCGATGTTTTCTTCAAAGGGCTTGCCGGAGGCGTCGATCATGACGGAGGTGAAGCCGCCGTCCACGCAGCTCTTGCAGGTCTCGAAGGAATCGCCGTGATCGAGGTGCAGGCAGATCGGAAGACCGCTGTCTTCCACGGCCGCTTCGACCAGTTTCTTTAAGTAAATGGGGTTCGCATAGGCGCGGGCGCCCTTGGAGACCTGAAGGATCAGGGGCGCGTTGTTCTCGCGGCCCGCTTCCACGATACCCTGGATGATCTCCATGTTGTTGACGTTGAAGGCGCCGATGGCGTAACCGCCGTCGTAAGCTTTGGCAAACATTTCAGCCGAGGTGACTAAAGGCATAATTTACCCTCCTGTTTATTGGTCTTCTTTTATTGTAGCACAGGCGCCGAAAAGCGCAAGGCAAAACAGACTTGTGTTTCTTTGTTTTTTTCTTTATACTGATGGCATCACCGCTGTTAAGGAGACAAATGATGCGAATCTGGGGAAAGATCTTCCGTGAAAACCACCTGCTCCGGGATACCGTCGTGGAACTGAACGGTCCGGAACGGCGCACGCTCAAGGTGTTTGAGGGACTGCGCCTCATCTGCACGGAGTTCGATCTTGCGGTGCCGACCTGGCTGGACGTGAACATCCGCGAATTCCAGCGGATCGCGAAAACGCGCTTCCGTCAGGACTCCTTCATCGAGCAGATCCCTTTCGACTATCTGGAAATACAGATCATCGAGGATGACCTGCCGTAAAAAGTGCGGCAGCCCGGGAGAGCATTGAGGCAGACATTTGACCGGCCGGCAAGCGGCACATGCGCAATATGGTGCCGGAGCCGGACGAAAACCGAGGGTTCCCTGCCTGCGGTTTTCGCCGAGTGCGGAGCGGGAATGCATCAGGCATTCCTGCGACTCACGAGGATGCCGGAGCGGAGGCACGCATCTTGCGCATAGCGTGCCGCTCCGGGCGGTCAGTCAGTCTGCCGAAAGGTCTGCCCGGGCCGCCGCACTTCTTACAGCCTCTTCAGCAGTTCTTCGCGGCGTTCTTCGTAGCCGGGCTTGCCAAGCAGCGCGAACATGTTCTTCTTGTAGCTTTCGACGCCGGGCTGGTTGAAGGGGTTGACCTCCAGCATGTAGCCGGAAACGCCGCAGGCGTATTCGAAGAAATAGAACAGTTCGCCGAGTGCCTTCTCGGTCAGCGCATCCATGTGCAGCATGTTCACGGGCACGCCGCCATCGGTATGCGCGAGCATCGTTCCCTTCATCGCACTCTTATTCACGAAATCGAGCGTCCTGCCGGCCAGGTAATTGAGGCCGTCCAGGTCGCTTTCTTCTTTTGTCATCAGCACCTCTTTGCCGGCATCATCCACCGCGATCACGGTCTCCATGAGGATCCGCTCGCCTTCCTGGATGAACTGGCCCATGGAATGCAGGTCGGTCGTGAGGTCGACGGCCGCCGGGAAGATGCCCTTTCCGTCCTTGCCTTCGCTCTCGCCGTAGAGCTGCTTCCACCATTCGCCCACGTAGTGCAGGCCGGGTTCGTAGTTCGCGAGGATCTCGACCTTCTTGCCTTCGCGGTAGAGGGCGTTCCGTATGGCCGCGTAGCGCAGGGCGTCGTTTTCTTCGAACGGCGCGTTCATGAGGCGTTCTCTCTCAGCGGCAGCGCCGTCCATCAGAGCCTTGATGTCGATCCCGGCCGCCGCGATCGGAAGGAGTCCCACCGCCGTCAGCACGGAGTAACGGCCGCCGACGTCGTCCGGTACCACGAAGGTCTCGTAACCTTCGCTGTCCGCGAGCGTCTTCAGAGCGCCTCCTTCTCCAGCAGCCCCTTCAGCAGACGGAAAGCCACCGCAGGCTCGGTCGTCGTCCCGGACTTGGAGATGACGTTGATGGAAAAACGCTTGCCTTCGAGCAGATCCGTAAGTCCGTTCAGGTAGGCGCTGCTTAACTGGTTGCCGGCAAAGACGATCTGCGGGCCGCCGCGTTTCGCCGCAGATAACGCTCCGGCAAAGGGATGGCTGAGGAGTTCGACCGCAGCGCGGGCGCCCAGATACGAGCCGCCGATGCCGACGACCACCAGGACATCGCTGTCCTCGCGGATCTTTGCCGCCGCCTTCTCAATGCGGGCAAATTCCTCCTTGTCATAGTCCACCGGCAGGTCGATCCAGCCGAGGAAATCGTTCCCCGCGCCCTGTCTGCCCTTGAGGACTTCCGCAGCCGCCTGCGCGTCCTTCACAGCCTTTTCCCAGGCCGCTTCGCCGAGGAAACTCTTCGCATTTTTCTCTTCCAGTCTGATCATTTTTTCTCCTTTCCCCTATCCGGGGGTGTAGTCGTTTGTGGGTTCCTGTTCAAAAAGGATCCCGTCATCGGTAAATCGAAAGACGATATCGCCCTGTTTGTCAGTCCGATAGATGCTGCAGCCGGCGAGCCTGAGGCGGCTCATGACCGCCGCTTTCGGGTGGCCGTAATCGTTGCCCGCGCCGCAGCTGATGACGGCAAACGAGGGCCTCACCGCGGCCAGGAACGCCGCCCCGGAGGACGAAGCGCTCCCGTGGTGCCCCACGATGTAGACGTCGGAGGCAAGGCGGCGGTCTCCCTTATTGTTCAGCGCCATCTCCGCCTCGCTCACGGCTTCCGCATCACCGGTTACAAGCAGCGAATGCACGCCGTCCGTAAGGCGCAGCGCGATCGAATAGTCATTTTCCTCCTCGTACCCGCTGCCGCACGGCGCAAGCACCGTAAAGCGGCAGTATCCAAGTTCAAAACTGTCGCCCGGCGAAGGGTGGAGCACCGCAGGATTCCTGCTCTCGAGGTGCTGCCGGAAGCTCTCGTACACGTAGCTTTCCTCTTCATAGTCCGGGACCAGGACCGTTTCCGCCCCGAAAGCCTCGAGGGCGCCGACCGCCCCGTACAGATGGTCCGTATCGTAGTGTGTCGCGACGATGTACTTCAGTTTTGTGACGCCCCGTTCATTCAGATACGCGACCGTTTTGGAGGAATGCTCCCGTCCGCCGCCGTCCACCAGCATGGCTTCGCCGCCGCTTTGGATGAGCACGGCACTGCCCTGGCCGACGTCGATCACGCTGATCACGGCCCGGACGCCGTCCGCCGGCGCCTCGGAAACGATCATCTCCGGCGCGGGTCCGTCCCAGGGAAGGCTGATCAGGCCTTTTTCACGCGCGACAAAGAGGGCGAAAGCCGCGGCCGCAAACAGAGCGCCGATCAGCATCCAGGTAAGGAAGCGTTTCTTTCTCTGCTTTGCCGCTCTTTTTCGCTGCTTACTGCGGATCTTCCGTCTCAGTTCTTCCCGGTTCATCGTTATCCTTGTCTCCGCGGTAATGGCGCGGCTGCGGAGCCATTTTCATTTTACCCAAAGCCGGCGCATCTTTCAATGCTTTTCTTCTTTGACGCGGCGAAAAACATATGGTATGATGACCGCGGCGCCGGTGACCGGCGCTCCTCAGAAAGGCCAGAAATCCATGCCTGTGATCGTACTTACCGGCGGCGGAAGCGCCGGACATGTGACCCCGAATCTCGCGCTCGTGCCCGAGCTGAAAAAGCGCGGCTACGACATCCACTATATCGGTTCCTACGACGGGATCGAGAAAACGCTTGCGGAGCAGGCCGAACTTCCCTACACCGGCATCGCCACCGGGAAGCTCCGCCGCTATTTCAGCCTGAAGAACCTGACCGATCCCGGCCGGGTGCTGAAGGGCGCAAATCAGGCAGCCCGCGCGCTGAAAAAGATAAAGCCTGCGGCCGTCTTTTCCAAGGGCGGCTTTGTCGGCGCGCCCGTCGTCTGGGCGGCGCACCGTATGGGCATCCCCTGCGTGATCCACGAAGCGGACCTCACCCCGGGCCTCGCCAACAAGCTCTGCTTTTCCTCAGCCGACCGCGTGCTCTGCAACTTCCCGGAAACGCTGCAGTACCTGCCGGAAGGCCGGTCCCTCGTCAGCGGCTGCCCGGTCCGCGCGGAGCTTTTCACCGGCAATAAGCAGGCCGGTCTGGATTTCCTCGGATTCGATGACGCGAAGCCCCTTCTCATGGTGGTCGGCGGAAGCCTCGGCGCAGTCGCCGTCAACGAGGCCGTCTGGAAAGCCCTGCCGGAACTGCTGAAGGATTTCAATGTCGTCCATCTGGTCGGAAAGGGCAAGGGCGACGAAAACGTGAAAGCCGACGGCTACAGGCAGTTCGAATACATCAGCCGGGAGCTGCCGGATCTCTTTGCTGCTGCCGACCTTGTGGTCTCCCGCGCCGGCGCGAACGCGATCTTCGAATTCGTTGCCCTGAAGAAGCCCAATATCCTGATCCCGCTCTGGACCTCCGCCTCAAGAGGCGACCAGGTCCTGAACGCGGAGTCCTTCAAAAAGCACGGCTACAGCATGGTGCTCTCCCAGGAAGGCCTGACGCCGGAGATCCTCACCGAAGCCGTCCGCACGCTGCACGCGGATCCCTCGCCCTATGTCGCCGCCATGTCGGCAAGCCCGCAGGCGAACGCGATCTCCACGATCTGCGACACGATCGCGCAGGTGATACGGGAGAAGAACCACGAACGCCCGGACAGGAAGAAAGAATCTGACGAAATGTAAAGCACATACAACACAAAAGCAGAGCCGGACGCTCAGGTCCGGCTCTGCTTTTTCATTTGTTTCTATCTCGGCGAGATGCCGCTGCGTTCGTCGGTGAAGATCTCGGTGGAGTGATCCACGGCGTACATATACCGCATCAGATCGATCAGCTTGTTGGTATAGCCCCACTCATTGTCGTACCAGGCGATCAGTTTCACGAAGTCGTCGCCCAGCATGATGCCAGCCTTCTCGTCGAAGATGCAGGTCTGCGGGAAGCCCGTCAGGTCGGTGGAGACGACCGGGTCCTTCGTGCAGGCGATGATGCCCTTCATGTTGCTCTTGGCCGCATCTTCCATGGCCTTGCAGATCTCTTCGTAAGTGGTCTTCGTCTTCAGCTTCGCGGTCAGGTCGACCACGGAAACGTCGGCGGTCGGGACACGGAAGCTCATACCGGTCAGCTTGCCGTTCAGATCGGGAATGACGAGGCCCACGGCCTTCGCGGCGCCCGTAGTGGACGGAATGATGTTGCCGAGAACGCTTCGGCCGGTGCGCCAGTCTCTGCCGCCGCGGGAGTCGACGGGTTTCTGCTTCGCCGTCGCGGCGTGGATGGTGCTCATCAGGCCTTCTTCGATGCCGAACCTGTCGTGGATGACCTTGACCATCGGGGCCAGGCAGTTGGTGGTGCAGGACGCATTCGAAACAATGTCCATATCCGTTTTATAGGTCTCGTTGTTGACGCCCATGACGAAGGTCGGGGTGACCTTGTCCTTGGCCGGAGCAGAAAGAATGACCTTCTTCGCGCCGTTGTTCAGGTGCGCGGAAGCCGATTCGGTCGTCAGGAAGGCTCCGGTCGATTCGATGATGTATTCGGCGTAGCAGTCATCCCACGGGATTTCTTCGGCCTTGTCATAACTGTACACGCGGATCTTCTGACCGTTGACGATCAGGTTCCTGCCGTCGTGTTCCACGTTGCCCATGAAGGTACGGAAAACGGAGTCGTATTTGACCTGATAGACCATGAAGTCGAGGTCTGCGTTGCGAAGGTTGATGCCGCAGATGCGGTAACTGTGACTGCCGCGCTCGATCATGCTGCGGAGCGCGATACGGCCGATACGGCCGAAACCGTTGATGCCTACATTGATTGCCATGTTGTTTCTCCTCTGGTTTTTTTGGAAACGAAATGTTCAGAAATCATGCGCAGCAGATGACGCGTTTCCGCGCAAGGACGACCGGTCTGCAAGGCTTTGCGGTTTCCGATCTGATTTAAATATACCTGTGCAGAATTACCTTGTCAATAAAGCGGAGCCCCGTTTCAAAAGTTAAGTTTTTGACAAGCAAAGAAGGTCAGAGGAGTTCCTTCCGGATGGCTTCCGCAGTCTCGTTCATCTCTTCCGGCGTGGTCTTTCCGGGCTTCCAGAGACCGACGGCGCCGTCGCCTTCTTTTCGCGGAATGACGTGCAGATGCAGATGGAAGACCGACTGTCCGGCGGCTTCCCCGTTGTTCTGGATCAGGTTGAAGCCGTCCGCACCGAAGGCTTTCATCTGGGCTTCGCCGATGCGCGCGCCGACCGCCATGACGTGGCCGAGCAAGGCTTCCGGCGCCTCCGCCGAACCCTTAAAATGTTCCTTCGGCAGCACCAGGGCGTGGCCCTGCGCCGCCGGGCCGAGATCCAGGATGACCCGAACCAGATCGTCTTCGTATACCGTTGCCGACGGGATCTCCCCGTTTGCGATCCTGCAGAAAATGCAATCCATGATGTTCCTCCTTATTATCCGTTATCTTGCTTTCACCAATGCTTTCGTCGCCTGTTCGAGCCCTTCGACGGTCAGCTGGTACATCGGCAGTTCCCTGCGGATGTAATCGATCGTCTCGCTCCCGTAGCCGTGTTCCCAGCTCCAGGGGCTTAGGGGGTTCAGCCACGCGATCTTCTTGTAGCGGTCCTTAAAGCGCCTGATCCAGGTGATCCCGGGCTCGTTGCTGCTCCCGTACCAGTAATAGATGTTTCCGCCGCGCGACAGAAGCTCCGACGGCGCCATGGACGCATCGCCCACGATGATCACCTTGTAGTCGCTGCCGAGATTCTTCAGCACCCATTCGGTATCGATCGAATGCGATTCGTAGCAGCCCGGCGTCGTATAAAGCTTGTCGTAGAAACAGTTGTGGAAATAGTAGACCTTCAGGTCCTTGAAATGGTTTGCCTTGCTCACGGCCTGGAAGAGCGTCGTGCAGAGCGTCGAGTAAGGCCACATGGAGCCGCCCGAATCGAAGAGCAGCAGGAGCTTGACCATGTTCCTGCGCTCCCGCGTAAAGACGAGCGACAGCTGCCCGGCATTGTCCGAGGTCTCCTTAATGGTCTCATCCACGTCCAGCACATCCTTCGGCCCGTCGTCCAGCGCCGAAAACTGCCGAAGGCGCCGGAGCGCGATCTGGAACTGTCGGAGATCCAGCGTATTGTCCTCGCGGAAATCGCGGAAATTCCGCTCCCCCGCGATCTGGATGGCGCTGCGGTTTCTTCCCGGTCCGCCGATGCGGATCCCCTTCGGGTTGTAGCCCGAGTGGCCGAAGGGCGAGGTGCCTCCCGTCCCGATCCATCTGTTTCCGCCGTCGTGGCGCTCATGCTGCTCGGCCAGTCGCTCCTCGAGCATGCGTTTTAAGTCCTCGAGTTCCAGTTCCGCCATCCTGCGGTCGACTTCGTCCTTGTCGTAGTCCGCCTGCGGCGCAGGGTCCGACAGCCAGTCCAGGAGTTCCTGCGGCAGTTCTTCGACCGTCTCGATCCCCTTGAAATACTGCAGGAAGGCCTGGTCGAAGCGGTCGTAGTCCGCCTCCGTCTTCACCAGGACCGCACGGGCAAGGTAATAAAAGCCCGTGAGCGAAGCGTGCTCGAGGCCTCTGTCGAGGCCTTCCATGAGCGTCATCCACTCGTTCAGGCTTACCGGAAGGCCTTTATCCTTTAAAAGATAGAAAAAGGCCGTAAACATCAGATCCTCCCGCGGCTTCTCAGCGTCTGGTTGAGGACCGCCATGTCCTCATTTTTCTTGAGCAGCACGCCGGCAAAAGGCACGGTCTTGGAGATCTTCGCGGGATCGACGCCGCCGATCTGCAGCGCCTGCAGCCAGTCCAGGACCTCGCTCGTCGAAGGTTTTTTCTGGAGGCCGCGGAGCTCTCTGATCGCGTAAAAGGTCACCAGCACCTCGTGCAGGAGCCGGTCGTCCAGTTTATCAAAATGCACGCGTACGATGCGTTCCATGGTCGCGGCATCCGGGAAGGCGATGTAGTGGAAAATGCAGCGGCGCAGGAAGGCGTCCGGCAGTTCCTTTTCCGCATTCGAGGTGATGATCACGATGGGACGCTGTTTTGCCCTGACCGTATCGCCGGTCTCCGGGATGTAAAACTCCATGCGGTCAAGCTCCCACAGCAGGTCATTCGGAAACTCGAGGTCGGCCTTGTCGATCTCGTCGATCAGCAGCACGGCCTGCTCGTCGCGGCTGAAGGCCTCGCCGAGTTTGCCGAGCTTGATGTAGCGGCGGATATCATCCACGCCCGCGGTCCCGAACTGGCTGTCGTAGAGTCGCTGCACGGTATCGTAAACGTACAGGCCGTCCTGCGCCTTGGTCGTCGACTTGATGTTCCAGATGATCAGTTCCTTCCCCAGGCTGTCTGCGACTGCCTGCGCAAGGACCGTCTTGCCGGTGCCCGGTTCGCCCTTGATGAGCAGCGGCTTCTCCAGCGCCACTGCGATATTCACGCTCCGCATCAGTTCATCCGACGCGACGTAGTCTCTGCTTCCCTTAAAATCCTGCATGTCATGCCTCATATCTCAGTAAAGTAATGAAAATACGGTATCAGTGTACACGTTCCGGAAAGAAAAAACAACTGCGGAAAGCAGTTGTTTGGCATCGGCATTTCCCGCGGCTCCGCCTGTTTCCTCATTCCCCTTCCAGCCGGAAGACCGCCCAGAGGAGCTTGTGGTCGGAACATTTCGCATCTGAAGCGCCGCTGGAAAGTTCCGTAAAGCCTTCGCTGACCGCGATATTGTCCGGTGAAGAATTGCGGTACTGGAAGGTCTGGTAGCGCCTTTCCGGACGGTTGACGCAGTATGCGGCATTCAGATAGGCGACATCCTCGATGACAAAAGTGTTCAGGTCTCCGAGAAGGATGTAGCGGCTGCATTCCTTCAGTCTCCCTGCGATGGTCTTCAGCTGCCCGATGCGGACGTCCCGGTCCTCGAAGGAAAGGTGCGTGACGAAGACGTCAAGTCTTATGCCTTCGGCGTCAATGACTGCGTGTCCCAGGGCGCGCGGTTCGCCGTAGCCGGAATCAAGCGGCGTGACGTCAAAGGTTTCGATGGGGAAGCGCGACAGCAGAGCCGTGCCGTACTCACCGCTGCCGAGCGGAATGGCCCGCGCGAAAGCATGGTAGGGGTAGCCCGCAAGCCGTGCAAGCTCCGTCACCTCGTCCGCGTATCCGGAGCGCTCGCAGAAGACGTCCACCTCCTGCAGGCCGACGATGTCCGGAGACAGTTCCCGGATCGCCGCGGCAATCGTTTCCAGCCCTTCCGCCCCGTGCTTGATGTTCAGGGAGACCAGGGTGATGTCCATGCTTGCGGGAACGTGCGCCGCGCTTTCAGGCCCAGGCTCCGCGGTGCCGGGGACCGCTTCGCTGTCTGCGGGAAGGGCCTCCGTACTCGCAGCAGGCTGTTCCGTGCTCTGCGCGCTGCCGGCAGCGGTGGTCCCGCCGGCGGTCTCAGCCGCAGAAGAGCTTGCCTGGGCAGGCGTACTTTTCGGCGCAGGTCCGCTTTTCCCGCAGGCGCCGAGGACGCAGAGAAACGCCAGCACTGCCGCGCAGAATATTCTTGTTTTGCCGATCCGCTTCTTCACGCTTCCTCCTTCATTCATAGCGCTGAACGGTCACGTAGTACCGTCCTTTTTTTGTCTCCTTCGCGATGCCGCCGTAGATGCCCTTGCCGAAACCGCGGACCGAGAAAACGTCGCCTTCCTTAAGCCGCCTGTCCCCGCGCTTTTCAGGCAGGCTGTTCACGAAGACCCGCTCGGCGGCGAAGAGTTCCTCTGCCTTACCGCGGGCAAGGCCGCAAAAAGCTGCGACGACTGCGTCGAACCGCTCCGAGGCGACGTTCAGCTGCTCTTCCTTTAGGACCGGCGCAAGTTCCGGGACCGGCCCCGTCTCGGCCGTCACCCGGACCGCCGTCCGCCGCACCTCAGTCAGATTCGTGCAGATGTAGTCCGCGATCTGCTCCAGGCAGAGGACGTACGCGCTCTTTTCCCGGACGATGATGTCCCCGACGAGCTCCCGTTCGATGCCCAGGCCAAGGATCGCTCCCAGATAGTCCCGGTGGCTCAGCGTTTCCGCGAACTTCGCCGAAGCCGGCCTGACCGCCAGCACGGCGATCGGCGGTTCGGGCGGATAACCGAAGTCGTTTTCGCTCCCGAAGATGAGGATCCGTCTTTCCGCAGCCGGCGCACCGCCCTCGAAGGCATACGCGACGATGCCCCGCGGCGGCGCAGCCAGGAAGGCTGCCTGCTCGGCGGGGCTGAGAAAACCCGAGTACACATATGAATTCTGTTTTTCTGCCCGGCGGTACAGGTCATTCAGGTGCCGCAGCGTTTCATTCATCATTTCCATGAGTGCATTATAACACAGCTTTCTCATTTCTTCACTTGACGCTCCGCACCTTTTTTTCTATAGTAATAACGTTACGAAAGGAGATTCTTCCCATGATCTCTCTCATCAAGCGCATGAAGAGGCCGCAGGTCATTACCGCCGTTCTCTGCATGCTCGTGGTGACAGCCGGTTCCTATTTCGAACTGAAGCTGCCCGACTACATGAGCTCGCTGACGCTGCTCATCCAGGCCGGCGCCGAGGACGTTTCCGCGATCCTTAACATCGGTCTCGAGATGCTGCTGATCGTTGCGATCAGTGCGATGCTTACGGTTGCCTCCGGCTATCTGTCCGCACGGACGGCAGCCGGCTATACGCGCACGCTCCGCGAAGAGCTCTTCCTGCATATCACCGGTTTCGACCAGGAGAACATGCTGGGCTTTTCCGTACCGTCCCTGATCACGCGCACGACCACCGACATCATGCAGGTGCAGAACTTCACCTCCGCCGGCCTCGGCCTCTGCGTGAAGGCACCGACCATGGCCGTCTGGGCCGTGATCAAGATCCTCGGCCGCAGCACGGAACTGTCCCTGGTCACCATGGTCTTCGTGGTCGCCCTCTGCCTGATGCAGTTCCTGATCGTCAGCCGCGTCATTCCGCGCATCCGCATCATTCAGAAGCTGACCGACGCCATCAACCGCGTCGCCCGCGAAAACATTTCCGGCATCGGCGTGGTCCACGCCTTCAATGCCGAGAGATACGAAGAGGACAAATTCGATAAGGTCAACACCGACATGATGGACCTGCAGCTCCGGAACCAGCGGCTCTTCGCGGTCATGGGGCCGTCGATGGGCCTCGCGATGAGCGGGCTGTCCCTCTGCATCTACTGGATCGGCGCCGCGATCCTGACTGGCATGCCGGATACCGCAGAGCGCATCACCTTCTTCAGCAACGTCGTGGTCTTCTCGTCCTATGCGACCCACGTGGTCATTTCCTTCTCCCTGCTCGTCATGATCTTCATGATGTACCCGATGGCGCAGGTCTCCGCAGAACGTATCAACGCCGTCTTCAACGCGAAGACCCGGATCGTTCCCGGCACGGAGACGGCCGGCGACGGCAGCGGCACCCTGGAGTTCAAAGACGTTTCCTTCCGCTATCCGGACGCCGGGGAGGATGCCCTGCAGCATATCTCCTTCAGGGTGAAAAAGGGTGAGACCCTCGCGATCATCGGCTCGACCGGCTGCGGCAAGACGAGCCTCGTCAACCTCATCACCCGCTTCTACGACGCCACCGGCGGCGAGGTGCTGCTGGACGGTGTGAACGTGCAGGATTATTCCTTCGAAGGCCTCTACAACAAACTCGGCTACATTGCCCAGAAGGCGGTCCTCTTCTCCGGCAGCATCCGCGAGAACCTCTCCTTCGGGCTGAAGAACGGTGAATTCACCGAAGATCAGATCCGCGCCGCCGTGGATACCGCGCAGGCCGCGGAGTTCGTGGACAAGAGCGAAGGCGGGCTGGATTACACCCTGGCGCAGGCCGGCAGGAACCTCTCCGGCGGCCAGAAGCAGCGCCTCTCCATCGCAAGAGCGCTCGCAAGAACGCCTGAAGTCCTCATCTTCGACGATTCCTTCTCCGCACTCGACTACCGTACCGACGCGGACCTCCGCGCCGCGCTTGCGAAGAATTTTGCTGACACGATCCGCGTCATCGTCGCCCAGCGCATCGGCACCATCCGGAACGCCGAGCAGATCCTGGTCCTTGACGAAGGCAAATGCGTGGGTCTCGGCACCCACGGCGAACTCATGAAGACCTGCCGGGTCTATCAGGAGATCGCCCGCTCCCAGCTCTCCGCTGCGGAGCTCATGTAAGGAGGTGACGGACAATGCCCCCCATGAGAGACATGCGGCCGCTTGACCATTCCATCAAGATCGGACCGGCCCTCGGCAAGACCTTCCGCTACATGAAAAAATATCTGCCGTTCATCGTTTTCGCCATGGTCTGCGCCGCCGGCGCGACCGTGCTTTCCGTCGTTGGCCCGCGCCTGCTCGGCCACATGACCGACATCATGAAGGACGGCCTCATTTCCGGCATCGACATGGCCGCCATCGCGAGGATGGGCTTCTTCCTCCTTGCCGTCTACCTCGGCAGCGCCGCCCTCTCCATGCTGCAGCAGTACATGATGTCCGCAGCGACCCTCCGCATCTCCAAGCAGATGCGCGGCGACCTTGACACCAAGATCAACCGCGTGCCGATGGTGTATTTCTCCCGCAATACGCAGGGCGATATCCTGAGCCGCATCACGAATGACGTATCGACGGTGCAGCAGGGCCTCGCGAACAGCCTGCCCGGCATGCTGAGCTCGCTCGTCCAGTTCGTCGGCTGCCTTGTGATGATGCTGGTCATCGAGATCCGCATGGCCGGCGCCCTGATCCTGCTCACCTTCCTCGGCTTTGCGATCACCATGATCCTCCTGAAGCGCAGCCAGAAGCACTTCGTGGCACGCCAGAAGAACCTCGGCGCGCTGAACGGCTACATCGAGGAAATGTACACCTGTCACGAGATCATGCGCACCTCCCGCGCGGAGGGACAGGTCCGTGACCGTTTCGGCACACTTAACGACGCGGTCTACGACGCCAACTGGAAGAGCCAGTTCATTTCCGGCGTCATGCAACCCGTCATGATGGTCATCGGGAACCTCTCCTACGTGACCGTCTGCGTGCTCGGCGCGGTGCTCGTGCTGCGCGGCGAGATCAAGTTCGGCGTGATCGTTTCCTTCATCCTCTACACCCGCATGTTCACGCAGCCGCTTTCGCAGATCGCGCAGAGTATGACCGCCCTGCAGAGCGTAGCCGCAGCCGCGACCCGCATCTTCGATTTCCTTGAGAACGAAGAGCTTTCGGACGAGAGCGAAAAGCCCGCCCGCGAAGGCCGGCCCGTCGGCGCCGTCACCTTCGACCACGTGCGCTTCGCCTACCCGGACCATCCGGACCGCATCATCATCAAGGACTTCTGTGCCGACATCAAGCCCGGCCAGAAGGTCGCCATCGTCGGCCCGACCGGCGCCGGCAAGACCACCATGGTGAACCTCCTCATGCGTTTCTATGAGATCAAGGAAGGGCAGATCCTCATCGACGGCGTGTCCACGAAGGACATGCGCCGCGAGGACATCCACGACATGTTCGGGATGGTGCTGCAGGATACCTGGATGTTCGAAGGGACCGTCCGCGAGAACCTCTGCTTCAACCTCGAGGGTGTGACGGAGGAGAAACTGGAGCGGGTCGCGAAGGCCTGCGGCATCAGCCACTTCATCCACTCGCTCCCGCAGGGCTTTGATACCGTCCTTTCGGAAAGCACCACCATTTCCGCCGGCCAGAAGCAGCTCTTCACGATCGCCCGCGCCATGCTGCAGGCAAACCCGATGATCATCCTCGACGAAGCCACGAGCTCTGTGGATACCCGTACCGAGCAGATCATCCAGGATACGATGGAGCGGCTCACAGTGGGCCGTACCTGCTTCATCATCGCGCACCGCCTGAGCACGATCAAAAACGCCGACCTCATCCTGGTCATGAACGAGGGCGACGTGATCGAGAAGGGCACGCACGAGGAACTGCTGGCGCAAGGCGGCTTCTACGCGAAGCTCTACAACGCGCAGTTCGAGCAGGCGGCGGAGTAAGGAGTAAACATGTCAGCAACGATCAGGCTTTTCAGCGGAGAAATCGTTCTGAAATACGACGGCAGACGTTTCCGCAGTTTCAGCGGGATGCCCGTCTGCGAGTTGGACGGGAACTACGTCAGGCGTCCTACCGGTGCCATCCTCTACAAACTCGAAGGGGATCTTGTCCGGGATTTTTACGGGACGATCGTCTACCGCTTTGACGGCGAACTGTTCCGAAACTTCAGTTCCGAGATCCTGATGCGCCTCCGCGGCGATCAGATCCTCAGTTTTTCCGGCCAGATCCTGTACAAAGTCGAGGGCTATCTGGACCATGACGAAATGATGGCACTGCTTGCCGTCTTAGCGATAGGGTGAATCATGGAAAACAAAAACACTTTCCCCGGCTCCGTTCCCGCCGAAGGGCCGGAAACCGTTCCGGCTGCAAAAAGCAAAAACGCGGAGGTCATCCGCGTCATCAAGTTCGTCTTATTTTCCGCCAGCGCGGGGATCATCGAGATGGGCACCTTCGCCCTCCTGAACGAGACCCTGCATCTCGATTACTGGCTGAGCTACATGATCGCGCTCGTACTGTCGGTCCTCTGGAACTTCACCCTGAACCGTAAGTTCACCTTCAAGTCGGCCGCGAACGTCCCCGTCGCCATGCTGAAGGTGGCTGCCTACTACCTGGTCTTTACGCCTCTCTCCTCCTGGCTGGAGCACGTTTACACCATGCAGCTCGGCTGGAACGAGTACCTCGCGACCGCTGCCAACATGATCCTGAACCTCATTACCGAATTCCTCTACCAGCGCTTCTTCGTCTTCGGAAACAGCCTGGATACGCAGAAGAAATAAGTTCCGAACGAACTGCCCACATAAAAAAACGCGGAGGTTTTCCCTCCGCGTTTTTCATTGTGCCTTCTGCTGCCTGTTTCAGCCTTTGCTCCGCATCATTCTTGCGACGCCGCTGACGATACCGAAGGCGGCGCCGGCGATGGGCCAGACGATCCAGGTCCGGTGCCATTCCATGGTGAGGAAGCTCCAGCCGAGATAGCCGGCGGTAACGAGCGCCCAGTAGACGGACGCAATCGGTGCGATCTTCTTTTCTGCCGTCTTCTCGATGCGGCTGTAATCGTCCTCTTCAAGCAGGGCCTTGAAGCCGCCCCAGATGATCGAGGTGCGGACGATCATCATCACGCCGACGGCAACGAGGACCAGCAGCACGCCTACGGCCAGGATCTCCGCCATCTCATTTTCCTCAAAGAAGAGTTCGGCAATGAAGATGGGGACGGCTGCGACCACGCAGAGGACGATCCCCGCGGTCAGCATGCGGGCGTTCACGGAGCGGTATCTTTCGCGGCGCTCTCTGGCCATGCCGGATACGCCGTAGGCCGTGTCAATGATTTCTTCTTCCAGATATTCGAAGCGGCTGTGCCGGATGCCGCTGATCACGAAGAGCGCCACCGCCGCGCCGATCAGGAGGAAGAGAACGATAAGGCCGAGGCCGGCCGCCTGATTTTCCGTAAGGGCGATGCGTCCCGCCTCCTGTGCACCGGTAAGGATGATCAGGAGCACGGGGGAGAGGATGCAGAGCATCACGCCGAGGGAAATGCGGTTTGCCGCCGTGTTCTTATGGTCAAGGTAGGCCGAAGCTTCTTCCATGCTGACGCTCCGCGCGGCGGTATCCTCCGCCTGCAGGCCGGGCCCGGCTGCCCCGTCAAGCTCCAGTTCGTCCTTTAAGAGAACGTCCGTGCTCACGCCGAAGATCTGCGAGAGCGCAAGGATGCGGTTCATGTCCGGGACCGACTGCGCGCCTTCCCATTTGGAAATGGACTGGCGGCTCACGTCCAGCTTTTCGGCAAGTTCTTCCTGTGACCAGCCGTTTCTTTTTCTGAGTTCGATGATTTTGTCTGCAAGTATCATGGTGTATCTCCTTTGCTTTCCTGCCGGTCACGCGTCATCCCGCTGAGTCCGCAGCGCTTTTGTTTACGGCGCCATCATAGCGGTTTTCGCCGTTGCAGGCTATCAAACGGACCGTAAACTTACGCAACCGGCAGTTGCAAAGCAGTGTTTTTTCGGTTTACCGGAGGTTTTCCGGCGGTTACTCGGCCTTTCCGGCTTCCCGGGATGCCTGTTCTCTTGCTTCCTCCGCCATCTTCTTCATCGTATCTTCGCTGACGGTTTCGTACCATTCGCTGCCGATCTTAATGAAGACCTCGTCCCCGGCAAGAACGCACTTTGCGCCGACGGCTTCTTCAAAATTGCTTTCACCGTCCCTTGAAGGCATGATTCTGATCTCCCCGGTACAGGCGGTGAGGCCGATTTCCGGGTCTTTTCCTTCAGGCACAGAGGCGGCTTTCTTCCCGTAGAAATAATACGTTTTTCCCGCGAGGCGGAAACAGCGCGGAGGCGTGTCTCCTTCCGCCGCAGTCCTTGCAGAAGTCTCCGCAGCGGCTGCCGCATTCATAATCGCATAGAACGGCTTGACGCTGTCCGCACCGGCATCGTAAACGCGGCCGTCCCAGCGGAAGCACGGATAGGTAACGGTCACGCTCTCCGTCTCCGTGATGACTTCAACACTCAGGTTCAGTGCGCCTGGCATATCGTAAGCCGATGCCGAAGCCGGCCGGAAAACGGAGCTTTTGACCGCTTTCACCACCTCCTCCGCCATCTTCAGGTCACTGATGCGGGTTTCTTCGCCGCCTGCCCTGATCACCGCTTCCTTCACCGGCGCGGAAATGAGTTTCTCCATGTCCAATGATCTTCCGCACGCGGACAGGAAGAAACAGATGAGGGCCGTAAGCAATATCAGCCATTTCTTCCTCATGGCAGAAACCTCCCTTCTCAGTCCGCGGGCGCGATCTTCTCCAGCAGCTTTTCGACCTTTCCGGCCACTTCGGCGAGGGCGCCGGGCGTGAACGGCGAAGCAAGGCCGGCTTCTTCAAGAAGCTGCGGCCACAGCTTTGTGCCGCCCTTCTTGGACAGGGCGATGTAGCGCCTGAAGGCGTCCGCATAGTCCTCCTGCGAAGCCAGCAGGAATTCGAAGGCTGCGGTCTGCGCGAGCACGTAGTCGATGTAGTAGAAGGGGCTTTCGTAGATGTGCATCTGGTACTGCCAGCGCGTACCCTCTTCGATGTACGGGATGCCCTTCGTGCTGATCCACGGACGGAATTCCTTTTCCAGCTCGTTCCAGCAGGCCTTGCGCTCCGCCGGCGTCATGTCCGGGTTCTCGTACACGAGATGCTGGTAGTAGTCCACGATGGTGCCGTAGGGGATGAAGGTCAGGGCGTCCAGCGCATGCATGAAGCGGTAGTCCGCCGCCCTGTCGCCAAAGAACTTGTCCATGTACGGCCAGGCAAAGAATTCCATGCTCATGGAGTGGGTCTCCGCCGTCTCCATGCCCATCTGGGCCTCAAACGGCTCGTTGTCGAAGGTGAACCAGGCGTTCAGGGCGTGGCCGGCCTCGTGGGTCATGACGTCCACGTCGCCCGCGGTACCGTTGAAGTTCGCGAGGATGAAAGGCTGCTTATACAGTTCAAACCCGGTGCAGTAGCCGCCGCCCCATTTGTTCTTGCGGGAATCGACGTCGAAGGCTTCGGCTTCCATCATCATGTCGATGAAGCGGCCGGTCTCTTCGCCCATGGCATGGTACATCTCTTTCGCAGCCTTGAAAATGGCTTCTTTGCCGAGGGGCTTCGGATCGCCGCCGGGGATCACGACGTCGTTATCGTAGATCATGAAATCGCCTTCGATGCCGAGCTTCTTCGCATTCTCCAGCCGGAGCTTCGCGACCACGGGGACGATGTCTTTCAGGATATTTTCGCGGAAGACCTTGATGTCTTCCTCGCCGTAGGCCAGACGGCCCATGCGGTAGTAGCCGAGCTCGACGAAGTTCTTGTAGCCCATCTTTTTCGCCATGCGGTCACGGATGTGCACCAGGCGGTCGAAGATGTCGTCCAGTTCGGCGGAGTGGGCGGCCAGGCCCCTGCCGAGCGCTTCGTAGCATTCCTTCCGGGTCGCGCGGTCTTCCGACTTCGCGAAGCCCATGAGGACGGAACGGGGCATCGTCTCGCCGCGGAACTCAAAGTCCATGCCGGCCATCAGCTTGCTGTATTCCATGACGACCTTGTTTTCCTCGACCATGTCTTCAATGATCGCGGGGGACATGCTCTTCAGTTCGATCTCGGCCTGTCTGAAGATCAGGGTGCCGAATTTTTTCTCCAGTTCGGGGCGGAACGGCGATTCCAGCATGGCCTTGGCGTATTCCTGGGCAAGGGCCTGCGCCTCGGGACCGATCTCATCGTAATATTCGTTCTCGGCCACGTAGAACTCGTCCACCGTGTTGATGGTATAGCGCATGGAAGCGAGCGAGGCGTTCGTATAGAAACGCTTCTGGAACTCCCGGTAGTCTTCGCGTGCGGCGAGGACCTCCTCCACGCTTTTCGCGCTGCGGATCCGTTCCACGAGCTGCGGGAGTTTTTCCTTTACTTCTTCAATGGTTACCCGTTCGTAGGGCAGTTCGGAAACCTTCATGTTCTTCCTCCTGTATTGAAACGATTTGTTTTAATGCTTTTTTCTGTCCCGGCAGCGTGCTTTTTCGCAGGCAGCTGGGCCAGGATCACGGCCGAAAAGAGGACCGCGCAGCCGATGATCTCGCGCCCCGTCATCCTCTCGTGCAGGATGATCCACCCCGTCAGCGCCGAAAAGACCGCCTCCAGGCTCATGATGAGGGAAGCGATCGCGGGATCCGTGTATTTCTGACCGAGGATCTGCAGCGTGTAGCCGACGGCGCCGCTCATGACGCCCGCATAGAGGATCGGGAGCCCTGCCGCCGAAATGTCCGCCCAGCGGGGCGTTTCGAAAAGGAGCATCCCTATGCCGCTGACCGCTGCCGTCGTCAGGAACTGCAGCCCTGCCAGAAGCAGCAGGTTGTCCGTCCCCTTCGAGAAACGGTCCACGCTCATGATCTGGAACGAGAAAATGATTGCGCAGAGGATCATCAGGGCGTCGCCCTTCCCGATCGAAAGGCCTTCCTTCACGCTGATGAGGTAGAGGCCGATGACGCCGAGGAGCGCGCAGAACCAGATCCGAAGACCCGGACGCCTCCCGAAAAAGAGGCCGAGGAGCGGCACGCCCACGACGTAGAGTGCCGTGATGAAGCCGGCCTTGCCTGCCGTGGTCGTTTCGATCCCCACCTGCTGCGAGAGGCTCGCAAGCGCAAGAAATACGCCGCAGACCGCGCCGCCTGTCAGCACATGCTTGAACTCCGCCCGGCGAAGCGGCATTTTTCCGCCCTTCCGCCCCGCGATGAGTCCGAGCGGGATCAGGATCGCCGCCGACAGAACGTATCGTGTGCAGACGAAGGTGCAGGCCTCAACATACTTCGTCCCCTCGCTCTGGGCAACAAAAGCAGCGCCCCAGATCATTGCGGCGAGGACCAGAAGCAGGCTCATCAGTTTGCCGGACGGTTTTTTCTCCAATAATGATTCTTCTTACCTGAACTGTACCGCGGTGCCGTAGGCCATGACCTCAGCCGCACCCTGCGTCACGGAAGCAGAAGCATAGCGGACGCACACGATGGCGTCGGCACCGAGCGCTTCGGCTTCTTCGACCATGCGCTTGGTCGCGAGAGCACGCGCGTTGTTCATCATCTCGTTGTATTTCGTCAGTTCGCCGCCGACCAGGGTCTTCAGACCGGCGCCGATGTCGCGGAACGCGTTGACCGTCTGGATGGTGCTGCCCTTGACAAGGCCGAGGGTCTCGAGATTTTTGCCGTTAATGGTTTCAGTAGTTGCTAAGATCATCTTCTTCTCCTTTGTCGATTTCCCGGATGCGGGTGATCAGTACCCAGATCATGCCGACGCCCAGCGCAGCGAGCGGAACGGCAAGAAGGAACAGCACCGGCTTCGTCACCGCTGCAGCAAAGAACAGCATATAAATGTACAGCGCGAGGTATCCCACAAAGAAAACCGCGATGACGATCGGCGCGATCATTTTCTTCCTGTGCTCTTTCTTCATGTCTGCTCTCCTTCCTCTTTTAATATGCCACAAAAAAGGGAAATGCGCAAGATATGCCCTGCCATTTCCCCTTTTTGCGATGTTCTGCCGCACAGCGGCGGATGAGCCGTTCATTTTCCTTTTCTCGGCGGCATGCTTTCCGCAGCGACCTGAGCCGCCCTCTTGTTCTTCTCCTCCGCGTTACGGTCGTCATGCATGGCCAGCATGATCTTGAACGTGTCCGCCCTGGTCATTTTGAACTGTTTCGCGTATTCGGCGACCAGATAGCGCTGCAGGCCGAATCTGCTCTTTTTCCTTCTTTCGAGATACATCTCGTAAGCCTTGCGGTAATCCTCGTTGCTCAGGATCTTCGCATGGTCGTAGCCGCCCACGCGGCTGACCGTGTTCTGGATCATGATCATGGCCTTCGGGTCGATCCGCTCGATGTTTTCGCGGAAGATCCGGACCTGCTTGCGGTCGATCGTGGAGAGGATCAGGTGCTTTTCCACGCCGTCGCGGCCGGCTTCCACGTTCAGCACGGTGAGGCCGTAGCCGAAGGAGCGAAGATAAGCAAGGATCGCGGGATCCCGGTGCGAGGTCACGACCTGCATGGTGACCTGGCTGTTCACGAGGGCGCCGGCCAGCTTTCCGCCGACGAAGGTCCCGGTCGCGTAGCCGCCGGCGTAAGAGATCGCCGTGAGCAGGACGGGCGCATCACCGGTCAGGGCGTCCTTGACGACGATGTACCAGATGAAAACTTCCGTAAAACCGATTATGGATGACAGGAGCGTCCGTTCCCTGACCGTGAGGATCGTGCGGATCGTGCCGAGCGACACGTCAATGATCCTGCAGCAGAAGATCGTGAGGCAGCTGATAAAAATATGCATGTTCATGATGATCTTTCCTTTTCTGCGCAGTTTTTCCCGCGCGACGCCCTATTATAACAGATAAAAAACAAAATACTACCCCCGGAGGGAAGTTTTTTCAGCCATTTACGCCTGTACTGGCTGTTCAGGATGCTGAATCCTGCGGCGCGAAAGCCCGTTCAGCACGATGCCCAGGATCACGAGTCCCAGCCCGGCGCCGGCGGCGATCAGATTTCTCGTCTGATGGAATTCCAGGAAGGTTTCGGAAAGGGTATACGCGAAATAGTTGACCCCCGCAAGGTGCTGCCGGAAAAAGCTCTGCAGCGGATGAAGAACACCCGATGCGGCCAGAGGTCCGCAGACGGTAAGGAGCAGCGCACCGATCCCAATGAAGGCATCCCCCGGGATGTGCCGGTCAGCGACAAAGTACAGCAGGACCAGGACGGCAATGATCCCGAGCAGGACAGCGCCCGGCAGCAGGGAGAACGCCGTATCAAAAGCCTTCGCTTCGTCCGCTTTCATCTGACTGCGAAGGTAGGCCGTGTTCAGTTCCCGCGGCAGTTCTTCCGCCATTTTTTCCGAGAACTGGTCCTTATACAGGCCGGGGATCAGTTCCTTATCCAGGAATTCCTTCAGAAGAGCCCGGTCTTTTTCTTCGACCGCTCCCGTTGCCTGAAACGTCCGGATCATCCCGTCATACTTTTGGGGCGGGTCGTGTTTCTTCAGAAAATCCTGAAAAATCCCCGCAAATTCGTCATTTACCTCTCCGGCGATGACGGAATCCACCGCTGCCTCAAGGTTTTCCTCCGGCATGGCAGGGATCAGGTCGGCAAACAGCGGCCAGTTTTCTTCCACGAACGCGGCGAGTTCCTCCGCCGTGACGGCTGCGCTGCTTGTCCCTTTTTTAAAGTCCGCAAGGATCTCTCCGATCTCCCGGGCAATAAAAGATCTGACCGTGGACGCTTCGATCTTTTCCTTCAGCACGGAAGGGGCAACGACTTCGGAACCCAATGCCTTGTTGACCGATTCGGTCATCTCATCGAGAAGCGTTCCTTTTTTGCCGATGCCGGCATCCGAAAGCCTTATCTCGTCCAGTTCGATGCTGTCGAGGCAGTATTCGATCCCCTTCTCCGAAAGAATGTCCCGCAGTTCCCACCAGAAGATCCCCAGTGTCAGGGGTGCGATCAGCAGGATCGACAGAAAAACCGAAGCGATCACGGACCCTGCCGTTCTGCGTTTCTTTTGTTCAGACATGCAAATGCCCTCCGTTTTCCGCATTAATGATCATGATCTCGGCGTGCTTCTCAGTCCTTCGGATAAAGATAATCCATGAAGACCGGGATGCGTTTCTCCCAGGCAGCCTCGTTGTGTACGGCGCCGGGAACGACCCGGGCGGCCGTGTGCGCGCCGGCTCTGGAAAGGCGCGCCGCCATGCGGAACATCTCCGCCCAGTGCCCGCTGCACTTTCCGTTCCACTCTGCGCTGCCGTAATCCATGTAGATGCGGGTGGGCTGAGCAAGCGGTGCCGTTTCCTTTATGAGCGCTGCCGTTTCACGGGGAAGCAGGAAGAAGCAGGGCGAAAGGGCTGCCGCGCGCGAGAAGACGTCATTGTATGCGACCGCGGCGTAGACCGTAATGAGCCCGCCCATGGAACTGCCCGCGATCATGGTATGCTCCCGGTCAGGGACCGTACGGAATTCCTTATCGACCGACGGCTTGAGGGTCTTGACGATCCAGTCCATCGTGACCTGCCCGCGGCCGGGAACGAAGCCCACCTCCCGGCGGGAAAAATCCCAGGGCGAGTATTCCGAGAGCCGATTTCCCTCCCGGTTGCTCTCGATTCCGACAACGATCAGCGGCAGCTTCGTTTTCTGCAGGTATTCCTTCATGCCCCAGCTCTTGCCGTAGGTCGCGTGGCTGTTGTAGAAGACGTTGTGGCCGTCGAACATGTAAAGAACGGGATAGCGGCGGTCAGAAGCTTCGTAATCCTTCGGAAGATAAATGTAGAGCCTCCGCGGTTTTGCCGTTTCCAGTCCCGGGATCTGAATTTTCCTGACGATGATCATGGCGCGTTCTCCTTTATCAGGCGTTGAAAATGTATTTATCCATCCGTTCGAAGGCTTCGCGGATACGGTGCGTGGGTGATGCAAGGTTCAGGCGGATGCACTCAGGCGCCTGGAAAAGTTTGCCGTCCTGCCAGCCGACCCCGTGATCCCAGCCCTTCTGCAGGAGTTCTCCCGGCGTCATGCCGTGCGCGGCGAGCCACCCGCTGCAGTCGAGGAACATCATGTAGGTGCCCTCGGAGCGGAAGGCCGAAACGCCGTCAAAGCGGTCGCGCACGCAGTCTGCGCCCAGATCCACGTTCTCCGTCAGCACCGGCAGGAGCTGGTCCAGCCAGCTTTCGCCCTCCGCGCTGTAGGCGCCGATCAGGGCATACTGCGAGAGGACGTTCATGGAATTGTACAGGACCTTGCTGCTGATGCTCTCCACGCGCTCGCGGAGCGTTTTGTCGTAAATGACGTGGTAGCTGCCGATGAGTCCGGCCAGATTGAAGGTTTTGGACGGGGCATAAAGCGCGACAGTGTGGGTCTTCGCCCAGTCGCTCACCGACTGCGCAGGGGTGTATTTCGCACCGCCGATCAGGAGGTCCGACCAGATCTCGTCGGAAATGACGCCGACGTGATTCCGTTCATAGACAGCCATCGCCTCCGTGATCTCTTCTTTCGTCCAGACGCGCCCGCAGGGGTTGTGGGGATTGCAGAAGACTGCCGCGTGGATGTGATGCTCGCGGATCTTCCGTTCCATGTCCTCAAAATCCATGCGCCAGACACCGTCCGCGTCCCGTACGAGCGGGCTGTGGACGATCTTAAAACCGGCATCCTCCACGCTGTGGGTAAAGCCCATGTAGGTCGGGCTGTGCAGAAGGACCTTGTCGCCGGGCGCCGCAAAAACCTTGAGGGCCGAGACCAGGCCGCCGAGCACGCCGTTTTCATAGCCGATCACGGAGCGGTCCAGGTCGCTCACGCCCTTTCGGCGCGCGTGCCAACCGATAATTGCCTGATAATACTCGTCCGAAGGGGAAAAATAACCGAAAGCCGGGTGCTCGATCCGGCGGATCATGGCTTCCTGCACCGACTTCGGCACGGGGAAATTCATGTCAGCGACCCACATCGGGATGCAGTCGAAGCCTTCCTTCGGCGCGGTCGGGGCGAAGCCCTTCCAGAGCGGGTTCCCGACCGCATCCACGGCGATCGCATCATGCCCGCGGCGGTCCAGCAGCGTTTCAAAATCGTATTTCAAAACCTTTCTCCTTCCCTGCCGAAAGTTTTTCCTTTCAGGCAGCTTCATCATAGCATATCCGCGGCGAAAACACTATCAAAGTTCTGCCGGATATGCTATGCTGAAACTGATTTTCAGGCTGTTTGCCTGTCCGTCCGCAAGGAGACCCCCAATGACGTTCCCCGATGAAACATCCGATAAAATAGAAGCCCTGACGGCTGAAAGCCCCGAAGCCGGGGCGCCGGGAAGCAGCGCGCCCGAAAGCCCGGAAGGCACTTCCGCGGAAGCAGTTCCGGAAGTTCCGCAGGCGCCGGAGGCGGCTGCCGAAGAAGTGTCCGAAGAAGCTGCAGAAGCTCCGGAAGAGGCTTCCGGCGAAGAGACTCCGGCTCCGCCGAAGGATGCCCCGGAGACCGGTATCTTACCGTCCGCTCCGGCGCCGAAACCACCGAAGAAGGCCAAGGTAAAAAAAGTCGCGAAACTGCGCCGCAGAAAGCATAAGATCCTCGCACGCAGCGCCGAAAACGACATCCGCTACCGCGGGCCGCTCTCCTACCGCTCCTTCCGCGTGCTTGCCTGGATCTGCCTCGCCCTCGCCCAGGTCGTTCTTCTGATGAAACTCGACCAGCGCCTCGAGCCGGAATATGCCGCGGTCTACGATACCCCGATCGCCGTTCTCGGGCCGCTCTCCTCCCTCGCCCTGCCCCTCCTGCTGATCGCAAACTTTGCCGTCATCCTGGACGGCCGCGAAGGGTATGTCAGGCAGATGCTGCGCTACGGGTTCTTTGCCGCAGGAACGGGCGCCGGCTGCTGCTTCTTCATCAAGCGGTATCTTCTGGGCTCACTGGGTTTCCTTATCCAGAGTCCCGAAGAAGCGCCCCAGTATCTGGACATGCTCATCTCCATCTTCCGGCCGCAGGGATTTCTCGCCTTCAACATCTTTATCGACCTGTTCCTCTGCTCGCTGTTCATGTGCCTCGTCAACTGCCGGCCGAAACGGGTCTTTACGGGCAGGCGCGTGATCATCCTGCGTTTACTCGCCGTCATTCCTGCCGCATACGAGATCGGCTGCATCGTACTGAAAATCATGGCTGCCAACGGCTGGCTGCGCCTTCCGATCATGGTCTGGCCTTTCCTGACCACGAAACCGCCCATGACCTTCCTGGTCTTCATCTTCCTTGCCTTCTACATCAAGCGGCGCGAGCGACTCTTCCGGAGACACGGCCGCACGCACGAGGAATTCATGGAACACATGCAGACAAACTACAATTCGCTGCGTTTTTCCCTCTTCACGGCCAAAACATTCTTCCTCACTGCCCTGCTTGACATCTTCGTTGTCTTCGGCATTCCGGTCATGATCCTCGCCGTCCGCGGGCAGGATCTGAACGGCTATGCGCCGCTCATGGACACCCTGGCAGACAGCGGCTTCGGCGGCAGCATTGAACTGCTCCCGATGATCCCCTTCATGCTGCTCTTTTCCTATACGCGGACGCATAAGAACCGGATCATCGACGCGGTCCTGCCGCTCGGCGGCATCTTTCTCATCTTCTGGGTCTGGATCGAGGGAGGCTATCAGGCCCTGCAGATCGGCGGCCAGACACTGCCCGCAAACTTCGGCGACATGATAAAACTCCTGATCACGGGGCTCGCCGGGCATCCGTAGACCGGTCAGCATAATAAAAAGGACGGTCTCTCCCGAAGGAGGGACCGTCCTTTTTCGTGCCCGGATTCAGTTCCCGGCGGGGAGCGTCGGAACGTATTCTATCCGCTCCATCATCGCACCGCCGTCGGCGCCGGTCTGCCGGTTCTTCCAGAAGCCTTCCGGACGGACCTCGAACCAGACCGCACTGCTCACGTAAGGGTAGAAGGTGCACCAGTATCCCGCGTCCCGCAGCGCGGTCAGCATGGCATCGACCATCTCATCATCCGGGTTGTATCCTTCTCCGGATACGGCATCGACCTCCATGATGAGCGGCTCGGAACCGGCGAGTTTCATCAGTTCTTCCACGCTGCCGGCGGCATGAAGGGACAGTGCCGGGTTCACGGTCCTTACGAAACTGACCGATGCCCGGAGCATGAGGCCGCCCAGGGCTTTCTCGATCAGGGCGTTGATCTTATCCTTCGCTTCCTGCCGCAGGTAGAGGCAGTAATAATCATCCGTCACCGTATCCTCTTCACCGCGGCTGACCCAGACGGTAAAGTCCCCGCCATAGGTCTTCGACGTGACCTTGAACGGGACAGACATGGTTCTGTCCGAAAACTTCACCTTTTCATCGCTGAGCGTGAAGGTATCGGAAACGTCCGCGTGATGCGCCAGGCGGCCGAGATGAGCCTGTGCTCGCTCCCGCAGTTTCTTCTCTTCTCCAAACGTACAGCCGGAAACCGTTCCTGCAAGCAGCGCAAGGACCAGCAGCACTGCCGTCAAACGGATCATCTTTTTCATGCGGCACCTCCTTATCTGACGACCGCCGTCTGAGAGACCGGAACGCGGTCGATCTGTCCGTAAAATTTGATCGTGACCGGCCCGCCTTCCGGCGAATGCAGTTCAAAGACCGCCCTGCCGTTCCCGTAGACCCGGATCACGTAGGGGAACGGGGCGTCGTAGTCCTTATCGTAGCGGTCCGAATAGCTGCCCCAGGGAGTAACGGCCTTCCCGGACGCTTCGACGCCGCTGCCGTCTTCGGCAAGCGTCGCCTTGCCGCCCGCCATGCCCATCACACCCGAGATGGAATAGCTGTACCCGATGTCGCCGCTCGTCATGTGGTAGTCCCAGTCGAATCAGTACGATTCGGGATCGCTTTCCTTTTCAAAATCCCTGCTGCCGGCAGCCATCTGCGCAAGCATCGGGCCGGCGATCGCATCCGCGTACGGATCCGATGGCTTCGGCACCGCTTCGTGATCTTCGTTCATCACGAGGTCGAGCGAGCCGATGAAGCCCTGCTCCTTTTCTTTGCTGTAGGGGGACAGCTTCATGATGAACTTATCGTTTCGGAACCATCCTGCCAGGCGGTTCGCAGAGGTCCTGCCGCCGAGCGAGCCGATCATTTCGGCAAGGCCGGAAAGATCCGCGCCGTAGGCAAGCGCGAGGCTCCCGCGGTAAACGCCGTCCCGTTCCGGGCCGACATGCGAGCAAGAAAGCTTCAGGCCGTACTTCATCTTCGCAAGGCCCATGGCATCCACCGCGGCGACGTCGTCGATGCTGAGGGTCCAGACGTACCCTTCGTTCCGCGCCTGATCGTCCTGCCATTCGCTGTCCAGCTTATCCCAGAAAGCATCCACGCCGCCTTCACCCCAGCCGGGCTTTTCGCCTTCCGCGTCTGCGGAAGCGCCGGCCGCGCTGCAGGCCGAAACGGCTTCCTCGAAGCTGGCGGGGCCTTCCGTGACGGCTTCCCCTGCCTTGTCCGCGGCTTCCTTCTCTTTTTGCTTCGCGAGGCTCTCCGCCGTCTTTTCCGCGGCCTTTTCCGCCGCATCGTGCGCCGCGTCCGCGATCTTGTCCTCCGCTTTCCGGACGGCGCCCGAGACCTTTTCCTCCGCCTTCTGCACGACGCTCTGCGTGCTCTTCTTTACGGCTTCGCCGACGGCCTTCGCCGCCTTATTCAGTAATTTATCCAGAAGTCCCATGGCAATACCTCTCTTTCACGGGGCCGGTGTCTGACAATTTATTTTATCATCCGCAGGGGCGCCGCGTCAACGGGGTATGCCTGCCGGCAGAAAAGAGGCGCCCGAAGGCGCCTCCGTCTATGTTCCGGCTTCGGCCTGTTTCAGCCGTAGCAGATTGTAGCCGATGACCGAGAGGAAAACGATCGCCGCGCCGACCAGGGACAGCGGCGTCAGCATTTCACCGTAAAAGACTGCGACGAGGAGCGGATTCAGCACCGGTTCGATCCCGCTGATGAGGCTCGCGGTGACGGGCGGCGTGATCACGAGGCCTTCCGTCAGGAAGACATAGGCAAGGCCTAACTGGAAGAAGCCCAGGATGAGGACCGGTCCCCAGACGTCCATCCCCGCCGAAAACGGCTGCTCCCGGATGAGGAAGGGAAGGCCTGTCAGCACGTTCAGCACCATGCCGACAAGGACCGAGGACAGGCTGTCCGAATCCTCCCGCGCGTTCATCATGAAGACGCCCGCGTAGAAGATGCCCGAAAGCAGGGCGAGCAGGTCGCCGGTCAGATGCCCCGACGAGAGACTGTCGACGAAAAAGCAGATGACGCCGGCAAAGACGAAGGCTGCCGCGACGAGATCCAGCCGTCCCGGCTTCTTCTTCAGCAGAAGCGACGAGAAGACCATGACCCAGATCGGCGCCGTGAACTGCAGGATGATCGTGTTGCCGGCAGTGGTCAGTTTGTTCGCAAGGCTGTAGAGGATGTTCGTCCCCACGATGGCAAGCGCACCGATGAGTACGGTGCGGTTGATGACGAGCTTATGGCGGCGGATCCGGAAGAACGCGGCCAGCACGAGGACCGAAAAGACATTCCGCGCGCTGTTGATCGCGAGCCCGTTCCAGGGGATCAGCTTCATGAAGAGGCCGCCGATACTGAAGAAAAGCGCGGACAGAAAGACGAAGAGTGCGCCTTTTGCTGCTGCGGATCGGTCGTTTCGCATCGTTTCCCTCCTCCTATCTGAAGAAAAAGAAGCGGCGGCGCTTGCGCCTGAGCACTTCTTTCGGCAGCATCCGGATGAGTCCGGCGCCGTTTTTCTTCAGCCATTCCCGGGGCTCCTTATACGCCGGGTAAAAGCGTTTTAACTCAAAGTAAAAGTACTTCGAGTGGTTCATGTATTTCAGATGGCAGAGCTCGTGCACCACGACCATGTCCAGCGCCTCAGGCGGTGCAAGCAGGAGCAGGGCATTGAAGTTGAGGTTTCCCTCTTTGGTGCAGCTCCCCCAGCGGGTCTTCTGGGTGCGGACGGTGATGCGGCCCGGCGTGACCTTCATGAGCGGTGCGTAATATGCCACCCGTTCCAGGAAGACAGGCCGCGCCTTCCTTACGAGCGCCTTCCGCTCCTCCTCGGTGAAGCTTTTGCCGTCCTTCGGAAAACAGGCAGGATCGGGCTCATGCACGGCCAAACACTTCCTTTTCGATGATCCGGGCGAAGGCCTCAAGCCCTTCCGCGTCCGCTTCGGTAAAGCGCGCCGGGCTTGCCGAGTCAAGGTCGAGGACGCCCGCAACCTGTCCGTCCGCGCCGAACAGCGGCACCACGATCTCCGAGCGGGAGGCGGCGTCGCAGGCAATGTGGCCGGAGAAGGCAAATACGTCCGGCACCAGCTGGGTCTTACGGGTCTTCGCAGCCGTACCGCAGACGCCCCGTCCCCAGGGGATCTCGATGCAGGCGGTCTTTCCCTGGAAGGGGCCGAGGACCAGCATCCTGCCCCGGTCTTCTTCCGGCAGATCCTTTATTCCGCCTTCCGCAAGCGTCGGCGTTCCCTCTTCGGCAAGGTAAAAGCCTGCCCAGCTTACGTCCGGCAGTTCCTGATAAAGAAGGGCGGCCGCGTTCGCGAGGTTCGCCGTTTGGTGCGGCACGCCCGCGGTCAGGCCTTCAAGGCACATGTTGATCTCATCGTATGTCATGGCAATTCTCCTGTCATCCCTCTCCTCCCTGTCATCCCTGGGGAGGTGAAGGATCTTCTTAAGCATATCTTAAAAACATGAAATCTTCCAGTCCTTTCGCGATTTCTTTGACGGAAGCCGTTTTTCGTGCTATACTGTAAATGCAAGTTGTTCCCGGCAAATATCCACTTAAGGAATCGATATGAATGAAAAACATTTAACGGAGAAAGACCTACGGGCTTTCATCCGTCTTCTCGCAGGCGCCTCTCCCGCTCCGGGGGGAGGCGGCGGCAGCGCGCTCATCGGGGCGACAGGTGCTGCACTCGGCGTGATGACCGCCTCCCTGACTGTCGGCAAGCCGAAGTTCGCGGAGTTCGAGGAAGGTGCACTGAAGGCGCAGGAGCAGGGGATCCCTCTCACCGCAGCCTTCCTTGACGCGGTGGATCGCGACGCAGAGGTGTGGAAACGCTCTCTGCGCGCCCTTCTCATGCCCCAGGGCGACAGGATCCAGGAAGAGATCCGTCAGGATACGCTGGATCAGGCAGCCCGCGACTGTTCCCGGGTCCCGCTGGACGTCCTCCGGCTGTGCAAGGAGGCCACCGACCTCCTGCTGGCACTGGAGGGACACGTGGATCCGGACTGTGCGGATGAGCTCGGCGTGGCCGCGGCGGCGCTTGCCGCTTCCGCCAGAAGTTCCTGGCTCAACATCCTCAACAGCCTGAAAAGCCTTTCGGGGCGGGACGACCCCTTCGTCATCTCCGCCTACGCCGAAGGAAAGCGTCTCACTGAATACGTCACGACCCGCTGCGACGCCATGTACGAAAGGATCCTCGCAGTCTGCGACCTGTAAAACCGAATGCAGCTCCTGTCTATAACCACAAAAAGGGCCTTGCAGTTATGCAAGGTCCTTTTTGTGCGTTGTTTGTCAATCATACTGAACATCTGAACACAATTATGAACAAACTTATATTCACTCTGTAAAACGGTATTATTCTTTAGCTGAATCATCAGTTTGCAGATCTGTTTTTCGCATCTAAAACTGGCACTTTATTTGCTATTATTTCTATAGAATGATTTTTCTGCAGGAGGAAAGCATTTATGAAAATCACCCGGATCAATGTTCGGAATTTGCTGATTCCACTGAAAGTTCCTTACGCCTTACAAAAATCATACGGAGTCAAATCGCACACATGCTGTGTCTTAGTTGCAGTCCATACTGACGAAGGTATTGTCGGATACGGCGAATGCAACCCTCAGCCCGGTTTCACTGACGAAAGTGCTGAAACCGCTAAGAGCGTGATTGGCAAAATACTAGCACCAGCAATCATCGGTATGGATCCTACCGATGTTGCCGCCATCGACCGCCGCATGGATATCGTCTGCAAAAACAACAATCTCCCAAAAGCTGCCGTCAATACGGCTTGTTATGATATCGCGGGAAAAGCAGCCGGCGTTCCGGTCTATAAACTGCTCGGGGGAAAACTGCAGTCATCGATCCCGATAATGCACGCAATTGGCAATATCAGCGCTGAAGAAGGTGCAAAACTTGTCCTGCAGCGCAAAAACGAAGGCTATCGTTCCGTCATGGTTAAATGCGGAATGGAGAGCGTCGAATATGATGCAGAACGTATTTTTGCCATCCAGGATGCAGTAGGCAAAGACTACCCGCTCGTTGTCGACGTTAATCAGGGTTGGGATTACCACAAGGCACTTCGTTTTCTGCGTCTTACGGAGGGCTGCAATATCGTCTGCCTAGAACAACCCGTTCCTCATTGGGACATCGAATCCCTGATACGTCTGAAAGCCGCGAGTGATGTTCCGATCTCTGCAGACGAGAGCGTTTTCTCGATCCACGAAGCCGTTCAGGTCATCGAAAACCGAGCAGTCGACATCATCAGCTTAAAAGTGAATAAGCACGGCGGCATTCTGAAAGAAAAGCAGATTGCAGTCTTGGCCCAGTATGCCGGAATCAAACTGCTGATGAACTCCATGCTGGAAGAAGGCTTGGCGCAGGCAGCCAGCCTGCAGATCGGTGTTACCCTGCCGAACCTTGTGGATTTCGGCAGTGCTTATTTTTCTCCGCTGCGTCTCGACGACGACATCACAACATATTCCGAACAAGTCCGAAACGGTTGGGTCCATATCAACGACAGACCCGGACTTGGCGTTGAAATTCGGGAGGATGTTGTTCAAAAATATTTACAAGATGAATTCTGGGCTGAAGCCTGATTTCTCCAATAAAAATGAAAAGTGAGAAAAACGTATGGAATCCAAAATAGCTGTTATTGGTGCGGGCAACGGCGGAACGGCCATTGCCGCCCATCTGACCAGTCTTGGTGTCGAAGTCAGACTTTGCGACCTGTTTCCTTCCTACCTTGAAGGAATCATTGCTGAAGGCGGTATCATTCTTACTGAGAATGGCACAACGAAAAAATATACTCCTTCCCTGGTTACAACAGATGTCGGCAAAGCTATCTCGGGTGTTCGTCTCATCATGGTCGTGACCCCGTCCTTTACCCACAAAATGATTGCCGAAGCCTGCAGTCCGCATCTTGAAGGCGGTCAAATCGTTGTCCTGAATCCGGGCAGAACTGCTGGCGCGATTGATTTTCTGAACACAGTACGGAAAAACGGATGTAAGACCGATATTATTATCGCTGAAGCACAGACCCTGATCTACGCCTGCCGTAAGTCAGGGCCAGCGTCCGTCGAGATCTTCGGTACAAAAAAACAGGTCTCTTTGGGCGTTTTCCCTGCCTCGCGCACGAGAGAAGTCCTGAAAGTCATCACCCCTTTATATCCGCAGTTTATTCCTGCAGCCAACTGTCTTGAGACGTCTCTTTCCAATATCGGCGCTCTCTTCCATCCAACGCCGGTCCTGCTCAACATCGGCCGTATTGAATCGGATCCCCATGATTTTCGTTACTACATTGACGGGATTTCCCCTTCTGTTGCGCGCCTGATTCACAACATTGATCAGGAACGACTAGCTGTAGCCAAGGCTTACGGTGTGACGGTTCTGACTGCTGAGGAATGGATGCTGCAGTCCTACGAAACAAGCGGCAGCGATCTGTATGAACTGATCCAGAATAATCTTGCCTATCACGGTATCAAGGGTCCTCATGCGATAGATGTCCGTTATGTGACCGAAGATGTACCGATGAGTCTTGTTCCAATTTCGGAATTGGCCAGGATTGCCGGGGTTCCCACACCTAATATTGATGCCGTTATTCAGTTAGCTTCCACGATCTATGAACGCGATTTTCGTTCAGAAGGCCGAAGTGCGAAAAATCTTGGTCTGGAAGGCATGAGCATCACTGACACGCTTCAATTCTTTGAAAACGGAGCATAATATCGAAAGAACATAAAGGAGCCCCGGAAGCTATCGCTTCCGGGGCTCCTTTTGCTTGTTTTCCGAGTCTTAATTACCTTCTTCCAGGAAATGCATGAATTCTTCGGCATTCATCTTTTCAATGCCAAGTTCCTCCATGGTCCTGGCCTCCTTGTAAAAGTCACGGTTCATCACGAAACCAAGGATATCCGCAAGGGCCGTTATCGCTCTGTGTTCAAAGCCCATCTGATCCAGGAAAGCTGCTATCGGGATAAGGCCGAACGGAACATCTTCCGTTACGTAGCGGTAATCCAGAGTTTTCGGCATCCTGCTCTCCATAAAGATCTTCGGAACCAGTGAATGCTGAATCTCGCTGAGGGTCGTGCCTTCACCGCCCTGATAAGCGTACCAGTCAAGCGTAATTTCCGGAATGGAACGTACACGCATGTTAGGCCATACATTGACCTGCATCCGGTCTTTATCAGTAGCTTCGATCAGGTTATCCAAAGACTTTGTTACGCATTCCGCATAAAACAGGCGATCTTCCTGATTGTCGATATTAGCGGCGTTCAGCAGCATCAAAGACGTGTGAAGCGTAGTATTGGTATTGCTCATACCTGTCTCCACGATGTTGTTATAACGGATAATATAAGGATAAATTCCTTTCAGACGTTCAAATGCCCCATCACTGTTCTTATTAGGGAACATGGCAACGCCTAGATTGTGCTTGTAACCTCGGACATAGGAGCCAGCAGGGCCATCCTTGCGTGTTGCATACATCATGCAGGAAAACTCGGCAAACTGAACTCTGGTCTTGCATCCGATATCTCTGAGCACTTTATTAAAATAAAGCGAACCACCGAAGTTAGCTGGGCAAAGCGCAACGATCTGACCATCTCTCAGAAAAGGAGCAGCCGTCTTCGCGATATTTGCCTGTGCATATGCCGGTGCAATAACAAAAACAATATCAGATTCTGCCAGCGCCTCTTCAATATCAGTTGTCACTTTATGAAGTTTAGCAAAACCACCCTGCAGACCATTGCTGGGAAGCGTGCGAAGCTTAATACCTCCTTGTTCAATGACCTGCTGCAGTCCGGCAGCAAATGCTGGTGAATCATACAGAGTAACCTGATGTCCGCGAATAGTAAGATCTGCCGCCGCGGCAAATCCACCGTTTCCTCCACCGATTATTGTGATCTTTTCCATTTTTATCCCCTCTCTTTATTATGCTTGAGCGGCTTTGACCTTTTTAGCCTTTACCGCCTGCGTTATGAACAGCAGCAGGATCATCCCGGCAGCAACCGCCAGCAAAATGCCGCGAAGCGTCCAGGATGAATCATTGAACATCATCGCATACAGCGACAAAAAGACGACCAGTCCAGCAAAACGTTGGATCTGATTCAGCGGACCGTTGAAGTATTTCTCCGTAAAAGTTCCCAAGAAATAGATAGCAACAATCGCAAATACTGCAATAATGCACTGCTCATACCATGTCCCGTTAATCAGCTGCGAGTAAACGAACAGTATCGGGACATAGTAGAAGGTGAATCCCAGTTTTAGCGCCGTGAAGCCCGTCTTCATTGGATTTCCTCCGGCAATACCTGCTGCTGCGAAAGCAGTCATGCAGACTGGCGGTGTGATCGTAGCCAATTGCGTGAACCAGAAAATCGTCAGATGAGCGACCAGCATGTCCACTCCAAGCGCCACGAGTGCAGGGCCGCTGAGCGTTGCCAGAATGATATAGGAGGTGCTGATTGGAAGGCCCATACCGAGCAGGTAGCCGATTGCAGCAACGAGCAGCAGAGTGATCCAAAGCTTACCCTGAGAGAAGCTCAGGATAATCGCCGTCGTTTTCATCATCAATCCTGTCACGTTGATCATTGATACGATGATCGATGCACAGAAGATCACACCAGCAATGGACATCAGTCCCTTGGCGCAGTTTTCCAACGCAAGAATCGTTTGCTTAAAGCTGATACGGGTACTTTTTCTGCTTTGCGCAAGTAAATAGATCAGCAACGTACAGCCAACGCCACTCAGGAAGGGCGTAAAGCCGCTGACTAACAAGCCAATCAGAATCAGGATCGGAAGGAAGAAAATTCCTCCGCTCTTCAATGTCTTTAAAAGATTCGGAATGCTGTCCGCAGGAAGCCCCTTCAAGCCTCTTTTTCTTGCCATCAGATCGACCAGGAAATAGATTGCGATGTAAAAGAGTAACGCAGGTATGATCGACAGAATACAAACTTTGCCATATGCTACACCGACTGTTTCTGCCAGGATAAAAGCTCCTGTGCCCATGATCGGCGGCATAATCTGTCCTCCCGTTGAAGCACAGGTCTCAATTGCACCTGCTTCCTCCGGGGTATAGCCTGTCTTCTTCATCATCGGAATGGTCAAAGTTCCAGTCGTTACTACATTGGCAATTGCGCTACCTGAGATAGTACCCATCGCCGCGGACGAAATAACGGCGACTTTAGCCGGTCCGCCACGGCGTTTTCCAGCTAGGGCAATACAAATATTCATGAAATGCTTATCCGCACCAGTTGCCTGAAGGAAAGTCCCAAAAGCCAGAAATCCAAAGAGCAGCGAGGAAGCCATGCCACTCAGAGAGCCGAACATCCCTTCTGTCGTGAGGAAGACTTGTTCAGTAAACTTATTCAGATTCAGACCTTTGTAATAGAACATCTTCGGCATATGCGGTCCTAAAAAAGCATATGCAATGAACAATCCGCAGATGACCGTTATCGACAGTCCCAGCGTTCGCCGACCAGCTTCCAAAAGCATGAATACCAGGACGATTGCCACAACTTTGTCCATGGGCAAAACCTTGGACATAAAAGGGATACGCGTCAGGATCCTCTTGTGATTGACCATGATATAGACCAAACTGGCAATCGAGGCTGCAATCAGGATCCAGTCATAGAAAGCCACTTTATCCCGGTCAAACTTGCTCTTTTTCGTTGTCGGATACCAGAGAAAAGTCAGTGCCAGCATAGCACACAGCACAATTCCGCGCTGAATATGCGGCAGAAAAACACCGGCAAATGCGGTATAAAACACCAGCAGAGTAGTAGCGACTGCAATGACCAATGCCAGATATCGAGGAAAGCCTTTCAGTCTTCTATACTTACCGGTCGCTTTTTCCTGAAGTTCTTCTGAAACCTCAGCCTGTTCCATGGCTTCCGCCGAAAAGGTGCTTCCCGGAGTTTTTTGTTCTTCTTGATTCAAGGCTTCTTCTCCTTTCATATGATATCCCCCGCGGCAATCACTCACCGCGGGGGATGCCGTTAACTGCAGGTTCTTATACAGGACTTACTTTACTAATCCCACCTCTTTGTAGAATTTCAGAGCGCCAGGATGAATCTCAATAGCGGTACCTTCATTCATGTGCTCAGGATCGAATTCGCCAAACGAGGCGTGAACGCCGAGGAAGTAGTCTTTGTTCTCATAAAGGGTCTTAGTGAAGGTGTAGACCGTGTCTTCATCTGCATCTGCGGCGCAGAAGAAAACAATCGGCAGACCTACGGTTTGGATGTCTTCTTTCTGTCCTTCATAAGTACCGGCCTTGATGGTATACTTGGCAAATCCATACTTATCGCAAAGGGTTTGAATAACGTCTTCATCCAAGCTGACCAATTTGCCATCATTGCGGTTGACAAGAGCTTCTGTTACCGTGGAAGCCGGGACGTTCAGCATCGGGCTCTGAATGTCGATGTGGCGGTCTTTCCAGGCATCTGCCAAGGAAGCGCCGTCAGCGTAATAAACAGAAGCGCCCCATTTTTCCATGTCAGTAGGTTCATTCAGTCCATATGCTTGAAGGATCATGCTAACAATCAGAGTAGAAGCGTTGCCGACCGGGTACAAGCCGACCGTGCACTTCATCTGATCCCTGATGAACTGACCGTAAGTCTGAATATCCAAAGTAGTCAACGGCTGGATGACTGTGGGCTGCAGACAGGCAATCGAGCGAAGATTCTCATACTTTTCTTCGTAAGGGCTGGTGCCGGCCACGGCAGCTGCCAGGAACGGGCCGTAGCTCATACCAATCTCTGATTCACCGGACGAAATAACACCGATGTTGCCAACGGAACCTGGCCCGGGAATCGCCGTCATCGGGAAGCCTTCATAACTTTCATTGAACTTATCCGCAATACCGGCGCCAATCGTATACCAGGAGCCAGTCGCTGAGCCGGCCAGAAGGTCAAGTGCCTCAATCTTCTTCTGACCTGCTTCGGTACTCTGCGCAGGAGCAGCCGTGCTGCCCGCAGGAGCCTGAGTACTAGCCTTCGGCGCTTCGGTGGTGGTCACAGGCTTCTCACCGCAGGCGGCAAGTCCCAAGACCAAAACGATTGCAATGACGAAACATAAAACTTTTTTCATTTCCTTTCTCCTTTTTCACGTTATTGCTGACAAACCAGCTTACACATATTATGTAGCAAAGGTCGTGCCAAAATATGTATGCCGGAAATGGCTTTTTTCTTATTTTTTTTGTAAACTATTATGCACATTGCAATTTATCCTTTACAGGTTTGTTAAAATATGTTAAATTATTTCAACAAAGATAGAAGGTGGCACTAATATAATGATCAATCTTGCAGTGGTTGGCTCTTCCGCTTTCGGACTCTATGTCAAAAATATCACAGCGCTCCAACTCTTTCCTGACGTTATCCTGAATTACTGCGGGGACACTTTAGCCGAGAGCATCCCAGTCATAGCACAGCGTGTTCTGGAGGCTAACAATCAGGTTCTGCTCATCGGTCCGAATGATTACATGAAAATCAAGGACTATGTCCAGATCCCGTATTATATCGTCAGTCCAACGCTATATGACTTTCTAAACATCCATGAGAGCATAAGCGATTATTCCCGCACAGCCATTGTCATAAGACGTGCGCACAACCTGGATCTCACACTGTTGGAGAAAGCTCTCGGGATTCGATACAACAAATTCATCTACAATTACAATGACGATGTCTATGCCCTTCTCTGCCAGCTGAAGGAGCATGGTTACCACACAATCGTCGGTGTTCAATTTGTTGTTCAGATGGCAGAGTCGCTCGGATTGAAAGCTATCTATTATTATACGCAGCCGAATCTTGAAATTGCTGTCGGTAATGCGATTCAAATCGCACAGAACATGGAGAAGGAACGTGACTATCTCGAAGAGATCCAGTCTATTTTGGAAAATGCCATGTGCGGTGCTGTCTGTTTGAGCTACCCGGACCTGAGTATCATCTACGCCAATCAAACAGCTGTTAATATGCTGCGCTGCAGCCCGCAGGACCTGATGCAAAGAAACATCAAGGATATGATCTCCAAGAGTTTTTATAAGACTATCAGTCTCGGTCAGGACGCGAGTGAGATCTCTCAGTTTGACTTTTATGGCGTTAATGTCGTGGGGAACGTTGTTCAATTAAAGCTTAGAGGCACTATTTCCCGACTTTGCATCCTCTTTGAAAACGCCTCGAACATTCTCGAATATGAGACAATTATCCGTCAGGAGATCAAAAGAAAAAGTTTCGAAACACATTACACCTTCAAAGATATCCTGGGTCAGAGCGAGCAGATTAAGGAAGCGGTCATGCAAGCCCGACAGTTTGCCAGAAGTCAGTCAACGATTCTGATCAACGGAGAGACCGGGGCCGGAAAGGAAGTCTTTGCGCAAAGCATTCACGAATTCAGCGTTCGCCGGAATTATCCTTTTGTTGCCATCAACTGTGCCGCCATGCCGGATACGCTGATTGAAAGCGAACTCTTCGGCTACATGCCCGGCTCCTTTACAGGAGCAAGCAAAAAAGGCAAGACCGGGCTGATCGAACTTGCCAATCATGGCACAATGTTCCTGGATGATATCGATGCCTTGTCACCTGGTTTCCAGGCTAAACTTCTGCGGGTTATGCAGGAGCATGAGATAATCCGTATCGGCGGGGACTCCCCCATCCCTGTCGACGTCCGTTTCATCGTTGCGACAAACCGAAATCTTAAGCAGTTGGTTCGAGAGGGACAGTTCCGTAATGATCTTTATTTTCGCGTCAATGTTCTGCACCTCTTTATTCCACCGCTCAGACAGCGGAAAGAAGACATCCCCGTGCTCTTCTCCCATTATCTCCAACAATTCAGCAAAAGCATTCATGCCGCAGTAAATAATCAGATGGATGAATTGATGCTTCCCCTGTCTGCATATTCTTTCCCGGGAAACATACGTGAACTAATCAGCGTTACAGAACGGTTCGCCACACTTTTCGATGAAACCAGGCTTAACGATCGTGATTATGTCCTTAAACTGCTTTCCTACTGTCTGGACAATGAAGACGAAGACCTTCCGCCTGAATCCATCGTATGCCGTACTCCTGCCGAATCAGAGGCCAAATTAGATAAAACTCAGGAACCACTGTTCGAAAAACCGCTTATCACTGGTGACTACAAGGCCGACCTGGCTGAGGCAGAAAACAAGATCCTGCAAATCTATTACCAGCAATTTAACGGCAACATGACTCAGCTAGCTCAAAAACTTGGAATCAGCAGGACCACATTGTATAATAAGATCAATAAGAAGCAACGCTGAGCCGACCAGCTTAGCAAGCAGAACCGCAGGTATGGAGACAAGATGGAACTAAGCCAAAAGTTGGAATTGCAGCTGTCTCAGCAGCAGCTGATTAGCCTGCAGATCCTCCAGATGAATACGCTGGATCTTGCCGCTTATGTTGAAGAACAAGCACAATCTAATCCCGTCATTGAGCCTATCCACGAAACTGACGAGAGCCTTGTTTCCGTATCCGTAAAAGACTGGGAAGACCGTTATGACTGCGACGTTCAAAACCGCTATTATTCTGAACAGCCTATAGATCCATACGATCCTGTCTCAAATATCGCTCATACCGGCGGCTTGGAGATGACCCTTCCCAATGCACTTTGTCTGCTGATAGAGTGCTTGCACAAGCCGGAACCTCTTCGCAGCCGTATGCGTTTCCTTGCACACTGCCTTGATGAGGACGGTTATCTACGGATCAACCTCGAAGAACTTGCTGCCGAAGGAGGGTGCAGTACAGACGAAATTGCCGAAGCACTAAACGAACTGCAGCGAACTGCACCGCCCGGTATAGGCGCCCGTAATCTGAGCGAGTGTTTGGCTCTTCAGTTAATGGCGCGACATGCAGATGAGCGGATCGTATGTCTCGCCCGGGATCACCTGGAGGATCTTGCTGCCAGGCGTTATCAGTTGCTTTCCAGCCTGCTTGGTCTTTCCGAAGACGAACTCCACAAGGCAAAAAAACTTCTTTCCGAACTCCAGCCCCGCCCCGGTGCTGCTTATGCCTCAACCGCTAAAGCCGAATATATCGTTCCTGAACTTTTCGTCGAACAAGAAAACGGCGATTTCATTCTCAGCATCCGCGGCAGAGAGAAGCGCTACTTTTCTCTCGATTCTTATTACTGCTCACTGCTGAACACGACCGACGACGAAGAAGTCCGCCAGTATCTGACAGACAAAATCCAACAGGCAAAGCTCTTGCGCTGGAGGATCGAACAGCGCAGAAGCACGCTGGAACGCTGCGCAGAAGTCATCATTAAGCGACAGAAGGACTTTTTTACTATAGGACGCAGAGGACTGAAGCCCCTGTCTCTTGCGGATGTCGCTTCCGTTCTAGATCTGAACGTCTCCACGATCAGTCGAACGATCCGAAACAAATACCTGGCTTATCCAGGAGGAGTCGTACCGCTTTCTTTCTTCTTTATCCGCAAAGTTGGTTCAGAAAATGCTGATCAATCAGATACCGGGAATGTTGCTATTTGTGAGATCATCAAGGAGATCATTGCTGATGAAAACAAAAAACACCCCCTGTCCGACCAGACCATCTGTGAAAAACTGGCTACACGAGGCATAAGAATCGCGCGTAGAACTATTGCCAAATATCGCGACAAACTGAGGATTCCTCCAGCATCAGAACGCAGGGAAAAATAAATTATTATATAATTAAGAGAAACGGCATGATTCAAGGACCATGCCGTTTCTTCTTTCATTCGGAAATTATTTCCCGAAAAATTATTTTTGCCTCCGCAGAGGCCTTCTTTTTCATTGTATTCTTTTGCTTATTCAACCGGTTCCACCGCGAGCACGTGCGGGTTCGCGCCGTTGTACCAGTACAGGAAGCAGACAATGTTGACCTTATCGTCGACTTTCAGCCCTTCCACGGCCTTGTAAACGTCGGTATCCGTGCCGGTCAGGTAGGATTCCACGCAGAAACTAATCTTATCTGCTCCAATGGCAGCGTCAAAATAGAGATCCGGATCGCTGTCGCTGTCCTTTTTGCTGATAGCTTCTCCGTTATCCTGCGGACGGACGACCGCACCTTTGAAGACGACCTTGCGGTTCATGTACTTCATCAGTTCCTCACCGCCGATGCCGGTCACATCCACCGGCGCCGCAATGTATTTGCCTTCCAGGATCTCTTCCAGCTTAATATCATCCCCGGCGACCTCGATCTCGCCGGCCCATTCGGCCTTTTCACCGGAAATACGGACCTTAGTGCCTTCTTCCAGCGCGTCGAACTGTTCCTGCGTCATCTTGCAGCCGTAGGCGTAGTAGGCGCCGTCCGCATCGGCAAGATACAGGTTCGCGGTCTCCTTGGCAGCATAGTAGGCCTGCTTGCCCTGGACGTAGGCTTCGATCACGACCGGTTCCTGCGTTTCCGCGGCCATGAATTCCTTATAGGTCATCACGCCTTCGGACTTCTCGTTCACGTTGACCTTCTTGTCTAGCATCGTCACGTGCGGGTTCGGGTTGTTGTACCAGTACAGGAAAGCGGCAACGTCAACAATGTCGCCGACGCTGAGGTTTTCAGCGGTCTGATACGTCCCGTTGTCAGGGCCGGTCAGGTAGGATTCCACGCAGAAGCTGACGGAGCCCTTTTCATTGCCGGCGGTGATGTAGATATCAGGATCGGAATCGCTTTCCTTCCTGCCGAGTTCGGTAACGACCAGATTCTTGAAAACGACCTTCTGGTTCATCTTCTCGGCCAGCGCTTCATTATCGCCAACCAGGGCGGTCACGTCAATGGTCGGCGCAATGAAACTCTCCGGTATGATCGATTCCAGCGTGCAGTTGCTGATCTCGATCTCGCCGGCGTATTCCGCCCGCTCGCCAGTGATCCGAACGTGCGTGCCGGATTCCAGTTCGTCATACTGTTCCTGCGTCATCGCGCAGCTGTAGGCCAAATACGCGCCGTCCGGGTCAGCAAGATAGAGGATAGCCGTTTCCTTATCAGCATAATAACTCTGCTTGCCCTGGACGTAGGCTTCGATGATGATCGGTTCCATCAGTTCCGTCGCCAGATACTGTTCGTAGGTCACGGCGTCGTCGCTCTTGTTGTTGATGTTCCAGTAGACCGTGATATCCGTCACGTGCGGGTTCGCGCCGTTATACCAGTACAGGAAGCCCTGAACGTTCACCATATCGCCCACTTTGAGCGCTTCGACGGCCTTATAGGCATCGGTATCCGGACCGGTCAGGAAAGATTCCACGCAGAAATCCACGATGCCGTACTGATTGCCGGCACGGAAATACAGATCGGGGTCGGAGTCGCTCTGCTTCTTGCTGACCGCCGAGCCGTCATCCTGCGCCAGAACGACCATGTCCGTGAACTGGACGCTCAGGTTCATGAATTTGACCAGTTCTTCCGGTTCAGAAATGAACGCGGTCACATCCCCGTAGGCCGTCTCATAGTTGATGTCTTCCCAGATCTCCTCCAGAACGCCGTTGCTGACTTCGATCTCACCGGCATACTCGGCTTTTTCACCGGAAACCTTGACCTTAACGCCTTTTGCCAGCTTGTCGAACTGTTCCTGGGTCATTGCCAGGCCATAGCAGTAATACGCGCCGTCCATGTCGGCCAGATAAACGTTAGCCGTGCCCTTGGCGGCATAGTAGCTCTGCTTGCCCTGCACGAAAGCTTCGATCACGACGGGTTCCATGAGTTCCGCCGCCATGAACTCTTCGTAGGTCTCGGTGCCGCAGTCGGCGCTTCGGTGGTCGCCGGAGCTTCCGTCGTCTTCGGCGGCTCAGTCGGAGCCGAAGTGGTCTCCTTCGGGCTGCCGCATGCTGCGAGGCCGAGTACCATGGCCAGCGCGAGCACGAGTGCTAAGATTTTCTTCATGATATTTCTCCTTTTAACTGTTAACGTCCCGTCCGGGAACATTACAAAAATGGAACATAAATATTATAGCGGAACACGGGGAAAATTCAAGGGTTTTCGGGTTCCGCCGGCGTCTGCCGCGATCCTCTCACCGCTTCTCGCGTTTTTCCCGGATGAGCCGGATGATCCACGCGGCGGCGATGCCGACCCAGGCGATCACGATACAGTACAGGAGGCTCCGCGCGGTCTTCGGCAGGGGTTCAGGCCCTGCCGGTTTCGGTTCGGGCTGCGCTTCGGTTGCGGGCGGCGCTACGGTCTCGCCGGCTTCGTCCGTCTCCGGCTCCGTCACGGGAGGGACAGAAGGATCCACGATCGCGCCCTTATCCAGGTGGTAAAGGGCGATCGTCTTATCGTACAGCGCCGTGATGAAGGCGTCGTCGGTCACTTTCTTCCGGTAGCCGTTCTTCACGGCCTCTTCTACGAGGGTCCCTGCGGCATTCCGGAGCGACGCCGAACCGTTGAAGACCGGTGTCACAAAACTGTGGTCCACGTTGTTGATCAGGAGCTCGGCCGCTTCGATCTTCACGTGATAGTAGGCGTCGTTGTCCTCACCGGCACGGGACAGATAATCCTGATACTCCGCGGAGTTCTGCGCCTTCAGCGTGACCGGGACATAGCCTTCGGTGCGCGAGTAGGCGATCTGTACGTCGTTCGTCAGCAGGAACTGGGCGAAGAGCCAGCTGGCAAGCACCTCCTGCGGGTCGCTCTTGTTGAAGATGCAGACCGACGGGCCCTGGGAGATCATCTGCATGTTCTGGGTGTCAAACTGCGGCACCGGCAGAACGGCGATCTCGAAATTGACCATCTGTTCCTTCGGGATGTCCTGATTGTGGGCGTCGTGTCCCATCCAGGTCGCGCCAGCGGTGGAGTCCACCGCGAAAATGCACTGGCCTGCATTCAGGTAGTTGCCGGGGTAGCTCGAGATCTTGAACGTGGAAAAGCTCCGCGTCTCGCCGTGCACGGCGATCTCCTTGAGGAGGGCTGCCGTGTCGTCGTTGAAGAGCAGGATCTTCCCGTCCTCCGTGGAGTAGCCCGCCTCCATCTGCCGGAGCATCTGGATCATCATGTTGTCCGTGGACTTGTAAATGAAAGGGATCAGTACCTTCTGGCCGTTGACCGCGTAGGTCCCGTCGTCCCTTTTCTTCATGGCCGCCTCGGAAACTTCCCAGATGAAGTCCCAGGTGCAGACTTCGGGAAGGGTGTAGCCGAGCTTCTCTACCATGGTCTTATTGACGTAGAGTGCTTCGGTCGAGCGCATGAAGGGCAGGGCGTACTGATGTCCCTGCAGAACGCCTTCTTCCAGGAACTTCGGCACGATCTCGTCCGTCTTCGGGCTGTCAAAACGCAGGTCACTGCCGCCGAAGCCGTATTTCGCGTCAGCCATCAGATTGTCCAGGCTGACCATCGTGTCCGCGCCGGTGAGGTAGGTCGCAATGTGGTCCGGATAGGTGATGCAGACGTTCGGCGTGGTCTTCGTCGCGATGTTCGTGATGACGTCGTTGTAGATCTCGCCGTAGTCGGTGTACTTCTTCACCTTGAAGGTGACGTTCGGGTAGAGGGCTGTGAAGTCGTCCATAGCCTTCTGATAAATGGCCACCTGGGCAGAGTTGCTGTCGTTCTTGAGCCAGAAGGTCAGTTCAAATTTCCGCGAGGTATCGAAGTTTTCCGGCACCTTGAAGGACTTGTCTTCGGCGGGCGCCGCCTCCGATTCCTTCGTTTCGCCGGGGACGCTTTCCTTTGTCTCCCCGGGCGCTTCGGTCTGCGCCGCCGTCGTATCGGGCACGAGTGTCCCATGGCAGCCGCTGAGCGTTCCCGCGGCAAGGAGCAGGGCTAAAAGCAGGCAGATGATCTTTTTCATCCCTTTGTCCCTCCTCTCGATACGCCGGCCATGATCTTCTTGTGGAAGATCAGGAAGAGGATGATCTGGATGCCGTTCGAGACCAGATAGTAATTCGGATCATCCGTGATCAGGCGCGGCCACACGTAGGAGTTCCAGCACTCGATGACCTTCAGGATGATCACCGTGACGAGCGTCGGCGCGCTGATCGGGATCATGACCTTCGTGAGGTAGCGGAAATCCGAGCAGCCGTCCACCTTGGCCGCCTTGTACAGTTCCTCGGGGATCTGCGCGAAGTTCTCCTTCAGCAGATAGATGTAGAAGACCGAGGTGACCGACGGCAGGATCAGGCCCCAGAAGGTGTTGCGCATGCCCCAGTTGGTGATGGTGACGAAGTTGGTGATGATGACCAGCTCGTTCGGGATCATCATCAGGGCAAGAAACAGGGTAAAGACCAGGTTTTTCCCCTTGAACTCCAGGCGCGAGAAGGCAAATGCCGCGAGCGTGACCACGATCAGCATGATCAGCGTGGTCGCCACCGTAAAGATCAGGGTGTTCAGGAAATATCTGGCCAGAGGAACGGTGGTGAAGGCCGCCCGGTAGTTCGCGAGGGTCGGCGCCGCCGTCCAGAATTTCGGTGTGTATTCGGCATTATAGGAGCTGTAGCTCTTCACCGAAGTGAGCAGCATCCAGTAGAACGGGAAGAGGACAAGGAGCCCCCACACGGTCAGGAAGAAATAGGTGAGGCTCTTGCCGGTCACCCGTTTGACCCTGGCGCGCTGTTCGATCTTCTTCAGGTCGTCCTGTGACACCTGCATGTTCTGCGTCGTCATGGCTTCCTCCTCCCCTTAATAATGCACGTTCTTGCGGCTGACCATCAGGTTGATGACCGTGATCGTCAGCACGATAACGAACAGGATGAGCGCCGCCGCGCTGGCGAACGACGGATAGCCGCCGGAATCGCCGTAGAGCATGTCATAGACGTAGCCCACGATGGTGTTCATGCCGGCGACGTTCAGGTCGGTGCCGAAGATGGCGACTTCGTCCGAGTAGGCCTTGAACGCGCCGATGAAGCCCGTGATGACCAGGTAGAAGATCATCGGAGAGATCATGGGCAGGGTGATGCGCCGGAAGATTCGGCCTTTCGAGGTGCCGTCGATCTTCGCCGCCTTGTAATAATCTTCGTTCACCGAAGCAAGGGCGCTCGTCAGGATCAGGATCTTGAACGGCATGACCACCCAGACGGTGTAGAAGCACATGACGAACATCTTCGCCCAGTAGGGACCGTCGATGAAATCAATGCTCTCGCTGCCGAACCAGTTGATGATCAGGTTGACGAGGCCGTCGGTGTAGGCCGTCTTCTTGAAGAGGATCATGAAGACCAGGCCGACCGCCAGCGTATTCGTCACGTACGGCAGGAAATAGACCGTCTGGAAGAGATTCTTCAGCGGCTTGATCGAATTCAGGCCCAGTGAGATCAGCAGTGCAAGTCCCGTAGAGACCGGCACCGTGATGATCACGATGATGAAGGTGTTCTTCACGGCCTGCAGGAAATAGGGATCACGCAGGACGTAGGAGAAATTGTACCAGCCCACGCCCTTGTAGGTCTGGGAGGCAAAATTGAAGCCTTCCTGGAAGGCGTAGACGAAAACGTCGACGAGCGGATAGACCATGAAGATGCCCAGGAATACGATCGCAGGCAGCAGGTACAGCCATCCTTTCAGCTTACTCTTTTTCATGGCAGCCCCTCCGGCTTAAAAACGGATGCGCAGCTCGCTCTCCTCTTCGAAGAGAAAGACCTTCTTCGGCTTCAGAGAGAAGCGGACTTTTGCCGCATCGGCGTCGACTTCGTTTTCCGAACTGATGATGGCGCGCACCGAAGGGCTCTGCGCAAAGGGATGCGCTGCGACCACGCTGGTATCGCGGCCCATGACCTCGACCCGGGTAAGATCCAGGGTGAAGGGGCCTTTTTCATCCAGAATGAAGCCCTCTGGCCGGATGCCGACCCAGACCGCCTGATCCGGAACGCCGGGCGCGTCCAGAACGGCTTCGCTGCCGATATAGACGTGGCCGCCTCTCACCTCCCCGGTGAAGGTGTTGATCGCAGGCGTGCCGAGGAACTGTGCGACGAAGAGATTCACGGGGTCGTTGTAGACCTCCTGCGGCTTTCCGATCTGCTGCAGCACGCCGAGCTTCATGACCACGATCTCATCGGAAATGCTCATGGCCTCTTCCTGGTCATGGGTAACGAAGATGGTGGTAATGCCGGTCTCGCGCTGGATGCGGCGGATCTCCTCACGGGTCTGGAGCCGGAGCCGCGCGTCCAGGTTGGAGAGCGGTTCATCGAGCAGCAGGACCCGCGGCATCTTGACCAGAGCTCTCGCAATGGCGACGCGCTGCTGCTGGCCGCCGGACATCTGCGAGGGCTTGCGGTCCATCAGTTTGTCGATCTGGACCATCTTCGCAGCTTCGTCGGCGCGGCGCAGCATCTCTTCTTTTTCCAGTTTGTCTGCGCCCTTCAGATTCTGCAGCGGGAACATGATGTTCTGGCGTACGGTGAGGTGCGGATAGAGGGCGTAATTCTGGAAGACCAGGCCAACGCCCCGGTTTTCGGGTTCCAGATCCGTCACGTCGGTCTCACCGAAAAAGACCTTGCCGCTCGAGGGTTTTTCCAGACCGCTGATGAGGTTCAGGCAGGTGGATTTGCCGCAGCCGGAAGGACCGAGCAGGCCGATCAGCTTGCCGTCGGGGATCTCGAAAGTGAAGTCATTCACGGCGATCACGTCCGGCTCGCCTTTGGTGCGGTTCGGAAACCTTTTGGTCAGATGATCCAATACCACTTTCATAACTTTTCTCGCAGGGCCCGCGGATTGAGCGCGGCGCGGATACGCGGCCGCCTGCTCCGGGCTTTTCTTACTTATCAATATAAAACAGCAGGCAGGGAAAGTCAAACGGGAGGACGCGGTCAAGCCCTCTCTTTTCCGCAATAAAAAAGAACCGTGAAGGACTTCACGGTTCTTTTGCTTCGCTTGTTTCTTTCGGCGCGCGGTCTTCTGCCTTCATCTTCTCCTTTCGCTCGAGAAAACGGTCGAAGCGAAGTTTTACGAGGGCCATGACAGGGATCGCGATCAGCATGCCGACGATCCCGCCGACCGCGCCGCCCGCAATAAGGGCGACGATGACGAGCAGCGGATGGATCATGATGCTGCGGTTCATCAGTTTCGGGCAGATCCAGTAGGCATCTGCCGTCTGGACGACCGTCAGCAGGATGACACCGATCCAGGCCTCCGGGAAAATGCCGCCGACAAGATAGGCCAGCACGAGGATCACGTAACCGATGGCATAGCCGACATAGGGGATCAGGTTGACCACCCCTGTCAGGATCCCGATAATGAAGGCATAGGGAACGCCGGCGATCCGGTACACGACGGCAAGCACGACCCCGAGGATCAGCGAATCCAGGATCCTGCCGCGAAGATAGCCGGAGAACACCTTGTCCGCATCCTGCGCCAGCTGCTTCGTATTCCGCACCGTGCTTTCCCGGCAGAGCACCGAAAAGGCGTGTCTGAGATAATCACCGACCCTTTTGCCGTCCAGCAGGAAATAGATGGAGAAGACCGTGGCAAAAAGGGCGGATGCTGCCGCTTTCGGAAGACCGGCAATGACATCCGAGATCCAGACGCCGACGTTTTCGATCAAATCGGTCAGGATGTCCTCCAGCCTTCCCGCCGGCAGTTCCAGACCGGAGATCGTATCCTGGACCGCCCGGTAGAAGGCCGTCAGTTCACTCTTCGCGGCTGAGATCAGGTGCCGGAGCTCCTCCAGGCTGATCGCCCGGATCCCCCGGTAAACAAAGAGGGAGAGCAGGAAGACCAGTCCGGCAACGACCGCCAGGATCAGCAGAATGGTCAGGATCACGGCGACCGGCCTTACCCAGGGCTTCGCTTCGTTTTTCTTTCCGCTCAGCAGCTGCGTCAGGCGTGCCGTTATGGGCGTCAGCAGATAGCAGATCACGGCGCCGATGAGGACCGGCGAGAGTACGGTCTTGATGAGATTCCAGGCTGCCGCAAAGAAACTCTGGGAGCGAAGCAGGATCAGGCACAGCGCAAATGTCACCGTGACGGAGACCGCGGCATAAAGGCTGATCTTCAGATATTTGGGATCGATCCTGTCCTTGATGCGCTTCCCGTTTCTTTCGGGAACCTTGTTCAGGTTTTCAGCAGAATTATCCTTCATCCTTTTTTCCTTTTCGCGATCATCACCACGCCGAAGAGGATGGCAAAGGCCGCGGGAGTGCCGAGAAGGGCTGCGCCGGCGCCTGCCGTATAGGCCAGGATCCCGGCGATCAGGAAACCGGCTGCTGAGACGGCCGCCGTGGTGATGGCGTAGGGCAGCTGTGTGGACACGTGCTCAACGTGGTTGCAGCCGGCACCCGCGGAACTCATGATGGTCGTATCGGAGATCGGGCTGCAGTGGTCGCCGCAGACGGCGCCGGAGAGGCAGGCCGCGATCGAAACAAGGAGCATTGCTTCATTTTTCGGGAAGACGCCGCAGATGATCGGGATCAGGATCATGAAGGTGCCCCAGCTGGTCCCCGACGCGAAAGCCAGGAAGACCGAGATCAGGAAGATGATGACCGGCAGGAACATCTGGAGCGATCCCGCAGAAGCTTCCACCACGTCGTGGATGAAGGGGGCAGCCCCCAGAAGGCCTGTCATGCCGGACAGGTTCCAGGAGAGGATCAGAATGATCATGGGGGCGCACATGGTCCGGAGGCCGGCCGGGATCCCTCCCATGAAGGTCTTGAAGTCCAGGATGCCGCGGATCAGGAAAAAGATGCAGGTGAAGACCAGGGTGAAAAGGCTGCCCATGACCAGAGCTCTCGGCGAGTCGCAGTCGGCGAAGGCCATCTGCAGGGAGGCTCCCTCGAAAATGCCGCCGGTATAGGCCATGCAGAAGACGCAGGTCACGATCAGCAGTGCGACCGGCAGGATCAGATCGATGGGCTTCGCCTTGCCTTCCTTGCCCTTCGAAGGCGCATCGGTGACCAGGTCCTCGGAAGCGCCGACGTCGCCCGCCAGCGCTCTTGCCTCGGCCTTTTTCATGGGGCCGAAGTCGACTTTCATCGTCACCAGGAAGACCATCAGGCCGAGCGTCAGCAGGGCATAAAGGTTATAGGGGATCAGTTTCACGAACATCGCGAAGCCGTTGATGCCCATCTCCTCCGGCACGGAACTCGTGACCGCAGCCGCCCAGCTGGAGATCGGCGCAATGATGCACACCGGCGCCGCCGTGGAGTCGATGATGTACGCGAGTTTGGCACGGGAGATCTTCTGGCGGTCGGACAGGGGGCGCATCACGGAGCCGACGGTCATGCAGTTGAAGCCGTCGTCTACGAAGATCAGAACGCCCAGCAGGATGGAGACGAGCTGCGTGCCGACCCGCGATCTGATGCGGGAGGTCGCGAATTTTCCGAAGGCCGCGACCGCGCCGGCGCGGTTCAGGATCTCCACCAGCATGAAGAGCAGGGCGCAGAACACCAGGATCGAGGCATGCGAGATGTCGGCGATGTTGGGGATGAGGCCGCCTTCTTCATTGAAGAGCAGAGTGTTGTAAGCCAGTTCAAGATTGCCGCCGGCATAGAGAAGGGCGCCGGCCACGATCCCGATGAACAGGGAACTGTAGACTTCCTTGGTGATGAGTGCCAGCGTGATGGCAAGCAGCGCGGGCAGCAGAGAGAAAAAAGTGGAATAGAGTGCGGGTTCGTAAGTGCTCATTGAACTCTCCTCATGATTGCCTGTTCAGGCGGTGCAGCGTTTTACGTTCAGATGAAAAACCTGCCGGATATCGCTCTTCCGGCAGGTCTTCCGCGGCAGTCGGCTTATCAGCCCGGAAGGCCGTTTGCCTGGCGTTCCATGTCTTCGACGACGATATCGTAGATCTCGCCGATGGAGGCGCCGTATTCCAGCACCTTCCAGGGTTCGTTGGTATGGAAATGGATCTTGATGAGTTCTTCGTCGCCGACGGCCAGGAGGCAGTCACCCTTGAAGTTTTCGGTGATGTAGTCGGTGATCTCGTCTTCGTCAAGGTCGCGGGTCGTTCTTTCGATCAGAAGCTGTGTGTCATAGCGGTATTCCAGCATGGTTTTGCCTCCAGGTTTGTTCTGGAAAATATAATACTCGGTATGTCCGGAAAATGCAAGACTTTCCAGCCTCCTTGGAAGGCAGTCGGAAAGGGGCAGGAAGATCTATGGATGCGAACGGATGTCCTGCACTGACCAAAATGAAAACCTGCAGACAGTCACGCTTCACAAAATAAGATTCCGCTAAAAAAACCTTGGTTTATTATTGAAAAGCCTCGTTTTTTGAGTTATAAAAAAATGGACAGGCGTCTTCTTTTATACGTCGTCCCGACAGAAACAGAAGCACCAGCACAGAAAAAGGAATATACAGGAGGATCTCAATGCCTGTCGTAGCGGCACGATGCACCGTATGCGGTGCAAATCTGCAGGTGGATAATTCACTGAAGAGTGCGTTTTGTCCATACTGCGGAGCAGAATATGATGTGCAGGATGCCATCAGCAATGTGACTATCACCAAGCAGTATCAAGTCGACAATATCCAGACTATGAATATCGAGAGTCTGGACAAGTCCAAGGAAATGCTCCGTAAAGGAGAGGCGTATCTGGCAGAGCAGGATTATGCAGCTGCTGAGAAGACCTTCCGGGAGTATTCCGATCTTCTGCCCGGAGAAAGCGACGGTTGGTGGGGCATCCTGCGAAGCCGAACGAAAAACATGAAAAATGTTGTCTTTTCGAAGACGGATCTCGATGGAGAGCTGGCCTCTCTGGCCGACCGGGCTCTGAAAACAGCCTGGGGCGAGGATCAACAAAAAAAACTGAAAGACTGGACGGCTTATCAGGCACTTTGGCAGAAAGAACGTCCCCGTATCGTTTCCGAAACACAGCAGAAGATCCAGTTGCTGACTCAGCAGAGAGATGCGGAACGAAGCAAGGAAAAAAAGGCACAAGAAGAATACACCCTGTATGCCAAAGCAAAAAAATCAATGAAAGATAAATATAATGCGAAAGACCCCGGGGCGAGAGCCTGGTTTCTGGTCAAGGTCGCAGTCTGCATTTTCGTCGCCGGCGCACTGCTGGAGCAATTGGCGATGGCTTTGCTCGGCAACAACGATGATTTTCCTGTCTGCCGGGCGATCATGATTTCCTCGGTCATTCCTTTGATCTTCGCTCTCATCAATCTTATTCGCATGCTGAGCTGGAAAAAGAAGATAAGAGCTTTCGCGGAACTGGAGCATGAATCGGAACAGACTATGCTGAAGCTGCGAGGAAGTGCAGACAAACTGGACCGCCAACTTCAGGTAAAATATGATCTTTTGAAGTAAGAAACAGGAGGATTAAGGATTATGGCTATTGAGCGGGCTAAGTGTACAAATTGCGGCGGGAATCTTCAGGTAGACAGTACAAAAAAAACGGCGACCTGCCCTTTTTGTCATGCAGAATATCTCGTGCAGGATGCGATCAACAATTACAAGATCGTCAATGAATACAATATCCAGCATGTCGATACGGTCATCAACCAAGATGAAAGTTCCAGCACGGTCCAGCTGAGACAAATGGAATCGTGCATCTCAGTCCTGAAGGATTATAAAAAGGCAGAAGAAATCGCGCGGGCGGTCATCCGTGTCCTGCCTGATTCGTACGAGGCTTACTGGGGCCTTATTCGCATCCGCACGGAGGATCTGACGACTTGCGGACTGAGCCAGAAACTATGGGATGAACTGGACGGGTACGCGCAGAAGGTCCTGACACTTGCTCCTGTTGCTATGGGGATCAAAAGTAAATATCAGCAGCAATGGAACGACTTCTGCCGGATGCGGCAAACGCTGCGAAATAACGCTGTTGCACAGAACCAGGACAATGTCGACAGACTGGAAGCACAGATGGCACAGCTGAATAAGCAGGCAAAAGCCAGAAACGACGCCATAAGTAAAGCTGAAAAGCTGAAAAAGCCTTTCCAATTGATTTTCGGAGCAGCGGGCGTTATCATCGGTATCATTTTGCTGATCAAGTTCTGGAAGAAACAAGGGTACAGTCTTGATTTTTCAGGATACAGCGCACTGAAGATCATTGGAGAAATCATCGGTCTGGTCTTGTTGATTGCTGTTTTCCTGCTGGTCACAAGTCTCATTACTGGCATTCTGGTGTTTCTTGGCGGACGATTATCCAGATTTTTTAACATTTCTGAACGGAAAAAAGCCAATAGCATGTATAATCCGTCATCGGAAATCTATAAACTGAAAAAAGAGCTGGAAGCAGCAAATGCAGCACTTGAAAAAGCAAAAGGGAATTAGAAGGAGCACCAACCATGGCATTTTTGAAAAATCCGAATGAAATAAACTATCCCGGGGGAAAGAAACATATTTGTGAGGTCATCAAGAATTCGGGAGCCCCTGGGCTTCTGATTTGGAAACAGCCGGAAGAGGATTTCAACACAAACTCACGGCTGGTCGTGATGCCCGGTGAATCCGCGATCTTTGTCAAGAGCGGTACGATCGAAGAGGTGTTCAGCGAAAGCGGGACCTACAAACTTACGACACAGAACTATCCGTTTATCAGCCGCATCCGAAATGCTGTGAGCGGCGGCGTCAGCATGTTCAACTGCGTGGTCTATTTCGTGCGGGCCGCGGACAGTCAGGAGATCCTTTGGGGAGCTTCCAGTCCTATCCTGGTCCGTGACACTGTCCACAACATCCGCACCGAAGTTCTCGCGCGCGGTGCCTACAAGGTGCGCATCACCGATCCGGCGGCTTTTTTACAAAAGCTGGTCGGCTCCGGTCTGCGTTTTGAGACACAGAAGGATCTCGACAGCTATTTCAGCAACGAGCTGCAGTCGGTCATCCGTTCTCAGGTGGCGCTGCTCCTGAATAATTACAATGGGGAACTGATTGGTCTGGATGAGCACCTGGAAGAGCTTTCACAGCAGGTGACGCCGCTTCTCGACCGAACTTTCCGCGAATACGGATTGACGTGTGTGCGCTTCTCCTTGTCTGGACTGGACGTCGATACCACCAAGTATGACCGTCTTGACGAGATGCGGCTAGGTGCGATGGCACGGGCACAGGAGGCACTCGGGGAAAGGGCAGCGCTGGATGCCCTGGGAGAGGAAGCCTGGCGGACCAAACTGCAGTCGGAAACGCTGGTGGGCACTTCGAAAAATATGGGCGGCAGCGGTGCCGGCCTCGGCATGGGGATTGCCGAAGGGATGATCCTCGGGAAGATGATGGGCGGCCTTGCCTCACCGCTTGCCGGTGCCGTGCCGGTAGCAACCACGGTGCAGGGTTCCAACACCTCCGCTTTTACCCACACCGATGTGCAGGGAACTCCCTCGCAGCAGCCTGTGGTGCAGCCCTCTCCGGCAATCGCTCCCGTCCCGCAGTCCCAACCCGCCGCAGAAGTCCCTGCTGCACAGTCCCCGGCGCCAGATCCTGTCGCCGTCTTAACAAAAATGAAAGCACTGCTGGATGCCGGCCTCATTACACAGGAGGATTACGACGCCAAGAAGAAAGAAGTCCTTGCCAGCCTGATGTAAAAAATTATACGGACATCAAAACGGACCACTGCTCTCCCGCAGCGGTCCGTTCTTTTTCTGCCCTCTTCCATACAGTTCGTATAATTGTTTTACTCCACGACGGTCTGTTCGGTCTCGCTGACCGCGAAAACCGCTTCATCCTCGTGCACGTACATGCCGCTCGTGCGGGAAATGTAAGAGCTCCACGGTGATTTTCCTTTATGTGAAAATAATAAAGTTCTGATCAATGTCTCGCTGCCTGGCATATGCTTTCTCATTTCCGCTCCGCTTGCGCTTCGAAGTCGGTTCGAAAGTTCATTTCGGGCACGCTCGCTGCGAACGAATGCCGGCATGCCGCCTAGAGGTGGTAGGCAGTGGTTATCCTGCGGTAATTTTCGGGGTCGGTGTCGCCTTCGGTGCTGACAAGCAGGAAAACGGAGTCTTCGGTGACGCCGAAGAGGCTGCGCAGTTCGCCGTCGCGGGCGATGCGGGCGGCAAGGCCGAGGGTGACGGCGCCGGATTCGCCGGAAACGATCTTCGGGTCGTTTCCGTGCGGCTTTGCATAAAGGCGCATGCCTTCCTCGGTGACTTCGTCGGTGAGGGCACAGGCAAAGTCGGTCTCGTCGCGGAGCACGGGCCAGGTGACGCCGCAGGGCGTTCCGCAGTTAAGGCCTGCCATTTCGGTCTCCGGGTTGCCTTCCACGATGCGGATCTGCCCGTCTCCGGCTTCGAGCGAGCGGTAGAGGCAGTTTGCCTCGTCTGGCTCGGCCAGGATGAAGACCGGGCGTTTTTCGAAGGCATGGGCCAGGTAGTCGGTTAGGCCGCCGGCCATCGCGCCGACGCCTGCCTGCAGGATCACGTGGGTCGGAGCGGCCCCGGCAAGCTGCCGCACGGCTTCATTTCCCAGAGTAAGATACCCCTCGACGATCCGCGCCGGGATCTCCTCGTAGCCTTCCCAGGAGGTATCCTGCACCAGGATCCAGCCGTTTTCCGCCGCAAGGCGTGCGGCGTGAGCGACCGCGCCGTCATAGTTGTAAGGCGTGATCACGGCTTCGGCTTCAAAACCGACTTCCTCGATTGCCCGGCGGCGCGCTTCCGCACTGCCCGCCGGCATGAAAACGTGCGCCCGGCAGCCGAAAAGGCCGGCCGCCCAGGCAACGCCTCTCCCGTGGTTTCCGTCCGTCGCAGTGGTAAATTCCACCGCGCGGCATTTCGTGCGGTACGGTTCCTGCAGAAGGTCCGCAAAGTCTGTCTTCCGCGGGTCAAAGCCGAAACGTTCGCAGAGCAGCCTGAACAGCGCGTAGCTGCCCCCGAGCCCCTTGAAAGCGTTCAGGCCGAAGCGCGAGGATTCGTCCTTCACGAAGATCCCGCCGAGACGAAGCGACTTCGCGAGTGCATCCAGAGAACGCAGCGCCGTTTCTCCGTAGGCGGGCAGGCTCCGGTGAAAACGAAGCGCCTCCTGCGCCTTTTCTTCAGTAAAAACGGCCTCCGGGCGTCCCTTTCTCTGCGGATTTTTCAGGATGCGGATCCCGTCTCTTCGTATCTCCATGTCGTCCTCCTGCAGAAAGGGCGCGGCGGAAAGCCGCGCCCCGCATTTCTGCGGTCATTATACCACATTTTCCGGAAACAGGCGATTCTCCGAAGTTCCTTATTCCACGACGGTCTGTTCGGTCTCGCTGATTGCGAAGACCGTGAGGAAGAGGGAATCGAAGTCGTCGCTGTTCGTCCATACGCGGTAGTAGTAGCGGCCCACCGGCAGGTTGACGCGATGCTGCTCCGCCTCGTCCTCGTGCACGTACATGCCGCTCGTTTCAATGCGGGCAACAGGGCTGCCGTCCTTTGAGAGGTTGTAGACGAGATTCGGGAACTTGCTGACCATATCGGTCTCCAGACGCAGACCGCTCTCATGCAGCACGTCCCAGATGTTCTTCCCGTCGAACTTGAACCAGGACTTCGCGGAGAAGAATTCGCTGTTGTAGGTCTGGGTCATGACGTGTCCCACCTCGTGCGGCTGCACGCTGCCGTTCACATGGTTGGTGAATTCGTAGGGGCGCGCCCCGACAAGGTTCTGCTTCAGCATGGTGCCTTCGTAAAGGATGTTCCTGTCTGCATCTTCCATGACATAGCCGGGCTTTAAGCTGTGGCCGTCGAAGCGGACGTAGTATTCGGTCACGCCGGGCGCCGTCTTGAAGCCCGCGAAATCGGCGCGGCTTGCCGCGGGCGCCTTCTGATCGAGGGCTTTGCTCTTCTTCACCGCCTTCACCGTCAGAAAGGCGCCGAGCACGATCACGAGCGCGCCGCCGCCCATCATGGCCGGGGCGAAGAACTTGCTCACCTTGCTGTTGGAATTCCGGTTGGGATCCGCGGGATCGTAAAGAACCTTGATGTCTCCGCCGACCTTGGGCGCCTTGCCGAGATTCGGGAAGACGGTCTCGTAAGTCTTTCCGTCCGCGGTAAAGCTGACGGTCACGTCATACTGTGTCTCCTGCCTGCCGTCGATGACCTCAACGTGTTCCTCCACGGCAGTGACCCTGCCGACGGTCTCCACGAAGTTTTCGGTATTGAAGCCGCGGGTCAGGAAACCGAAGACGATCAGGACGATGCCTAACGGGATCAGGAAGCGGGCCGGGCCGCTGTTGCGCATGAAGCGTGCGAATTTGTTTTCAATCATGTCTGTCTTCTCCTTTTGTGTATTTTTTCCGTCCGTCTCAGGCCTGTCTGCCGAGGACTTCTTCCTTCTTCACCTGCAGTTCCGCGATCTGCTTTTTGCCCAGCGGATACACGAAGCGAAGGATGATGAAGACCAGGAGGAACAGAATCGCCGGGATCATGACCGATGAATTGTACATGCTCTTCAGGGCTTCCGCGGAAAGGCCTTCGGTCTTCAGCTCGCTGCCGTTGTAGCCGATCTTCAGGAGCGGGACGTTGATGAGCACGGTCGCGACAGTCTGGCCGAGCTTGCGCATGAAGGAATAGAAGGCGTAGCTCGTGGCCTCGTCGTTCAGCCCGTAGGTCACCTTGTTGTAGTCGATCGCATCTGTCGCGAGCGCCCAGATCAGCAGGAAGATGAATGCCGTGCCGATGCCGCTCATGAGACAGGCTGCGAGATACAGCCAGACGCTGGTGACGCCGAAGAGCGCCAGGACGAAGAGCAGGATGTAGAAGGCTGCGGCAACCAGGATGCCGTAGGAGCAGACCTCTCTCCGGCCGAACTTATTGCCGAGCTTCGTGGCAAAGAACATGACGACGGCCACGGGCAGGTACTGGAAGACCGTAGGCAGCATGGTCAGGCCGGGCTTGCCGAAATAGTGGTGGAACAGATAGGTGTTGTAGCCCTGGCCGAACATCTGCGCGGCAAGGAAGAGCATGCTCGCGAGGCTGACCGCCATGAACGGGCGGCTCTTCACGAGGATCTTGATGACGCGCATCGTTTCGCCCTTCTGTCGGGGCGCGGGCTTCGATTCCACGCGTTCCTTTGTCCAGGCGTAGCAGAGCATGTAGGCGATGACGCTGAGCACGGCGATGGCGGCGGCACCGATGAGGACCTTGCTCTGGCTCATCTGCCTGGTCCCGTCCGCGAGCTTCACGTAGCAGATGCTGGCAAGGACCATGGCGGGCATGGCGCCGAAGGTGGAACCGATGGAGCGGAACACGGACAGCGCGGAGCGTTCCTTATCGTCAGAGGTGATGACCTGCGCGAGAGATCCGTAGGGGATGTTGATGCAGGTGTACAGCATGCCGAAGAAGATGTAGGTGACGTAGATCCAGGCGAGCCTGCCGCCGGCGCCAAAGCCCCTGACATCCAGGAACATCAGGACCGCGGCGAGCGCGACCGGTATGGCGAAGATCTTGATCCATCTGCGGTAGCGGCCGTCCTTACCGGGCTTCGCACCGTCGATGAGGCGGCCCCAGATCGGGTCGTTGACCGCGTCCCAGATGCGGGCGACGATGGTCATGATCATGACGCTTAAGACGCTGATCTCCAGGACGTCGGTGTAATACTTGTTCAGGACGCTCTGGGTCAGGCCGAAGACCAGGCAGGACGCCAGGTCGCCCATGGCATAGCCGATCTTATCCTTTGCCTTGATCCCGCTCGTGCGGGAAATGTACGACTGTTCCACTGTTGTTCTCCTTTATGTGAAAATAATGAAGTGCTTATTCTTGCGGCCTCGCTGCCTCGGATAAACTTTCTCAGCTCCGCTCCGCTCGGTCTCCTTGCTTTCTCAGCGTTTTTTCCGGCTCTGCGGAACGTCTCCGACCGCTGCTGCCGCCCTGAAGGCTTCCGTAAAGGCACTTCCCTCGCGGTAAAAGACCGGTATCTTCCCGAGCGGCGCCTGCGCAGTGAAGGACAGCGGGCCGTAATGCGTCTTTCCGTCCCAGAGGCCGATCCATTTTCCTGCGGGCAGGTGCACGCGGCGCCAGGTCTTCCCTTTTTCGATCACCGGGCAGACGAAAAGATCGTCGCCGAGGAAATAGGCGTAGGGATCGCGGCTCTCCTGAATGCTTCCGGCTTCCCAGAAGTCCGGACGCATGGCGGGGATGCCCTCCTGCGCCTCTTCCAGCAACCGTTCGAGATACGGGCGGAGCGCCGCATGGACCTTCGACAGCATCACGGTATAAGGTGCGACGCCCTCGTCGTACGGCTGGGCATTCGTCCAGGGGCGGATCGCCTCGTGGCTGCGCATGAGCGGGGAGAAGGTCCCCATCTCCATCCAGCGGATGAAGAGTTCGGCATCGCGCTTCATCTTCCCGAAGGTGAAGAAGCCGCCGATGTCGCCGTGGACAAGCGGGACGCCCGAGAAACCGAGCGAGAAGCTCGCCGGCATCACGCAGGGCATGCCGTAGTCCTTTGTCAGGTCGGTGTGCTGGTCGCCGTTCCAGAGGATGGGCGCGTATTTCGCGATGCCCAGGTAGCCGGAGCGCGAGAAGAACATCTCGTCGCCCGTACCGAATTCCTCAATGGCTTCGCGGTTCACCTTCGCCCAAAGGACCGGCCAGACGTTGTGGAGTTTCGCCGGGTCGCCGTCATGCAGGACGCAGTCGGTGGGCAGGTATTCGCCGAAGTCGGCCATCCAGCCCGAAATGCCGAGCGCGAGCATGTTGTCGCGGATGAGGGTCTCCTTGACGTATTTCACGACTTCGGGGTCGGTCAGGTCCAGCATGCCGGCATCGAAGGTCGTCGATTTGATATGGTAGATGCTGCCGTCCGCGCGGCGGATGAGATAGCCTTTCTCCGCGCATTCCTCATACAAACGGCCGCCCTTCACGAGATACGGATTGATGTAGGCGAGGAAGCGGATGCCTTTTTCGCGGAGCTTTGCGATGGCCTCTTTCAGGCCGGGATAGAGTTCTTCGCTCACTTCCCAGTTCCACCAGACCTGCTTGCCCATGACCGTGCGGTTCTCGCCGCACCAGTCCTGGCACCAGACGCCGGCGACCCGCGCACCGGCTTCCTGCAGGGCAAAAGCTTTTTCCAGCACGCGCTCCGTTCCGCCCTGTACGCCCACGATCATGCCGTCCAGGCACCAGTCGGGCAGGTACTGCCGCACCGGATGGAGCCGGGCAAGACGCCTTGCCTGTTCGCGGAAGCTGTCCGCCTGCGAGAGGATCATCTCCTCCGGGCAGGCATCGAAGCCGAAACGGTAAAAGCTGCCGTCCAGGCTGCTCACGCCGTCGTAGGGCGTTTCGAAAAGCACCATGAGGCCTCTATCCGAAACAAAGACGGGCATCGGCGCGTAGCTGCCGATCTCCCTATGCGGTTTTTCCTGGTAAAACGCAGCGGGCAGGAGCGTTTTTTCGATGATCGTCTTCGCCTTGATGTGTTCCGAGACGAAATTGACCACCGCTTCGCCCTTCAGGTTGACCTGCCGGTACTGTTCGCCGCCGCCGAAGATGCCTTCCTCCGGATCGGCCGGCAGGGCAAATTCATAGCCCCAGCCTTCTTCGCCGCTGATCTTCAGACGCAGCATCCCTTCCCCGGGTTCGGAAAGGTTCACACGGACGAGACGGCCTTCCGCCGAAAAGAGGAGCGTTCCGTCTTCGTCCGTTTTCAGTTCGGTCAGGGCGATCCTGGCCTTCTCCACGATGGTCTCCTTCACGGTCCCGCGGTTCGACACATAGGTCTTTTCCTTCCGGATCGCAAAGATGAAGGGTTTTTCCGGCGAATGCATGGCGATGGTCCGGCCGCCGAGAGTCACGGTCCAGACACTGTTTTCAATATGGGAACGGTACATGTTTTCTCCTTTTCGGCAGATGCGGGCTCTCACCCGCTCAGTTCTGCCGGTCTCCCTCTTCCGGGAGAGGGTATTCGCAGACCTTGAAGCCGTACAGGCCGGCAAGTGCCTTCAGCGTTCCGGCGTGGCGGCCGTGGATCACGGCAAAGTGCGGCTCGAAGCCCGCGGCGACGCTCTGTTCCACGAGGGCGCGGCTGTCCGCGTCCGTGCGGACGACGAGCGAAGTCCCGATGAACTGTTTCGGCCTGTCAAGCGCTTCGCCTTCCGCAATGAAGAAGCGGAAAGTGCCGTCCGGCTCGCGGCCGATGCGGAAGATGGTCGCCGAAGGGAAGCTTTCGCAGCCGAAATCCATGGCCGGACCGATCTTCCGGTTCGGATGCACGCCCACCACGGCGCCGGTATCCCTGCGCGCCAGCGAACAGGCAGCCATGCCGCAGTGCCAGAAGGTCAGGGTATTTGCTTCTTCGTCAAGCGCGACGGGATCGCCGAAGAAGACCGGTCTTCCCGAAAGTTCCTGCCCGATCCACATGGACAGTGCGCCGTACAGGTCGGCTTCGCAGGCCGCCGCGACGCCTTCGTCGTTCAGGAGCGAAAGCACCGTGCAGACAGGCGTGCCGAATTCGGTGAAGAGATCCGGCCAGCAGCGGGATGCGAGCGCGCCGATCCCGTTTTCGCGGACGAAATCCGTGTACGCCTTGTACAGGCGGGCGTGGTCCAGGCGGTTCTTCTCCGGCGTCTTCCCGAAGCCGCAGGTCGCTTCTTCCGTGCGTGCAAGGTATTCCGCACACTCTTCGTCGGCATAGCTCTTCGCCTTGTTAATGAGTTCGCGGACCTCGACCGAGACCAGCTCCGCGCCGAAGTTGTACATCATTTCGGCGTCCAGCGCCCGGCCGAAACCGAAGCCCTGGGGCGTGTGGCCGACCGCCGCGATCTTCAGGCGGCGCATCTTGTCCCGGATCGAAGCCGCAAAGACTTCTTCGGGGGTCTTCTCCCGTTCTTCCGGCTTTTCGTCAAGAAGCGACGTGACGCTTTCGTCCGCCGCAGCCCTGATCGCTTTCTGCACGGCTTCCCTGACGTTTTCCTCTTCGGGCGCACCGAAAACGTAGGAAAACGGCCGGTTCCCGAAATTCCGCAGGGTATGCGCCGCCGAATAGGCGCCGGTCAGGGAGTTCAGCTTCAGCCGCCCCCCGTCGCCCGCCGGCTCGCGCAGGGTCCAGAGAAGGACCGGGCCGTCATAGCGGCGCAGGACCTCCGCCATATAGGCACCGTTCGCGAAAGTCAGGTCCTGAAAGATGACCAGACCGGGCCGAAGCGGCGCAAGATAGTCCCGAAGAGCCTCCACCGAAAGCAGGGGCCTGTCCGGGACAACAACATCTCCGTCAATGCTTTTCAGGAGCCTGACGGAGCGCGCGAACTGATCGGCCGCCGTTTCCATGTGGAAAGTTCCGACGCCGACCGGCAGATATACGGTAATTAACGATTCCATGGCACCTCCGGTGCGTTTCTGAATTCTCTAGCAATTTTATGCGCGATCGCGCTTCATGTCAAGGGGCGGGAGCCGTTTCGCCTTCGATCCAGTCCGTGATCACGGCCGTGACGTAGGCCTGTTCCTCTTCCGTCAGGACCTTGCCCGCCGGGATGTGATGCCATTTTTCCAGGCAGGCACGGCAGCAGCAGGCCATCGCGTGCTGGGCAATGAAGACCGGATGTCCCTTCATGGGCGTCTGTTTTCCGTCATTGTCCGGGTTTTCCGGTGCCAGGCGCTTCGCGACGATCTCCGCGGCGTGGCGGCGGACTGTCTCCATGCCTTTCTCCGCGACATACTTTCTGTCCTCTTCGCTCAGGTGAAAGCGGCTCCGGAAGGCCGAGCGCCCAAGGGCCTGCCTGAGCGCCTCCCGCTGCGGCAGGCGGTAGACGACGGCCGCGCCGGAATTTTCCCCGGGAACGTAGCTCCAGCCGGACTTTCGCGCCTGCGGGATCTGGTCCTTCCGCTCAATGTGATAGGTCCTGCCGTCCATGACGAAGACCGCGCCCGTCTGCTTGAAAGTAAAGGGCACGCCCTGACGGATGCATTCCCGCCGGACCTCACGGATCCATTTATCCTCACAGGATCTGGCCTTCGGTCCCGATTCGCCGCCGCAGGTCACATGCTCTATGAGGCCTGCCGCCAGATACTTCTCCATTTCCACGGGGCCGAGCATGGGCTCGCAGATCACCTCGCGGTGCTTAAGCGGCAGATCCAGCAGGACCGGCAGGCGCAGGTCCGCCCGCGTCTGGTCTTCGCAGGTACTGCAGACCGTGACATTGTCCCAGCCGTCTCCCCAGTCCGGCGGCGCGCACGCCGCAAAGCGCCCGATCCGCTTGGTGATGATGAAAAAGTGCAGGTCCGTCCGCGCGCGGATCATGTCCCAGCACGCCGGCCGCCACGCATCCGCCTCGTCCAGGAAGAAATCCGAGGTCATGCAGGTAAAAACGGTTCCGTCCTCCGGCGTCAGCTTGTATTTCCCCTTCCGGTCCTTCTTCAGCGGCAGGTCAAAATCGCCCGTCTTTGTCACGGCGGACGCGTCTTTTCCTATGCTTTCGTCCCGGCGGTAAACGTAGCAGTTCGCGCAGCCGGGACTGATCTTATGGCAGCCGTGCCAGGGATTCCAGACAGACATGGTCAGTGAGCCCTCTTCGAAAGGGGCGGGCGGTCATTCACATAGGCCTCCCACACGCCGATCCGGTCGTTTTCATCGAGCTTCCGGATCACGCGCGCGGGCACGCCGCCCACGATGCAGTCCGGCGGAACGTCTCTTGTCACCACGGCTCCGGCCGCGATGATGCTGTTCTCACCGACGGTGACGCCGCCGGAAATGATGACGCCCGAGCTGATCCAGCAGTTGTTCCTGATCGTGATAGGCTTCGCGTATTCCAGGTCGTGGATCCCGTCCGGGTATTCCCGGATGATCCGTTCTTCGGCAAGGCAGGGGTGCATGGGCGCCGCGAGCGTCACGTTCGCGCCGATCCAGACGTCGTCCCCCAGCGTGATGGGCGCGACGTCCAGGAAAGTGCAGCCGTAATTGACGAAGCAGTCTTTCCCCACATTGATATTGACGCCGTATTCACAGTAAAACGGACCGAATACGACCAGATCCTTCCCCGCGGACGAGGGGATCAGTTTTTCCAGCAGGCGCGCCTTTTTCCGGCGGCGCCTGAGCGGCGTCCTGTTGAAGCGGTCGCAGAGTTCCATCCCCTGCCTGTGCCGCAGATCGATCTCTTCCTTGCCGGGGTCGTAGAGCCGCCCCGTCGTCATCCGTTCCCATTCTGTCATTGTTTCGTCTCCTCCGGGTCCGCAGATCCTGATCCCGATGCAGTCATTATATCAGCCGGAGCGGGAGATTTCCAGCGGAAAACAGGGCAGGACAGCGGCTCCTTTGCCTTGACATTCCCGCCGCCTGTGCTATGCTTATGGCGCATCAAATCATCCGGAGGCGACAAGTTGAATCCATCTCTCAAACAGCACTGTCTGGACATCCGCTGCGACACCCTGCGGGCCATCGGGCACCTCGGCGTCGGCCACATCGGCGGCTGTCTGTCCGTCATCGAACTCCTCACCGTCTTATATTTTGAGGCCATGAACATCGATCCCGCGCAGCCGAAAATGCCCGGCCGCGACCGTTTCATCTGCTCCAAGGGACACGCCGGTCCTGCCGTATATGCCGCACTCGCGAACCGCGGCTTTTTCCCGAAGGAAATGCTGCTGACCCTGAACCAGGGCGGGACCGACCTCCCTTCGCACTGCGACATGAACCGGACGCCCGGCATCGACATGACCACCGGTTCGCTCGGTCAGGGCTTTTCCTGCGCCGTCGGCGCTGCCCTCGGTTCCAAGCTTGAAGGCGACGGAGCCGTCATCTACACCCTGATCGGCGACGGCGAGAGCCAGGAAGGCCAGATTTGGGAAGCCGCCATGTTTGCGGCGGCAAAGCACCTGGATCACCTGATCGCCTTTACCGATTACAATAAACTGCAGATCGACGATACGGTGGCAAAGGTGAACGACATCGCGCCGCTTGCTGACAAATGGAAAGCCTTCGGCTGGAACGTCATCGACGTCGAAGACGGGAACGACCTCGCCGCCGTCTCGGCAGCCGTGGACAGGGCCCGCGCAAACACCGGTTCCGGCCGGCCGACCATGGTCATTCTGAACACGAAGAAGGGCTGCGGCGTGCCCGCCGTCGAAGCGATGGGCGCCGGCAACCACAACTGCCCCTTCACCGAAGCCGAAGCGGACGAAGCCATCCGCGCGCTCCGGGAAGCCTTTGCCCGCGAAGAAGCCGGAAACGGCGGAAAGGAGGCCTGAGCCATGGAAATGAGAGCAGCTTATGCCGAATGCCTGGCTGAAATGATGGCAAACGACCGTCACGTGGTCGTTCTGGACGCCGACCTTGCGAAGGCCAGCGGAACGAGGAAACTGTACGAACGCTTCCCCGGGCAGATGTTTGACTGCGGCGTCGCCGAGCAGAACATGGCCTCCATCGCCGCGGGACTTGCCAGTTACGGCTTTACGCCCTGGATCGAGAGCTTCACGCCCTTCGCGACCCGACGCATCTGCGACCAGGTCGCCATTTCGATCGCGTACGCGGGCATGAACGTCAAGATCGTGGGTACCGACCCCGGCATCTCCGCAGAACTGAACGGCGGGACGCACATGAGCATGGAAGACATCGGCGTCATGCGTTCCATCCCCGGGATGGTGATCGTGGAGCCGGTGGACGAGGTCCAGCTGCGCGCCGCGATGCCGGCCATCGCCGCCTACAAGGGACCGCTGTACCTGCGCCTCTTCCGGAAGGAGACCGCACCGGTCTTTCAGGAAGGCTATGCATTCGACCTGATGAAGGCCGACCTCCTGCGGGAAGGCCGGGATCTTTCGATCTTCGTCAGCGGCCTGCCGACTGCGGATACGCTGGAGGCCGCCCGCACGCTTGCGGAAGAAGGGATCGAAGCCGAGGTCATCAACGTCCATACGATCAAGCCGATCGACCGGGAGACCGTCATCCGCTCGGCGAAAAAGACCGGCTGCGTCCTGACCGTCGAGAACCACAACATCATCGGCGGCCTGCACAGCGCCGTCGCCGAAGCTCTCGCCGCGGATCCCGTGCCCGCCTTTGCTCTCGGCATCCCGGACCGCTTCGGCGAGGTCGGAAAGCTCCCGTACCTGAAGAAGGTCATGGGACTCACGCCGGAGAACATCGTCCGCCGCGCGAAGGCAGCGCTCGCCGTGAAGGAATGACGCATAAACAAACCGTTAACACGCATTAACAAAAAGTATATACAAAAACACATTTGCATTTCGTCAAAACAGGAGGATCATCATGAAGATCGCACTCGGAAGCGACAAATCCGGCTTCACTGCCAAGGAAGCCGTCAAAGCCTGGCTCACGCAGGAAGGATATGAATTCGAAGACCTCGGCACGCTCGATCCCGAACAGCCGCAGCCCTACTATCAGGTCGCCGCGAAGGCTGCCCCGCTCGTCGCGGACGGGACCTTCGACCGCGCGGTGCTCATCTGCGGGACCGGCGCCGGCATGTGCATCGTATCGAACAAGTTCAAGGGCGTCCACGCCGTGGTCTGCGAAAGCCCCTACACCGCGAAAATGGCCCGCGCCATCAACAACGCGAAGGTGCTGTGCATGGGCGGCTGGGTCGTCGGGCCGGAGCTTGCCGTCGACATGACGAAGACCTTCCTGAACACCGAATGGTGCCAGGATCTCGAGGACTGGCGCGCCGCCAACATGCATAAGTTCGCTGCGCAGCTGGACGCCATCGAGGACAGAAACTATGGCAAATGATTTCATCTACGCCCAGCCGGTGAAGATCTTCTTCGGCGAAGGCAGTTTTGACCGTCTGGACGAAGTCCTTGACGAACTGAAGGTCCGTCGGGCCGTTCTGGTCTGCGGCAGGCACTTTGCCGCAGAGGCTTCGCTTCTCCGGAAGAAGATCCCGCAGATCTGTGCCGTCTTCTCCGGCGCGGAGCCGAACCCGCAGCTTTCCGGCGCCGCCGAAGCAGCAGCGCTCGCCCGGAAGCACGAAGCGGACGCCGTCATCGGCGTCGGCGGCGGAAGCGCCATGGATACGGCCAAGTTCGCCGCGGCGATCGCCCCCGGGGACGCGCCTGCGGAGGCTTATTTCCGCGGAGAAAAGCCGCTTCTCGACCGGCCGCTTTCCATCGTCTGCGTCCCCACGACAGCCGGCACCGGCAGCGAAGTCACGCAGGTCTCGGTCATCAGCCGCGGTACGGAAAAGCGCACCATGAACCACCCGTCCTTCATGCCGAAGGCCGCGGTCGTGGATCCGCTGCTGACACTCACGGTCTCTCCGTACACCACCATGAGCACCGGGCTTGACGCCATGGCGCACGCCCTGGAAGGCTGCTGGAGCAAGAACCATCAGCCCATCACCGATCTTCTGGCTGCGGAAGCCGTCCGCCTGATCCTGGAGAACCTTTCCGCCGCTTACCGGGACGGGAGCAGCCGGGACGCCCGCGCCGCCCTTTCCTATGCCTCTCTCCTCGGCGGCCTTTCCTTTGCCCTGCCGAAGACGGCCGGCTGCCACGCCTGCAGCTATCCCTTAAGCGAGAACTGGCACCTGCCGCACGGTGAAGCCTGCGCCTTCACCCTGGACAGTTTCGTGCGCATCAACGCTGACGAACGTCTGGAGGAACTTTGCCGAAGGGCTGGCCTATCCGGAACAGAGGAACTTGCGGAATACATCCGTGCCTTCAAGCAGGAAGCCGGTCTGAAAACGCGCCTTTCCGATCTCGGGGAAGTCGACATTCCCGCGCTGGCAAAAGCCGCGGCCGTGCATCCGCTCATGAAAAACAACCCCGTCCCGATGGACGAGGCCGCGCTGCGGGAGATGTTCGAATCGCTGGCGTAAGAAAGCCTTGCAGAGCCGGCTGAGCTTTCGAGGAACATTTGAACGGATGTGAATCGTTCCGAGAAAGCTTACGCCTGTCTGCAAGGCCCGGCAGATAAAGATGCACAAAAGAAGACGGCAGCCGCCGTCTTCTTTTTCTTGGATCTTTCCCTGTTCACTTCTTCGGGCCGTAGATACGCCAGTACTTCGCGAGGGTCGTTTCGATCTCGCCGAAGGCGCGCTGGCCGTCCTCCGGCATGTTCTCGCTGGAAACGCGGACCGTACGGTCCGCTTCGCAGAACTTCACCACATACGCTGCGCCGGTGATCGCGAGTCCGTCCTGTTCGTTCCATTTCCGCATTTTGTTTTTGTCCACGAGTTCCAGGCAGTCGTAGAGAGCGCTGTCCGTCATGATGCAGGCGCGGCAGCTCTCCGCGGCATCGCCCCACTGCGAATACTTCGCCATGAGCATGACGCCGTTCGGCCGGCGGTAGAGCACGAACTCATCGTGGCCGTCGCCGCCCACGGTCCCGACCGTCGCCTCATAATAGTCAAAAACCATCTCACAGGCGCCGTTTTTGATCTGCGCGATCCAGTCCTCCTCGGTCTCTTCGCGGTTCGCATTCGGATCCCAGACCATGGAATTCTTCGAGTACGACTGCACGAGAACGTCGTGCTCCGGCATGGTGAAGGTGAAGACGTAGCCATGGTCGTTATCGTAGCTCTGCTTCAGTTCCACGTCGTTGCTGTAAAAGCTGTAATCCGTGTCCGTGGCGATGAACTCGTAGTAAAGCGTCACCTTCTCGCCCGCGCGGTAGGCGGTCTTTTTCGAACTGAAGCCGCCGTCATGCATTACCTTGTACTTTTTTCCGAAACATCCGCCGAGGCTTATCATCAGCATCACTCCTGTCAATAGATAGATCAGAATTATCCGGGTCCTTTTCATCCTGCCTCCTCACCGGCCGCAGCCGGACAGCCCGTTTTTCTGCTTTCATTATAAGAGCCTTCCCCCTTCTTTGCAAGCGCCGCGGCTCCCGGATCCTGCCGAAACCGTCCGCCGTCACTTGCTTTTTTTTCGGAAATACGATAGTGTGATTTCAGAAAGATACTGCGAAAAAAGAGGTATTCCCATGACGATCTATAACGACGGCATCCCGCTCGAGGCCGTTCTGGATCTTCCGGATAAGCAGAGCGAAAACACGCCTCTGATGATCCTGGTCCACGGCTTTACGGGCTATAAGGAAGAGCCCCACTTAAACGCAATGGCGGAAATGATGACCGGGCTCGGCTTCGCCGTGCTCCGCCCCGACCTTTACGGCCACGGAAAGAGCGGCGGGCATTTCCGCGACCACACGATCTGGAAATGGCTGTCGGACATCACGGCCCTGATTGATTACGCGCGGAAGGATCTGCCTTACCGTGAGATCTGGCTCTGCGGGCACTCGCAGGGCGGCCTTGCCGTCATGCTTGCCGCCGCGATGCACCGCGACAGGATAAAGGGCGTCGTCGCCCTCGCACCGGCCCTGACCATCCCCGCATGGGCACGGGAAGGGCGCGTCCACGAAATCTTCTTCGATCCCGCACGGGTCCCTGAGGAATTTGACGTCGGGGAGCCCGAACCGCTTGGCGGTGGTTACGTCCGCGCGGCGCAGTTAGTCCATCCCGAAGATTCCCTCCGCTACGGCGGTCCCATCCTCTTCGTCCACGGCGACGCGGACCTGACCATTCCCGTCGAAGCGTCAATCGAATACGCCGGCCGCTTCCGGGACGCCGAGCTCGCCGTGATCCCCGGCGATTCCCACTGTTACGACTATCACCTGGACGAGGCTGTCGCCGCCGCCCGGGACTGGCTGAAACGAAAAATGTAAGCCGCAGGGCTGTCCGCCGCGGCATGATCCGTCCTCCCGCACCATTCAAAGGAGAATCACCATGAAAAAAGACAGCAAGACCGCCCGGAAAGGCTTTCCCCTGAAGAAGCGCTTCCAGTACTGGTTCGACAACCGCATGACCCGCGGCTCTCTCGGCCTCATCCGCATCCTGATCATCGCCTCGATCCTGATCGCCGTCCTCATGGGCATCGTGATCATCGTCTGCGGCTTCAGTGACGAAGGTGAGGGCGGCGCGGTCATCTGGGACAGCATCGCCACGGTCATCAACGCCTGGATGCCCTCGTTCGAGGACGGCAGCCCCGGCTATCTCATCGTCATGAGCGTGACCGCGATCGCGGGCGTCCTCTTCACCAGCGTGCTGATCGGTATCATCACGAGTGCGATCGAGGAAAAAATCGACAGCTTAAAGCGCGGCAATTCCCTCGTCCTTGAGGAAGGCCACATCGTCGTGCTCGGCTTCTACCCCGGCGAATACACCCTCCTGCAGCAGCTGATCCTCGCCGCTGCGGACGAGCCGGCCTGCGTGGTCGTGGCCGAGGACATGGACCGCGTGGAGATGGAGGACAACATCCGCGAGAACCTGGACGTGCCGAAGAATTTCCGCATTGTCTGCCGGACCGCGGACATCACAGATCCGGCCTCGCTGGAAAAATGCTCCGTCGAGACCTGCCGGACCGTCATCGTCAGCCCGACCGATGACATCACGACCATGAAGGCCGTGCTCGCCGTTTCCGCCCTTCTGGAGGAAAAGGGCGTGCCGCAGATCGCCGTAAACGCCATCATTTCCCGGAACGAATACCGCTTCCCGCCGTCACTTGCCGAAGCCAACAACATCTCGACCCTGCAGACGAACGCCATCCTCGCCAAGATGATCGCGCACTCCTGCACGCAGACCGGCCTCTCGGAGACTTTCCGCGAGATCTTCAATTTCGAGGGTTCGGAATTCTACCTGATCGAAGCCAAAGACGCGGCCGGCCTGAGCTTCGAAGAGCTCTCGCTCCGCCTCAGGGACGCGGTGCCGGTCGGGATCGGCCGGAACGGCAGCGTCGTCATGGCGCCGCCCGCAGATACCGTCGTCGAAGCTTCGGACGAGATCCTGGTCTTTTCGGAAAGAAGCGACTCCGCGAAGCTGGACGCCGAAGCGCCGGCGCTTCCGGATGAGCCCGCCCTTACCGGCGACGCGGCCGAAGCCCCCACCGAGGCCGTCATCATCGGCTGCAACGAGATGCTGCCGGTCATCCTTTCCGAGCTGCCTGAAAACGTGACCCGCGTCTTCCTCGTTTCGCCGCTTTACGGTGGCGGCGTGCCGGAAAAGGCGGCCGCAGCCGCCTTTGCGCGCGGGACCCGGATCGAAGCCATCGCGGAGGATCCCCATGCGGAAGAGGTCCTGGACCGCCTTGCCCGCCTCGCCGGGCATATCGTCATTCTGGGCGATCACGAGAAGGATCCCGAAGAAGCCGACATGGAAGCGGTCTTCCTGCTGCTGAACCTGCGTGACATCCGCGTTCGCTCCAGCCTTTCCTTCAACATCACGGTGGAGATGCGCCTCGAACGCAACCAGAAACTCGCAGGCCGCGGCGACCACACCGACTTCCTCGTTTCCTCGAGCATGTCATCCCTGATCGTGGCGCAGCTCGCCGAAAGCCCCGGGCTGATCGGCGTCTTCCGCGAGATCCTGTCCAACCGGGGGAACGAGCTGTATCTGAAGAACGCGGGACTCCTGGGCCTTACGGGCCGGCACACGGTCCGCGGGCTTCGCCGCACCATGCTCCGGCAGGGCTACATCCTCATGGGACTGCTGGACGCCGGGGGGCAAAGCCGCTTTGACCTCGGGCTGGACGAGACCCTGGATCTTTCGGACGAAGACTGCCTGATCGTTCTCGGCGAAAAATAAGATGTCCGCGGAAAAATGACATGACAAAGGCCGCCCCTGCCGGGCGGCCCTGTTTTTTGCGGGAAACCCGTCCCGCCGGAACGCGCTGCGGCACCGTCCGCATGCGCTGCGAAATTTCCCTCTCCTCAGAAGCGGACCGTTTCCGGCGCCGCCGTGAAGGAACTGAAAACCGCCTCCGCGTTCTTAAAGTACAGCATCTGCATGTTGCCGTCGTCCGGGCTGTACATCCCCTTCAGGGCCGGCATCTTTTCCAGCATGGCTTCCTTCACCGCGCGGTCGTCATCTTCGGCGAGTTCGCCGGCGATGCGGAGCCATTTTCCGTCCTTGAAGGCGCAGATCTCCACTTTCGGGTTCGCCGCGATCTGCTTCGAGACCGCTTTCACCTTCCCGGTCTGGATGTAAAGCCGGCCGTTCATCAGCAGCGCCGTACCGAAGGGACGCACGCGCGGCTGGTCGCCGTCCGCCGTCGCCAGATAGTAGGTCCCTGCCTCATCCAAAAATTCACATACTCTTTCAATGCCTTCTGCCATGTTTCGTTCCTCCTGCTGATCCTTTCTGGCGCACCTGATCCGGCGCCCGCAGGGCGCCTTTCTTCTGTTCTGATTATAGCGCATTTTCCGGCGGATGCGGCAGTTTTTTTGCTTCCGCAGCTCCTCCGCGTTCGCATATTTATGTATTTTTATCTTTACAAACGCATTTATTTGTGTTATGTTTGATCTGCGGAAGGATCTCCGCGGAAAGAAGGTGCCTCATGCCCAGACGGAAAATGGAAAGCGAAGCCGGACTGCCGGCAGTCTGCGGACGCATCCGCTCTCTCCGGGAGCGGCTCGGCATGGAACAGAAGGTTCTCGCCGCAAGGCTCGGCGTAACGGCCAATGCCGTCAGCAACTGGGAAAACGGGCGAAGCCGCCCGGATCTGAACCTGCTGCCGGCGCTCTGCCGCGCGCTGAACGTGACGCTGCCGGAGCTTTTCGGCGCGCAGATCCCTGCCGGGGACGTTTCGGCCGACGAGCAGCGCTTCATCGGACGCTGCCGCCTCCTGAATGCGGGCCACAGAGCTGCCGTGGAGCAGCTGGTGGATGCCCTTCTGGATGCGCAGGGCGGGCAGGAAGCACCGGACTCAGAACCTCTTCCGCCCATCCGCCGGCTCATCCATTTCGACCGGCCCCTTGCCGCCGGCGTCGGCGACCCCACGGAATTTGAGGAAGCCGGAACGCCCATCTGGCTGTATGATTCACCCGAGACCGAAAAGGCCGGCTGTGTCTTTTCCGTGAGCGGCGAGAGCATGGAACCCGCCTTTAAGAGCGGCGACATGGTCCTCGTTTCCCGCATTCCCGACGCGCCGGCCCTGCAGTACGGCGAGATCGGCGCCTTCATCGCCGGCAACGAGACCTACATCAAGGTCTACGAAAAGGACGGCCTGCATTCCCTGAATCCGGCCTATCCGCCCCTACACTTCGACGAAAGCACGCCGGTCTTCCTGATCGGGCGCGTGATGGGGCGGCTGGATCCGCGGCGGATCGTCCCGCCGGCGGAAGCAGAGCGGTATCTTGCCGCCCGGGAGTGAGGTGCACCATGTGCTGCCGCTACTATGCCGACCTCTCTCCGGAGCTTAGGCCGATCGTCGAAGAAATGAACCGTTCCCCGCTCGTTTCGCGCTGGCATAAGACGGGCGCCGTGAAGACCTGCGGCGAGATCCGCCCGGCCGACGTGGCGCCGGTGATCGCCCCGAACCGGAAGGGCGAGCGGGCCGTATTCCCCATGAAATGGGGCTTTTCGGCAAAGTCGCTCCTCATCAACGCCCGCGTCGAGTCCGCGGCGGAAAAGCCGCTGTTTAAGGACGCCTGGGCAGGGCGCCGCTGCGTGATTCCCGCCTCGTGGTACTATGAGTGGGAGCACCTTGTGGGCGACGGCGGCCGGAAGAAGACCGGGAACAAATTCCTGATCCAGCCGGAAGGCGAAAGCGTCACCTGGCTCGCCGGGCTCTACCGGATCGAGGAAGGGCTGCCGGTCTTCGTGGTCCTTACCCGGGAGGCGGACGAGAGCATCCGCTTCATCCACGACCGCATGCCGCTCATCCTGCCGGGCGCCCTGGTGAACGAGTGGATTCGGCCGGACGCGCGTCCGGAGGAGATGCTTGGCGCCGCTCTCGGCGCGATGTCATGCGAAAGGATCGCCGCAGAAGGAAACTGAGGCGGCTGCTGCCGGAAGACCCGGCAGGCCCCGCGCGGCTAAAGGAGAAAAACAATGAAAAAAGTCCGGATCACGGTCATGAGAATATCCGAATACAGAGACCTGATGGCGCGCTACGAAAATCCCATCGAGCACGCCTGTGACATGAAGGAAGGCATGGTCTTTACGGCAAACGGCTGGGAAAGGCCAGAGGGCTTCTGCGAAAGTGCCTGGGAGACGGTCTCTCCCTTTGTCATGACGCTCGCCCACGGCGGCGGGAATTTCTACGGCGGCTGGATGAAGAACGAAAAGTCCGCCATGATCTCCTGCAACGACGGCTTCCGGCCGGTCAGTTTCCTGCTGGAAGCGCTGGAGGAAGACGCGGAATGAAATACGAGCCGTCGGGGCGCGGGCAGACGCCGCGCTTCTGCAGCGGCATGAATACAGGGAGCATCCGACGGGGGTACGGGATGATGAGCATATGGAGAACGTCTATATCTGCATCGATCTTAAGTCCTATTACGCCTCCGTGGAATGCGTTTTCCGGGGGCTGGACCCTTTAACGACCAATCTTCTGGTGGCGGACGAGAGCCGTTCCGAGCAGACCATCTGCCTCGCGGTCTCGCCGCCCTTAAAGGCCATCGGCGTACCGTCACGCCCCCGCCTCTTCGAAGCCAGAAGAGCCATACGCAAATACGAAGAGACCCACCGGACGAAGGTGGATTATATTATCGCGCGGCCGCGCATGGCCGAATATGAGCGGATCTCGGTGCAGATCTACTCTGTTTACCTGCGCTATGCCGCGCCGGAAGACGTGCACATCTACTCGATCGATGAGTGCTTCATCGACTGCACGCCCTATCTGCATTTCTACCGGGAGGAGGCCGAAAGGACCGGCGTCCACCCGGCGCACGTCATGGCCATGACCATGATCCGCGACGTCCTCCGGACCACCGGGATCACCGCGACCGTCGGCATCGGCACCAACCTTTATCTCGCCAAGGTCGCGATGGACATCGTAGCCAAGAAGCGGCCAGCCGACAGGGACGGCGTCCGCATCGCGGAATTAAACGAAGACTCGTACAAGTTTCTCCTCTGGGACCACCGGCCGCTCACCGATTTCTGGCAGATCGGCCCGGGCAAGGCGAGGCGTCTCATGAACGCGCACATGCTGACCATGGGCGACGTTGCGAGGCGCAGCCTCTGGGACGAGGAGTTTTTCTATAAGCAGTTCGGCGTCGACGGCGAGATCCTGATCGACCACGCCTGGGGCATCGAGCCGGTCACGATGCGGGACATTAAGTCCTACAAGAGCGAAGCGCACAGCCTTTCCTCAGGCCAGGTCCTCCCGCGGGCCTACCGCTTTGACGAGGCCAGGCTCGTTCTCGGCGAGATGACGGACGAACTCTGCGCGCGCATGTTCCGCCGGCAGCTCCTTTCCGGGATCTATACCTGGTGGGTCAGCTACGACTGGCGGAGCCTCGAAGTCTGCCCGCAGTACGAAGGGCAGGTGGTCGTTGATTTTTACGGGCGCCTGCATCCGAAGCATGCGAACGGGACCGTCCGCCTGACGGAGGAGACGAATTCCTCCGTGACAGTCGGCCGTGCACTGCTCGCCTCTTTCGACAAAAAGGCCGACCCGCGGCTTCTCTTCCGGCGGCTCGGTGTCTGCGCGGACCGCACGGTTTCGGAAAACGGCGCGGTCCAGTTAAGTCTGTTTACCGATTACGCGGCCTTGGAGAAAGAGGCCGCGGTCCAGGCGGCCATGGGGGAGGTCCGCCGCCGCTTCGGTCCGGGCGCGCTGTTCAAGGGAAAGAACCTTCTGGAAGGTTCTACCGCCCTCGAGCGCGGCATGCAGATCGGCGGCCACCGGGCATAGCAGCCGGAAAGGAGAGATCATGGCCGGACTCGGAAACACCCCCATGCCGGACGGTTTCAAGTACGGGGACGTCTTTGCGAAAGGCCGTCCCAGGCATCAAAAAACGGACCCCTTCGGGATCCGTCATCCTGTCATGGACCCGGGAAAGCGGGCCAAGATCTTCGCGCCTTTCGACGCCCTGCGCGGCTTTTCCGCAGCCATCATGGCCGAGACCGCGCGGGCGATGAACGAAGAGGAAAACGCCTCCGGGCACTGAGCCGGCAGACCGTTTCCGCGGACTGTGCGGCACGGCCTTCCTGCCGTCCCTCAGGCTTCCTTTCCCTCTTGGCGCTTCAGAAAGCGTTCCGCGGCCGCCAGGATTCGCCGTGCGCTGTCGAACGTCAGGCGCTTCATGGCGCTTTCATAGTCAAACAGTTCGATCCGGGAGACTTCACTTTCCTGCGGGACCGGCGTCTGATTCGTATAATGCGCCAGGAAATAGACCACGAGTTTGTTGATCACGGGCGCGTCCTTCCGGAAGATCATGTAGGCGTCCGTCCTGCGGAAGCCGTTCGTGAACGCAACGTTCAGGCCGGTCTCTTCCCGGATCTCCCGAAGCGCGGTATCGTGCTCCGTTTCGCCTTTCTCCATGTGCCCCTTGGGAAATCCCCAGACGCCTTTCTTCGAGCAGGTCAGCAGATAGCGCCTTTCTTCTCCGTCAGTGCAGATGACCACCGCGCCGCAGGATTTTTCACGCTTCACGGCGCTTTTTTCGTCTTCAGTCCGCATCCTTCTGCCCCCGTACGATCTTTTTCATCATGACATATTCGTTCCGGAACGACCCGTCCTTCAGGCGGATCGCGTCCGGATTCACGCCCGTGATGCGGAAGCCCATCTTTTCGTACAGGGCCCGCGCGCGGCTGTTTCCTTCGATGAATTCCAGTTCAAGCTGAAGGATGGCCGGGTCGGCCTCGGCGATCCGGATCATTTCCTCAAACATCCGGGTCCCGATCCCGAGTCCCCAGAATTCCTTAAGCAGCGCGATGGCAACGTTCGCCCGGTGCCCGGTCTTGATCCGCCGGTTCCAGGTGATCTGGCAGTTGCCGGCGATCCTTCCGTCCACAGTGCAGGCCAGCATTGCTTCCGTTTCGGATGCGTTCAGGCGCTCAAACAGGGCCTTCTCCGCCTCGGGGGTATATTTTCCGCACTCCTCCGGATAGCGCAGAAGGAAATCCGTTTCCCCGGCGCTGACGTAAAGATATTCGAGCATGCCGGGGACGTCCTCTTCCCGCGGGCTGTGAAGCACGGCTGTCCTGCCGTCCTTTAACGTAAATTCGATATCCCGGATGACCACGGCTCCGTCCTCCTCTTCAAAGTTTCTTCCTGCGTGAATTATAGCGCAGAAACCCCGTCAAATCAATCTCCCCGCCTCATGCCGATGAAGCGGGGAGAACGTCTTTTCCGTCCGCCGGACGGCGCAGGTTCCCTTACAGGTCCTTCACGAACAGGCAGCGGATGGCGTTCAGCACGGCCAGGACCATGACACCGACGTCCGCAAGGATCGCGATCCACATGTCCGCACGGCCGAGCGCGCTGAGGATCAGGCAGACTGCCTTCACACCCAGGGCAAAGCCGATGTTCTCCCGGACGATGCGGATGCATTTCCGGGCGATCCGGATCGCCTTTGCGATCTTCACGGGATCGTCGTCCATCAGCACGACGTCCGCCGCTTCGATGGCTGCGTCCGAACCGAGCGCGCCCATGGCGATCCCGATGTCCGCCCGCGAAAGGACCGGCGCGTCGTTGATGCCGTCGCCGACGAAGGCCAGTTTCTTCCCGCCGGTGCTTCCGGCCAGCAGTTCCTCCACGCAGGCGACCTTATCCTGCGGCAGCAGTTCCGCGCGGTATTCACTGATTCCGACGTCCTCCGCGACGCTCTTCGCAACCGCTTCGATATCTCCGGTCAGCATGACCGTCCGTCCGACGCCCGCCTTTGCAAGTGCTTCCATCGCCTCTTTCGCACGTTCCTTGACCTCGTCCGCGATCACGAAGTGCCCGGCATAGGCGCCGTCCACGGCCACGTGGATGATCGTCCCCGCCGAATGGCAGTGCTCCGAAGGGACGCCGAGACGGTTCATCAGCCGTTCGTTCCCGACCGCGACCGCTTTCCCGTCTACCTTCGCCGTGATGCCGTGCCCGCTGATCTCCTGCACGTCGGCAACGCGCGCCGGGTCCACGGGCTTCCCGTAAGCCCTCTGCAGACTCAGGCTGATCGGGTGCGAGGAATGGCACTCCGCGTGCGCTGCGAGTTCCAGCAGTTTGTTCTCGTCGAGCGTATTGTGATGCACCGCCGTGACCTCGAAGGTCCCCTTCGTGATCGTCCCGGTCTTGTCAAAGGCGACCGTGCCGACCGAGGCCAGCGTTTCGAGGTAGTTCGCACCCTTGATGAGGATGCCGCGGCTGCCCGCGCCGCCGAGCCCCGCGAAGAAGCTGAGCGGCACGCTGATCACGATCGCGCAGGGGCAGCTGATCACGAGGAAGGTGCAGGCCCGAAGGAGCCAGTCACGCAGGAGCTGCCCGGCCGTCACGCCCCCGCCGAGGCCGATCCCGGTGATCATGCAGAAAATCGGCGGCAGGACTGCAAGCGCCAGCGCGGCGAAACACACGGCCGGCGTATAGATCCGCGCGAATTTCGCAACGAAATGCTCCGACTTTGCTTTGCGCGAAGCCGCATTTTCCACGAGTTCCAGGATCTTTGATGCCGTCGACTCCTCAAACTCCGCCGTGGTGCGGATCTTCAGCACGCCGGTAAGGTTCACGGAGCCGGACAGGACCGTATCGTCCACGCTCACGCCGCGCGGCCGGCTCTCACCGGTCAGGGCGGCGGTATCGAGCGCTGATGTCCCTTCGGCTACCACGCCGTCGATCGGGACCTTTTCCCCCGGCTGGACCACGATGACCGAACCGGTCTCCACTTCATCCGGATCGACGCGCTCCAGTGTCCCGTCCTCCGCCTCGATGTTCGCGTAGTCCGGGCGGATGTCCATGAGCGCACTGATGTTCCGGCGGCTCCGTCCGACTGCGATGCCCTGGAAGAGCTCGCCCACCTGGTACAGCAGCATGACCGCCGCGCCTTCCCCGTACTCGCCGAGCACGATCGCGCCGACCGTCGCCACCGTCATCAGAAAGCATTCGTCAAACGGCCTGCGGTTTTTAATGCCGAGAAATGCCTTGCGGATGACGTCGTGGCCAGCCATCAGATAGGGGATGAGGAACAGGACCAGGATAGCCCATTTCGGCAGTTCGTTCGGGATGATGCCCTCCGACAGCAGATACAGCGGTACGAAAAAGACCGCCGCGACGATGATGCGGATAAGCAGCTGTTTTTGCTTTTTCGTCATTGCCTTCGCCTCCCGGGGAGACGGGCGGCGCCGAAGCGCCGCCCTTCCGTTCTCAGAGATAGATCTCGCAGTCGCTTTCGACCTTCTTGCAGTTTGCGAGGACTTTCTGCATGACCGCAGCCGCGTCCGCGCCTTCTTCGAATTCGACCTTCATCTTCAGGGTCATGAAGCTGACCGACGCATCCTTCACGCCTTCGGTCTTCTTTGCGGCTTCCTCCATGAGGTTCGCGCAGTTTGCGCAGTCCACTTCGATCTTATAGCTCTTTTTCATCTTTTCTGCCTCCTGCTCTTTCCGAAATATGCTCCATGCCCTGCCCGATGACGGTGCGGACGTGGTCGTCGTCGAGGAAATAATAGACGGTCTTGCCTTCCCGGCGGCTGCGCACGAGGCGCGCCTGCTTGAGCAGCCGCAGCTGGTGCGAGATCGCCGACTGAGTCATGTTCAGGAGCGCCGCGATGTCGCAGACGCACATTTCCGACTCGAAGAGGACGTAGAGGATGCGGATCCTCGTCGTATCGCCGAAAACCTTGAAGAGTTCCGCAAGGTCGTAAAGGCGCTCTTCATCCGGCATTTCCGGCTGCACTTTTTCCAGGATCTCCCGGTGCGTGCAGACCTCGTCGCACAGTTCAACGTATGCCTGTTTTGCCATGACGCCGTTCTCCTTTGCAAACATATGAACAACTGTTCATATGTTATATGATAGCACCTTTTGCCGCAGTGTCAAGGCTTTTTTGCCGCAAAAAAGAAAAAACGGCGAAAGATCCCGCCGTTTTCCGTATCGCTGCCGTTTTCCGGAAGGCGCAGCCGTCCCCGCTTCAGTCTTCCGGCGCGCTCCGCTTTCTCTCCGTTCCGATCGGACGCTCCATGAAGTACCGCGCCAGACGGACGCTTTCGATGAGGTACCTGTCCCGGAGGCGCATCGCTTCTTCGCTGCCGGTCTCCCCGTAATCGTAGAAGCCCGCACCGGACTTGACGCCGCGTTCTCCTCTTTCCGCCATCTCTGCGATGACGTTGTCTTCCGGCGGCGCGCCGAAGGGCTCGAAGCTCCGGTTCCTGAGGCCTCTCGCCACCATGTCGAGCCCGTTGAAATCCATCCGCTGCACGACGCCCAGAAGGAGCCCCCGCGGCATCAGGGAAGCCTTCACCGCCCGGTCCAGCATCTCCGGCGAAACATAGCCTTCCTGCATCAGCCCGATCACCTCGCGGTTCATCGCGCTCTGCAGACGGTTCAGGATGAAGCCGGGGATGTATTTTTCCATCCGGACCGGCAGTTTTCCGCAGGCTTCGTGAAGCGCCATCATGGCCTCCATCGTCTCCTCGGCGGTTTCCGGTCCCCTGACCACCTCGACAAGGGGCAGGATATGCGGCGGTGCGACCCAGTGGACGATCGCGAGCCGCGCCTGCCTTCTTTCGGGCGCGAGCTCAAAAATGTTCATGTAGGAGGTATTGCTGGAAATGAAGACGTCTTCGGGGAGGAGTTCGTCCAGCTGCCGGAAGATCTCCTTTTTCACCTCCGGCACCTCCGCGACGGTCTCAGCCACGTAAAACGCCCCGCGGACGGCGGCGGATAGGTCCGTAACGTACGAGATCCTCCCGGCGGCCGGGATCACCGCCTCCTCCGGGAACATTTTCTCCTCCCGGAAGAGTTCCAGGATGCCTTCGACCGTGACCCTTGCCTTCTCCAGCGTTTTCTCCGTCCGCGAATACAGCGCGGTCTCATATCCGTTCACCGCGTAGACTGCGGCGATCCCTGGCCCCATCGTCCCCGCGCCCAGCACGGCAATTTTCCCTTTTCCGTTCATCGTGATCCTTCCCCGCCGGACGGCGTCATCCTCCGTAGAGTTCCTTCTTATTCGCGCAGGAGTCGGGCACACGGCCGCAGAGGACGTCGTCGATCCCTTCCGCCAGTTTCAGCGACATGCGCCGCAGGGCGTCCTCGCTGTTTCCCGCGATATGCGGCGAGAGCAGCACATTTTCCAGCTGATAGAGCGGATGCGAAAAGTCCGGCGGCTCGGGCACGTGCGCATCAAGGGCGGCGCCGGCGAGACGGCCTTCCGAAAGCACTTCGTACAGGGCATCGCTGTCCACTACGAGGCCCCGCGAAAAGTTGAGCAGCAGGGCAGTCGGCTTCATCCATGAGAGGCTCTGCGCGTTGATGAGGTGCCGGTTTTCCGCCGTGAGCGGAACGTGCAGCGAAATGACGTCCGCGTTCCGGCAGAGTTCCTCGAGCGATCCCGCGAAGAGGCACCCCTCCCGCTCGACCGCTTCCCGCGAAAGATAGGGATCGTAAGCCATGACCTTCATCCGGAAGGCTTTGACGATGCCGGCGACGTCCCGGCCGATCCGCCCGAAGCCGACGATGCCGAAGGTCTTCCCCGCCGCGTCGAAAACGCCGCCGTCGTCACGGCTCTTCCAGTTTCCTTCGCGCATGCGGGCGTCATAATAGGTGATGCGCTTGAGGAGCGCCCCCATCGCGAAGACGGTATGTTCCGCCGCCGACCAAAGATTGGCCTGCCCGGTCGTCAGCACCGGGATGCCTTTTTCCGTCGCGTAAGCCACGTCGATGTTGTCGACGCCGACGCCGTTCTTGGCAATGGCCTCGAGCTTTTCGGCCGCGTCGATGATGTCCCGGTCGATCACCGAGAGGCGCGAAACGATCGCGGAGGCATCCTTCACCTCTTTCATGACCTCTTCCTTATCGGGGCTCTTCGCCACGGCGACTTCGTATTTTTCCCGCAGCAGATCCATGCCCGCCGGATGGATCGCCTGCACGTAAAGGACTTTCTTCACCTTTCGGCCTCCGTCATTTCCTGTTCAGATCCTGCACTCTTCCGAAGCGCGGTATTTCCAGCCGTATGCGGCGTCCTGCGCGCAGAACTTGGCGCCTGCCACGACGAGTGAGATTCCGCTGACGTAGCCGGCCATCACCTCGGAAGCCAGAAACAGATACGCTCCCTTCAGGTCATCCGGCGCGGCAAAGCGCCGCATGGGGATGGCAGAGAGCATTGTCTCCCGGTTCTTCGCGATGTTCTTTTCCGTGAGCGGTGTGACGGTCATGCCCGGGACCACGGCATTCACGCGGATGTGATCCGGCGCGAGCGACGCTGCGAGGTTGGCCGTCAGATTGCTGACACCTGCCTTTGCCGCCGAGTACGGCGCGACGTTCCCGGAGGGGATGAGCGCGGTAAAGGAGGAGGTGTTGATGATCGCCCCGCCGCCGCATTTCCGCATCTCTTCCGCAGCGTAGCGGGTTCCGAAAAACACCGCCTTCAGGTCGGTGTTCATGATCTCGTCAAACTCCTCGGGCGTATACTCCTCGAAGTATTTGCGGATGTTCAGCCCCGCGTTGTTAATGAAAACGTCGAGGTGCCCCTGCCAGGCCGCCGCATTCCTTACGAAACGTTCCAGCGCCGCAAGGTCACCGACGTCAGCGGCCTCCGCGTAAAGCGGCCGGCCGAGTTCTTCGAATTTCTTTTTCAGTCTGCTTAGTTTTTCTTCCGAGCGGCCGCAGACCGCGACGTACGCGCCTTCTTCGGCAAACGCCAGGGCGACGGCTTCGCCGATGCCGCTGGTTCCCCCGGTGATCGCGACAACTTTGTCTTTCAGTCCAAGATCCATCTGAAGACCTCCTTTTCCTGCGGTGCTTCCGGCTTATCCCCTGCGTTTTTCCTTAAACGCGCGGTACATTTCGTCGATCTTTTTCACCTGCGCGGCGATCCGCGCCTCGTCTTCCGGCGTCGTTCCGTCCTGTGGCCACATCACGCGCTTGTCGATCATCCCGCGCAGCGAGATCGCGTACTTGGCCGACGCCGTCGCGTTTTTGCTCATCCCGAGGATCTTCGAGGTCTCGGCAAGGAGAGCATCGTATTCCCAGGTGAGGGCGACGTCTCCGCTCACGGCGGCGTCGTAGGCTTCGGCAAAAAGTTCGGGGAAGACCGGGCAGACGCTCGGGAGGAAGCCCGCGGCGCCCATCAGGATCTCGCTCAGAGCCTGCGGTGTCGCACCGTTCATGAGCGAGAAGGACGTCCCCTTAAAGTGATGAAGCAGCGTCATGAAGCCGGAGTAATCGCCCGAACTGTCCTTGCAGCCGACGATGCGGCTGTCCAGTTCGCTGATCCGGATAATCGTCTGCGGCGTCAGTTTGATGCCCACGAAAGGCGGGATATTGTAGATCACGAGCTCCGGGATGTCCGTTTCCTGCAGGATCCGCTCGAAATGGCGGACCGTTTCGTCCTGCGAGGTATGGCGGTCGTAGAAGACCGGCGTGACCGCGGCGCAGGTCACACCGACGTCCTGCGCGGCCTTGATGTTTTCCACGACCCGCCTCGTACTCGTGTCCATGCAGCCCGCCATCACCGGGATCCGCCCGCCGATCTGATCGACCGCGATCCGGATCGCCCGCAGCCGTTCCTTCTGCGTAAGCGCCATCGTTTCGCCGTTCGTTCCGGCCACCAGGATGCCGTGCAGGCCGCCCGCGACGCACCAGTCGAGCAGCGCGCGGAACCCCTTTTCATCTACGTTTTCGTGTTCGTCCACCGGCGTCACGATGGGCGCGATGCAGCCGTGAAATTTCGGTACCATGTCTTTCCTCCCTGCAATCCCTTCCGTAAGGCAAGGCGGCGCCTCCCCCGAGGGGCTGCGCCGCCGCTTCTGCGGATCCGTATTTCATTCGTAATCGTAAAAGCCGTGTTTCGTTTTCTTGCCGTAGCGGCCTTCCTTATAGAGCTTCTCGATCATGTCGAAGCCTTCGGACTTGACGCCGGTCTCTTCAAAGCGGCGCTTCAGCACGTTGTAGCGGACGTCGATGCCGGACAGGTCGTCCAGTTCGTACGGCCCCATCGGATGGCCGAGGCCGAGCTTCACGGCGGTATCCAGGTCTTCCATGGAGCAGACGCCGGCGTTCACCAGGCGGTAGGCTTCCTCCTTGATGACCTTCAGCACGTTGTTGACGATGAAGCCGTCCTCTTCCTTACGGACCAGGACCGGGGTCTTGCCGACTTCGCGGCACCAGGCCATGGCGCGCTCCGCCGCCTCGTCGGAGACGTGCTCGCCCTTCACCACCTCGACCAGTTTCATGACAAGAGCCGGGGCAAAGAAATGCGTATTCATCAGGCGGGACGGGTTCTTCACGACGTCCTTGAAGAGGGACGAGACCATGAAGCTCGAATTCGTGCCGATCACGGCATTTTCCGGCGCGAGTTCGCCGATCTGCTTCAGGACGGCGGTCTTCGCCGCGCGGTCTTCGATGATTGCTTCGATGACGACGTCGGCGTCCTTTACGGCCGCAGCCAGGTCGTCGGTCACGCGGAAGCGGGCCTTGATCTCTTCAACCTGCTCTTCCGTCATCTTGCCCTTGGCAATGCGCCCGGCCAGGTAGCTTTCCTCCCAGGCAAGGAGGCTTTCCCGCACCGCGGGGACCGGCTCGCAGACCGTCGTGTCATATCCATGGATCGCCGCGTTCAGGCTGATCTGGCGCCCCATGGTACCGCCGCCGACCACCGCGCATTTTCCCTTGATACCCATCATTCGCACCTCTTTTCGTTTTCAGTAAAGTCCCCTGCAGCGCCACATGCCGAGCGCCGCGTTGCGGACGAAATAGATCTCTTCGCCGTCATCCAGTGTCTTCCAGCCGGTCTTCCAGTCCCGGCAGGGATATTTTTCGAGCGCTTCTTCCACACTCATGTAAGCAAAATTCGCGTGTTCCACCTCTTCGCGGCTCAGTCTGTCGGTGCAGTAGGTCACGCGGATGCCATCCGGCGCGCCGTGGATCAGATGGCCCGCCATGGAGAGGTTCTTCGCGAGCGTTTCATCCGTCTTCCGCATCTCGAGCACGGTCTCGCGCGGGAGATAGCCGTATTTGCGGATGATGCCGTCTGCGAGGTCGTTTTCCCCGAACATGCGGACGCCCGGCGCAATGATGACGATCTCGCCGCCCTGTTCGACCGCGAGCTGTGTCCGGTAAATGGCCTTGTTCGTGACCCAGGTGCTGTGGTAGCTCGCCGGATCCATCCAGACCACGCATTTGTGAATAGGCTTTTCGACGTAGTTGAAATTGACCTGCTGGCAGAGGGCAACGGCCGCCTCGTAGGCGCTCCGGTCGCGGCTGACATAGACGCCGCGGTAGGTATCCTCACCCTTTTCCTGCAGCATGACCGTCTGGATGAAGGTGAGCGGGATCAGCCTGTCCAGCATGTTCGTCTGCACGTAGTCGAAGAGGTCGCGCACCGGGTTGTGATCGACGCCGAGGAGTTTTTCCAGGCCGTAGAACACGCCGAGGAAATGGCTGACGTTGATCATTTCCCCGCCGCCGCAGCCGACCACGATATTCTTCGTGTAGCCGGCCATGCCCGCGATCTCGTGAGAAATGACCTGACCGATCGACAGGACCGCGTCATACTTTCCGCCGAGGAGTTCCCGGTTCACGGAAACGTGAACGTCCTCGGTGAACAGGCCTTCGGAGATCTTCTCCATCACGTCCCCGGGCACCGTGCCGATCTCCTCGATCGACTTCCGGAAGTCGTGGACCAGATACGCCTCCTCCGGGATCCCGTCTCCGAACATGCGGGACAGTTCCTCACGGGTCATCGCGACGTGTGTCCCCAGTGCCGGCATGACCTTTACGTCCGCCCCGCGGGCCGTCAGCTCGCGGTAATAGAAAGCCGTAATGGGTCCCGCGCCCGAGTGGGAGCGCGTGATGTCCGGCGGGAGGAGCAGGACCTTCTTCCACTCCGGATGCTCACAGATATGTCCGAGAAGCATCTTTTCGATTTCTTCCCAGGGCAGGGCTGCGGTATTTTCCAGTTTATAAAACATAAGCACCTCTTCGGACCGTGCAGTCCTCATCAAAACAAAGCCTGCCTTCCGCCAGGAACGACAGGCTCGGAAATCGCGCTAATCGTCTGCGTGTTTTGTGCCCCGTATCTCTCCGACGGCACTGAATATCAGCATGACGACCGTAATTGCGAAGATCGTGATCGCGATCGGCCGGCCGGAGAACATCTTGATGAGGCTCCCGCGCTTGGCGATCAGCCCGCGCCGCAGATAAGCCTCCACGGTCTCTCCCAGGATCAGGGCCAGCAGAGCCGGCGCCGTCGGCATTTTCAGTTTCTTCATGAAATAGGCGACTGCCGCGATGACCAGCATCACGCGCAGCTCATAGATACGCTTGCTGGCGGCATAGGTACCGACGCAGCAGAGCGCGAGCACGATGGGCTGCAGGATCTCCTTCGGAATATCCGTCACCTTGGCAAAGAGCGGCAGACCGATCTTGCCGAAGAGCAGCATGAAGATGTTGCAGACGATCAGCAGGGCGAAAATGCCGAAGATCGTCTTGGCATACTCGCCGCGGAACAGGCCGGGGCCGGGCGTCAAGCCCTGGATCATCAGGGCGCCAAGGAGAACGGCCGTGACCGCGTCGCCGGGGATGCCGAGGGTCAGCAGCGGGATCAGGGTCGCGCCGGTAACGCCGTTGTTGCCGGCCTCAGAAGCCGCAATGCCCTCGATCGTGCCCTTGCCGAATTCCTCTTTATGTTTCGAAGCTTTCTGTGCGAAGTTGTAAGCCGTAAAAGCCGCGATGCCGCCGCCCGTACCGGGCACGGCGCCGATAAAGCAGCCGATCAGGGAGCTGACGATCATCTGCCACCAGTAATGGATGAATTCCTTGAATTTCAGGTGTTCGCCTTTAACGGCCTGGATCTCGAGATCGACTTTCTGATAGATGTCCTCGCCCTGCAGCAGCAGTTCGCCGCAGGCAAAAAGGGCGATCAGCGCAGGGATCGTGGTGATGCCCGCCTGCATCGCAGTGGAGCCGAAGGTCAGCCGCTGCGCAGCATTGATATGGTCCAGTCCGATGAATGACAGCGTCAGGCCGAAGCAGGCTGCGATCAGACCCTTGATCATGTTGCCGGCGGCCAGCGACGCCACGATGGAGATGCCGAACAGGCCCAGCACGAAGTATTCGGGGTTGCCGAATTTCGAGGCAAAGGCCGCGAGCAGCGGGGAGATGAAGATCAGCGAGACGCAGGAAATGATGCCGCCCACGAAGGACGCGTACAGCGCCATTTCCAGCGCTTTCAGCGCCTTGCCCTTCTTGGACATCTCATAACCTTCTATCGCCGTAGCTGCCGCCGAGGGCGTACCGGGCGTATTGATCAGGATCGCCGTGATGGATCCGCCGTAGGTCCCGCCGCAGTAGATGCCGAGCAGGAAACCGAACGAAGGAATAGGATCCATGTAGAACGTCAGCGGCAGAAAGATCGACACACCGGTCGTGGCTGTCAGGCCCGGCAGCGCCCCGATAATGATACCGAGAACCGTGCCGAAGGCGGCCATCATATAGTTATACCAGCCGAACGAGAAGGAAAAACCTTCGATCAGATTTTGAAACGCACCCATGGTCTTTCCTCCTTACTTCAGTATCCCGCTCAGGATCCCCACCGGAAGCTGGATCTTCAAAGAAGTACGGAAGAACAGCCAGGAGGCCGCCGTAAACAGCACTGCCACCAGGATGCATTTCCACCATTTCTTCCCACCGGACAGCCAGTACATTATAGTCATCATGATAAAATTGGCGACCGGATACCCCAGCGGAATCAGGGTAAAAACAAACAGCACCATGTCGAGAAAGATCGCCAGGCTGATCAGATGGAACTGTACCGTTTTTTCGGTCTCTTTCTTTTTTCTGAATTCGGCGAAGCCCCGGATGATCATCATGACAGAAAGCACGCATGCCGCAATGAATATGGCGCGCGGGAACGTTCGCGGCGAAACGCCGTATTTATTGCCGTAGCCTTCCTCAATGAATTTACTCGTGCCGATCGTCGCCAGAAACAGGTTCAGGGCAAAAATGAATCCGCCCAGCACCATGTCCACCAAAGAAGCACGCAGGACAATTTTCCGATCCAGAGCTTTTACAAGTTTATTCATACTATCCTCCGGATTGTGGGAGAGCAGGGCGGAGCCGGGCTCCGCCCTGCCTTTTTCAAAGACAAAAACTTAATGGTTCTTTAAAGCGGCTGTATTGCCGTTATCATTTGACCATGCCGGCCTGCTTCAGGAGCTTCAGGACTTCGGGCATGGAATCCTTCAGAGCCTTGGTGACTTCGGCGCCGGTCTGGAACAGGATATCCTGGTTGCAGTTGGCGGAGGCCTTCAGGAATTCAGGATCCTTGCACATTTCTCTGCAGGCGTCTTCGAGTTTCTGACGGATGCCTTCATCCAGGCCCTTAGGGGCTTCCAGGACCAGGCAGTTCGCAGCGACTTCGGCAACTTCGGGATGGCCAAGTTCGCCGATGGTCGGGCAGTCAGGATGCATCGGGTTGCGGGCTGCTTCGAAAGAGCAGATGGTGGCAATGGTGCCTTCATTCATTTCGGAAGTGAAGGTCGCAGTCTCCAGCAGGCAGAAGTCAAGGTCGCCGTTCATGACCTGCTGCGCCACTTCCTTAGCGGATTTCTGAGGAACTTCTTCGCACAGATCGGCAACGCCGTAGGCATTCAGGAAGTTCAGCATGATCAGCAGCTGCCAGCTGCTGGCGGCGCCGCAGCCGTAGTTCAGTTCGCCCGGATGATCCTTGATGTACTGGATCAGGCTGTCCACGTCATGATAACGGGTCTCGTCCTTGCGGATGAACAGAGTATTGCGCTGGATGGTAATGCCGGCGATCATGGTGAAATCATCCATCGAATAGGTTGCGGTATCCAGGAACTGCGGCCGGAAGTTGAAGGAAGCGTACCAGTTGTAGCCGAGGACGTAACCGGTCGCGTTCGGGTCTTCCTGGAACACAGCCATGGTGCCGGGGACGGCAGCGCCGCCGGACTGGTTCTCACATACGAAGCTGGAGCCGGGGATCATCTTCTTCAGATATTCCGCAACGACACGGCCGCCCATGTCGGTGGATCCGCCTTCGCCGTAAGGAATGATGATCTTGACAGCCTGTTCAGGATACTTCGCAGCAGCATCGCTCTGCGTGGGAGCCGGGGCTGCGGTGGACTGAGGCGCAGGAGCTTCAGTGGACTGAGGAGCGGGAGCTTCCGTAGTCTTGGGGGCTTCGGTGGTCTTGGGAGCTTCGGTGGTCTTGGGGGCTTCGGTGGTGGTCGGAGGCTTTTCGCCGCAGGCCGCCAGGGAAAGAACCATTGCCAGCGCCAGGAACATTGCAAGCAGTTTCTTCATTTTGTTTCTCCTTTGTTCTTTTTTATTTTCTTCGAAGTGCCTCTTCGAATGGGTTCCGTTGTTTTTCAGCATTTCTGCAGCAAAGCTGCCATGCCCATTCCGCCGGCGGAGTACAGGGCGATCACGCCGCATTCACCAGGTCTCAGGGCGTGCAGCAGGCGCTGCAGCATCAGGATGCCTTCCGCGCCGTCGCAGCGGCCGAAAGCCAAGGCCCCGCCGAAAGGATTGATCTTTCCGGCCGGGATGTTCAGGGAGGCGGCCAGCGCCAGAACGTCGTCCGCGCTGTTTTCCGCGATCTCAAAGAGGGCAACGTCTTCCGCCTTCAGCCCTTTCTTCGCAAGGAGCTTCTTCACCGCTTCCGCGCCGGCCTTCACGGGATCATCCGGTGAGCCGCCGAGGGAGGCGAAGCCGAGAAGTTCGGCCGCGGGCTTAAGCCCTTTTGCCGCCAGCGCTTCTTCGCTGACTGCGAGGGTCACCGCCGCGCAGTCCGCATTCGGGGAAAGCGGGCCTTCCTTGGTCTTCCCGGGCCATTCGTCCGCGTTAACGACGATCTCACCTTTCTTGCGGTCGACCCAGGACATCGGAACGAGTTCGTCACCGAGCAGCCCCGCGAGGGCGGCAGCCTTTGACTCTTCCTCCTCACGGAAGGCTTTTGCGGCTTCGGACTCTTCGCCGTGGGCTTTTTCAAACTGTTCCTTCCGGCTCATCGGTTCGGGCTGCGTGCAGCATTCCGCTTCATCCAGCGAATCAATCACGATGCGGTCCTGGGGGAAGAAATGCAGGCGGACGTCGCGCATCACGAAAGGTGCTGCCGAGTAGCTGTCCGCGCCGCCGGCAAGCACGATCCGTTCATTTCCGGTCGCGACCAGGTTGTAGGCGTTCCGGAGAGCCTGCAGGCCGGAATCCGTGTTGGAATGCACGGTATAGCCGGGCACGTCCACCGGCAGTTCCGCCTTCAGCCAGGCGAAATGGCCGATGTTGTTGGGCATCGTGGACGGCAGGGACTGGCCGAAGACCACCTGGTCCACCGCGAGGGGATCGAGGCTGTTCTTTTCCAGGAGGCGCAGGATCACCTTCGCTGCGAGATCGGAGGACATGAATTTGTCCAGCCCTTTGCCGGACGCGCCCAGGGGGGTGCGGACCACGTCTGTCACAAATACTCTCTGCTCTTTCATGCCGTCACCTCCTGCACGCTTCGAAGATCGAAGCAAAGCCCATGCCGCCGCCGATGCACATGGTCACCATCGCGTAGCGGACCTCGGGGCGGAGCTTCAGTTCGTAGAACAGCTTCGTGGTCAGGATGCCGCCGGTCGCCGCCAGGGGATGCCCGAGCGATATGCCGCTGCCGTTGACGTTCGTGCGTTCCCAGATCGTGTCGAAGGTCTCCTTTTCGCTCCAGGAGGCCCATTCGCGCATGACCGCCACGGACTGGGAAGCGAAGGCTTCGTTCAGTTCGATGAGGCCGATGTCGTCAATCTTCAGGCCAGCCTTTGCGAGCGCCTTTTTCGACGCGCCGATGGGACCGATGCCCATGATCGACGGATGCACGCCGACGATGGCCGAAGCCACGTGGCGCAGGTAGTAGTCATAGCCCAGTTCGTCAGCCTTCTCGCGGGCCATGACGATGACCGCCGAAGCGCCGTCGTTGCGGCCCGAGGAGTTGCCCGCGGTCACGCAGCCGCCCTTCTTGAAGGCGCTTTTCAGGGCTGCCAGCTTTTCCAGCGTGGTCTCGCGCGGGAATTCGTCGGTGTCGAAACCGTCCACCGGGACGATCTGTTCCTTAAACTTGCCCTCCGCGATGGCCTTCTTTGCCCGCAGCTGGCTGTTGTAGGCGAAGAGGTCCTGGATCTCCCGCTCGATGTGATACTGCTCCGCAACGTTTTCCGCGGTGAGGCCCATCGGCAGGTCGCCGAATAGTTCCTCCGGCGAGTTGCCGGCCGTGCCCTCAAGGATATTGTCCATCAGGGTGACGTTTTTCGTTCCGAAGCCCCGGCGTACGCCGCGCAGATAGTAGCAGGACTTGGTCATGTTCTCCACGCCGCCCGCCAGGATCACGTCCGCGTCGCCGAGCGCGATGGTCATGCTCGCATCGTAGATCGACTGGGAGCCCGAGGAGCAGGCCCGCTGCAGGGTGTAGCCCGGGGTCTTGTCCGGGAGCCCCGCTTCCAGCCAGGCATAGCGCGCGACGTCCATGGGGTAGGTGTTCATCTTGACGTGGCCGAAATAGACCTCGTCCACGTCTTCCGCCTCAATTTTGGAGCGTTTCAGGACTTCCTTCATCACGATGGCGGCAAGCACCTGCTCGTCATATTCGGCGAGCGAGCCGTTCATCTTGCCGACTGCAGTCCTGACACAATCGGTTACGACCGCATCACGCATCCGCTTTACCTCCTTATTTCCGCCGCCTGCCCGGATCCGCGGCCTGCGGCATTGACAAATCAGAAGTTACGCCTCATAATTGGGGCCGGATCCATCTGTTTTTTCTTATGATTCAACGATCCCGGAGGATATCATGATCACGCTTCTTCAGCTTGATTATTTCCGGCGCCTTGCCGCGACCGAACACATTACCGCGACGGCGCGTGAGCTTTACATCTCCCAGACGGCCCTTTCCAGCATGATCATTTCCCTGGAAAAGGAACTCGGCGTGCAGCTCTTCGACCGGTCCCGCCGGTCCATCCGTCTGAATGCCGCCGGGAGGACCTACCTCGGCTACGTCAATCAGGTCTTTTCCGCGCTGGAGAACGGGCAGGCCGCGATCCGCGACCTGAGTACCGCCCGTGAGCAGCAGGTCAGCATGGCTGTCGGCTCCTCCCTGGTGTGGATGCCCATGATCCACGGTTTCCACACCCGCTACCCGGATACCGTCCTGAAGCAGCTGAACCTTTCCGCCGAGAAGCTGAATACGGCGCTGGAAGAGATGACGGTGGACTACGTGATCGCCGCTACCGAGGACATCACCGTCCCCGGGCTTTCCTCCTGCCACATCAAGGACGATGCGATCTATCTCGTGGTCCCCGAAAACCATCCGCTTGCCGACCGGGAGTCGGTCTTTCTGCGGGAGGTGGAAAACGAATCCTTCATCAGCCTGCCTGCCGGCTCGCCCTGGCGGAACTGCTGCGACCGCCTGTTTGAAAAGGCGGGGCTGAACATTCACATCAGCGTGGAATGCGACTACACCATGCGCGGGCCGCTGATCGCCTCCGGCTTCGGCGTGGCGCTCACCACGTCGACCGCCAAGTCGGTGGACCTCCTAAAGCCCAACCGCTACATCCGCATCGCGGACGAATATGCCCGCCGCGACATGTGCCTTTTCTGGAACCCGGCCAAGTACATGTCCCAGGCCGATCTGGTCTTCAGGGATTTCTGCGTCGAATTCTATAAGGACGCGGAACTGTAAGCGCCTTCGTTCCGACCTGAACCGTGTCTGCCCGGCTCTGCCGGGCTTTTTTATTTGAACACGCCCGCTTCGGTCATCGCGGCGATCTCTTCCTCCGTGTAGCCGAGCCCCGTCAGGACTTCCCGGTTGCTCGCGCCGTACATGATGGGCTTTCCGAGCGGGAAGACGCCCTGCGAACCAAGCCGCACCGGGCAGCTCGGCAGCACGCGCTTCGCGCCGTTCGTGCACTCGTATTCCTGCAGGTATCCGTTGGCCCAGGCCTGTTCGTCCGTCAGCACGTCGCGGAAATGGTTCAGCCGACCGCAGACGATGTCCAGGTCCCCGAAGATCTTCAGCCATTCCGCAGAGGTCTTCTCCCGGAAGATGGGTTCGAAGATCGGAACGAGCTTGTCGGCGTTCTCCATGGAAATGTCAAGGGTGGTGATGCCCAGTTCCGCCATCTTCTCCGTTACGCCGAGCGCATCGAAGAACTTCGGCGCGTAGCGGTCAAATTCGAAGAAGGTGCAGCGGATCCACTCGCCATCCTTACATTTGTAAGTCAGGTTCATGGGAATGCCCATGTTGCGGATCTCGGGATAGCGGTGCTCGTAAGGCTTTTCCGCCATCACGATGCAGCCTGAGAAATTCCAGATGCCGGCGTTGTACAGGGACATCGTCACGAAGTCGCCCCTGCCGGTCTTTTCACGCTGGTAGAGCGCCGTCATCACGCCGCCGAAGAGGGTCGTCCCGGAAATGGTATCCCCCATTGCATAGCGGCTGTTGACGGGATAGCTCCCCGGTCCCTCGATCGTCATGTCGGCGGAAAAGCCGGGACGGGACCAGAAGGCGATGTTGTCAAAGCCCGGTGCATTGCAGTCGGGGCCTTCGTAGCCGTAGCCGGTCAGCGTCGCGTAGATGAGCCGCGGGAAGCGGTCCTTCAGGCTGTCGTAGTCGACGCCGAGCTTCACCAGCGACTGCTGGCGCGTATTGGTGATCAGAACGTCCGCCTTCTCCAGCAGTTCGAAGAAGATCTTCTTGCCTTCCGGCGTCTTCATGTTCAGGCTGAGCGACTTCTTGCCCACGTTGAACAGGTCGAACAGCGGGTTTTCATCCCAGCCCGTCTGTGTGTGGCTGGCCGAGGTATTGCGCCAGGCATCACCGCCGCGCCCTTCGATCTTGATGACCTCGGCGCCCATGTCGGCGAGCATGCGGCCTACGATCGGCGCCGCCACATAGTTGGCCATTTCAATGACCCGGATGCCTTCCAAAGGCTTGCTCATGTTTTCCCCCTTACTTGCCGCCGTTGACCAGGATCCACTGGCCGTTCAGATAGGATGCTCTCTCGCTGGCAACGAACGCGATCACTTCGCCGATCTCGGACGGCTTGCCAAGACGGTTCATCGGGTTCGATGCGATCATCGCGTCCATGACGTGCTGCGGAACGGCCTGATACATGTCGGTGTCCGTCGCGCCCGGCGCTACACAGTTCACGGTGATGCCCTTCTTGGCCGATTCCTTGGCCAGCGTATTGGTAAAGCCGATCATGGCCGCCTTGGTCGCGGCGTAGTTGCACTGTCCCACGACGCCCCTTACGGAAGCGGAGCTGATATTGATGATCCTGCCGTAGCCCTGGTTCCTCATATCGTTAATCACTTCATGGCACCAGAAGAAGGTTCCGTTCAGGTTCGTGTTGATGACTTTCATCCACTGGTCGACCGTCATCTTGTGGAACATCGCGTCGCGGGTGACTCCCGCGTTGTTGACCAGAATGTCGATGCGTCCGAAGCGTTCCTTGATCGCCTTGACGGCCGCCGCCACCTGCTCCGGATCGGAAATATCACATTTGACGGGAAATGCCGCCGGTCCCAGTTCTTCAGCTGTTTTGCAGGCTGTCTCGTAATCGTAGTCAACAATGGCGATGCCTGCCACTTCCTCGCGGACGAAGATCTCGGCCGTAGCCTTTCCGATGCCCTTGGCCGAACCGGTCACGACCGCATATTTGCCTTTCAGCATGATGGTATCCTCCTGCTTTTCGCTGTGATATGATTTTTCTTATGCGATTTTCGCTTTTCCGCTTTTTCTGTATTCTTTATCATAGCAAAAGTTTTTTCTTATATCTACGTGACGAGTAACGATTTTTTCTTATTATTGCAAAACATAAAACAGGTTCTCGCGTTTTTCATAAAAAAAAAGAAAGTCCGGAGAGGCGTTTCATCAAAAACGTCCTCTCCGGACTTCTTTGCATTGCCGGAACCAGGGTTTCGCCGGGGTCAGTGTTTTTCCCTCTCCCGCAGGTTCCTTTTCCGGTCCTTTTCGATCAGGATCAGCGCGGCGAAGGTGACTGCCCCGGCCGCCGCGATCAGGCCGCGGTCATAGCGCCGTTCGTAGTAGACGCCTGCGGTGCCGGGCTCCGGCAGCCGGTCCGGATCAAAAGCGATGCCGTATTCCAGGCAGAGTTTCTTAATGTTAAGGAAGGAAATGACCGGGATCCCCTCGTTCAGATAATATTCCATGAGGCCGCTGCCCTCGTTCAGTCTGATCCGCTGCGGGGCCAGGATCCCGTAGGAATTCTCCAGCGCGAACGCGTTCCGGCCGATCCCCGCGACATTCCCGCCGACATTGACGAAGGCGGCGGGGTTCCCGCAGATCCCGAGCCGCAGGCGGACCGCCTCATCCAGGGAAGCGACAGGCGTGACTGCCAGCCCTTCCGCGGCAAGCCGTGCCTTCACGGCCTCGATCTCTTCGGTCTCCTCCATCAGGGCGCCCGTCATGTTGGTGCCGGCGTCATTCTCTCCGCCCATCGTGACCAGAGCAGGCGCGGACCCGATCAGACCGGCCTCATAGGCTGTCATGAGCATTTCCGGCGCGGTATATTCCGGAATGTTGGCCCCGTAGAACGAAGCGCCGACTGCGGCGCTGTAAACGATCCGGAGCCCCATGGCGTCCGCAGCGCAGACCGCAGCGAGGTCGATCCCCGGGAAGGAACCGGAAAAACAGGCAGCAAGGGTATCCCCCTCCTTCAGCCCGGCTTCGGCAAACAGCCGCACACAGAGGGCAGCCATTTCCGGCAGTTCAGCCGTGCGCTTCGCTTCCAGATCCCCCACCGAAGTGGAAATGGCTGAGTTCGGAAGGCCGATCAGGCCGAGCCCCAGCGTATCCTCCGCGCTCAGCGGGATCCCGCGGCGCAGCCTCTCGTTCCGAATGCATTCGAGTGCTCGCGAGTACCGCTCCGCCGCATCCCGCATCGTATCATAGGCTTCCGCTTTCCGGCGGAAACCTTCCTTATATATCAGTGCAGCCGCGGCGATGACGAAAAGCAGCAGCCCGCAGAGAAAGAGCAGCGTCCTTTTTTTCATAGCACCCCGAACCACAGCAGGCAGAGCGCGCACAGCCCGGCAACGATGCCGAGCGATACGCCGGTCTTCGCAAAGCCCTGTTTCTGAAGATCCCGCACCAGCAGGGCAGGAACGATGTAGCCGATCATGCGGATGCCGCCGGGCAGGATGCCTGCAGCCCCGATGAGGAGCGAGAGGCCGAGCCCGAGGACCACGTTGACGGCGAAAAGCCGCCGTCCGTAGAGGATCCAGAAGCGGCCGAGAAGCTTATCCAGCCCGTAAACGGCCAGCACGATCAGCAGGGTATAGGCGATCCGCACCGGCTGGGAAAGGCAGAGCGCGAAATAGACCGGGGTCACCAGTCCTCCCGGGGAATAATGTGTGATCTCGGCATACAGCACCGCCAGCAGGATCCCGACGGCAACGATCTCAGTGTACATCGGCTGCGCCCTCCTTCCTCAGTTCTCTCTCCGCACGTTCCGCAAGGCGGATCCCTTCGTTCTTGATGTTGCCCGCGGCCAGGATCAGCGTCGGCGTCTCCGCCGAAAGCGGGATCTCATCCGCGTTCGTGAATACGCGGATCTCCGCTCCCGGGCACTTTTTCCGGCAGAGGCGGGCCAGCGCCGGCAGGCTTTCGCCGAGGAGCCAGATCTCCGCCGGCTGCAGTTCGCCTGCGAGCCTTGCCATGTCGGCGGCGCGGGCCGGGCGGTCCTCCCGATTGTTGAGGAGCAGGATCAGCCGTTCTCCTTCTCCGCCGCGGGTCCGTTCCCAGATCATCTTCGTGGACGTCACGTCGTTCGCGGAGAGCGCATTCACGAAAGTGAGGCTGCCCGCATGATAGACCGCGAGCGCGAAGGGATCCGGCCGGAACTCCGCAAAGCCCCTTACCGCCGCCTCATCAGAAACGCCCAGGCTCCGGCAGACGGCAAGCGCCAGCGCGACGTTTTCGGAAAAATCGATCCCGGCAGCCCCCGGAACGCCTTCAAGGTCCTCCGGCGACGTGAAACGGATGCTGCTCCCAAGCGCCTTCGCGCGTTCGCTCATGCGCTCCCGGAAGTCCCGCTCCGCCGTAAAGATGCTGCCGCCTTCCGGCAGCATTTCCATGAGGCAGTCCAGGATCTCCCCCCGCGTTTCTCCCATCACGTCCATGTGGTCGAGCCGCGCGTTGGTGATCACGCCGATGTCGTTTCGGAGCATGTTCCGGGCAGAGACCCGCTGGTATTCCGGCTGCAGCGCCATGCACTCGATCACCAGGATATCGGCCTTTTCCTCCGCAGCGGCATGCAGGTATTTCAACTGCTCGCGGATGTTCGCCGGTCCGCGTCTTCTGATCTCCTCCTCGCGGCCGTCCGGATGGAGGCAGAGCGGAAGCGTCCCCGTCGTCTTGCACATGACCCGGTACCCGCCGGCAGCCAGTCCGGCCGCAATAAGGCGCGAGACCGTCGACTTGCCCCGGGTCCCGTTCACGTAGATCACATGCTGCATTTTTTTCCTGTCCTGCCGTGCTCTGATCGCCTCTCCAGTAAGATAGGCAAAAAACAGGACGGACAGGATCAGAATCATCATCCATACCTTATCCATGGCTCAAGTTTACACTGTGAAGAGCAGAAATACTACCATGACTTTCATAAAAAGAGAAAATCGCTTCTTGATTTATAAAAAATGTGCTATAATGAATTGTCAAACAAGACTCGTAACATTTCAAAATGTGAAAGGAGAACTCTATGAAGAAACTGTTTGCAATGTTCCTGGCACTGGCAATGGTTCTTTCTCTGGCGGCCTGCGGCGAAAAGCCCGTGACCACTACGGAAGCACCTAAGACCACCGAAGCCCCGACCACCGCGGCTCCGACCACCGAAGCCCCGACCACCGAGGCGCCGACTACCGAAGCCCCGACCACTGCGGCTCCCGAACCTCTCGTGATCGCTTCCCTCCTGGTCATGAACCCCCTGCTGGAAGGCCTGGAAGAAGTCAAGGATCCGAACGCCACCCGCTATAATGCCTACTGGCTGACGGGCTATGCGATGAAGGACATCGTCGAGAAGAACTTCTGGTTCGACGTTGCCGATGACGCCGTGCTGAGCGCGGTTTCCTACGTCGACATGTATGCCGCGGAATTCGGCGACCTGGCCACGATGAAGGAACAGGGCCTCTGCCTGAACGTTCCGGAAGGCCTGCAGAAGAACTATCACGAAGGCCTGATGTTCGGCACCGGCATCAAAAAGGACAACACCCCTTACAACCTCGGCTGGCTGGTCGTCGGCCCCGAAGCGATCGTTCTGGTCAATGAAGACGGCTATGCCGCGACCGACCTCTTCGAAGATCTGAAGATGGCGGAAGCCGATTCCTATGATTTCATCTGCGCCGACGGTTACGCCGAAGAGATCGCCAAGGATGATCTGGCGGACGTGGACATCTTCTTCAACGAAGGCCGCACCGATGCCAGCTCCATCGCCTATCCGGATTACACGCTGCAGAACATCCTCTACATTGTTCCTCACGGCGTGGAAAAAGACAAGACCGCTGACGTGGAAGTTGCCGAAGGCACCGTTTACAAGATCACCGTGGCCAACACCGCTGTCACGGAACTGGAAGAAAACTTCGTCGGCCCGTTCGGCGGCACCGTGCAGACCGGCTACAGGGTCAGCGACATCCTGAAGGCTGCCGAAATCGACATCGCGAAAGCGGACGTGCAGGCCGTCTCCCTGGGCGACTCTGCCACCACGACCATTCCTTTCGATCAGTTCGTGGAACGCTTCATCGTTCCGGTCGACTCCAAGGACCGCGGCGCCTACACGGTAGGCACGAACCAGGAATACGGCGCAGTGACCATCAACTGCGGCTGCTACGTACTGGGTGCAAACATCCTGCTCTACGTCCCTGAAAGCTACACCAACGAAGCCGGCCTTCCGCTTGCTGACGTCCTTGCCAAAGTTGGCATCACGGAATGCTCTGCCGTGAACGTTGTCTGCGCCGACGGCTACAGCGAGACCATCGAAGCTGCCGATCTGGAAGGCGTCTGCATCTTCCACAATGACGGCCGCATCGACACCAACTCCGTAGCGTATCCCGAATATACGCTGCAGGATGCTGTCAAGATCGAAGTCGTGAAATAATCTGATCTGCTGCAGGGGGCGGAGCACTGTGTCTCCGCCCTTTGCCTTTTTGAGGGAGTTTCCTCTATCCCTTCGCAAACAACCGGACGCCGCATGGCTTCCGGTTCTTATATCTTCCCCCGCAAAGAAAACGCAAGAAGGAGAAAACGAATGAAAAAAGGACTTTCTCTGCTGCTCGTGCTCTGCCTGATCCTGGGCACGGCCGCCTGCGGACAGAAGCCTGTCGAAACGTCGACGGCGGCGCCTTCCACTGCCGCCCCGCAGACCACGCAGGCAACGGAAGCACCGACCGAGCCCGCACCGACGGAACCTGCTCCGGCCTTCGACGGCGACACCTATAAGACCGGTGCGGCGGGCACGAACGGCGCAGCAGCCTGCGCCTCTTCCCTGGCATCTGACATTGCCGTGCAGATCCTGGAAAAGGGCGGCAACGCAGTCGACGCGGCCGTCGCCATGATCTACGCGGTCGGCCTTCTGGAACCGGCAGCCTCCGGCATGGGCGGCGCCGGACAGATGGTGATCTATCTGGCCGAAACAAACGAGTACGTCTCCATCGAATACATGACGCAGGCGCCGGCAGCAGCCCTGCCCGGCGCCCTGGACGTTTCGACCTCCAGCACCCCGCCTTCGGTGGAAGCCATCGCAATCCCCGGCGTGGTGCACGGCACCCTGACGGCACTGGAAAAATTCGGCACCATGAGCGCCGCCGAAGTTCTGCAGCCGGTCATCGACCTGGCCCGGAACGGTTTCCCCTGCACGGCGCGCTGGAACACCAACATTGAAGGCCGTCTGGACAATCTGAAGGCCTACGATTACACGCTCGGCCTGTATACCGACGAAGGCTTCCTGTACGAGATCGGCGACACCATCAAGAACCCCGATCTGGCCGATACGCTGGAAATGCTCGCAAAGGACGGCATCAAGGGTTTCTACGACAGCGAATTCACTGACAAGATGGTCAGCCACATCCAGAGCCTGGGCGGCGTGCTGACCCGCGAGGACTTTGCCCAGTACAAGTCCGTGATGCGCGATCCGCTTTCCACCACCTACAACGGCTACACGGTCTATACCACCGGCGGTCCTTCCAACGGCGGCGTAGCCCTGCTGGAAGCCCTGAACATCCTGGAGCATTTCGATCTGAAGAGTTACGGCTTTGACAGCCCCGAGACCGTGCAGATCATGGCGGACGCCTACGCGATGGCCTATCAGGACGGCGTTTCCTTCATGGGCGACCCCGACTACTACGACCTGCCCGTGGAAACGATCATCTCCAAGGAATATGCCGAAGAGCGCGCCAAGGCGATCACGCCCGGCGAACGCATCAAGACCGCCAAGGCCGGACGCCTGACGGTGACCCTGTCCGAGACCGGCCAGAAGGTGCTTGACGACTGCACGCCGGATCAGGGCGGCACGACCCACCTGGTCTGCGCCGACAAGTTCGGCAATGTGGTCTCCACCACCAATACCAACGGCATCAACTTCGGTTCAGCCGTCGCTGTCCCCGGCACCGGCTTCGTCTTCTCCGCCCACCTGGGGAACCTGAACAACTCCACTTCCGCCCGCGTCAACATGGTCATGCCGTACATCCGCGTACGTTCGACGACCTGCCCGACCATCGTTGCCGGTCCCGACGGCAAGCCGGTCCTCGCGATCGGATCCCCGGGCAACTGGGCACTCGTCTCCGCAGCCATCGAAGGCGTCGTGAACTACGCGACCTTCGGCATGGGCCTCGGAAACGTGATCAACTCCCCCCGCAGCTACCGCGACGGCATCAGCAAGAACCTGACGATCGAATCCGGCTACAGCGAGACAACGCTCAGGAAGCTGGAAGAAATGGGCTTTGTCCTGGAGGATCAGGACAAGGACTTCAGTTCCCACGTCGGATCGCTCGCAGGCATTCAGATCAATTCTGACGGCTCCTTCTGGGCGCTGGGCGATTTCCGCCGCAATTACGGCGCTTCCGCCTATTAAGGAAAGAAGAACGTCATGCGTGAAGAATATCTCGTCGCTCTCGTGATGTTCGCGGTGCTGATCATCGGCCAGACCGTCACGAAGAACGAAAAGAAATGGGCCGCGGTCTTTCTGCTCCTGGCATCGGTTGCCGGGAGCCTGGCCGCCGGCATGGGCATCCGCTTCCGCGAGATCGTGGAAGGCCCCTTCGGTTTCCTGGACGCCGCCTTAAGCGTCTGCGCGGGAGCCCTGTTTACGGGCCTCCTGTACCGTCTCGGCTTCATGGAAAAACTGCTCGGCCACATCCTTTCGATCCGCGGAGACTTCCTGCGGGCGCTGTGCCTTCTGCTCTTTATCGGCATGCCCGGCATGTTCAGCGGCCTCGCCTCCCTGTCGGTGCTGACGACCGGGAAACTGGCCGGCGAAAAGATGAAGGCGCAGGGGATCGCCGACGGGAAGATCGCGGTCACCGTCATCGGCGGCGCCTTTTTCGGCATGATGCTGCCTCCCAACTGCCTGCCGGCGATCATCGCCTCGAACGGCGCGGGGAGCGTGCTGCCGACACCGTACGTGGGCTTTTTCATGCCCCTCCTTGTACTGACGCTGCCCTGCCTCCTCCTGTTCACCCTGCTGAACCGGAAGACGCTTTCTCTCCTCCGTGAGGAAGGAAAAGCGGAAAAACTTCCCGTCCTGCCTCTCGCCGTCTTCATTCTGGTCTGGGTAGCCCTTCTCGTAGAAGGCCTCCTGACCTCTTACGTTTACATCGGCGGCAATACGTTAGCCTTCTTCATCGCGTCCCTCCTGCTGGTCTTTGCCGGCGGCGGCGTTTCCGCAGCCGTGGACAGCCTCTATGACGCGGTGATCCCCGTGGCACTCCTGTTCACGCTGGGCAGCTTCATCGAAGTCAGCTCCATGACGGGCGTCCGCGGCATCTACAGCCTGCTGACGCTTCCGCAGACGACGGGCGGACAGACCACGGCGGTCATGCTGGTCCTAATGGCGATCTCCATTGCCCTCGGCTTCGTCCTCTCGGTCCCGATCCCGGCCTTCCTCGTCACCTACGCGGTCTTCCCGATCGGCTGGCTGGCCAATCCGGTCATCGTTACGGGGATCTCGGTCGCCGCAGGCCTTGCCTATCTTGCCGCGGTCCGCGGCGGACTCTTCACCGAGACCGCAAGGACGCTGCAGCTGAAGGATGCGAAGTGGGGCGAAAGCCTGAAGCCTCTGCTCCTTCCCGTGCTGCTGATGCTGGCGCTGGCGGTGGTCATGGTCCTTTACGGAGATCCTCTGGATTTCCTCATCATGTAAGGAGGCGTTCGTCATGCTGGAAATCATTTATTACGTGATCATAGCCGTCATGGCCGTGCTCCTGTTTGTCAACATCCTCAAAAAGCGGGATCTCCCGGAACTGATCTGCATCGCCGCGGTGCTGGTCACTTTCGCGCTCCGGGCCCTGCACATCAAGTAGGAGGGCGAAGATGAAGAAATTTTCTTATCTCTGGAAAAACGCCCTCGTCCTGGTCCTGGCACTGGTCTTTGCCATCCCCGCCGCCCTTGATTTCAAGGCCATGCAGAAGCGGGAACCCATTGCGGAGAACGAAGCCCTGACCGAAACGCGCATGCTTTCCGAATACTGCGAAGGCCTGAAGGGAACGCCCGCGGATACCGAGATCTACATCCTGGACAGCGGCGTCCCCGGCGGGACCTTCCTGATCTTCGGCGGCACCCACCCCAACGAAACGGCCGGCATGCTGGCCGCCGTCTCGCTCGTGGAAAACATGAAGCCCACCGCAGGCCGCTTCTTCATCATCCCCTGGCTGAACAAGAGCGGCTTCACCCACACCTCGCCGCTCGACGGCATGCAGGATTTCTTCGACATCAAACTGGATGACGGGTCCGTCCGCACCTTCCGCGTGGGCAACCGCCTGACGAATCCCATCCACCAGTGGCCGGACCGCACCTACTACGAAGGGACCAGCGGCCGCAAGCTCGTGGGCACGGAGACTGCGGAGATCCGCAACGTCAACCGCATGTACTACGGCAATCCGGACGGCGTCCTGACCGAGAAGGTCTGCTGGGGCATCTATCAGCTGATCCTGAAGGAAGGCGTCAACCTCACCATGGACATGCATGAAGGCTCGCCGGAATTCCTCTACCTTGACTGCACGATGGTCAATGAGAAGGCCGACAACCCCACGGCGATGTCGATCGCCCAGGGCATGTCCCTCGACATGGAATTCGACGACCTGACCATGCGGGCGGAGTTCTCCGGCATGAAGTCCTACGGCCTGTCCCACCGCTCGCTGGGCGACAACACACCGTCCATGATGACGTTAATGGAGACCTACAACCCGTCCATGGGTCCGCTCCACGGCAAGATGGACGATGACCTGATCGTGGGCGGCAACGAGCCGAATTACGTGGAAGCCTATGAGCGCGGCCTGAACTATTTCAAGGTCGACGACAGCGGCTATCCCCTCATTGACCGCGTGGCGCGGCACATCACCTGCATCAGCTATCTGGCCAAGAACTACACGGATGCCCATCCCGACAGAGCCATGAGCTTCGAAGGCCTGGGAAGCTATGCGGACATGGTGGCCAAAGGCCTCGGCGGCCTGCTGAAACCCGTCGGGCAGAAATGACCGCTTTCATATCACATCAAGAAGCTTTGGAGGAAAGAAAAATGAAGAAGATCTTTGTTCTGCTGCTGGCGGCCCTGCTGCTGCTTATCTCTGCCTGCGGAAGGCAGGAAAACACCCCGGCTACCGGCCAGAAGGAAACGAACGCCGGAACGGAAGCCTATGATCCCAGCAAGACCGTCGAATTCGAAATGAAGACCAGCGAGACCAACCGTATCGTCACGGTCGGCACCGTGGACAAGAGCCTTTACAGCGCTCCGATCCTGATCACCTCCTTCGGTCAGAGCACCGACGCGGCGACCCTGGATACCGCCATGAAGCGTGCCGGCGCGAATTACGACTACAAGCCGCAGGCGACCGCCGATGAGATCGGCAGCTACAAGACCCTCGTGATCGCCGTCGGCGCCAGCACCAAGGGCCTCGGCCAGGCCGGCATTTCCGAAAAGGATGAGACCGCCCGTGCGGAAGCCATCATGGCCAAGGCGAAAGAAACCGGTGCGCAGGTCGTCTGCGTGCACATCGGCGGTGAGACCCGCCGCGGCGTCCTTTCCGACGCGCTTGCCGACCTGGTCCTGCCGCAGTGCAGCCTGATCATCCTGAAGGAAGACGCCAACTGGGACGGCAAGTTCACGAACTACGCCGATCAGAACCAGCTTCCGATCATTCTGATCTTCGGCCAGAAGGATACCGTCCAGGTCATGACGGACGTCTTCGGCAAATAAGGAGAAAAATTCTTGGACAGAGAATTGATTTGCTTACTGGTGATGCTGGCAGTCTTTCTGCTCGCTAACCTGCTGGCGAAGCTCCCGGTCAGCATTTCGATGGTGCTGGGAGCCGTCGCCGGCGCGCTGGCGGGCGGACAGGGCATTCCTCTGCGGCATCTCTTTGAAGGGACCTTCACCTATCTGGATACGATCCTGATCATCTCCGCGGCCATGCTGTTCATGACCGTGATCCAGGAATCCGGCGCACTGGAAGCCCTCAATGCCGTGATCGTGACCCGTTTCTACAAGAAGCCGGCGCTCATGCTGATCCTGCTCATGTTCATGATCATGTTCCCCGGGATGATCACCGGTTCCTCCACGGCCGCCGTGCTTTCCGCCGGCGCCCTCGTGGCTCCGGTGCTGCTCCTCATCGGCATCCCGAAGGAAAAGACCGGCGCCATCATCGCGATGGGCGCCATCATGGGCATGGCGGCACCGCCCATCAACATCCCCGCCCTGCTGATCGCGGGCGGCGTGGACATGCCGTACATCGGCTTCGAAGGCCCGCTCTTCTTCATCACCATCCCCTGCGCGGTCATCGCGGTCCTGATCCTGGGCCTTAAGCACTGCAAGGGACTGGACATCGAAAAGCTGAAGGCGGAGCTCGATCTGGAGATCGGAAAGAAATACGGCTTCCGGCTGTACATCCCGATCTTCGTGCTGATCATCCTGCTGGTCGTCTCCAAGCTGGTGCCGTCGCTTCCGCAGCTCGGCACGGCGCTGATCTTCCTGATCTCCGCTGCCGTGGGTTGCTTCACCGGCCGCCGCTTCAACGTCTGGGAGAAGTCCCTGAGCGCCATGGAGACCACGATCCCGGTCCTCGGCAAGCTCATGGGCGTGGGCATGTTCATTCAGGTGCTGACGCTTGTCGGCGCGCGCGGCTGGATCGTCGTCAGCGCTCTGAGCCTCGGTACCGTGATGCTCTACATCTTCTCCTGCACCATCATGCCCGCCTTCGGCGCCATCAGTTCCTACGGCGCGGCGTCGGTCATGGGCGTGCCCTTCCTGCTGGTGCTGCTGCAGACCGGCGGAAGCAACGATATCGTACTGTGCTGCATGCTGTCCTTCCTCTGCTGCCTGGGCGACCTGATGCCGCCGACGGCGCTCGCGGGCAACTATGCCGCGCAGATCGTGGGCTTAAAGTACAGTCCCGTTCTCAAGAAATGCGTGATCCCCTTCCTGATCTGCCTGGCCGCCGGCCTGCTCTGCCTGATCTTCTCGGGATCGCTGTCATTCCTTACGGCTTAAAGGAGGGCTGAATCCATGAAGATCGTATATCTCATCATTCTGGCCTTCGTGCTGGTCCTGATCGTTGTGAACATGTTCAAAAAGAAGAACAACTTCTTTTTCCAGCTGGACGCAGCCCTCGTGATGATCACGCTGCTGCTGCGCCTGCTCCTGCTGAAGTAGGGGGGATGAGAACATGAAAAAGATCCCCCGCCACATCCTGACCGCCTCGCTTCTGACGCTGTTCGTCATCGCGATGGTCGTTTATCTGGGCCTGAACTTCCGCTCCATGAAGGAAGAGGAGCCCATCTACCCCGGCCCCGGCGTGACAGGCCGGGAAATGCTCAGCAAATACTGTCCTTCCCTGGAAGGGACCTCCGGTGACACCGAGATCTACATCCTGGACAGCGGCGTTCCGGGCGCCAGCATGCTGGTCCTCGGCGGAACGCATCCGAACGAACCGTCCGGTTTCATCTCCGCCATCTCCCTGATCGAGACGCTGAAGCCCTCAGCCGGCGTATTCTACGTGATCCCGCGGGCCAACAACAGTGCCTTCACCTGCAATGACCCGCAGGAGGGCTCGCCGCAGCGCTTCACCATTGAAACCGCCGGCGGCAGCCGCTGGTTCCGCTTCGGTTCCCGCGCCACCAATCCCATCGACCAGTGGCCGGACAGCGAAGTCTACGTGCACGCCTCCTCCGGGCAGACCCTCTCCGGCAGTGAGATCCGGAATCTGAACCGCGCCTATCCGGGCCGCGAGGACGGTACGCTCACCGAAAAGGTCGCCTACGGCATCACGCAGTTCATCCTGAAGCATGACGTCACCATCACCGTGGACCTGCACGAAGCGTCTCCGGAATACACGACCGTCAACGCCATCGTGGCGCATGAGAACGCGATGGATCTCGCGACCCTCTCCCTCTGGGAACTCGAGGACGTGATGAAGATCTCCGTGGAAGCTTCCCCGAAGAAGCTGCACGGCCTGACCCACCGTGAGCTGGGCGATTTCACGAATACCCTGGCCCTCCTGATGGAGACCGCGAACGCTTCCCAGGGCCGTCTGCACGGAACGGTCACGCCTGAAATGATCGTCACGGGGCAGGACAAGTTCTACGTCCGCGCCGGCCGCTACGGCGCTCTGACCGTGGACTTCCCGGAGAGCGGCATCGGCATGAGCGAACGCTGCGCGCGTCACCTGACGGCGCTCTTTGAGTTCTGCCGGGCCTACGACGGCCCTGCCGGCGCGATCGATCCGGGCGACGTCCCCGGCTACAAAGACATCCTGACCAACGGGATCGGGGCCTATCTGGCCTCCCCGAAGTAAACTGAGAAAGGCGGGCGGAGGACTTCCCTCCGCCCGACAGACAAAATGCCTCGTAATTTACGAATCACCGCCCTGTTCCTGATCCTCTGCACCCTGCTCTCAGCCTGCGGCAGAAGTCCTTCCGCCAGCACCGCGCCGGCAGAGACGCCTGCGGCTGCCTCTTCGGAAGCGGAGACCCATCTGCAGACGGAGGAGGGCTGGTCGGTCGTGACCGTCCACGGCGTGGAAATGCTCTGGGACGGCAGCCGTGTGAAGGATCAGTACGCAGATCTGGACATTGACGCCATGCACTTCTCCGATTTCGGGGAGGACCTCTTCACGGAGACCTATCCGGTGGAAACGGAACGTTACGTTCTCTGCCCCGGCGAGATCACCGAAGCGGAGGTCCTGCACATCCGCGGGGCGGAGGAAGGCCCGGTCATCTACGTCGTGGCCGGCGTGCACGGCGACGAGATCGCTGCCTGGTATGCGGGACGCCTCCTGCGCGGCGCGACCCTGAAAAAAGGCGAGCTCTACGTCATCGCTCCGGCCAATACGAACGGCGCGAAAAACGTTACGCGCTACGTAAAGGACCGCCAGGACCTCAACCGCTCCTTCCCCGGCAGCGAGACCGGGAACGAAGCCGAGCGGATGGCGAACGCGATCTTCCGGGACATCGAACGGGTCAAACCGTACCTGGTCTTCGACCTGCACGAAGCGATCGTCTACACGAGCGGCCGGGATTTCCTGGGCAGCAGCCTGATCTTTACGGAACTCGGCGACGCGAAGGACATGTTCTTTGACCTGCTGTTCGCGACGCAGGACGGCGAGCTCTGCGCGAACGAGTACGTCAGCTACGGCCCCGGCCCGCAGGGAAGCATCAACAATACGGTATCCAACGAACTGGGCATCCCCGCGATCACGGTCGAGACCTTCCGCGGTTTCGCAATCGGACGCCGCGTCAGCGACCAGCTGCAGATCGTGCAGTACGTGCTGCGGTATCTGGACATGAGATAGGAGAAGAAAATGACCAATAAGCAGAAAGAGACCGTCCTGGCCGGCTTTCAGGCCGCGGCCGCCGGGCTCAGAACGGATGAACTGCCGGAATGGCTCCTTGCGAAGGGAAGGGCGCTGCCCTTCTATCAGAAGGCCTTAACGGCAGGGAGCGCCGATGAAGCCTTCCTGGCTCTGTACAATGCCTACGGGATGATGCTGGGCTTCCGGCCGGGTGTGACTGCCATGGCCGAAGCGCTCGGCCTTTCCGCCCGCGAGGTCCGTGCAATGCTGGCCCGGGTCCGCCGGGACGACGGCGACACCGCCCCTGCAGAAGAAAAAGGCCCTGCCCCCTCTGCGGCGCAGCTGGCCGTCCTGGAAAGCGGCTTCCGCCGCCTGCTCCTCCGGCAGCCGTAAAAGCATACGGCAGACCAAAATGAAACAGGCCTCCTGTGACAGTCACAGGAGGTCTGTTTTCATATCCGGTCAGATACTCTTACTTTTCGGGAGCCGTTTCTTCCTCATCATCCGCCTGTACGCCGGTATCGGATGCCGCTATCGCGCGGATGCTCTTCTTCAGGCCGGCAGCGACTTCAAAGCCAGCGGCCGCCTCCTGCGGCACGAAAAGCATGTTCTGCTTCTCAAAGTACAGGAAAAGGCCCTCCGCATCCCTCACTTTTTTCTGCAGTTTGGCCATCGAATACGAAGTCCCGCTGTCCGCACCGAGGAAATAGGCCGTCCTGCCTTTTACCGCCAGCAGATAGCCATCCTCACCCGGGTCCGGGAGCCTCCCCTCGATCAGGTTCCGGTAGGAAGGCGTGAAGATGACGAACAGGCGGAGATTGAACAGAACGAAGGCCAGCAGGCAGAGCGCTACGGTCGGCCAGGCACCCGCGGCGGCGCTGTACACGGCGAGGGCCAGCGGAAAGCCCAGGCTGAAGACCATGAAGCCCGTCCAGCCGCAGGCATAGCGGAGACTCCGTTTTTTCATGAGCGCGAGCTCCTTAGCCAGTTCCGCCTTGCTTATCGAGAGGTTCTTCGCGAAGGAGGCTTCCTTAATCAGCGACTTCTTTGTCCCTTCCATCTTTTTTGCCTTTGCGCTGTTCCACGCCTGCAGGAAGGTTTCCCGGAATCCGTCCGCCGCCCGCTTCGGGACCAGTTCGAAGACGTCGCGTCCCCGGAAGATCAGATGCAGCGACTCCGTTTCCGCGATCTCGGTGACTTCATCGTACGGCAGTTCCAGCCGCTCGCTGCCGAAGGAAAGATGCAGACTGTCATCCCAGAGTTCCAGGCGGTGATCCTTCCAGAAGTTCTTTGCCTGCGGGCCGCTTTTTGCCTGCGCAAGCAGCATCTTCGCCCTTAAGCCGACGAAAAAGTACTGGAAAAGCGAGATCAGTGCCCACAGGAGGGACAGGATCCCGAGTGACCATTTCATCCAGGGGGCGACCCCCTCGTTATAGCGGAAGATCAGTAGGGCTGCCGCGGTCATCTGGACAACCGTCTTGAGCAGCAGTTTCGGAACGGCGGTCTTCGGGCCGCCGCGGCGCTTTTTCAGCATGAAGGCTGACATTTCCAGGTATTCTTCTTCTGTGATCGTATAGCGAAACATTTTCGCTCCTCCCGTTCCCGCCGCCTTTTCGGCTGCATGCTGCAGGCCTCGGCTTTGCAGCGGGTTCCTGACAACCAATATAGCAAACAGACGCCGTTTTCGCAATGACCGCGGTGAAAAGCGCCGTGCCGATCCCGATAAAAACCTGCCCCTGTCCGACCCGAAGGCCGGCAGGGGCAGATTTGATCATCAGGAGCATCTGATGTGATCGAGAAGCGCCGATACTCAGTCGGCAGGGGTGATCGTTACGGTCAGGCGTCCGCCGTCCCAGCTGTCGTTTTTTTCGGGGCTGATTGCAAAGATCAGCTCGCTGCCGGCTTCAACGGTATAGGTCTCGTTAAATTCCACCTTCCGTTCTTCAGAGAAGTTGTTCTGGATGCTGTCTTCTCCTCCCATCCATTTCACTTCCTTGCCGTTCAGGAAGATGCGGACGCACACGCCGTCAGCGTTCGGGTCTTCGCTGTTGGCAAACTTTACGTAATCTCCGGAAACCGTGATCTTACCGTTTTTCGCCGCGACCCATTTGTAGGCTGCGTTCATACCGTTTCCGGGCTCAACGAAGTCGGCTTTCAGTTCCGGCTTGCCGTTGTTATAATACCCGCCTTTCTCGCTGTCATAGGAAAGCAGAGCGAAGTTCTTGCTGTCCCATTCGCACATGCCGTAATACCAGCCGTTCGTGCCCTGCACGGCGCTGAAATCATCTTTCAGTACTGCCTTGTTCATTCTGCTGAATTCCCAGGTGCCGGTAAACACGACGTCCGCGTTGTTTACCTTTACGCTTTCCTTGTCCCAGCCCTTGAATTCCCAGGCACCGCGGTCACCGTCTTTCGTCGCTTCCACGGACGAAGGGCTCGGCATCTTTGCCGTCGCGACTTCGCCGTTCGCGTATTTTTCCTCATCCTTCGGCAGCGTGTTCATGACCGCTTCGGGATAGGTGCCGCTGTACTGGTAGGTCACCGTAAACTTTTTCTCCGGTGCGGCCGTATACGTCCAGGTGCCGGTAAACACGACGTCTGCGCCGTTTACGGTTTCGCTGTCCTTATCCCAGCCGTCAAACGTCCAGGTGCCGACGACCTTTCCGTCCTCTTCCATGTCAACAGAGGTCTGGAGCGGCTCTTTTGCCGTAACTGTCTCGCCGTTCGCGTACTGTCCGTCGTCCTTGGGCAGGGTGCTCATGACCGCTTCAGGATATTCGCCGTCGTACTTGTAGCTGACGCTGTACTTTGTTTCCGGTTCGCCGCTTTCAGCAGGGCTGATCACCACGGTCAGTCGTCCGCCGTCGTTGGCATCGCCCCCTTCGGGATCCACCTGGAAGAGCAGCTCGTCGCCCGCCTTCACCTCCAGGGTCAGGTCAAAGCTCTTGCTGCGCTCTTCAGCGGGTGCATTCCCAAAGCCTTCATACAACTTCTCATCGCCGTTCAGGCGGATGCGGAATGCGGTTCCTGTGCCTTCGCTGAAGGCAAACTTCACGTATTCGCCGCTGACACTTACGGTGCCGTCCTCGGCGGCGATCCACTTGTAGCCGGCGTTCCTCCCGCTGCCGGGTTCCACGAAGTCTTTCTTCAGTTCCGGCTTCGCTCCATTATTGTAATAACGTTCGTTATCCGCTTCGTAAGACAGTTCGGTGAAGTTCGCACCGTTCCAGTCACAGGCGCCGTAGCACCAGCCGTTCTTTCTCTGCGTGCCGCTGAAGTCATTCAGCAGAGTGGTTTCGTTTGCCCGCGGTGCCAGCGCAGACAGCTTCGTATTCAGTGCTTCCACCGCGGCGTCGACTTCTGCCTGGGTGGCATCCGGGTCATCGTTGACGGCCTTTGCGTTCGCCAGCGCCTGTTCCAGTGCGGTCCAGGTCGTCCCGGAGAACCGCGCGGGATCCAGCGTTTCCGCTGCGGTGATGGCTTCCTGCAGCGAAGCCTTGTTGACTTCAGGTTCCGGTTCTTCAAGAGACGCGATCTTCACGCTCAGCCGTCCGCCGTCGTTGGCATCGCCTCCTTCGGGATCCACCTGGAAGAGCAGTTCGTCGCCCGCCTTCACCTCCAGGGTCAGGTCGAAGCTCTTGCTGCGCTCTTCTGCGGGCGCATTCCCAAAGCCTTCATACAACTTCTCCACGCCGTTCAGACGGATGCGGAATGCCGTACCCGTGCCTTCGCTGAAGGCAAACTTCACGTATTCGCCGGTGACGCTTACGGTGCCGTCCTCGGCGGCGATCCACTTGTAGCCGGCATTCCTGCCGCTGCCGGGTTCCACGAAGTCCTTCTTCAGTTCCGGCTTCGCTCCGTTATTGTAATAGCGTTCATTATCCGCTTCGTAAGGCAGTTCGGTGAAGTTCGCACCGTCCCAGTCACAGGCACCGTAGTACCAGCCGTTCTTCCCCTGTTCGCCGGAGAAGTCGTCTGCCAGCACGGTGTTGTTGGTCCGCGCGGGTTCAGGACTCAGCTTCACCAGCGCCGCCTTTGCTGCGTTCAGGGCAGCGAGGGCATCATCGACTTCCGCCTGCGCGGCGTCTTCCTTCCCGTTCACGGCTTTGGCGGCCTCCAGTGCTTCCGCAAAAGCAGCCCAGGATTCAGCCGTATAGTCCTCTTCCTTCAGAGCTTCCGCCTCGGCAATGGCTGCCGCAAGCGCAGTCTTGTCGGCACCGGGTTCCGGTTCTTCAGGAGACGCGATCTTCACGCTCAGCCGTCCGCCGTCCCAGGCATCGTCGCCTTCAGGATCCACCTGGAAGAGCAGTTCGTCGCCCGCCTTTACCTCCAGGGTCAGGTCGAAGCTCTTGCTGCGGTCTGATGCGGATGTTCCGGTAAAGCCTTCGTACAGTTTCTCCTCGCCGTTCAGACGGATGCGGAATGCCGTACCCGTGCCTTCGGAATTGGCAAATTTCACGTATTCGCCGGTGACGCTTATGGTGCCGTCCTCGGCGGCGATCCACTTGTAGCCGGCATTCCTGCCGCTGCCGGGTTCCACGAAGTCCTTCTTCAGTTCCGGCTTCGCGCCGTTATTGTAATAGCGTTCATTATCCGCTTCGTAAGGCAGTTCGGTGAAGTTCGCACCGTCCCAGTCACAGGCGCCGTAGTACCAGCCGTTCTTCCCCTGTTCACCGGAGAAGTCGTCTGCCAGTACGGTGTTGTTGGTCCGCGCGGGTTCAGGATTCAGTTTCACCAGCGCAGCCTTTGCTGCGTTCAGGGCAGCGAGGGCGTCGTCGACCTCAGCCTGCGTGGCGTCTTCCTTTCCGTTCACGGTCTTGGCGGCATCCAGCGCTTCCGCAAAAGCAGCCCAGGATTCAGCCGTATAGTCTTCTTCCTTCAGCGCTTCCGCAGCAGTGATTGCCGATGCAAGGGCTGCCTTGTCGACGCCGTTCGCATCGCTGATCTTCACGCTCAGCCGTCCGCCGTCGTAACTGTCGTTGCCGTTGGCGTCAACGGCGAAGATGAACACGTCGCCGGCCTTGACTTCGAAGGTCCCGGTATACGTGACCTTCTTCTCTTCGGAGAAGTTGCCTTCCACACCGAGCCATTTCTCCTCTCCGCCGTTCAGGAAGACTCTGAGGCTGGTCCCGTTCGCATCCGGATCGGCGTTGTTGGCGAACTTGACATATTCAAGGTCGATCTTCACGGTACCGGCCTCGGCCACGACCCACTTGTAGGCCGCGTTCCGGCTGCCGGGTTCCACGTAATCTTTCTTCAGTTCCGGCTTGGAGCCTTCGAAATATCTGCTGTTCGCTTCGTCATACTTGATCATGGCGAAGTTCTTGCCGTCCCAGTCACAGGCGCCGTAGTACCAGCCCTCGTAACCCTGGGTACCGGAGAAGTCGTCCGCAAGGACCGTGTTGTTGTCACGGTCTGCCGGCGTGGGCTCGGGTTCTGCCTCACCCTCTTCCGGCGTATCGCTGATCGTGACCGAGAACCTGCCGCCGTCCCAGCTGTCGTTGGCTTCGGGGTTGATCGCGAAGACGATCTCGTCGCCGGCCTTGACCGTAAAGGTCTCATTGAAGCTGACCGTCTGGTCCGCCGCGAAGTTGCCAATCGTGCCGAGCCACTTCTTCTCCACGCCGTTTACGAAGATCCTGACGCAGGTGCCGTCAGCCTTCGCATCCGAATTGTTGGCGAACTTGACGTATTCACCTTTCACGTAGATGGTGCCGTCCTTGGCCACGACCCACTTGTAGGCCGCGTTCTTGCCGTTTCCGGGCTCAACGAAGTCTTTCTTCAGTTCGGGCTTGCCGTTGTTGTAGTAGCGTTCATTTGCTGCGTCGAAGGCAAGCATGACGAAGTTCTTGCTGTCCCAGTCGCACATGCCGTAATACCAGCCGTCGTAGCCCTGCTTCGCGTTGAAGCTGCCGGGGATGCTCGTATTGTTGGTACGGTTCGGATCCGGTTCCACCTGATCGATATCCGGCTGCGGTACAGTGCCGTTGCCGATGAGGACGGACAGCCGTCCGGCATCCCAGGCGCTGTTGCCGTCCGAGGAGATCTGGAAGCTGATGGTGTCTCCCGCCTTGACGTTCAGGTTCGGGAAGCTGAAGTTCACGGTATTGTCATTGCCGTCGCCCTGGAGGGCTTTCACCTTCTTCTCCAGAAGGAGGGTGCTGCCGTGCCAGATCTTCAGGGTCACGCCGTCAGGCCAGCTCGGATTGGGATCCTGATGGCCGAACTTCACGTAGGAACCTTCCACCTTCAGGCCGTTCTGCGCGGCCGCTGCGATCCACTGATAGATGGCGTCCTGGCTGGCGCCGGGATGGACGTAATCCTTCTTCATTTCGAGACCTTCGGTCTTCTGGGAAATGAAGGCGGTCCCGTCCGCATTCATCGCGGTCAGGAGCTTGGCGTTGGCCAGGGTCGTGCCTTCCAGGAACCACCAGCCGTCTTCGCCCTGTTTCAGGGACGCGAGCGCGCCGAGGTTCGAATTGTTGTCATCGCCGGGCGTGCGCTTCACGTTGGAAGTCGCCTCGATGACCACGGAGATCTGACCGCCGTCCCAGGCATTGTTGGCACCGGCAGAGATCTGGAAGCTCAGCTTGTCGCCGCGCGCAACGGCGAGGCCGTCAAAGCTGAAGCTGATGGTATTGTTGTTGCCGTCACCCTTCCGGACCTGGACCTTCGTGTTCTTCAGAAGCGTGCCGTTGTGCCAGATCTTTACGATGACGCCGTCCGGCCAGTTCGGATTGGGATCCTGATGGCCGAACTTCATGTATTCGCCGGAAATGTCGATGCGGCCGCTCTGTCCTGCGACCCACTGGTAGATGGGATCCCAGCTTTCGCCGGTGTGGACATAGCCGTCCTTCATTTCCAGGCCGTCGGTGCGTCTCGAGAGCCATCCGAGGCCGTCGGCGGTCATCTTGGTCAGGACTCTGACGTCGCTGATGCTCCATCCTTCCAGGAAGAACCAGCCGTCAGTGCCCTGCTTCACGGAGCCGAGGCCCTTGAGGGAGGTGTTGTTGTCCCAGTTGCCGGCAGCAACGGCCGGGATCTTGTCGGTATCTTCAATGACGAACATGTACTTGCCCGCGTCGTAAGCCGGGTTTTTGCCTGGATCCACGAGCATGGTGATGACGTCGCCGGCCTTCACGGAGAGGGCGTTCACGGAAAGGCTTCCGGTCACTTCGCGGTCCGTATAAGGCTGGAAGCTGAGCTGCTTCAGGACTTTGCTGTTGTGGAAGAGGTATACCGTGACGCCGTCCGGCCAGGAGGGATTGGCATCCTCATTCTTCAGCTTGGTGTATTCAAGGTCAATGTTGATCCGGCCGTTCTGGGCGACGACCCACTTGACGAGCGCGGACTTGTTTCCGGCAGGAACGATGAAGTCCTTCTTGATCTCGACGTTTTCATCGGACAGGTAGCGTTCACCTTCCTTATAGTTTTCAATGTTGACCGCCGTGAAGGGATCGGTGCCGTAGCCGAACTGGTAATACCAGCCGTTCGTGCCCTGCTTGCCGAAATCATCCTTGGTGGAGGCAAAATTGGTCCGGGAAGCCGGTGTTGCTGCGACGTCCTTTTCCGTCCTGCCGGCAAGGCCGCTCAGGGTCCCGATGGCAAACTCGTACTTGCCGCCGTCATAGGCGATGTTGTTCAGGCCGTTGATCACCAAGGTGATGTAATCGCCCTGCGCGACTTCAAGAGATTCCACGTCAAGACGCTTCGTGATCTCTTCGACGGTGTTCGGCTCGAAAGTCTCCTGCTTCAGCAGCTTGCCGTTGTGATACAGGGAGACACGGGTGCCGTCCGGCCAGTCCGGATTGGCGTCTTCGTTCTTCGTCTTCGTGTAGGCCGCCCGGATGCTGACCGTACCGTTCTGGGCGACTTCCCACTTGATCACGGCAGAGCGGCCGTGCTCGCCGGGATTCACGTAGTCGCGCTTGATCTCCAGCCAGCTCTCGTGGAAGTAGCGGTCTTCCTTCTGATCGAAGTCTTCCATGTTGTAGGCATCGAAAGGTTCATCGGCATAGCCGCTCTGGAAGAACCATCCGTTCGAGCCCTGAGGGCCGAAGTCGATGGCGACGTCGGCAATATTCTGCCTGACGCCCTGGGTCTCGATCTTAACGTCCTTCTCGGTCTTCGCGCCGTTAATGTCGATGACCGTGATGTCAAAGGCACCGCCGTCATAGGAGGCATTGCCTTCCGCGCCGACCGTAAAGTACAGTCTGTCCTTCGTCGTCACGGCAAGTTTCGGGCTGCGGAAGGAGATGACGTTTTCTCCCTTGGAAGGCGCGTCCACGTGCTCCTCGAAAAGCAGCTCGCCGTTCTTATACACTCTTACGATGACGCCGTCCGGGAAGTCCGGATTGCCGTCATGCTGTTCGAATTTCGAATATTTGACCCTGAGGTCCACGTCGCCGTCCACGGCAGGCACCCACGCCAGCACCGCGTCGTTGTTCAGTGCGGGATGGATGAAGCCCTGGCTCATGGTGAGGTTCGGGGAGCCGCTGTCGATGTAGCTGCCGTCCTCTGCCTCGTGGGACGCAGGCTTCGCCGTCTGCGGATCGGTACCGACCAGATACAGCCAGCCGTTCTTGCCCTGCGCACCGAAATCCGCCTGATTGTTCGCGTTGTTGTCTTTGCGGCCGGCTTCCGGCTCGGTGCTGATCTCCGGCGCATTCACGTCGCGGATGTCGATGTAGAGGCTGCCGCCGTCATAGGCGTTGTTGCTGCGGGCGGACACCACGAAATACAGGCTGTCGCCTTTCTTCACTTCCAGGTCGTCGATGCGGATCTGGGTCAGCAGTTCCTCGGTGGTGCTGATGTCCACGTTTTCCAGCTTCAGCAGTTCGCCGTTCTTATAAATGAGCAGCTGCACGCCGTCCGGGTAGCCGGGGTTCGCGTCGCCGTTGACGTTCTTCACGTAGGTCAGCAGGATGTTGACCCTGCCGTCCTGGGCTGCGCGCCATTCCAGGATGGGCGAAGCCGCTTCGGAGGTGTGGAGGAAATTGCTCTTGATCTCCAGACCGTTCGCGCCCATCTGCGAATAGGTCGCGCCGTCAAAGCGCTCGACGCGCTTCGAACGTTCCGGCTTCTTCGCATTGCCGTAGCGGTAGAACCAGCCGTTTTTGCCCTGTTCGCCGAAATCCTTGACGTTAAAGGCATTGTTGGTGCGTTTTTCGTCATCCTCGAAGGCCGGTTCGTTGTAAACTTCCGCTTCGAAGGCATCCGGCCAGGAAGCGGCAACACGCACGGCTTCGTCATAGTTCACGCCGCTGCTTGCTTTCTTTCCGCCGAAAAGCCCGAGCAGCGCTGCGGCGCCGACGCCGATGCCTGCCACCAGGATGCAGCCGAGCACGATCCACAATACTTTGCGGGAAGGTTTCGAAACCTTATTTTCTTGCTCCTGACTCATTTTCTTCCTCCTCAAGATCAGTCAAAGACCGCGACGTTCGACCACGTCACGCCCGAGTTGATGCCGAACAGTTCCCAGTCGGTACCCAGCGAGTGGTACATTCTGGCTGTCAGAGCGAGTTCGTTATCTACGTAAAGGCTGGCCACGCCGTCGCCGATGAAAAGCGTCACGTGGATCTTGTCCCTGCCGGAAAAATCAAACGGCATGGAAGACTGCGGATCCTCTTCGACCACATTTTCAATATTGTAGAACTTCACCAGTTTTTCGGCGGGGCTGAACACGAAGCTCATGGCGCCGACGTTCTCCACGTCCGGCGCAAAGGCAAAGCCGAAGGAGCCGTCACCCGAAAAACCGCTGATATCCGCCTCAATGCGGGAAGTCCTCTCCAGGGCTTCGTAGCGGACCATCTCAAAAAGCTTGCCCGACATGGTGAGGTCGCCCTTATTGACCGTGACGGTATCCGTCAGCTTGACCGGCTTCATTTCGACCGGATGGTCCATGCCCTTCACGACTTTCTCGTTGGCCACGGCACGGAGGGTCCCGTCTTCCTTCTGGACGAGCTGATGCACCACGGCGTTGCCGCCCCAGTCATAGTCGTTCACGTCGTCGTGGCCGATCTTGGTCCCGTTCCAGCCGACCAGGTAGAGCCGCTCACCGTCGGTCTCCAGCCGTCCGGCATAGAAACCGTTGCTGTCAAAGGTGTCCTTTTCCGGCTTGGTGAAGGGGCCTTTCGGCGAATCCGCAACGCGGTAGTGGACCACGCGGTCCGGCCACTGATCGGAGAAGCACAGATACCACTTGTTTCCGAACTTCAGCAGGCTCGGGCACTCCATGTTGGTGGCGTAGCCCATGTCGTCCGTGAACAGGATGCCTTCATCCGTCCACTTCGAAAGATCTGTGGAGCAGTATTTGACGATGACGCCGGTCTCGGGCGTCCGGGTCGTCAGCAGCATCCAGTAGCGCTGCTCCTCCTCCACGTAAAACACGTACGGATCGCGGAAGTCGTTCTTCGAATAGGCATCGCTCGCGACGAAGGTATCGCCGGGGATCTTGGTCCAGTTCAGCATGTCGCTGCTTGTGGCATGCATGATCGCTTCCTTGGGCTCATAATAGTCGTTGTGCCCGGTATAGAAAGCGTGATACTTCCCCTGCTTGTCCTTCATGACGCAGCCGGTACCGAGAGCGATATCCTGGTCATGGGCATCCGCGCCGTAAGGGAGCACGACGCCCAGGTCCTCGTAGTTCCAGTAATCCTCGGTCCGGAGCAGCGCCCAGGGATGGTACCCGAGCTTTCCGTCCCGCTGATCGGCAAGGTAGTAGATGTACATCTTCCCGTTCTCAAAGAAGGGCATGGTGTCGCCTACGAGCGCGTCCGACTTGGGGAAGATGACCGCTTCCTCATGTTCGGATCCCTGCGGCTTTTCCGCCCCGCAGCTGCAAAGTGTAAGCAGCAACAGGGCCGCGAGCAGAATACAGACTGTCTTCTTCATGTATTTGTCCTCTCCGTTGTGTTTTCTAAAGTTTTGGAAACACATTTCTACTATTATAAAGTATCATATGCAAAAAAACTTTACAATAGCAAAAAGCACCTGCATGAAAATTTTACATTTGCACAATCTGCTCTTTTAATGCCGTCTGCTTCTGCGGCCTTTTCCCCGTGCACATCTGCAGCAAAAAAAGAAGGGCAGCACGCCCTTCCCTTTTCATGAACATGTTTCCTTCTGAACGCCTCCTCCTCAGCCCCGGCTGAGGCTGAGCGGCAGTTCGAGGTGGTTGGCTTCGAGAAGCGCCCTGTCCCGCAGCACGTCTTCCGCCCTGCCGTCTGCCGCGATCCGGCCTTCGGAAAGAAGGATCACGCGGCTGCAGCAGTCAAGGATCATGTCCAGGTCGTGCGAAGCGATCAGTTTCGTTTCCTTCATGCCGCGGACCGTGCGGATGATGAGGCGCCGGTTGTACGGGTCAAGCGCGGAAGTCGGCTCATCCATCAGAACGGCTTCCGGCTCCATGGCCAGGATAGCGGCAACGGCTGCCATTTTCTTTTCCCCGCCGGACAGCTTGTGGTTGTAGCGGTTTTTGAGGGCGGTCAGTTCCAGGCGGGCGAGGACCTCGTCCACCTTTTTCTCTGCTTCCTCCCTTGTCATTCCGTAGTTCATCGGCGCGAACATCATGTCGTCGTACACGGTGGGCATGAACATCTGGTTGTCCGAATTCTGCAGGACGAAGCCGATCTTCCGGCGGATCTCGGCAAGGGTCTTCTTTTCCAGCCGGATGCCGTCCACCGTGATCTCTCCCTCACCCTGCACGAGGCCGAGGAGCAGCTTCATGACCGTGGACTTTCCGGCGCCGTTCGCGCCGATGAGGCCGACGGATTCCCCGTCCTCCAGGCGGAAGGACAGGTCCCGGATCACTTCCTTTCCGGGTTCATAGGCAAAACTGACGTGACTGAATTCGATCATGGGACTTACCTCACGAAAAGCTGACCCAGCAGCCCTGAAACGTTGACAAAGCGAAGAAGAAGGAAAAAAGCGATGCTGCAGACGAGGTACAGGGCGTCCCGCAGCGCAAAGCTCGGCGGCGAGGCGTAGCGGAACTCCCGGTCGTAGCCCCGAAGAAGCATGCTCGAATACAGTTCCTGCGCCCTGTCCATGCTGCGGAGAAGCAACTGCCCCAGGAAGGAGCCCCAGGCCGAAACATGGATCCCTTTCTGGCCGGGCGCACGCAGATGATAGGCATTCGTCATTACCGCGAGTTCTTCCGTCATGACGCCCACGTAGCGATAGGTGAGAAGGAGCAGGGTCACGATCATTCCCGGCACGTGCAGGGCGCGGAGCGCGGCGCAGATCCGGTCGAAGGGCGTCGACGCCACCAGCAGGAAGGAAGCCATGAGGCACAGGACGCCTTTCAGCATCAGCGTCAGCATGCTGACGACGCCGCCGGAGACCGGGACGCTGCCGATCCGGAAGAGGATCTCCCGGTCGAAAAAAGGATTGAACAGGCCGACCGCCATCACGAGCGGCAGAACGATGCGGAGCTTGTAAAAGCAGGTCCGGACCGGGATCCCGCTGATCTGGAAAAGCAGCACCGGCCAGAGCAGCATGGGGACCAGGCTGCTCAGCGCGTATTTATGAAATGACATGACGGTGACGATGTATGCCGCGGCGGCAAGCAGCTTCGCCGCGGGATGCAGGCGGTGGACCGGCGAATCCCGTACAGCCAGTTCGTCCATCGTTCCCAGCTCATTCAGAGCCCTCTCCATCTTGTTCATTGTCCGTTCCTCATGACGGAAAAACAGGGAGCGCGTCAGCGCCCCCTGCCTTTCGTTTCAGCTTCAGGCCGTTTTCGTCTTTTTCTTCCGGAAGAAGCCGCCGGCAAGGCAGATCAGTACGGCGACACCGGCCACGATTGCGGAGCCGACGATGCCGGAGACCGTCGTTCCGGCAGGGCTCTCGCTGTCCGGGAAAGCATAGTCCGGCAGGAAGGAAGTTGCCTCCTGAATGCTTCCTGCCTTATCCGCAATGTCGCTTGAGACACCGAAATTCTCTTCGTCGAGGCCCATGTTTGCCGCGTAGCCTTCTTCCTCGTTGCCGAACAGGGCCCATTCCAGGCCGTCCGGGTTGGCGCTGGCGAGCAGACTCAGGCCGCCCCCCACGACGAGCGTCACCGCCGCCAGGACGGCAACGACCGATCCCAGTGACCATTTGCTCTTCAGGCCGCCTTCCGCGTCTTTGACGTCGCGCAGCAGTTCAGGTCTCGTCTCAAAGACAAAGCTGAGAACAGCCGCCGTGATCAGGCCTTCCACGAGGCCAATGGCCAGATGGATCGGCTGCATCAGGCTGACGAACGCGCCGAACGGCAGTTCCGTGATCCCGGAAAGGCTGGTTTCCAGAACGACCGAGAAAGCGCCGAGCTGCAGCGTCAGAATGCAGCCGATGACCGATGCCGCAATGATGCGGCCCCGCATCGCTCCCTTGCCGGTACCGAACCATCTGCCTCTCACGATCGGCCGCCAGATCAGGTAATAGCCAACGAAGCAGCCGTAAAAGGCCATGTTCCAGATATTGGCGCCCAGTGCCATCAGTCCGCCGTCGGCGAAGAACAGGCACTGGATCGCCAGTATGACGATCATTGACAAAAACCCTGCCTGCGGTCCGAGCAGGGCGGAAAGCAGCATGCCGCCGCACATGTGTCCCGAGGACCCCGTTCCGGGGATCGTATAGTTGATCATCTGACCGGCAAAGACCAGCGCAGCCGTCACGGCCATGACCGGAAGTTTCTGCGGTTCATCTTCTTTTTTCAGTTTGTGAAGGGAAATGCCGGCAACTGTGCCTGACGCCACGTACATGGTCGCCGCGACGGCGGGAGCCAGCAAAGCATCTGCCATATGCATGGGATACGCCTCCTTTTGTTCTTCCTCCACATTATAGAAAGAACCGGAGACCGCCCGCAAGCCCCCCAGGGGGATGTAAATCGGCGCGCAGGACCGGTTTTGTCCGAAAACCGCCTGTTTTCCGCAATTGAAAAGACTTCCCGTTCTATGTATAATGGATGCATCCGCAATGAAAGAGGAAACTGCGTTGAAAAGCGAAGTAAAGGAAATTCTTGAATCCGTCCGCGAAGGCACGCTCTCGGTCGACGACGCGCTGCTAAAGCTTAAGACGGAACCGTTTGACGATATCGGCTTTGCCAAGGTCGACCTGCACCGGAGGACCCGCCAGGGCTTCCCGGAGGTCGTTTACGGCGCCGGGAAGACGCCGGAGCAGATCCTCGGGATCCTCCGGAGCATGCAAAAGCACGGCCAGGACCGCATCCTGATCACCCGGCTTTCCCGCGAAGCCGCGGACGCAGTCTCGGCTGCCGTCCCGATCCGCTATTTTGACACGGCACGTGTCGCTTACTGCGGGGATGCGGCGCCAGCCGGCGGCATCGGACGCATCGTCGTCGCGACCGGCGGGACCAGCGACATTCCCGTTGCCGAAGAAGCCGCGCTCACGGCCGAATTTCTGGGCAACGAAGTCCTGCGTCTCTATGACGTGGGTGTTTCCGGGATCCACCGCCTGCTCAGCCACAAGGAGGAGGTCATGAAGGCCTCCGTGATCATTGCCGTCGCCGGGATGGAAGGCGCCCTTGCCAGCGTGATCGGCGGCCTGGCCGACTGCCCGGTGATCGCGGTCCCGACCAGCGTCGGCTACGGCGCCGCCTTCGGAGGGATCACCGCTCTTCTGTCCATGCTGAATTCCTGCGCAAGCGGCGTTTCGGTCGTCAACATCGACAACGGCTTCGGCGCCGGGTACCTTGCGGCCATGATCAACCACATGGAGGTCCCGAAATGAAGATCTTATATCTGGACTGCAGCATGGGCGCTGCCGGTGACATGCTCACCGCTGCCCTGCTGGAACTGCTCCCCAATCCAGACGCCTTCCTCGTGAGGCTGAACGCCCTCGGGATCCCCGGCGTCCGTTTTGAAAAGGAAAGTGCAATAAAGTGCGGCATCTCGGGCACGCACATGCATGTGTACGTTGACGGAGAGGAGGAAGGTGCCGACGGCGCGGCGGATGCCTCTGCGCACGAACACCCCCATGAGCATGCCGCTGCGGAGCCTCACGGCCATATCCACCGGCATCTGTCCGACATCGAACGCATCGTGAACGGCCTGCCGCTCCCCGAAGACGTTAAGGAAAACGTCATCGCCGTCTACCGGACGATCGCGGAAGCGGAAAGCAAGGTCCACGGAAGGCCCGTGGAGGAGGTCCATTTCCACGAGGTCGGCGCCATGGACGCCGTCGCGGACGTCACGGCGGTCTGCCTGCTGATGCATGAGATCGCGCCTGACGAAACGGTGGTTTCCCCCGTTCACGTCGGCAGCGGAACTGTCCGCTGCGCACACGGCATCCTGCCGGTGCCCGCCCCCGCGACCGAACTGCTCCTTCGCGGCTGCCCCGTTTACGGCGGCAGCATTCAGGGCGAGCTCTGCACTCCCACCGGCGCCGCACTCTTAGTCCGTTTCGCGGACAGGTTCGGCCCAATGCCCCCGATGCGGACCGAACGCAGCGGATACGGCTGCGGTAAAAAAGATTTCCCGCGGGCCAACTGCCTCCGCGCCTTCCTCGGCACCGGCGAAGGGTCCACGGACAGCATCATCGAACTTTCCTGCAACGTGGATGACATGACCGGCGAGGCCGTCGGCTTCGCCATGGAGCGCCTTCTCGAAGCCGGCGCCCGCGACGTCTATACCGTTCCGATCGGCATGAAAAAGAACCGTCCCGGGCTCCTCCTGCGCGTCATGTGCGCACCGGCGGACCGGGAACGGATGCTGTCTCTTCTTTTCCGGCACACGACCACGATCGGCGTCCGGGAAAGCACAATGACCCGCTATGTCCTGGACCGCCGCGAAGAAGTCCTTGCCACCCCCTACGGCGAGGTCAGACAGAAGATCTCCTCCGGCTACGGTGCGGTCCGGACTAAGCTCGAATTCGAAGATCTGAAGAAGATCGCTCTTTCCCGCGGGATCAGCCTTGCCGAAGCGCAGGCGCTGGTCCGGGAATCACTGCCCGGAGAAAAATAATGGACGTTCTTCACGAAAAAAATGAGGCGCTCCGCCGCAGTCTTGCGGCGCTTGGCAGCGTTGCCGTCGCCTTTTCAGCCGGGGTGGATTCGACCTTCCTCCTGAAAACGGCCGCAGACGTTCTGGGAGACAAGACCGTCGCCGTAACGGCGCAGTCCGTTTTCATTCCCGCCCGGGAGCAGGACGAAGCCGTCCTCTTCTGCCGCGAACACGGGATCCGGCACTTTGTCGTCACCGCGGACGTCCTGTCGGTCGAAGGGGTCGCGGCGAACCCGCCGGACCGGTGCTACCGCTGCAAGAAAGCGCTGTTTGCCCTCTTTCTGGAGAAAGCAGAAGCCCTCGGCATCCCGTACGTTGCCGAAGGCTCCAACACGGACGACCTGGGCGACTACCGCCCGGGCATGAAGGCGATCGCCGAGCTCGGCATTCTGAGCCCTCTCCGGGACGCCGGCCTCGGCAAGCAGGAGATCCGCGCGCTTTCCCGCGAGATCGGCCTCCCCACCTGGGACAAACCCTCTTACGCCTGCCTCGCCTCGCGCTTCGTCTACGGTGAAGCGATCGACAGGGAGCGGCTGGAGATGGTGGAAAAAGCCGAAGAAAAGCTCCGGAGCATGGGGCTCCGCCAGCTCCGCGTCCGCCTGCACGGCGACCTTGCCCGGATCGAAGTCATGCCGGATAAGATCCTCTTCCTTGCCGAAAACCGGACAGAGATCGCCGGATACCTGCGCTCGCTCGGTTTCCGCTACGTCACGCTTGACCTGGACGGCTTTTCGAGCGGCAGCATGAACCGGCCGCTCGCCTGAACAGGCCGCTCCCTGCTGCCTGGCTCTCAGCCCTGCATGCCGACAAAAAAGCGCCCCCGCCTGTACGCGGGAGCGCTTTTTCCGTATTTGCGGTGCTTTTCGGACGGCGCACACGAATGCCGCTGCCGCCAAACTGCGATTTATAACTTCTCCAGCATGCTTTCCACGCCGCCGATGGCTTGCTGCACGGCTTCCTTAATCTGTTTAAGGCGATTCTGCGATACGGCATTGAACGGATCTTCACCGACAAAGGCATCGGCAGCCTCAAGGAAATCATCCGCATCCAGATCGATATTCCCGACATCCCCCAGCGCCTTGAGTTCGTTTTCAAAAGACTGCAGCTCGGTTTTCGCCAGAGCGACACTTTCCCTTGCCTTATTTACCCGGCCTCTCTTCAGTGTCGCGAAAATCGTGCTGGTGCTGACAATATCGACGATCCCCAGTTTTTTCGCTGTATCCAGGGCTTTTTCAACACTGCGAAGAGCGGTCAGTGCGTTCTGACCGGCCTCCATTGCCTTCCGGTGATCAATATTACTCATCTGCAGAACTCCTTCCAGGGCTCTCCGACAGCCCGGCAAATGCCGGCTGCCACGCACCCGAATTTTCAGTAAACATATTTTATCATACTTTTCAAGCCTTGTCATCGCTTTCTTTTGCCGCCTTGGCGCAGGATTTCTTCGGGCGGCATATGGACATTTCTTCCGAAGCCGGATATAATCCCTGCATAAGATTTTACTCTCCGGAGATATCATGAAAGAATTGTTTGATCTGTTTCTTACCTTCGCCCGGATAGGCGGACTCACTTTCGGGGGCGGCTACGCCATGCTGCCCATGCTGCAGCGCGAAGTCGTGGAACGGCGCGGCTGGGCGACTGAGGAAGAGCTGATGGACTACTACGCCATCGGCCAGTGCACGCCCGGCGTCATTGCCGTCAATACTGCGACCTTCATCGGCAGCAAGAACAGGGGCATCCTCGGCGGCATCGCCGCAACGCTCGGCGTCGTATTCCCCTCCCTGGTCATCATCTCGGTCATTGCCGCCTTCATCAGCAACTTCGCCGATCTGGCGGTGGTGAAGGACGCCTTCGCGGGCATCCGCGTCTGCGTGTTCGTCCTGATCCTGAACGCCGTGGTCAAGCTCGGAAAAGCCTCCGTAAAGGACGCCCTGACCCTGTGCATCTGCATCGCGGTCCTGGCGGCCTCGGTCCTTCTTGACCTTTCCCCCATCGTCTTCGTCCTCTGCGCCGGCGTCACCGGCATCGTCGCGAAGGTCCTGCTGGCAAAGGAGGGAAAGAAATGATCTATCTCAGACTCTTCTTTGAATTCTTCAAGACCGGCCTTTTTGCGATCGGCGGCGGCCTCGCGACTCTCCCCTTCCTGCAGGACATGTCCGCAAGGACCGGCTGGTTCACCACTGACCAGCTGGCTGACATGATCGCCATTTCCGAATGCACCCCCGGCCCCATCGGCGTCAACATGGCCACCTACGCGGGCTTCCTGGTCCGCGGCGTTCCCGGCGCCGTTACCGCGACCCTGGGTCTGATCTGCCCCTCGGTCATCGTGATCCTGATCGTTGCGCGCATCCTGAAGCGCTTCAAGGACAATAAGTACGTGCAGGCTGCCTTCTACGGGCTCCGCCCCGCCTCGACCGGCCTGATCGCCGCCGCCTGCCTGAGCGTGGCCGTAATCGCCCTGACCTTCCCGAAGGCGGCCGGCGAAACCGGTCTTCCGCAGATCCGCTGGCAGGCCGTCATCCTGGCGGTGATCCTCTGGCTCCTCATGAACCTCGGCGGCATCAAGGCCTTAAAAGCCCCCGCCTGGCTGAAGAAGATCGGGAAGCTCCATCCCGTGGTCTTCCTCGCCGCCTCCGCCGTCGTCGGGATCATCTTCCATTTCGCATCGTAGACAAAAAGACTGCAATAAAAACCGCTGAAGGAGATCCGTCATGGATGTCCTTCAGCGGTTTTGTTTTTCCTGCCGGTCACCGGCGGCTTAAAATCAGGCAGTTCCTGCCCGTCCCGTCATTTTCTCTGACTTCCCAGGAACGCCAGGCTTTCCTTCGGCGTCCGTTTCTGCGTCGCGCGGTCCACGGCGATGAGCCCGAAGGTCATGGAAAAACCCTTCTGCCACTCGAAGTTGTCCATCAGGCTCCAGTAGCAGTAGCCCTTCACCGGAATACCGTCGGAGATGCAGTTTTCCACGCCACGAAGCGCCCGCCGGATGAATTCCACGCGGCGGCTGTCGTCGGACACGGCCACGCCGTTTTCCGTAACGATCAGATCCCCCTTGAAATCCTCACGGACCTTCCGGATCACGTGCTCCAGTGCTTCCGGATAGAATTCATAATCCATCTGCGTAAGTTCCGCGCCTTCGGGAGCGGGGAGCTGTCCCTGCGGACCGTACTGCGTCCGGGTGTAGTTCTGCACGCCGAGGAAGTCGTCGTCCTGAATGTAAGGCAGATAGTGACGGAATTCCTCCTCCCAGGCGTCTTCGGCGAACTTCTCGCCGCCGGGCAGGGCCTGCAGATCGTGCAGGGACAGGGTGATGCCGACTTTGATCTCCGGGTAAAGGGCTTTGACGGCCTCTTTGGCAGCCCGGTGCGCGCGCAGGACCAGTGCGTCGCCCTCCGGGGTGCGGGAGGAAACGAATACCTGCGGCTGCGGCGTCCCGAAGATTTCGGCATTTTCCATGGCGGCATACTTCATGTTTTCCATCATCTTCTCGAAGTTCATGCCCACCTGCACGCTGCCTTCGGCGCTCTTCGCGCTCTTTGCCGCCTGTTCGGCCATCAGCCGGAAGCGTTTCGCGATCGCCGCCAGCTGCAGCCCCATGTTGGCTTCGTTGATGGTGCAGACATATTTCAGTTCGCTGCCCAGTTTCTCCGCCACGTAAGCCGCGTAGCGCCGGAAATCCTCCACGGTGCTCTCGGCTTCCCAGCCGCCCTTGCGGATCAGCCAGACGGGGCTGGTAAAATGCATCAGCGTCACGATGGGCTCCACGCCGTTTTCCCGGCAGCAGGCAATGACCTTCCGGTAATGCTCGATCTCGTTTTCGTCGAATTTCCCTTCTTCCGGCTCGATGCGCGCCCATTCCACGGAAAAACGGTAGGCATTCAGTCCCGCATCCGCCAGGAGCCGGATGTCCTCTTCATAGCGGTTATAGTGGTCGCAGGCGATCCCGCTCGGTTCGGCAAAGCTGGTGTGCGGCAGCTGTTCCTGTGCCCAGTAATCGCTGTGCATGTTGTTTCCTTCCACCTGATGCGCGGCCGTCGCCGCACCGATCATGAAATCTTTGGGAAAGTTCATCTTATCTCCTCCCGTCCGCTCAGTTTTACGCAGGTTCCCTCCGTGATCCCGTTTTCGTTGAACGCATCCACCCGGACGTAATATTCTCTGCCCCTGATCAGCGCGCCGACCCTGCGGGCACCGGGCGCGAAGGCCATATAACTGTGGTAAAGCTTCTCCGGGCTGCTGCCGAAGAGGATGTTGAAGCCGAGGGTGTCTGGCTGGTCCGCAATATCGACCGTCATGTCCAGATCGCCGGTACGTTCGGCACGAAACTGCGGAACGCGGGGCTTTTCGCCGTCCCCGCAGCCAAATACGCGCAGGCCGGAAATGCAGGGTGCCTGCCCGTAAGGCACGGCCATCTCACTCAGGCGCAGATACCGTGCGGTAAAGCCTTCCTCGCGCACGATGAGGTCGTGGCTGAGATCGGTCCGCGCATCGGACTTATCCTCAATGACAAACCAGGTCTCTCCGTCCGCCGACCCTTCCAGTTTCCACCGGGTGACGTGATCCGCCTCGTCGATGTACCTCGCCTGCGAACCGGGACGGATCTCTCCCGGGCACGGGACGTCAAGTCCGTCATCGGCAAAGTTGATCTGCACGGCGTGAACGTCAAAGACCCTGCCCAGATCGACAGAGAGCCATTCGTCAGGGCCGTTCTCCGCCGCGCGCCACCAGGTCCGTACGTTTTCTTCCGTCGCCTTTTCCGGTTCCCTGCCGGGGACGAAAGAGGAGGCCGAAGCCTTCTTTCCGGCGCTCAGCAGCATCCAGGCGGGATCCCTCCAGGGGTCTTCCGCGGCGCCCGAAACGCTCATCGGCCAGTCGCCGTAGCGCTGATTGCAGAACAGCTCGCCGTCCTTGTCGAAACCGGCCGGCCAGAGGCCGACACGGCGCTCGAAATCGTGGTTCACGGAAATCCGCATGGTCGCCGTGTGCCACAGGTTCCCCTGCACATCCTGCATGGTAGAGCCGTGGCCCGCGCCGGGCAGGAATCCGCCGGGCTTGTACGAATAAGGGTTGTTTTCCGCGAGCCGGAAAGGCCCCAGAGGGCTCTCCCCGACATAGACCCCGTCGGAATAGGTGTTGTACTGAGTACCCGGCGCCGCGTACTGGAGGAAGTATCGGCCTTCATGTTTGTCCATCCACGCGCCTTCAATATATGGCTTGTTGGTGAACATGCCGCGGATAAGAGGCTTCACCTCCGCCGGCAGCATTTCCTCCGGCACGGGGCCGGCCTTCACGAACGCCCGGTATTTCGCCTCCACCTCCTCTTCGGAGGCAGGAAGGGTGCTGTTGTCTTCGCCGATGCGTTCGTAGCCGATGGCATGGGGATGGCCGAAGATCAGTTCCTTCTTCTCCCCGACGGGCTGCATGGTCACGGGATCCAGTTCCACCCCGTAAACAGGCGTCTCATTGGAGCAGCCCCAGTAGAAATACACGCGGCCGTCGTCGTCCGCAAAAAGATTGGGATCCCAGAACGGAAAACTGCCCTCGATCCTTTCGTAAGGCCCGTTCAGGATGTCCTTCGTCCGCCAGCGATCGCAGGCGTGCTCCCGGTTGGAAGCGCAGAAATATACCCAGTCTCCGAACACCCGCACGTCGGGGGCATAGTCGTAGAGGGGCAGCTCATCCGGCAGGCGGTGATTCTCCCAGTTTGCCAGATCGTCGGAGACCCAGACGCCTAACGTCATGGAGGCGAAGATGTAATAGCGCCCCCGGAAGGCGATCATGGAAGGATCCGCCGCTTCCCGGCAGATCTGCAGCGTCCCGTGCCGGCGCGGGTCGGCGTTGAACTGATAGCGGTAACTGACGTTGATGGGATTACAGAAGTATTTCATCGTGATACGTTCCCTCCTTTACCTCGCGGCACGTTCCGTCCGGAAGTTCGATCAGCGCGGGAACGGGGACGGAAATGTCAAAGATCAGCTTGTCATCCCGGTATTCCCACTCGCTCCGGATCGTCCCGACGGGCGACTCCCAACGGGCTTTCGCGAAGCCCAGTTCCCGACCGGGCTGCGGTTTTACCGTAAGTTTTCCCGCCTTCAGGGAGATTCCGCAGACGCCGCCGAAGAGCCAGCCGGTGACGGCTCCGTAGGAATAATGGTTCAGGGAATCGTGCACCGTGCCGTCGGCGCGGATGCCGTCCCAGGTCTCCCAGACCGTGGTCGCGCCCTTCTTCACGGCATAGAGCCACGAAGGACAGCCGGTCTGCAGCAGCAGGCGGTAAGCCGTGTCTGCGTGTCCGTTCTCCGCCAGCACCCGGCAGAGGTCGGGCGTGGAGAGAAAGCCCGTGTTCAGGTGATACCCGTTCTTTACCACCAGACCGTTCAGCGCGTCGGCCGCTTTCCGGACCTCACTTCCGTCCAGCAGGCCGAAGGCGATCGGACGCACGTATTCGCACTGGCGGTCGGAGCGGATCTCCCCGTTTTTCGTACAGGCATGGCGGTAGGCCTTCTTTGCGTTTTCGGCGATCTCCGCAAAACGCTTCGCATCCTCCGGCTTCTCCAGGATCTCCGCGATCTGAGCCAGAAGAGACGCGGAGCGGAAGAAGTAGGCCGTAGCCACCTCCGGCGCGCCGAGCATCATGTTCTTCTTCATGGCAGCGCCGTTGTCCACGTCAGGCTGGCACCACTCGCCGAAGTGGAAGCCCTCATCCACCAGATATTTATGATACGGGTTAAGGAGATTATGCGGCCGCGTTTTCCGGGCTCTCTTTTCGCAGTGATCCAGCCAGCGGCACATCATGTCATAATTCTCTTCCAGGATCGTCCTGTCCCCGTAAGCCTCGTAGAGCGCCCAGGGCACGAGAATGCAGGCGTCACCCCATCCGGCAGAGCCCTGCAGCAGGTTGGAGATCATGCTGCCGCTGTTGTTCACCGGGGCGATGTTCTGCACCAGCCCGTCCTCCTTCTGGGCCAGGCGGCATTCGCCCAGCCACTTGCGGAGGACCGGCAGGCAGTCCGCAAGATAAACCGCCGTCGGAGTGAAGACGCCCGCATCACCGGTCCATCCCGCCCGCTCCCTTGTGGGGCAGTCGGTCGGAATGTCGCAGAAGTTGGAACGCATGCTCCAGAGGCTGTTTTGGAAAAGACGATTCACATCCGCATTGCCGCATGCGAAGAAGCCGGTCTGCGGCATCTCCGAATAGACGGCAATCGCGGTAAAAGCCGCGTCCGCCAGGTCGATATCCGTCTCTATTTTCGCATAGCGGAAGCCGAAGACCGCAAAGGACGGCTTCCAGACGTTCAGCCCGTCCTTGCAGACATATTCGAGTTTCTGCGGGATGCCGCTCTTATTTCGCTCGCCGGGATCGAAGTTCGCCTGCGTGAAGTTCCCGTTTTCGTCCAGCGTTTCCCCGTGCCAGAGCGTGATCTTCTGTCCGGCCTTCGCCGTCACGCGAAGCTCCGTGTATCCGGCCAGGTTCTGTCCAAAGTCGATCACTGTCTCCCCGTTCGGCGCGGTGAAGATCCTGCCCGGAAAGCGTTCGTTTTCCACGACCGGCACGCTCTCGGTCGGCGCGAGATTCATAAAGCCGAAGTCCCGCAGCGTCACGCCGTGCCAGTCCGCGATCTCCTCCCGGCGGGCGTCGTAAGCTTCCCCCTGCTGCAGGTCGTTTTCCCGCGTGGGACCGCTCTGAGACGCCTGCCACGTTTCGTCGCTGCAGAGGACCGGCCTTCCGTCAGCCTCCAGCTGGCAAAGGAGGGCAAGGTCATCGCCATAATAGTTTCGCAGCCCGTCAATGCCGACACTGCCGCGGTACCATCCGTCACCGAGGGTGACCGTCAGTTCGTTTTCGCCCTCCTTCAGCAGGCCGGAAACCTCATAAGCCTGTACGGTAAGGCGTTTCGCATAGTCCCCGGTGCCGGGGGCCAGGACGAAATTTCCCACCCGCCGTCCGTTCAGCCGCGCTTCATACAGGCCGTGGCCGGTGATGTACAGGACCGCGTTTTCCGTCTTCTCTGCCGTAAACAGACGCCGGAGAACGGAAGCCGGCTGCCGCGCGTCCTTATCGTGCGGCAGCTCCGGGTCGATCCACTTTGCCTGCCAGAGTGCAGGCATCTTATTCCGTATCATGCTCATCTCAGTCCCTCGCACCAAGCCACTTCGCGCTCAGTTCCAGGCTCTTTACCGGGTCTTTCCCGATCCAGTTCTTATGGCTTTCCAGGACGGCTGCTTCCGCGCCGTTCTTCACGGCGATCTCCCACAGCCCGTCCAGATCCATGTTCCCGGTGCCGAGTTCCATGCTGTCCGCCTTAAGGATCGGCGTCATCGCGGGGCCGCTCTGCCGGGAGCCGCGGTCGGTCACGTGCCAGAGCTTCATGCGGCGTCCCAGCCTCGTCATCCAGGCCTTCGCGTCTGCGCCGCCGTCCGCAAACCAGTAGCTGTCAAACTCAAAGTTCACGAAAGACGGATCGGTGTCTTCAATCAGAACGTCATAAGCACGAAGCCCGGGCCTTAGCTGCAGGAGTTCCACGTTGTGGTTGTGGTACAGGAGTTCGATCCCCTGCGCCTTCAGCGCCTCTCCCGCCCGGTCCAGGCGTTTCGCCAGTTCACGCACGGCCGCCTCGTCACTGTAGTCGAAGCGGTACATCCCCGTGATGACCACCTTGTCTGTGCCGAAGCTTTTCGCTTCCTCGGCAACGGCGCCCGCCTCCCGCTCCAGGGAGCCGAGGTCGGCGTGCAGGCTGATGACGGCAAGGCCGCTCTCCCGAAGCAGGCCGTGCCAGTCCAGATTCCCGCCGTTTCCGGTGGGCATTCCGGCAGCCCTCGTCATCAGGCGGACCATCAGGGACGACGGATGGATCATGAAGCGGTTCAGTTCAAGGCCGTCGTATCCGGCGGCCCTGATCCTGCGCAAAACTTCTCTTGCCTCCTGCTCCTTTCCTGTCACGGAACCGAGCATGATCTGCTGTACGGCTGTTTTCATATCTGCTTCCTTATTCCCTGCAATACGCGGTTCAGCTGTTTGATGCTTTCTTCATCGGCGCCGCCCTGCTTTAAAAGGCTCAGCATGGTCATGCGGCCCATCATGCGCTGCAGCGCAGGATTGTCCTTGACAGCTTCGGCCACGTCGCCGCGCTCGGAAGCACCTTTCGCCATCATGGCGTTAACAACGGCGCCGGCCTGCGGATGTTCGCGGATCTCGCCCAGCGTGTCATTGACCGAGAAGCAGGCGGGATCGATCTCGTCCGCATCAAACCAGTTGGTGACGGAAGCGGCGGCCTTGTTGAAAATATAACTTTCATCCGGCGCATCAGCGCGGCGGATGCGCATCTCGTCGCTGCAGCCGTCTGCCTCGGCGCGGATCTCATGCTCACCGGACAAAGGGATGCGGAAGGTGAAGACCGTGCGGCCTACCTGCGTGCCGGCTTCGGCACCGTCAACGAAGAGGGTTACCGACGACCGGTTGGAGTAGACCTTGATCTCCGTCTCCTCCTCGCAGCGATTGACATAACGTCTGCCGCAGAGATGGACGAACGGCTCCGTCCGGTTCCAGGCAGCCTTGTAGAGATAAAAGGCATCCTTTTTGAGGCTCCGGTCGAAGGTCACGAGCCCCTTCTGGTTCTCGCCATGCTTTCCGCCCTCGTCGCGCCCGTCGGCAGCAAAATCAAAGAGGTTCCACACATGGGTCGCCCAAAGGTAAGGCCGCGCCTCGATCATCCGGAGCATGTGCTCGTGGTAGAGTGCCTGATATTCCTCGGTATAGTCGCCCTTTTCGGGACGGGAGGAATGGAAGGCAGGGTTCGCGTCAGCCCCGTATTCGGAAAAGCCGATGACCCGCTCCGGGTACTTCGCGTGATATTCGTCAAAGAACTCGTCCGTCTGCTCCAGCTCGCCCAGATACCAGCCGAAGTAGAGGTTGTAGCTGTTGATGTCCGGGATCTCCAGGATGGGGCTGTCGGTCTCCAGCATGAAAACGTTCGCCATGGTGGTAAGCCGTGTGGGATCCATCCGGTGGCAGAGATCGTTCAGCAGACGGTGGTTTTCCAGAAGATCTTCATCCACGGCGCTGGCCGCGGTGATCTCGTTCGAGAGCCCCCACACCGCGATGCAGGGATGATTGCAGCACTGGGCGATCAGTTCGCGCATCTGCGAGAGCGTGTTCTCCCGGCCGTTTTTCATGTGCAGGGTGATATAGGGGATCTCCGCCCAGACCACGATGCCGTTTTCGTCGCAGAGATCGTAGAATTCCTGCGCGTGCTGGTAATGGGCAAGACGCAGTGTATTCGCCCCGAGTTCCCGGATGACCGCCATGTCGGCCGCGTGATCTTCATACGACAGGGCATTGCCCTTTCCCTTAAGATCCTGGTGGCGGGAGACGCCGCGGAGGGGATAGCTGCGGCCGTTGAGGAAGAAGCCTTTTTCGGGATCGCAGGCAAACACGCGGCAGCCGAAGCGGCAGGATACCTCGTCGCCGGAAGGCAGCTTCGCGGCCGCCGTATACAGATACGGATCATTGACGCCGTCCCAGAGACGGACGTTTTCGATCACGAACTCCGCCGTATGCGCCGCAGTCTTCGTCTCGCCGTTGACCGTGATCTCCACGGTGCTGCCGTTATGCTTCGTCTCCACCGTGATGACAGCGCAGCGTTTTTCCAGATCGACGGCCGTCGTAACACGGATCCCGGGCGCGCCGTCTTCGGTCAGTTCGAAATGTTCCTCCGGTACGGCGATCAGGTTGACCGCGCGGTAGAGGCCGCCGTAGAAGGTAAAGTCCGCTTTCTGCGGATAGACGCGGTCGCTGTCGCTGTTGTCCACGGAGATCGCCAGCGTGTTCTTTTCCGCCAGCGCTCCGGTCAGTTCCGCCCGGAAGGCGGAGTAGCCGCCTTCGTGCCGCGCAAGTTTCCTGCCGTTAAGATAAACCTCGGCCGTGTGCGCCGCGCCGTTCACCTCAAGGAACAGCCGCTCGCCGGCGCATTCTTCCGCCGTCAGTTCGCGCACGTACCAGCATCTGCCGCGGTAGTAGTCGTTGCCGCCGTCCTGGCCGTCGGCCGCGTTCCAGGTGTGGGGAAGCGTTACCGCCTCGCCGCGCGAAGCAAACTGCAGGGCCGTTTCCACGGGGACGGCGGCTTTCAGGAACCGCCATCCCCCGGTAAGCGGAATTATCTTACGCATTTTCGGTATCTCCCCTGTGCAGTTCCTTCCCGAGAAGTTCCGCCTGGGCAGCCGCTTTCTTATCGGCGATGCGCTTCTGCACTTCTACCATTTCAGGTCTGCCGAGGCGGCAGCGGCGCATGGCAAGCAGTGTGCAGATAAAGCCCAGGATCGCCAGACCGTAGCGCAGGAACATCGTCATCCAGAATACGCCGTCGGTCGCCTTGTCGGTGGGCTGCGGCATGGAGGCAGTATAGCCGATGAGAGCTACGCAGCCGGTGGCAATGGCTGCCGAGAAGGAGGAGACGATCTTGTCAACCAGACTGTAGGTTCCGGAGACCACGGCGGGAATGTATTTGCCGCTGCGGTCCAGTTCAAAGTCGATCAGGTCGGCCATGAAGCCGGTATTGGCCGTGGTGACGCCCATGGAGAAGCCGTTCACCGCGAAGGTCAGTACAACGAAGAGGATCTTGAAGATCATTGACTGAGAGATTGCCGTGGTGCCCACGGTGAAACGGACGGCAATGAAGAAGGCGATCATCGCCATGTTGGCAAAGATGCTGAAACGAGTCCATGCCACGATGGATTCCTTGTTCCCGTGCTTACCGGCATAACGCGCGCCGAGGACCGCAAAAACAATGGAAGGGAACATGCCGATGGCGCTGAGCGTAGTGCCCAGTCCCATGTCGCCGATGAGGATGCCGTTAAGCATGGTGCCAACGATGGAAGCAGAGGCTGCCTGCTGGGCGATCTTGTCGGAAGACGCGGAGATAATGTAACTCTGAAGGGGCTTGTTTTTGCTGAGCACGGCCCACATGTCTTTGAACTTAAGCCGTTCAGTCCTGCCGATGCCTTTGAAATTCTCGGGCTTGTCATAGGCAGAGATGCCTATGCACACCAGGATCACGCCGATGAAGGACAGGCCGACGCACAGCCAGGCAGTGGTGTTCAGAAAGGCCTGATTGAAACTGTTGCCCATCGCGGGCATGAGTTTGGTATAAACCACGATGTTCAGCGCCATCGGGGTGATGTAATTCAGGGCTGTCTGCCACACGCCGACCGTGGGGCGCTGCTTGGGATCGTTGGTCATCAGGGCGGGCAGCGTCTGCGCGGTCATGTTGACCATGGTATAGCCGATGACGTAAATGATGTAGAACAGCAGGAACATACCGACGCCGTGGCCTTTGCTGGAAAAGAAGTTGAACATGCACAGCACGCCGGCACTCTGGATGGCCCAGCCGAGCAGCATGAGCGGACGGACTTTGCCGAAGGGCGTGTTGACCCGGTCATACAGAAAGGCAAGCAGCGGGTCGGTGACCGCGTCGAAAATACGGGTAAAAGTCAGCAGGCCGCCCACCATCACGGTTGCGATCCCATAGCCGATGCTGGCAGAATAACTGGCCAGACCGATGAGAAAGTACATGGCCATGCCGTTGAATGCGTTGAAGGCGACCAGAATGATCTGCCACAGTTTCGCGCGGCGGTACTGCACACCGTCGATCTCACTCGCGCTGAGTTTTGCGTTTGTCATTTACGTATCCCCTTTTTTTAAGTTCTTTGGAACTGCTGCGTTTATCATATAAGAACGGGGAAGACGCCGTAAACGCAAAAACTAAGGAATAATTACAATAATTCAGGAAAATTTCTTGCACAGCCGAATGCTGCGGATTATAATGAAATCAAGGTGTTATCGGCAAAGGAGGGCATTCGCATGGATCCCCGCATGACACAGGGAGAACAAAATCTCCTGTTGCTGCAAAGTCTCATTCTCGACAGCGAAAAGTTTTACGTATGGTGCTACGACCGGGAAGGCCGCTTCATTGCCACCTCCTGCCCGGAGGCGGAACGGGAGGTCCTGGAACAGGCGTTCCGGATCCTGGGCGGTTCGAAACGGCTCATCGAGTACGCGCAGGACCGGCAGGAACTCCGTCCGCGGATCATCGGCTCCCCCATCGGGATGCAGTGGGTGTTAAGCTACGAGTCGGAGCGGGACCGGGGGCTCATCTTCGCTGCCGGGCCTGTATTTTACGCGGCGCCGACCGAGCGGCAGCTCCGCACCGCCCTTCGCCCGTACATGCACAGCCGGGAAAATGCCGCCTGGGCAGCGGGGCTCATCCGGCGGCTGCCGGAACTGCCCGTCCTTTCCTATGCCGTCTTCACCCGCTATGCCCTGATGATCCACAACACGCTGACCGGACAGCAGCTCGGTCTGGAAGCCCTGGGCGCCGCGCCCGATGACAAACTGCCGGAACCCTCTTCCGCGGGGCAGCGGGACCGGGACAAGGTCTATCTGTCGGAGAAGGCCATGCTTCAGATGGTTCGCGAGGGGAACATCAACTACTACGGGTTCTTCCGGAACAGCGCTCTTCTCAGTCCCGGCGTCCCCGTGCAGGGACAGGATCCCCTGCGTCAGATGAAGACCAGCATCGTCGTGTTTACGACGCTGGTGAGCCGCGCCGCGATGGAAGGCGGTCTTTCCCCGGAGGTGGCCTACGCCCTGGGAGATTCCTACCTTCAGTCCGCCGAGAACTGCCGGGATTCCGGAGAACTCTCGGCGCTCGCCCACGCCATGTACCACGATTTCATCTTCCGTGTCCACCGTCTGCACGTGAATCCGGATTATTCTCATGCCGTCCAGAAATGCTGCGATTACATCGACCTGAGCCTCGACCGGAGGATCCGCACCTCCGACCTGGCCGCCCTGGCCGGCTATACCGAATACTATCTGACGGAAAAGTTCAAAAAAGAGACCGGCCTGTCCGTCAGTACCTATGTCCGCCGCGCGAAAGCGGAACGCGCGAGACTCCTGCTGGAATCCACGGGCCTGAGCATCAGAGAGATCTCGGACCGGCTCGCCTTCAATACCGTCAATTACTTTATCCAATGCTTTCGCGAAACGGTCGGCTGCACACCCGCAGCGTACCGGAAGCGCATTTTCAAAAACTGAGGCCGCGGACCTGCCGTCCCGGGCCTTGTCACACGCAAAAAAAGGGGTGACTCTGCCTTTTCGGCAGAGACACCCCTTTTTGCGGGCAGGGCTGAGACCCCTGTCAATCGAACCGCAGATAGACCTCCATGGTCCCGTCCGGCGCAATGGTCACCACGTCATCGATGCTCCGTCCGGAATACGTAGCGTTGTAGGAGTATCCGCCCATTTCCGCCATGTCGATCAGCTGCCGCACTGAGATCTCATAAGAATCCCAGGTTATCGACATTGTCTTATAAGTCTCAAAGTAAAACGGCATTGTCCCCTTACCCCTCTTCACAAACTGGATCACCAGCGTAAAGGTCGGCGGGATGATTTTCCAAACAGCCGTATAGGTCTCGTTCTTCGTGCTGACAGGCAGATTATCCATTGAGATCATCTCGCCCGCCTCGTTCTGCCATCCGACGAAGATATATCCCTGCCGGGAAACAGACGGGAAGTCGATCGTCCTGCCGGGCGCAACTCTCTTCTTAGTGATGTTTCCCGCGCCATCATCGAAGGTGATGACGTTGCCTGCCCATTCTATCCGGATCTCGAAGACGGTGCTTCCGGTATCTGACACAGAGTCGCAGGACAGTTTGGAGAACTGCTCATCGATGCTGAAGTACAAAAGCGGAGACTGTCCTTCAAAATCATAGTCCGGCTCCGTTGCCAGCAGATGCTTTTCTTTCAGGATATCGACGATGTTTTCGACCTTATCCCCGGGATAGAAAAGATCCTTAATGGTATCCGTCCTCCAGCTGCGGAGCTTGTTCGACGGTGCATCCGGAGATCCGTAAGCCCACTCAAATTCCAGATATTCCACGGTGACGGGAACGGTGCCTTCTTCCCATTTTGACGTATAGACCGTATCCGTCTCCGGCATGACAGTGGGCATTTCCTTCAGATCCTTTCCGTCGGGACCGACCCATCCGAGGAACCTGTAGCCGGGGCTTGCCGGCCGGCCCGGAAGGTCTCTTTTTTCTATCGGCTCGCCTGCGATCCTGGAGATCGAATGGAATACGGACCCGTCCCGGTTCAGGAACTGCATGGTCACCCGGTTGGCGGTCCATAAAACATGCAGGGTCCTTGTCAGATCATGGCTCATCTGCTCAAAACTGGTGCCGCGCCACTTCAGCGTCATAGTGATCATTCCCATGCCGCTTTCGTCTGAATTCCGGTACACATATCCGGCACCGTTTTCAAAGCGGTAGGAATACGTCGGGTCGGAGAAAGAGATGTCATATAATTCGGCAGCATCCTGGTCTGCCCGGGAGACCTCCGCGGATGCACCGCTCTTCAAGCGCATTCCTTTCATCAGGAAAACCCAGTCGGGAATGCGCGCCATTCTTTCATTGACCGGATAAACTGCCTCAAATTCCTTCTCTTCATCCTGATAGCTGAAATCCGTTATGACCGTATCAGCCCCTGCACTGAAGATGGGTTTTTCACCGCTCATGACGATCTTCCGGTAGGAAATGGCGCCGTCGCCCGCCTGCGCAAAAAACGTTACGCAGTAATAGCCTCCGGCTTCTATCAGGAGCCCGCCCTCGTAGAAGGCATCCGTCGTCGTGCCGTCCCGGCCGGCGTTATGGGCTTCCATGCCGGCGTAGAAAAAGCCCCAGAAGCGGGTATAAAGGCCGCACTCGTATTCAAAGCCGGCACTGTCCAGCCGGGTGTCAAAGAGCCCCACCGCGATGGTCAGCCGGATCCCGGCCCGAATGCCGGCGGCACCGAAGATATAGAAGTCGGCCCGCAGGTCTGACACATTCGTTTCCTCGAACTTGGAGGCAGTGCTCTTTTCATGGAACAAACTGAAAGAGAAGACTTCCCGGTGGGAGCGCTCATAATTGCCCGCCGCACCTGACGCCGCATTCAGCAGCCCGCCGACGACGAAATCCGCCTTAAGCCGGAAGACAAAGACGTGGCTCGCATCGAAGGCGCCGCTCTTGTCAAATATGTTCTTATTGAACAGGTCCGTCCACGCCTTCTCAGAGCCTTTGGTGAAAGCCTTGTACTTTTCCTGCAGGGTACCGCCGCCGGTCGTCTGTTCCGGGAAAATGGACTCATGTCTGCGCCCTAGATCCTTTATTGTATTGGCGCATTTCAGGACCTTCTCGCCGCCAGGCGTT
>CACWLA010000002.1 GCA_902761665.1 uncultured Lachnospiraceae bacterium | reverse complement strand
AATCCTAAAACGCGGAAAAGGAAAGTCCCATCACGGCGCTTAATTCCGCACAATTCCAAGCGTTTTGATTATGCGGAACTAACTTCCGCAATTAAGTTCCTTTTTGTTTCTTATTCCGCGATCTCGCGAACCGCCGGTTTCGTGCGGGCAATCACCTTTCCTTTTCTCACGGAAAGGACGACCGGTGCATTCTTGCTCAGTGCCTCATGGTAGTTCCCGGCATCCATGGCGACGAAGCTCGCAGGATTGCCTTTCCGGATGCCGTAGGTCTCGCCCAGGTGCAGCACCTTCGCCGCGTTTTCCGTGACGAAGCGGTAACTGTTCATGATCTCGCCGTAGCCCATCATCTGCACGGCGTGCAGACCCAGATAGACCGTATCCCGCATGGAGCCGCAGCCCATGGGATACCAGGGATCGAAAAGATCGTCATTGCCAAAGGCTACGTTGATCCCGGCTTCCGTCAGTTCCTTTACCCTTGTCACGCCGCGGCGCTTCGGGTAGGTGTCGGCGCGGCCTTCCAGATGGGTATTGACCAGCGGATTGGCCACGAAATTGATCCCGCTCATCTTCAGGAGCCGCATCAGTTTCAGCACGTAGGCATTGCTGTAGGAATGCATTGCGCAGGTGTGAGAGGCCGTGACCTTGTCTTTCAGCCCCAGTTCCAGCGCTCTGGTCGCCAGCGTTTCCAGGCCGCGGGACTGGTCGTCGTCGGTCTCATCGCAGTGAACGTCCATGAGCAGGCCGTTTTTCGCCGCCAGTTCGCAGGCAAAGTTCAGTGATTCCACGCCGTACTCGCGGGTGAATTCAAAGTGCGGGATCGCGCCGACCGCGTCCGCACCGAGCCTGACGGCCTCTTCCATGAGTTCCTTACCGTTCGGGAAGCTCAGGATCCCCTCCTGGGGAAAGGCCACGACCTGGATGTCTGCGAGCGTTCTCAGTTCCTCCCGTACCTCCAGGATCGCCTTCAGGGCCGTCAGCGACGGATCGGTCACGTCCACGTGGGTGCGGATGTACTGCACGCCGTTTCCGGCATACAGGCGGACCGCTCTTCTCACCCGGTCCTTAACATCTTCGGCATTCAGTTTGTCTTTCCGTTTGGCCCAGCATTCAATGCCTTCAAACAGCGTGCCGGACATGTTCCAGACGGGATCTCCTGCCGTGAGCGTGGCATCCAGATGGATGTGCGGCTCGACAAACGGCGGCAGGACCAGGCGGCCGCCGAGGTCTTCCGTCTCTTCGCCCTCCAGCGGAGAAAGCTCCGGCGCGATCTCTTCAAAGCAGCCGTTCCTTACGCGGATGTCCCGCGTTTCCTCAGCGTTTTCTATCCGTGCGTTCTTGTATAACATACAGACACCTCGAGGTTTTATTTTTTGATCAGTTTGTTCCAGACAAGATAGCAGACCGCCGCCACGGCCATTGCGTTTACGGAAGCAATGCCCCATTTCACGAAATTGCCGACCAGCGCGCCGGCGACGACACCGAGCACCGCGCCCAGGTTGACCGCTTCCCCGGCCTCGTCTTCCGCTTTGTACTTTTCGCGGTTAAAGAAGAAGTCCAGCATGATGATGGCGCCGATGGGCGGCAGGGTGGCATTCAGGAAATTGAGCCAGCCGATGAAGTTGTTGTACAGCCAGACCGCGGCTGCCGTGCCGATGATGCCGCTCACGATGACCATGGGGCGCTTGCGCACGCCGGTGATATTGGACAGGCCGAGGCCGCCGGTATACAGCGCGTTGTCGTTGGTGGTCCAGATATTGGCGCCGAGCACGATCAGAGCGGGGACCGTGAGGCCCTGCGCGATCATGACGTAGAAGATGTCATCCATTTCAGTGAAGGCTCCGCCGACCGCGCCGAAGGCGAACATCAGCGTGTTGCCGATAAAGAAGGCGATCACCGTGGTGATCACGGCAACGCGGTTGGTCCTGGAGAAACGGGTGAAGTTCGGAGTCGCCGTACCGCCCGAGACAAAGGAGCCGATGACGAGTCCCACGCCGGCAAACAGGGTCATGCCGCCGCTGCTCTTCGCGAAGATGGCGTTCAGGCCGCCGCCCTGGGAAGTGGCGAGCACCATGGAATAGATGCCGAGGACCGCAATGAGCGGGACGGAAATGTAGCTGATGATTTCCATGCCCTTAATGCCGAAGTAGGCGGAAGCCGTCATGCAGACGCCGCCGGCGATGACCAGGATCAGCGGGTCGATCTTCAGGACTTCGGCAGCCGGGATGGCGAACATGGCAACACCGACGCCGAACCATCCGATCTGAGTGAGAGAGATCATGGCCGAAGGCAGGTAGGAGCCGAAGCGGCCGAAGGAGCGGCGGGCCAGCAGGTCAAAGGAAAGGCCTGATTCGCTGCCGATGTAGCCGAGCGTTCCTGTGTAGGCCGCCAGGATCACGCCGCCGATCAGGACCGCCCAGACGAAGCCGGACAGGTCCAGGCCGTTGCCGAGCTTGGCGCCGACGGACATGCTGGCGGAGAAGAAAGTGAAGCCCAGCATGATAAAGAACATGGGGAGAAAGCCTTTTCTGGCTTTTTTCGGCACTGCCTCAAAGGAAAAGTCGGCGTCTGTGTGCTGTTTCGTGTTTTCAGTTGTCATGGATGTGTCCTCCCAAATCGATTTGGCCTGACATGGAGAACCGCATGAAAAAAGCGGCTCTCCCATCCAAGGAAAGCCGCGCAGTATTCGTCATTTGCGTATGATACGCCCGCGTATCGCAGTCCTTGGAGGTCTCTCTGGACCTGCCTTAAAGCACTGGGGAAATTATAGCGTGCGCGCCAGGCGCTGTCAATTCATCCGTCAGGTCTTTTGCGGAAGATCATCGGTTTTTTTCGGCAGTCTCAGCCTGTTTTCAGGTCTTCCAGCCGTAGTCCCAGAGGTTGCCGGCATCCCGGTGGCGGGTCTTCCAAATCAGGCGGTCCTTATCCCGCGGACGGGCGCAGGGAATGTCCGGGAGTTCCAGTTCGAAGCGCTCGGAAACGTTGATGATGCGGGTGCCGCCATACGCCTGCTCGCGCGGCAGGGTGTGGTCGTAGCGCAGATGCACGTGGCCGTGCAGGAGGTACGCCGGCTTCCAGCGGTCGATGAGGCGCACCAGGGCTTCAAAGCCGCGGTGCGCAGGGTCATCCCGGTCGCCGAGCCCTCTGGGCGGTGCGTGGGTGATCACGATGTCCACGCCTTTCGTCCGCCGGAGTGCAAGCCACAGGCGAGCGATGCGGCGCCGCATCTGCCGTTCCGTATACTGGTACGGCCCGTCATGGTAGCGCAGGCAGCCGCCGAGTCCCAGGATCCGAATGCCGTTGTACACGACCAGCTGGTCATCGATGCAGTCGCAGCCTTCGGGCGGCTTCTCCTCGTAGGTGCCGTCATGGTTTCCGGGTACGTAAAGGAGCCTTGCATGGCTCATGGTCACCAGAAAGGTAAGGTACTCCGCCTTCAGGTCGCCGCAGGCCAGGATCAGATCGTAGCCGTCAAGCTTTCCCGGCGAGTAATGGTCCCAGAGGGCGGGGCTTTCTTCGTCAGCTATGGCCAGGATCTTCATCGGCTTTCTTCCTTCTCCGGCGGGATGCTCTCCCGGTAAACGCCCAGTTCCCTCACCAGAGGCTGCGAAATAGGGGCAAGTTCGTCAAAGGACGGGATCCGGCCTTCGACACTGTCGCAGAGCCAGTCCATGCGGACGAGTTCCAGCGGTGAGAGGCCGTGGCTGCCGTCGTTTTTCAGGGTGTCGTCCTGGGCGGTGATGCGGCGGGCAAAGGGATCGAAACGCCCTTCGCGGATCTCGCGCATCAAGAATTCGGCGAGCGACCTCACGCCTTCCGGAACCAGGTCGGAAAATTCCACGTCAATGACGCCGCTGCTCATGCCCCACCAGTAGTTCACGGCTTCAGCAGGGTTCTTTCCTGCTTTCCAGCTGCCGTCCAGCACGGAGCGGACGATGTTCTCGTACAGTTTTCCCCAGAGCCAGACCGGCGAAGCGAGAGGCGTCAGCTGCCCTTCGTCATTCATCAGGTAGGTCCCGTAAAGGCCCTTGGACAGATACCGCTTATTCTGCAGCGGGATGTCCCGGTTGGAAACCACCTTGACGCCGCGGGAAAGAAGTTTTTCGGCAGGATCGCCCGGAAGGCACGACCATTCCAGGATGACCTTCGCCCGGGGATTGGTCATGCGGGCGCCAAGCGCAAAGGCGTTGACGGAAGCCGGAACGCCCAGGATCGGATACGAACCGATGTAGCCGATCTCATTGGTATCCGCCAGAGCGCCGGCGATGAGGCCGGTAATAAACTTCCCTTCAAAAGTCCTGCAGTAATAGCTGCGGACGCTTGAGAGCGTGGTGTCGATGGAGCAGTTGAGAAAGCGGACCTTCGGATATCTGACCGCGGCTTTCAGGGTCTCGCGGAGCAGCTGCGGCGTGGTGGTAAAAACCAGTTCAGCACCTTCTCCCACTGCCTTCTCGATCAGTGCTTCTGCCTCTTCTGCCGTATCGGCATGGAAATAGTGGCGGACTTTGACCTGAGGCGCAAGTGCTTCTTCCATCTCCTTCGCGCCCCGCTCATGGGCTCTCGCCCAGTGGCTCGCCGTACTGTCCCACTTGTAAACAAATGCGATATTCAGATGGCTCGGCGCCGGAGAGATGATTTTCTCCAGAACGCTCTTGGTCCCGCTCTGCGGTTCCGTAACGACACTGGGCGTTCCCTCGCCGCTGTCGGCAATGACGTCGCCCCAGAGCGCAGCGAGCGAGGCTTTCAGTTCCTTCGCACTCATGCTGCTCAGCTGCTCATACGGGTGCACCTTCAGCCACAGGAGCAGGGCTTCTTCAGGGTACAGTCCCTGTTCCTTCTTTTCCAGGCTGTTGAATGCCTCCTTGAAGAAATGCCAGCGGGATGACAGCGCCCGCTTTTCGAGATCCGTCCAGGGCGTTGTGTCGTCGCGGCCGAGGAAGGCCAGGAGCCTTGCGTAGCTGCCGGGTTTTCTGAACTGGATGTCATAGAGGCCGGTCAGAGCGTAGAAATCCAGGAATTCACCGTAGGCGCGGATGCGCGGGTCGTCGGAAGGAAGCGGCATCACGCGACGCACCTTTGCCGGGATGCGGGCGGCGCCGAAATACTTCAGGACACTGACGCGCTTGTTGCCCTCCTGGACGTAAAAGTCGCCCAGATACTCGTAGCACAGGATGGGTTCGCGGATCCCGGTCTCCGAGAGATGCGCGCCGCAGAGGGCGATCCATTTCTGGCCGAACTCACTGTTTTCCTCAAGCAGCGGGTAAAAACCGGCGGAGAAGGCATTGACGCGGCCTGCCGCCACGGTCCCGACGATACGGTCCGCAGGGATATCGATAATGCCGAGTTCCCGGATGGCATGGACGGACAGGTCCGGCAGGACCTCGTCCAGCACGGCCGGGTAGGGATCCCGGCCTGCGTCCGCAAGCGCCTTCTTTTCCTTCTGGCCCAGGCGCAGAGCCTTTTCATATTCCAGATGATTCGCTGACGAATTCATCAGTTTTTCTTATCTCCTTTCTTCAGCGCTTCGATCCGCTGTGCAAGCGTCGGATGCGAATAGGTAAGAGCAACCAGGGTACGGGACGGCGCGACGTCGGAAAAATTCTCGCGCGACAGTTTCTTCAGCCCCGAGACGAGGGCGTCCGCATATCCCTCCTTTGCCGCGTGCGCATCCGCGCGGTACTCCGCCCGGCGCGACAGGGCGTTCGCAAGGAAGCCGAACAGCGGCATGAAGAGAGCGAATTCCACGCTCATGATCAGGATCAGTGCAAAACCGTAATTGACTTTTTCAAAGCCGAAAGCCGTAAACAGCGCCGGCGTGCGGAGGGTCAGCCATGCGAGCAGGCCGATGATCAGCATCTGCACGAAGCTCGTCAGCTGGTTCTTCAGGGTGTCCTTATGCAGGCCGTGCCCCATTTCGTGGGCGAAAACAGCGCAGATCTCATCGTCCGTCATCCGCTCCAGCAGCGTATCGTAAAGGACGATAGTCTTCATTTTGCCGAAGCCAGCAAAATATGCGTTCGACTTGGTGGAGCGGCGCGAAGCATCCATGACGTTGACCGCCCTGACCCGGTAGCCGTTCTTTTCGAGCAGGGCCGTAAGGCGGCTCCTCAGTTCCCCGTCCGGCAGCGGCGTAAACTTGTTGAACAGCTTACTGAAGAAGGGATAGAGAAAGGCGATGAAGAGAGCGCCCAGGGTCATCACGCCCGCAAAAACCAGGATCAGCCAGTCGCCGAAGCGTTTGTGCAGGCCTAAGAGCGCACTCCCGATGCCGGTGAGGAGCCCCAGCTGGAGCAGAAATTCCTTGAGAGAATCAAGGATGAAGGTCTTCGGGCTCGTCCGGTTGAAGCCGTACTTTTCTTCGATGACCATCGTCTCATGCCAGGAAAAGGGTAAGAGCGCCAGCGACGTAAGCACGCTTAAGAGCAGGACCGCAAACATCTGCGGCCAGTCATCCTTCGCGAAGAGGCCGGCGAAGGCGGCGTAGGCATTCGTCAGAAGCAGGGCGGCGTCAATGAGAAACGAAACGCTGAGCCGCAGATAGTTCAGACGGCACTTTTCGGTATTGTAAGCCTGCTGCTTCGCATGCGTTTCGGCGTCGTAGACGTCGGCCACGCATGCCGGGACCGGATTTTTCGCAGAGCTGATCCGCAGCCGGTTCAGGTACAGTTCGTACAGAAAGACCAGCGTGACAGCAGTCAAAACGAAGATCCTGACGGTCATGGAACGTTCCTCCTCTTCCGGAAATCGTCCGCGGATCTGCGGACAGTTAATATATTATAGCACACAGCCGGTTGATTCGGGGCAGATATTTTGCTATATTTCCGTCGAGGGCTGACATATGCCCTGACTTACGGAGATGACTTATGCTTTTCCTGATCCTTGCGGCACTTTGCAGCGCCGTTCTCACCCTCGTGCTTAAGCTGTTTCGGGACCCGAAAGGGAACCGTTTCGGCATCATCCTGGGCAATTACCTGACATGCGTGCTGATCGCTTTCCTGCAGATGCCGGAAAAAGGCCGGCTCTTTGCCGTCAGTTCTTCCACACTGCTGATGAGCGCCGCAGCAGGGTTCCTCTACGTTGCCGGACTCGTCTTCACCCAGACGAGCGTCCGAAAGAACGGTGCGACGCTGACCTCTGCCTTTTCGAGGCTCGGGCTGATCGTACCTCTGACCGTCAGCTTTTTGTTTTTTGACGAGGTTCCTTCCCTGCTGAAGATCGGCGGACTTGTTCTGGCAGGAGCCGCCATCTGGCTGATCAATTCGTCTGCCGGGAAAAATCCGTCCGTTCAGGCCTCATCCGGCGGAGAGAGGAAAAACCTCGCGGTATTGCTGATGACGCTTCTTGCCTGCGGCTGCAGCGAAACCATGGCCAAGGTCTTTTCCCGCCTGGGCGATCAGCGGGAGGATACGCGCTACTTTTTATTTCTTTTCCTCACGGCTGCCCTGCTGACCCTGATCCTGGGTACCGCGGAGAAACGCAAAACGGGAAAGGGGATCCGGATCGCCGAGTTGGCGGCCGGGATCCTCGCCGGCATCCCCAATTATTTTTCCTCCTATTTCCTGCTGAAAGCCCTGCTTGTGCTTCCGGCAGCCCTGGTCTACCCGGTCTTCAGCGTCGGCGCCATTCTTCTGGTGACAGCCGCCGGCGCCGTTTTCTTCGGTGAAAGGCTCGGAAAACGGCAGCTGTGCGGCTTCGCTCTCATCCTCTGCGCCCTGGTCCTGCTGAATCTCTGAATCCGGCACTGCAGGCCTTTCCTGCATCTCATGTTTCCGGCTGAAGCAGCCCGGTTCGAAAACGGTCTTCCCCTCCGCGGGAAGGCCTTTTTTCGTGTCTTTTCTGCAGCTGAAATGACCAGACGCTTCCGTTTTCTCCGGCTCTTCAATCTTGACAAAAACGGTTTTCGGACTTATATTCTTATTATGAACACGTTCACAAAAAGACAAAACCCGCAAAAGTTCAAAAAACGCTTTTTGCGTCTGACAAGGAGGAAACATGAGCAGTTTTAAGGATCTGCGGATCGTAGACAACTTCTACCAGACTTCGCTCTTCTTCCCGATGCCGACGGTGCTGATCAGCACCATTGCCGCGGACGGATCGACGAGCCTGGGGCCTTACAGCCTGGTCCAGCCGTACTACGTTGCCGGCAAGGAGTATTACGCGATGCTCCTCAACTGCCGCAACTCGTCCAACACCGCGCAGCACATCCTGCGCACCGGCAAATGCGCCATCAACTTCATCCCCGACGACCGGAAATACTTCAAGTGGGCCGTCAAACTCAGCTGGCCGGGCGATACGCCGGCGGAAAAGATGAAGGACTGCAAATTCACGCTGGAAAAGGGCATTGCGGATGAGAGCGAAGGTCCTCGCCCGCTGGTGGTGCAGGAAGCCTTCCAGGTTATTGAGTGCACCTGGATGCGGCATCTGGACGGCGCAGACCGCGACGAACCGGGACAGATGGACGGATATGAACCGCCTTACCACGATTTCAACGGCATCACCTCCAAGTTCGGCGCGACCTTCATCCTGCGCGTGGACAAGATCCTGATGAAGGAGAAATACTACAACGCGATCATCAACGGCGTGAAGGCTTCCGATTTCCCGAAGGTCCCCGTGGACTACGGCTACCGCGATTCCAAGAACTTCTGGTACACCCGCTTCCCGGGCTTCGGCAACTTCCTGGGCGCCATCCCCGAGCTGCTGCCCGTGCGTGCGACGACCGTCCAGAACGTCATGTATGCCGCGGACCGCATCGATCCGGAGATCAAATTCACGGAAGATGCCTGCGCGAAGCTCGTGAACGTGCCTCGCATCTTCCTGCCGACCGCCCTGAAGGGCTGCGTCGCCTGGGCAAGGGAGCATGACGTGAAGCTGATCACCGCAGAACACATGGACATCATCAACGATAAGAGAGCCAAGGAAAAAAATAAATGACACGAAGTCTCATCCTGAGCAAAGCGAAGGATCCTTCGTCGCTTCGCTCCTCAGGATGACAAACGGATAAATACAGAAAGGACAATTAACCATGAAAATCGTATTAGCCGGTGCATTCGGCAACCTGGGCAGGGAGATCCTGAGATCCCTGTGCGAAAAAGAAAACTATGAAGTCGTTGCCGCCGATCTGAAGGAGCTGGATCTGCCCGCCCTGAAGGGCAAATATACCTTCGTCTCCATCGACGCCACGAACCCCGAGACCATGAAAGGCCTCTGCGACGGCGCGGAAGTCGTCATCACGACGATGGGCCTCACCGGCGCCTCCACCCGCTTCAACAACTATGACATCGACCTCAAGGGCAACATGAATCTCTATGAGGAAGCAAAACGCGCGGGCGTGAAGAAATTCAACTACATCTCCGTCATCTCCTGCGACGAACCCGGCGCAGAAGTCGTTCCCATGCTGCATGCGAAATACCTCGTGGAGCAGGAACTGAAGAAGCAGCCCATGGACTGGGTCATCTACCGTCCGACCGGTTACTTCTATGACATCTGCAAGGTCTTCAAGCCCTATGTGGACAAGGGTGAGATGCAGCTGCTGAAGGGCTACGGCAAGGTGAAGGCCAACGTCGTGGACTGCCCGGATTTCGCAGACTTCATCGTGGACCACATGTTTGACACGAACGTCACCTACAACGTGGGCGGCAAGGAAACCTACACCTACGAAGAGATGGCTGACATGTGCTTTAAAGCGGCCGGCAAGCCCCTGAAGATCAAATGGGCGCCCATCTGGCTGTTCGGCATCCTGGCGAACCTGCCGAAGATCAAGAAGGCCGGCAAGCACGACATCATCCTCTTCTCCCGCTGGACCCTGAGCCACGATCTGGTCGGCGACACGAAGGTCGGCGAACACAGCTTCGCGGAATACATTAAGAACTACTTCAAATAAAGCGGAAAGGAGCATTGATCATGGTATTCCCGCCCCTTACCTGGGTACTCTTAGTTGTCGCCGCGGCGCTCTGCGCCATCGGCTTCATTAAATTCGTGTGGTTCATGTCCGTCGGCTACGGCCTCGCCGTCGGCGGCATCGGCGTCGCCGTCTTCCTGATCGCTGTCATCCGCGGAGACCTCACCCCGGTCATGGCAGTCCTCTGCTGCCTCCTGCTCGTTTACGGCCTCCGGCTCGGCCTCTTCCTGCTCATCCGTGAGATGAAGAGCGCCGCCTACCGCAAGACCCTGAACGCCCAGACCGACAAGCCCGTTCCGATCTTCGTGAAATTCTTCATGTGGATCTTCATGGCCGTGCTGTATGTCATGGAAGCTTCTGCGGTCTGGTACCGCGAAGCGACTGCACCGAACGGTCCGCAGCTTACGGCCTGGATCGGGGCCGCCGTCATGCTCTGCGGCATCCTGATCGAAGCGCTGGCCGATAAGCAGAAAAGCGCCGCCAAGAAGATCGCGCCAAACAGGCCTGCGATGGACGGACTTTATAAGATCAGCCGCTGCCCCAACTATTTCGGTGAGATCACTTTCTGGACCGGCGTCTTCATCTCCGGCTGGAGCATCCTCAAGGGCTGGCAGTGGCTCATTGCCGTCCTCGGCTACGTCATGATCCTCGGCATCATGATCAGCGGGGCACAGCGTCTCGAAAAGCGCCAGAACAAGAACTACGGGAGTCTCCCCGAGTATCAGGCCTACGTGAAGAAGACCCCGATCCTCGTCCCGTTCATCCCGGTCTATCATCTGGTAAAGGAGAAATAAGGATCCGTCATGTCAGTCCCCATGGCAATCGTCGATTACATTCCTGTTCTGTTCTTTATCATCTCAGCCATCATGATCCAGCGCGGATTATATGCTATAATGAGCAAGGGAGCGTTCGCACTGCTTTCCGGCGGCACGATCATGGTGATCGCAGCCGGCCTCATGAAGGCGACCTGGAAGCTCCTGTACGCGCTTGGCGTCTGCGATTTTGAACGCCTGAACCAGTGCTTCTTCCCCATGCAGTCGGTCGGCTTTCTGCTGGCCGGGATCTCCGTCTGCGCGCTTCTCTTCTTCCCGCAGAAGAAAGAAACTCTCGCCGCCGTCGGCGCGCCGGCCGTCTTTTCGGGCACGATGGTCTTCGTCGCCCTGATGGTTCTCGGTTGCCTCGGCTACTGCGGCGGCCTTGCGCTGTACGCGAAGCGGCTGAAAAAGGGAAAAGCCGCCGTCTTGTTCCTGATCGCGTTTATCTTCATGCTTGGGATGGGCTATCTTTCCTCCCGTGACTTTGCGAAAGCATCCATGAACTGGATCGCCGAAGGCGTCAACGTTGCTGGTCAGCTCATCCTTCTCCTTGCGGCAGGCATGCTGGCAAAGAAGGAGAAAACGGCTGAGGCGGAATAAAGCCTGCCAACACACCGCTGTCGGTGAATGACCGCGGAGATGGGCAGCAGATGCCGCTGCCTGCACAGACACGGCATTAAGACGCCCGGTTTGACGGCATATGTGCCGGCAAACCGGGCGCCGGAAAAAAACCGCGCATTCCTCTGCGCGGTTTTTACCGAGGTTCAGCGAAAATGCGTCAGGCATTTTCGCGGTTTACGAGGCTGCCGAGAGCCTCCGTGAAGCCGCCGCATATCCGTGCCGTCCCGGGCGGATTACCGCCGGGGATGGGCAGGACAGCGGCAGCTGCTGCAGTATTTGTTCAGAAAGGAATCATTATGCAGGAAGTCATCATTTCCGGGCTCCAGTCACTCTACGGGTTGGAACCGATCGTCGGCAATCCCTACGCAAAGATCGATAAGAACGGCATGCATTTCAGGATCACGACCTATGCCGTGAAAGGCTTCGGCCACCTCTCCGTCATCGACATGAAGGCCATGCTCGGCCTCATGAAGATGGAGAGCGTGGTCGTGAATGCGGAAACGCGGGATCTGCCGCTCTATTCCGGCGACCTCATCCGCGTAGCCGGCAAATGCACGGTCCTTCAGGAGTTCTACAACACCATGATCGATCCCATGAGTGAGGACGCGAAGACGCCCTACCGGAAGGTCAGGGAGAAGTACAGGAACCTTCCGCCCTACGTGACCGGCCCGCACTGGTATGACGATATCCGCTACGATTTCACGCTCGGCGCGTCGGGCAAGGGTCTCGCGGAGAAGGAAGGGCAGATCACGAAGGATTACTTCGACGCCTATCTGGAAAACGTCGCGCGCTCAGCCGCCTGCGATCCCGCGGAAAAGCGGGCAAAGACAGCGGCCTACGTGGACGGCCTCTTTAAGAACGGCGGCCCGGCCGTCGACCAGTTCAAGAAGTTGATCGGCGAGGAGGCAGCCCGCGAGGTCTTCGAAAAATACGTCTTCTGCTGCCGCTAGGCACGGACAGGAGGCCGGAGGCGCAGTGCCTCCGGCCTTTTCGCCGGAAGGATAGATCATGGACAATAAAGAAAAAAAACAGAAGACGCCGCGGAAAAGGCATCTTGCCCTGTGGATCATTCTCGCCGTATTTCTTCTTCTCGCGGGCAGCGCCGGGATCTATGCGGGCGACTATTACCGCGCGGAGCCCGAAGCCCTCGCCGTGTTGGAAAAAGGCGCCCCGGGCGTGCAGGTGGAACAGAAAGGCGGCCGCACCGTCTTCACGCCTGAAAGCCCGAAAGCCGGACTCATCTTCTACCCGGGCGGCAAGGTGGAATACAGCGCCTACGCCCCGCTCATGGCCGAACTGGCACAAGAAGGCTTCCTATGCGTCCTGCTGAAGATGCCGCTCAATCTGGCGGTGCTGGGCATGGATGCCGCGCATGGGATCCCGGCGGAGTTCCCCGATGTGGAGCACTGGATCCTCGCCGGCCACTCTCTCGGCGGAGCGATGGCTGCCTCCTGCGCGGCGAAGCATCCGGAGGAGTTTGACGGTCTGCTTCTCCTTGCTGCCTATTCCACGGCGGACCTTACGGGCAGCGGTCTTCAGGTCCTCAGCCTGTACGGCTCAGAGGACGGCGTGCTGAACCGGGAGAAATACGAAAAGTACCGCGGGAACCTGCCTGAGGACGCCCGGGAGACCGTGATCGAAGGCGGCTGCCACGCCGGCTTCGGCGCCTACGGTCCCCAGAAAGGCGACGGCGCGCCGCGCATCACCCGCGCAGAGCAGACCGCACGGACGGCAGAAGAAGCCGCCTTGCTGCTGACCGGTCGGTGACTTCCGCCGGCGGCCTCATCCTCCCTGCCGCTTTCATGAGAAGGCGCCGGAAACTCCGGCGTCTTTTTTGTATTTTCATCTGCCATCCCGGCTGCTTTTGTGCTATACTGAGCCCGTATTCCCGGGGAAAGGGAGACTGAAGATGACTCTTAAGGATTTACAGATAGGAAAGACCGCCGCAGTGACCGAAGTCGGCGGCGAGGGCGCGCTGCGCCAGCATTTTCTCGACATGGGGATCATTCCCGGTGCCGAAGTGACCGTGGTCAAGTACGCGCCGATGGGCGACCCCCTGGAGATCCGCATCCACGGCTACGAGCTGACTCTCCGCCTGAACGAGGCCGGGGAGATCGGCGTCGGACCGCTGCCCGAAAAAGGCGCGGAAAAGGAAGAAGAGATCCCGGATCTGGGCGATGAGCACCCCGGTCTCGGCGAAGGCGGGCGCTTCCATCCGAAGGGAAGCGGCGATCCGCTGCCGGACGGCACGCTCCTCACCTTTGCCCTCGTCGGCAACCAGAACAGCGGCAAGACGACGCTCTTCAACCAGCTGACCGGATCCCGCCAGCACGTCGGCAATTTTCCCGGCGTCACCGTGGACAGGAAGGACGGCATGATCATCGGCAGGGAAAACACCCTGATCACAGACCTTCCCGGCATCTATTCGATGTCGCCCTACTCCAGCGAGGAGCTGGTCTCCCGCGACTTCGTACTGAAGGAAAAGCCGAAAGGCATCATCAATATCGTCGACGCGACCAATATCGAGCGGAACCTCTACCTTACCATGCAGCTGCTGGAGATGGGCATCCCCGTGGTCGTCGCCCTGAACATGATGGATGAGATGACCGGCAACGGCGGCTCCGTGGACGTGAACGCGATGGAAGCCATGCTGGGCGTTCCGGTCGTTCCCATCTCCGCCGCGAAAAACCAGGGCGTGCACGAGCTCGTGGAGCACGCACTGCACGTCGCGAAATATCAGGAAAAACCCGCGCGGCAGGATTTCTGCGGGCAGAACGACCACGGCGGCGCGGTGCACCGCTGCCTGCATGCAGCCATCCACCTGATCGAAGACCACGCGGAAGCGGCCGGCCTTCCGGTCCGCTTTGCCGCCGACAAGGCCATCGAAGGCGACGGACTGATCATCGAACAGCTCGGTCTTGACGACAACGAACGGGAAACGCTCGAGCATATTGCCCTGCAGATGGAAAAGGAGCGCGGCCTCGACCGCAGCGCCGCCATTGCCGAGATGCGCTTTTCCTTCATCATGAAGGTCTGCCGCGCCTGTGTCAAGAAACCGCGCGAAAGCCGTGAACGTACCCGCAGCCAGAAACTGGACCGGTTTCTCACCGGCAAATATACCGCGATCCCCATCTTCATCCTGGTCATGGGGCTCGTCTTTTACCTGACCTTCAACGTGATCGGCCTGTGGCTGCAGGATCTCCTGGCCGCAGGCATCGGATCCCTCACGGCCGCGGTGGACGCGGCGCTCACTTCCGCTGGCGTCAATGAAGCCCTGCACGGCCTGATCGTCGGCGGCATCTTCGAGGGCGTCGGCAGCGTTCTCAGTTTCCTGCCGATCATCGTGACCATGTTCCTCTTCCTGTCCCTGCTTGAGGACAGCGGCTACATCGCGCGTGTCGCCTTCGTCATGGACAAGCTTCTGCGGAAGCTCGGCCTTTCTGGCCGCAGCATCGTACCGCTCCTCATCGGCTTCGGATGCACGGTCCCTGCCGTCATGAGCTCGCGCACGCTCCCCAGCGAACGCGACCGCCGGATGACCATCCTTCTCACGCCCTTCATGAGCTGCACGGCGAAGCTCCCGATCTACGCCTTTTTCGTGGACGCGTTCTTCAAGGATCACAAGGCTCTCGTCATGATCGGCATCTATGTGACCGGCATCGCCGTCGGGATCCTGGTCGCCCTGATCTACAAGAAATTCTTTTTCAGGGGTGAGGCGGTCCCCTTCGTCATGGAGCTGCCGAACTACCGGATGCCGAGCCCGCGCAACACCCTGCAGCTCCTGTGGGACAAGGCAAAGGACTTTATCCAGCGTGCCTTCTCCGTCATCCTGATCGCCACGATCGTGGTCTGGTTCCTGAAGACCTTCGATTTTCACTTCAACATCGTCGCGGAGCATGAAAGCATCCTGGCCTCGCTTGCCGGCATGATCGCACCGCTCTTTAAGCCTCTCGGCCTCGGCGACTGGCGGATCGTCACCTCGCTCATCAGCGGCTTCCTGGCCAAGGAGAGCGTCGTCTCCATCCTCGGGGTGCTCTTTGCCGCGGAAGGCGGCGTCGCGGCTGTCATCTCTTCTCTCGCCGCCGCGAGCATGCTCGTGTTCAGCCTGCTGTATACCCCCTGCGTCGCCTCCATCGCCGCGGTGCGGCGGGAACTCGGCGGGAAATGGGCAGCCTACGTTGTCGTCTGGCAGTGCTTTGTCGCCTGGCTCTGTGCGCTTCTTGTCCGTCTCGCGGGGCTTGCCCTCGGGCTGTAAGGAGGGAGCCATGGGACCTGTCGACATCATTCTGATCCTCATCATCGCGGGCGCCGCCTTCCTTGCGCTCCGGCATCTGCGTACAAAAAAGAAAAGCGGCTGCGGATGCGGCTGCGAAGGATGCACGAAAAGCTGCCCTTCCCGGACGCCGGAAAACCGCAGCTGATCACCTGTTTCAACGAAAAACGCCCGGCATGCCGCCGGGCGTTTTCATATGCCTGTGAAGTTACAGGATCAGGCTGACCAGGACAAAGAGCCAGTGCGCGGTGATGCCGGCGACGAGGCCGCCGACCGTATGGCTGACGAGGGCTTTGCCGGTCATTTCCGTGCATCCGATCGTACTCATCATGGAAACGTGGGTGCTGAGGTACCCGCTCCAGCACATGCACATGGCCGTGAACACGGCAATGTCGTTCGCGCCGGCAAGGCTCGTCACGACAAGCTGCCTGGCCATGGTGAGGGAAGCGCCGGCCGCGCCGAGCGCCGTGATCGGAACGCCGATTGCTTCCGGAGAGGAGAAGCCAAACAGCGGTTTCAGGATGAAATCGACCTTGCCGGCAAGCATGGGAAGAAGCGCAACGCCTTCATAGGCTGCGCCGGTATAACCGCCTTCTGGCATGCTGTTGGTCATCATCAGGACAAGCGTACAGATGAGCAGGACACCGGGAATGATCTCGAATCCCATCTTGACGCCGGACTTTCCGCCGTCCAGGATCGCCGACAGGAAACGGTTCGCGACGTTGCCTGCGCGAACTGGGCGCAGCTGTTCCTTTTTCTGGTCGACACCTTCCTCGTGCTCCGGCATCCAGGCGTCCTTTCCGTACTGCTTCGCGGAGAAGGCGATCATCAGGCGCGTACTGACGATGCTGCCGATCACGGCGCCGAGCAGGCCGATCAGAACTGCCTTTCCGAAGTGTTCGCCCCCGCCGAGACCGGAAAGCCCCAGCATGTAGGTGCAGACGATCATGCCCATGCCGAACGCTGTCGCGAGATTCGTGATCGCCGGAAACTGGTAGCGTTTGAAGAAGCTGCGGAAATATTTGTCGTCCGCCAGCGTCAGGACCGCCGGGTTGTCCGACAGGAAGGTCGTAATGATCCCGACCGAAGCCGCACCGGGCAGATCGTAGACCGGCCGCATCAGCGGATACAGCAGCCGGTTGAAGAGGGAAATAATGCCGAATTCCGTGAACAGGGAGGATATCGCCCCCATGATCACGCACATCGCCATCAGATAAAAAACGGTTTCAATCAAGAGGGAATAGGCCGTGTTGATCATGGTATTGATCATGTTCATCAGGCCCATTTTCCAGCCAAACGCGGCAAAAAACGCCACGAAACACGCGAGAAACACGAAGTTCTCGACGCCGATCGCCTTTTTCTTCTTCATCTGCCTTGCCTTCACGGCGGCCGCGCGCATCCCTCCCGGGGTCAGCGGGCTGCCGTTTTCATATGCTCCGTACATTCTGAGCATGTTTATTATAGTCCCGTACGGACGTAAAGTCAATGAGAGGTGCCTGCGTCGGAAGCCGTTACGCTCCCTGCGCTTCTCCGGGCGGCGCATCGCCTTCAGCCTCCGCGTCCCGCCACATCTTCTTCACGACGATCCCCGCATAGATGAGGAGCAGCACCATGGCCGCGCCCCAGCCGATCGGAAAACTGGCGTAGATGATGTCCAGGGAACTGCTTCTTGCCGTCGCGACCGCCAGGAAGATCTGCCGGATGCCGACCATCCCGATGAGGGACAGGATCATGGGCATGCGGCTGCGCCCGTACCCCCGGAGATATCCGAGCAGTACGTCGCGGACCAGGAGGAGGATATACAGGCGCGACAGGTAGCGGGTCATGCCGGCACCGGCCGCGATCACGGCGGCGTCCTGGCTGAAGAGCCCGACAGCTTCAGGCGCGAAGACATAGACCAGGGCGGTCAGCGGAAGCGTTACGGCGGCGCAGAGGCCGAAGCCGTAAAGGAAGCCCTTCCGGGCCCGTTCATAGTTCCGCGCGCCGAGGTTCTGGCTCACTAAGGTCGTGGTCGTCATGGCCAGGGACTTGCACGGCAGCACGACGAAGCGGTCGACCTTGTTGGCCGCGCCGATCCCTGCTGCGACGCCCGTCGGGAAGCGGTTGATGTAGGACCAGACAAAGATGTTGGAGAATGAGATCAGCGCGTTCTGCAGGCCGGCGGAAAAGCCGATGCTGACCGAGGAAAGTACGGTCTTCCTGCCGTATTTCCAGGTCTCCTGCATGGCGATGCAGGGCGACTTGATGCGGCTCTTCAGCACCGCAGCGACAAGCAGCATGGAGAGGCCCTGGGCGAGGATCGTCGCGATGCCGACCCCGGCCGTTCCCCAGTGGAAAACAGCAACGAAAAGAACGTCCAGCCCGATGTTCAGGACGCTCGTAAAGGCAAGAATGTAAAGCGGCGTGCGGGAATCCCCGATCGCGCGGAGGATCCCGGTGCCGGCATCGTAGATGACCGTGAACATGAGCCCGGCCAGGTAGATCCGCAGGTAGGTGATGGCCTCGCCGTAGATCTCCTCATTGCAGCCGGTCAGGTCCAGAAAGACCGGCGCGAGCAGGATGCCGAGAACGGAAACGACGATGCCGAGCGCCACCGAAAACGAAAAGGCGTAGCGGACCGCCCTCGCGGTCGCTTCCTCATCTCCGCTCCCGAAGGCCTTGGCCGTGACCACGGTGTTGCCGATCGACATCCCGTTGAAGAAGCCGACCATCAGCTGGACGATGGGCGTGCAGACGCTGACCGCCGCGAGAGCTGCGTCGCTCACGAAGCGCCCGACGACGATCGAATCCACGCTGTTGTAAAGGTTCTGGAGCAGTTCGCTGATGATGATGGGTACGGAAAACAGGATCAGCTTGCCGATGACCCCGCCTGTCGTAAAATTGATGACTTTCTGCCCCTGCGCCTGCATCCTACTTTTCCGTTTCTCCGGTCCGGATGCGCGTGAGTTCAACACCGTCCATGCGTCTCGGGGAGATGAAGAGCGGCACCGTCTCATGGATCAGGATGGCCGTATCGAGGCCGTACCACTGCTCGTCCTTTCCTGCCAGGGAGCGGATCGCATACTTGCTCCGAAGGATCACGTCCTGCCAGGCCGGGAGCCCGCTCTTCATGGGCATCTTCTTTTTGATGAACACGAAGCGGAAGTCGCCCACGCGGTCGTTGTCATACACGGAGAATTTGCGGCGCTGCTTCGGCATCTCTCCGCTGTCCATCAGTTCCTCCACGATCTTCCGAAGGTACAGGTTGATGCTCTGTTCTTCATCGAAACCGAGATACAGCATCACACGGAACACGCAGTCCGTGCCGAAAGTTTCCACCCGGTATGACTGTCCGTTCGGAACGTCCAGCACGTTGACCTTGATGAACCACCAGGCCTGTGCCCGCTTGACGTCCTTATCCAGGATGGAATAAAGCACGGCGTGATCGGCGTAGTCGAAATCGTCGCCGTAGCAGACGTAAACGATGTTGTCCGCGGTGAGCGGAATGCTGTCATCTGCCTTCAGAGCCTGCAGCTTGCCGACGTAATCGGCAATCGGGACCCGTTTCGTGAGGCGGCTCTCCAGGACGCAGCCGTATTTCCATACCATCATTAGGATGATCAGGAGAAGGGCAAGTCCTTCGGATACGTAGCCGCCCTCCGTGAACTTATGGCTGCTTCCCTTGATGCATATGAGTTCGACCGCGCCGAAAAGGACCGTGCACAGGACGGAAAGGACCGGTTTCTTCTTGGTCCTCCAGAGGTAGACGGAAAGGAGGACCGTGGTCATCAGCATGGCAACGGCGATGGCGAGGCCGTAGGCGGCTTCCATGCGCGTGCTGCTGCGGAAGAACAGGACCACGAAGACGCAGCCGACGAAGAGCAGTCTGTTGACCGCGGGAATGAACACGCTGCCTTCATGGCGCGGGGAATAGAGCGTTTCCATATGCGGCAGGACTTCGCGGCGGATCGCCTGGGAGACCATGGTGAACGCGCTGACCACCACGGTATGGGAGACCGCGAAGGCGACCAGCACGGCCAGGATCACGGCAAGCGGACGGAGCTTTTCGGGCAGCATGTAGAAGAATGGGTTGAAATCCTCCACGGCCGCAAGGGACGTATCCTTCGCCGCATCCAGAAGGTAGGCACCCTGTCCCAGATAACTCAGCAGCAGACAGATCTTGACGAAAGGCCAGGACGCGCGCGAGGCGTCGCGTCCAGCGTGCCCCATGTCGGAGTAAAAAGCTTCTGCGCCGGTAACGACCAGGAAAACGCTTCCCATCAGTTTGATGCCGGCGTTATTGAGGTTGCTGGTGAGGAATTTCACGCCGAGCACCGGATCAAAAGCCCGGAGCACTTCCGGGTGATGCAGCAGCAGGGCCGTTCCCGTGCCCCCGATGAAAAGGAGCCAGACAAAGACGATGGGGCCAAGCGCGACCGTGATGCGGTTGCGGCCGACACCCTGGCTGATATAAAGGAGCACGACGATCAGAAGGATAAACAGGATCTTTTTCACGTCGCCCTCACCGAGCAGGCGATCCGTTGCCTGCGCGGTGTGCAGGCCTTCGACCGCACTCGTGACGGTGATGGACGGGGTGATGATGCTGTCGGCAAGCAGCATGCCGGCACCGACGATGGCCGCGACTCTGAGCACTTTCCGTGTTCTGCGGTCCTGGCGCACCATGAAATACAGGGCGAAAATGCCGCCCTCACCGCCGTTGTCGGCCTTCATGACCAGGAAGATGTACTTGAGCGTCGCCAAAATGGTCAGCGTCCAGATGATCAGCGAGAGTGCCCCGAGCACGAATTCCTCGGTCACGGCGGGCAGCCCGCCGTTGTAGCGGACGATCGTCTTCATCACGAAAAGCGGCGAGGAAGCGATATTGCCGAAGACCACGCCGATAGCCAGTAAAAACGCGGTGAACGCGCTGCGCTTATGCTGCTCCTGATGCATGGGAAGCGCTCCTTTCACGATTGTATGGTTCCGTACATATCCCGGGCGGCACGGCCTCCGGGTCCAGAAAAAATATACCATAAAAAAGCGCGGATGCACAAGAGATTTTTCCGCGCGCGTGTGCTATAATCGGAGTCCTGAAGCCCGCAGGACGCAGTTCCAAGTCCGAATCCTTTCGGGCCGGAGGTCATTCATGTCTTTATCCGTTGCACTGCTTAACGACGCTTTTCCGCCGCAGATCGACGGCGTCGCCACTGCCGTCGCCAATTACGGGCGGTATCTCACCGTACACGGCCATAAGGCCGTTGCCGCGGTACCCTTCGTCCCGCATGCGGATGACAGTGTCTTTCCTTTTCCGGTGGTCCGCTATCCCAGTATTGAAACATCGAAGCTGGTCGGCTACCGCACGGGGCTTCCCTTTGACGCGAACGCGGTACGTCAGCTGAAGGACGGAAAGCCGGACCTGCTGCACTCCCACTGTCCCTTCACGAGCCAGATGCTGGCGCGGACGCTCCGCTCGGAACTTCACGTCCCCCTCATCATGACCTATCACACGAAATATGACATTGACATCGCGCATGCGATCCGTTCGAAACTGCTCCAGGAGAGCGTGCTGAAACTTCTCATCGCGAACATCAGTGCTTCCGACGAAGTCTGGACCGTAAGCCGCGGCGCCGGCGAGAATCTGCGGAAGAACGGTTTCGAAGGGGAATGCGTTGTCATGCCGAACGGTGTCGATTTTCCTCTTGGGCGGGTTGAACAATCTTTTGTCGAAGATGTTACGGGAAAATTTTCCTTCCCGGACGGTGTCCCCGTCTTCTTATATCTCGGCCGCATGATGTGGTACAAAGGCATGCGGATCACCCTGGACGCCCTGAAGAAGGTGCGCGAAGCCGGCTGTGACTTCCGCATGGTCTTCGTCGGCGGCGGGATCGACAGGGATGAGATCGTTCAGTACAGCGAAAGCCTCGGGCTGTCCGACAGGGTCTTCTTCGAAGATCCTGTCTACGAGCGTGAAAAGGTCCGTGCCTGGTACTGCCGGGCGGATCTCTTCCTCTTCCCTTCCACCTTCGACACCAACGGCCTCGTGGTCCGGGAAGCCGCGGCCTGCGCCCTGCCGAGCGTTCTGGTTGGGGGCAGCTGCGCGGCCGAGGATTCCGAAGACGGCGTCAGCAGTTTCCTCATTGAAGAAAACGCCGGTTCCATGGCCGAATGCCTGATCCGCCTTCTCAAACAGCCGGAGGCCATGAAGAAAGTCGGCCGCGGTGCGCAGGAGCATCTGTACCTGTCCTGGAGTGATGCGGTAGTCGGCGCCGAACGCCGCTATGAGACCGTACTGGAAAACTACCGGGCAGGGCGCTGCCCTGTGCATGAGAAGCACGACGGCAGCTTCTACGGCCAGGTCGCCGCGCTGCTCGATCTGCAGAACCAGCTCAATCTCCGGCGCCGTCAGACGATGGACCGGATCGGCAGTTTCATCCGGAACGCATCGTTCGACGGACTGGACGATTCGATGCAGGTGGATGAGGCGACCGTCGAAGAAGCCGCCCGCCGCTTTTTCCTGGACTGAGTTCCGGCTGACGAAAACAGACCGCCCGGTGCTTTGCTTGCGAAGCACCGGGCGGTCCGTTCATTTTATCCTGTCATTCTTTGCTCTCGTCTGAGCCGTTTCCCTTATTAACATCGTTCATCTCGGGAGCTTTTTCCGCTTCCCGGTTCACTTCTGCAGCCTCCCGGTACGTGGGGATCACCTGCCTGAACGCTTTCTTCATGCTCTTCCCGCCCAGGTCGTAATCGTCGATCGCGGCGCGCAGGACTTCCATCTTCTCAGCCACTTCCGCGCGGGAGTAAGGCTTATCCTTCTCGATGAAGATCATGTCGTTTTCGGTCTTGGACAGCGTTTCCGACTTCATCAGCAGTTCTTCATACAGCTTCTCACCGGGCCTCAGGCCGATCTCGCGGATCTCGATGTCCTTGTCGGGTTCCAGGCCGCTCATGCGGATGACGTCCTTCGCAAGGTCATAGATCTTGACCGGTTTGCCCATGTCGAGCACGTAAAGTTCGCCGTTCTTTGCCATGGCGCCGGCCTGCATCACCAGCTGGGAGGCTTCGGGAATCGTCATGAAATACCGCACGATCCGCTTGTCCGTGATCGTGACCGGTCCGCCTTCGGCGATCTGTTTCTTGAACAGCGGGATGACTGAGCCGTTGGAGCCCAGAACGTTCCCGAAACGCACGGCGGCAAAGCTCGTCCGGCTGTCCGTCCGGCTCTGCACGATCATCTCGCACATCCGCTTGGAGGCGCCCATGATGTTCGTCGGGTTGACCGCCTTGTCCGTGGAGATCAGGATGAATTTCTCGGCGCCGCACAGTTCCGCGGCATTTGCCACGTTGTAGGTGCCGCAGACGTTGTTCTTGACGGCCTCACCGGCGCTGTATTCCATGAGCGGCACGTGCTTGTGCGCCGCGGCATGAAAGATCACCTGCGGGCGGAACTCCTTGCAGACTGCGTTCACTCTGGCTTCATCCCGCACCGAACCGATGACCACTTCGAGATCCAGTTTGCTGCCGTAGCGGCGCACCAGTTCCTGCTGGATGTCATAGGCATTGTTTTCGTAAATGTCAAAAATGATCAGTTTCTTCAGATGGCACTTGACGAGCTGCCGGCAGAGTTCGGAACCGATGGAACCGCCGCCGCCCGTGACCATGACGGTCTTGTCCCGGTAGTAGGCAAAGCTTTCTTCCGATTCCACGTTGAGCGGCGAGCGGAACAGCAGGTCTTCCACCGTGAAATCACGGATCGCCGGCCTTTCGCGCTGCTGCGAACTCTCCGCGCTGACCAGGGTATCGTACACCCTGACCCGGCACCCCAGATCAGTGTAGTGGTGGTACAGTTCGCTCAGTTTCTCCGCATCCGCCTTGGAGATCGCGATGATCACGTCCCGGATATGCTGCAGCCGGATCTGTTCATCCCCTGCCTTTTCGGAGAAAACGCGGCATTCCGCCAGGCTGTAATTGACCTTGCTGTCATCCTTATCGATGAAGAATGCCGGTTTGTAGCGGGAATTCGGGTTTTCCTTCAGGTCTTCCGCCAGCAGCGCGCCAAGCTGTCCCGCGCCGACGATCGCGACCGGCGTTTTTTCCTGAACGTGGCTGCGGCGGTTGTACTTCTTGTACAGGACACTGTAGGCAAAGCGGGCTGACAGGGCCAGCAGGCAGATCAGCGTGCCGATGATGATGGCCTGTCTTCCGCCGAGGTAATTGCTGATGATCAGTTCCCTGGCGGTCAGCCGCAGGATCACATAGGTGACGCTCGTTGCGATGCCGTCCGCAATGACCAGTTTCAGATAGGCCTTGGCATTGTCGTAGCGCCAGATGTTGCCGTAGATGCCGAAGAACGTGCGCAGCAGGAGGATCAGCCCCGTCTGGAGCCCCAGCTGCAGCAGGAACGCTCTCCTTCCTTCGGGATCCGCGCCGATAGCGACTTTGTAGATCAGCTCATAATAAAACAAGGCCACGATAATGCAGCAGATCAGATCGAACACTGCCAGTGTCCATTTCCGATTATAGCGGCCTTTGAAAAGTTTGCTGCCAAATGACTCGATCATGTCGTCAGGTCCTTGTGGTTATCATAATATAACATTTAAATTATAGCAGAATGCCCGTCTTTTGTAAAGCATTCAAGCAAAAAGCCGGCGCTTGGCCGGCTTTTCTGCCTCCCCTGGATCCGATTCCAGAGAGTTTAAATGTCATATGTCTTGTCGATCGCCTTCAGTTCCTTGAAGGAGTCGATTTCAATGATGTCGCTCGCAAGGCACGGACGGACTTCCACCTGATAATGCTCCGGGAAGATGCTGAAGGGGACCTGGTCCCAATAGCGTTCCTTGCCGCCGGGCATCTCATAGGCGGTCTTCAGGTCATCCGCCAGTTTCCGCCCGGCTTCCCCGTCCCAGTACGAGATCCCGACCTCCTGGTAGACGTCCAGGCCGCCGACTTTCTGTCCGGTGATGATCCCGTTCTTCACGGTGAAGCACCAGTCGTCGCTGCGGTCCATGCGGATGCCCAGGAAATCGGAGGTGTAGTGGTACTTCGTCACGATGGACGGGTTGCTGATGACCAGGTCCGCCTCGAACACGTAGGCATTCTGCAGGAGATAGCGTGCGCAGACCGCCGAGGAGATGTTGTTGGCGTCATTGTAAGCCGGGTTCTCCAGGAAATGCAGCATCGGATACTTGTACAGCAGCTGATCGAACTGTTCGGCAAGATAGCCGCGAACGATGTAGATCTCATCGATCCCGGCCGCGAGGCAGGCATCGATCAGTCCGTCGATGATGCGCCTGCCGTTCACGCGGACGAGCGGCTTCGGCGTATTCAGGGTCACCGGCACCATGCGGGAACCGAAACCGGCGGCAACAAAGACCGCCCGCTTTGCCGCGTACGGCTCCATGGCCGAGATCCCGTGGTTCGTCACGGATCCGCCCTGTACCAGCCCCTTGTCCGCGAGGTCCCGGACAGTGCGGTTTACCGTACTCAGGGAGTAGCCGGTCAGTTCTTCAAGCCTGCGCTGGCTCAGACGTTCCTTCGTTCCGAGCATGGCGTTCAGTACGTCAAATTCCTTGCGAGAAAGATTTCCCATGTTTCTCTGCTCCGTCACTTGTTATTTTCGAAATGGCTGCGCTGGCTGAAGTAGAAAGCCGCGCCGATCGCGATCCAGATCAGCAGCATGATATACGATTCCTTCCCGAAATGCACGCCGGAAAGGCCCGGGATCGGGATCAGCTGCAGGATCATGAAGGCAACCGAGAAGACAACGCCCAGGATCGCCATGGCCTTCAGGAACGGCCTCTGATCGCCGAAACGTTTTAAGGTAATGAGCGTTGCTGCAGCGGTGAAGAAGTAACCGATCGAGGCACCGATGGCCGCCATGTCCACGAACCAGCCCAGGGCTTCACGGCCGAGGATCGGGCCGGACAGGGAGATCAGGATGCAGAAGATCATGGCATTCTTCGGGGTGCCGAACTTCGGATCGACTTTGCCGAACCACTGCGGAAGATAGCCGTCGCGGCTCATGGAATACATGAGCCGGCTCGTGGCCAGATAGAAGCCCATGATGCCGGAAAGCACTGCGCAGGAGACCGCGACGCCCACGAGGACCTTGCCGGGCGTACCCAGCAGCATCTCCGCAGCCGCAAGCAGCAGCCAGGGCGTGGACTTCGCTTCGACGATCAGCTCCGGCCAGTTGGAAAGGGCAGCCGCTGCGATCGTGTTGTTCGCGGTATAGACGAAGCAGCCGAACAGAATGGCAACCATCATGATCAGGCTGACCTTCTTGTAGGAGAACTTGAATTCCTCAGCCGCCTGCGGGATCGTATCGAAGCCGACGTAAGCCCAGGGTGCGATGGCAAAGGTGGCCAGGATGGCCGACGTGATGCCGAGGCTCCCGCCGTGCGCGAATTCGTCAATGCTCGTGAACGTGCCGTTCGTGTAGGCGGCAACCGCGTCCGACTTGGCAAAGCCCCACCAGGGCGCCATGTTGGCGACGCTGGTCTTGCTGGAAACGAGGGCGGACACCGTCAGCGTGAGTACGGAAACAGCCAGCAGGCAGGCCAGAACGGTCTGTACGATCCCGGCTTTCTTCACGCCGATGATGTTCAGCGTTCCGAAAATGACGAGGATCGCCATGGCGAAGAACATCTCTCCCATCCAGACGTCGAAACCGGCGATCTGATAGTGGAAGCCGAACTTCAGGATATCCTTCGCGCCGTCCAGACCGTCCACGATCAGGCCGATGGCCGTCGAATTCATCGGAACGTTGGTGAGATACGCCGCCACCAGGAACCAGCCGCAGACAAAAGCCGAGGTCCGGCCGAAGCACATCTTGGTGAAGGTGAACTCGCCGCCGGCCTTCGGATATTTCGGGACCATGTAGGCATAGCTGAACGCGATGATCATCATCACGAGCGCGCCCATGAACATGGCGATCGCCGTACCGGCCACGCCGGAATTCGGCAGGAATTTCTTGCCGGGGTTGATGAAGGATCCCCAGCCGATCACGCAGCCGAAGGCGATGGCCCAGACGTGCATCGGTGAAAGCTGCTTGCGCAGGCCGGGTTCATTCTGTTTCATTTCAGTGGTCTGATTCGCTGCCATGAAAAATCTCCTCTCGAAAAAGCACAAATGAGAGGCAAAGACCGTTAGGCGTTTCATCACGCCGTCTGATCTTTGTCTGCTGAAACAGAATATAAGGGCTTGACGAATAATTGTCAAGCCCTGAAAAGTCATTTCACGTTAACATGCACGTATTTCCGCACGTTCTGCATCACTTCCACAAGCCGGTCCTCGCTGTCGAAGCAAAGGATCAGCGTTCCCAGGGATTCGTTCGCGGCGCTGAAGCCGCCGACTGCATCCCCCGGTTCCACCCAGAGATCCCGTTCCACGATATTCTCCGCAAGAGAGGGATCTGTCTCCAGGCTTTCGAAGATTCCCGGCTTTTCGCTGTGCAGGATCACCTCCGCGAAATGACCGCGGTACGGCTTCTGCGAAACGTCGCCGAGCGGCAGGCCGACTGCATCCCGTACGACGGCCTCGATGAGATCGACGCCGGTCGCGTGGCGCAGGCATTCTGCGAGACGGTTCCCGCCGCCGCGCGGCGAAACCTCCATGAGATACGCCTTTCCGTCGGTCCCTTCGCGGCATTCGATATTGTAAAGCGCCGTCCGCATGCCGAGGAGCCGCAGCAGCCGCTGGAGTTCGTTCTTCAGTTCTTCCTGATGTTCTTCGCTCATGGACGAGGGCCAGCTGAAGCCCGCGGGAGCATAAGGGTTCTCGCAGTCCGGATCGAAGCGCTGGTTGTTGAAGGAAACGAAGCGCAGCTCGCCGTCAACGGAAAAGCAGTCCGTATCCGAGGAAAAGCCTTTCTGCGTTATGAAATCCTCCACGATGAACTCATCGCAGTGAGAGAAATCGAGGGCGTGGGAGACGGCGGCAGGAAGGTCCTCCGGCCGGTCCACCCGGGTCACGCCCTTGCTGCCCGCGGAATCCGTCGGCTTAACGATCACCGGCCAGTGAAAGAGCGAAGGGTCGGCCTCGTCGCCCCTTACGTACTGCCTTGCCGTCGGCACGGTAAAGCCATGCTCCGCAAGGAAACTGCGGAAACGTCCCTTGTTCTGCAGGATGCAGACCGACTCGTAGGGGCCGACGTTCGGAAGCCCCATCTTTTCTGCCACGTAAGCAGCCGTCACCACGCCGGGGTCGCAGGCAAAGGACACGATGCCGTCGATCATCAGGCGCTTTGCCGCCTCGAGCGTAGCCTCTTTGTCGATGATGCTCACGTTGCAGTATTCGTCGGAAAAGCGGTGGGCATAGTTGTCCGGCAGGTAGTCGCAGGTGATCACATAAATGCCCAGCTTATGCGCCGCTTCGATCACCGGCAGGGCGTAGCGCGAGCCGCCGAGGATCATCAGTTTCTTCTGTTTATCGTTTGTCTTACTCATTTTCTGTCCTCAGATGATGAAGCCGCCGTCGACGCCCAGCACCTGTCCGGTGATGAAGGAGGCGTCGTCCGAAGCAAGGAATGCGACTGCCGCCGCGACGTCCTCCGGTTTGCCGAGGCGTCCGAGGGGAGTCTGCTCCGCCAGATCCTTCAGCGTCTCCTCCCCCAGCACTTTTACCATGTCGGTATCGATGACGCCGGGCGCGACGCAGTTCACGCGGATACCCGAAGGGGCAAGTTCCATGGCAAGCGAACGCGTGAGCCCGATGATGGCGTGCTTCGTTGCGGAATAGGCGGCTTCGCAGGAAGCGCCGTGGCTGCCCCAGATCGAAGAAATGTTCACGATGCAGCCGTTCTTTTCATGGATCATATGCGGCAGGACCGCCTGGATCGTGTGGCGCATGCCGCCGATGTTCACGGCGAAGTAGCGGTTCCACATTTCGTCGGAAATGTCCTGGAACACGCTCTGGCCGGCGATCCCGGCGTTGTTGACGAGAAGGGTGATGGGGCCGAAAGCCTTCTCGCAGGCCGCAGCCATCGCGCGGACCGCCTCCCCATCGGCAACGTCTGCCTGAATCGCGATCGCGTCATGGCCTTCTCTGCGGAGCTCACGCACCAGTTCCTCTGCCTTGTCTTCTCTTTCGATATAGTTGATGCAGACCGCGTAGCCTTCGCGGGCAAGGCGCGCCGCTGCGGCGCGGCCGATGCCGCGTGAGCTTCCCGTGATCAGTGCGACTTTTCTCATGGTCTTCTCCTTTTCCGGCTTACCGCACTTCGTCGGAAACGGCCGCGGGATACTCATTGCAGAGCAGCCGGTAGGGCGGCTCGTCCTCTTCGATCTGCGGGAAACGGCCTGCAGGCGGACTAAAACGGTTGTCCGTGACGTCATCGTTGCACTCGCTGACCTCTCCCAGGAGGACGGCACCTGTTCCGGGTTCCACGGAGAAATCATGGTACAGCCGTCTTGAGATGTGGATGCTCTCGCCGGGCGCAAGCCGGATCTGCGTTCCCGCCGGAACCGTCAGCGTCCGGCCGTCGCAGTGCACGGTCACGTCGCTCTCGCGGTCGATCTCCTCGTCCGGCAGAGATTTGTACACGCGGATCAGGATATTTCCTCCCCCGCGGTTGATGATGTCTTCCGTCTTGGACCAGTGGAAATGGTTCAGTGCATACTGCCCTTCCTTAAGATAGAGCAGTTTCTCCGCATAGACCTTCGGATAGCGGTCCGCCATGCGGCGGTTCCCGTTCCGGATCGTGATCAGGGAGAAGCCGTACTTTTCGAAATCGCCCATTCCGTAGTCCGTGATGTCCCAGCCGAGCATGCAGTCGCGCACCTCGTCGTATTCATGGCCTTTGCTCTTCCATTCCTCAGGCGTGAAATGACAGAACGGCGGCAGGAAGCAATGCTCCCGCACGCACGCGGCTTCCATTTCCTTCAGCGCCCTGTTGACCTCGGAACGTTTCATCCGGAGTTCCTCCCTGTGTAAAAAGCAATGATCCGAACCTGATTCCCTGCGGGACCGGGTTCGGATCATGTCAGTAAAGTGCCGGTGGTGGGACTCGAACCCACACGCCCTTGCGGACAACAGATTTTGAGTCTGTCTCGTCTGCCGGTTCCGACACACCGGCGGGGCATGTCTTCAGTATCTTAGCACGCACGGGCGCGCTTTGTCAACGGATTTGCAGATCGTCTTCCCCGATGGGCGTTGATTGACAAAGCCTCCCGCATCTGCGATAATTCCGTTAAGAAGAACAAGGCGCACGGAGCGCCGGCGGAGCAAACATGGCGGAAAACGATGTCAGATCTCATGAATACCGGGAACTGCCGGAGCATACTTCCCACGCGGAGTATGGCCCGCTTAATCCCGATATCTCCTGTTTTCGGGAATCCGCCGTGACCGCTGCCGAAGAGAACATCTTCCAGGGGACCGTTCCGCCCGGTGAGGAGGAAAATCCCTTCACCGCCGCGCGGCGAAAAAAGAAAGATAAGAAGCGTTATGCCCTGCTGAGCAGGTTTCTTGCCGGAGCCGTACGCGCCGGTGCCGCGGCCTTCGGCCTGCTGCTGCTCATCGGCCTGATCATCCTGCTGAACCGGGACAGTTCGGATTCCGGATCCGCGCTGCAGGCAAAGGAGATCCTCGAAGCCGCGCAGCGCCCGCTTCAGTCCGTGCCGGATATTTACGGTCCCGGGGAGATCGGCGGCGTATGGGCCGGCGATCCTGCCGCCCCGCACAAATACGACCTGGAGCACCCGATCATTGCGAAAGAAGCGGGCTGCACCGAAGAAGGTGAGATCCGTTTTGTCTGCACCGAGTGCGGCATCATCCTGAAGGAAGCCACGCCGGCGCACGGCCATGTGCCTTCGGAAAAGGTCACGGAGAACGAGGTCGCGAGCAGCTGTCTGGAACAGGGAACGGCGGAGGAGGTCGTTTACTGCAGCGTCTGCGGCGAGGAGCTTTCCCGCGAGAAAGCCGCACAGGCGCTCGGCCCGCACACGCCCGCAGATCCCGTCGAGGAGAACCGCAGGGAAGCCTCCTGCACGGAGGATGGGTCCTTCGATACCGTCGTTTACTGCGGCGTCTGCGGCAAGGAGATCTCGCGCGAGACCACGGTGCTGAAGGCGGCCGGCCATACCGCAGGCGACGCCGTTACCGAAAACGAGACCGATCCGACCTGCACTGAGGACGGCAGCTTCAATACCGTCGTTTACTGTGAGGTCTGCGGTGAGGAGATCTCCCGTGAGACTACCGTTCTTGAAGCGCTCGGGCATACCGAAGGTGAGGCTGTCGAGGAGAACCGCAGCGAAGCCTCCTGCACGGAAGACGGCGGCTTCGACAGCGTCATCTACTGCGAGGTCTGCGGCGAAGAGCTTTCCCGGGAAAGGACGGTCATCGCCGCAGCAGGACATGATTACACCGCCCGCATTACGGCTGCCACCTGCACCGCAGGGGGCTACACCACCCATACCTGCAGCCGCTGCGGCGACAGTTATACCAACAGCTACACAGCTGCGCTCGGCCATGATTACACCGCCCGCATTACGGCTGCCACCTGTACTGCACAGGGTTATACCACGCATGCCTGCAGCCGCTGCGGCGATAGTTATACCGATACTTACACTGCCGCTCTGGGGCATGACTACGGCGCCTGGACCACGTCAGTCCGCGCCACCTGTACCGCCGCAGGCAGCGACAGACGGACCTGTAGCCGCTGCGGAAATGCGGAAACACGCACGACCGCCGCTCTCGGTCACGATTATACGCTCTCGACCGGAACCTGCAGCCGCTGCAGCCGGAATGCCGTCCAGCTCACTGCCCGCACCGGCACCTCCACCGGAGCCCCGGTCACCTACACGATCGACAGCCAGTACCTGTCTCTCGTCACCTCTTCCGGCTACCAATTTGACAATACCGTCAGCGTCATGAGGTACGACAGCGGTTCCGGCTCCTATGTCATCGCAAGTGACCAGTATTTCACGGATGACGAGAAAAACAGGAGCAGCAACAGTTTCACGGCCGGCAACGTCTTCTCCGGAGACAGGACCTATTTGATCCTCCACATCTTCAACGCCAGCAACTATTACAGTATCTCAACAAATACCGTGACCGTACCGTAACGCATTACGCAGGACCTTCTGCGCGCCCCCAGCAAAGGAGAAAACCATGACGGAAAAGACCAAGCCCATTCAGAAAAAACAGCCTCGGAAAAACACCTCCCGCCTCATCGGGATCATCGTGATCCTGCTGATCCTGCTTGCGCTCAACCTGCCGCAGCTCCTCTTCTTCCTGAAGCCGGAGCAGCAGGAAGCGGTCAAACTCTTCCGGGAGACCTATCTTGACCAGTATACCCCCATCCGGAACGCGGAAGGCGGCTTTGACTGGCTGCGGCTGGTCGCGCTCGCCATCATGGTCTCCTCCTGCTGGGCCGTTTCGCGCGTGATCAAATGGATCTTCAGCCTCATCAGGACGAAGAACCGCCACGCGGAGACCCTGAAAGGCCTTGCGGCAAATGTGATCCGCTACGCCATCGTGATCTTCGCGATCATCTTCGGGCTGAACATTCTGGGGGCGGACGTGCTCACGGTCATCGCCGGGCTCGGGATCCTGGCCCTGATCATCGGCTTCGGCGCGCAGAGCCTCATCGAAGACATTTTCTCCGGCCTGTTCATCCTCTTTGAAGGCCGTTTCTACGTGGGCGACATCATTAACGTGGACGATTTCCGCGGCGAAGTGAAGAGCATCGGCATCGTTTCCACGCAGCTCGCCGACGCCGGCGGGAACCTCCGGGTCATCAACAATTCCGACATCCGGGTGCTGACGAACCTCTCTGAGATCACCTCCGTTGCCGTATCCCTGATCTCCGTCGCCTGCAGTGCGGATCTGGATCAGGCTGAAGAGGTCATTGCCGGGGTCGCCAAGACCCTGCCGGAGAAATATCCGAAGTATTTCAAGAGCGAACCGCGCTACGTAGGCGTGGAGAGCCTGAACGAGACCAACGTAGTCCTGAAGGTGACTGCAAGCGTTGAGGAAGCCAACATCTACATGGCCCGCCGCATGATGAACCGCGAGTTCAAGAAAGCCCTCGACGCCGCCGGCATCAAGCCGAGCGACCTGTAAGCGCGAACGATGATCCGTACGGACAACACGGCCGGGCAGGGAGACCTGCCCGGCCGTATTTTGTTGTTTTTGAATCAGATCTTCGGAAATCTCAGGATCACCTTGAACAGGTCGCCGTCCGCCGAGACCAGGAACTTCCCGCCCTGCAGCTCCGTGAGGCTCTTCGCGATCGCAAGGCCGAGGCCGCTGCCCTCGGTATTCCGGGAGACGTCGCCGCGGGTAAAGCGTTCGACCAGTTCCTCCGTATTCACGGCGTCCAGCGGCTCGCGGGAAGTATTCCGGAAAGTGATCACGGCGTCACCGTCCGCCTGTTCCAGACTGAGGTATACGCGTGTCCCGGAGAGCGAATATTTGACGATATTGTTCATGAGGTTGTCGAAGATGCGCCACATCCGCCGGCCGTCCGCCATGATGCTGACCTCTTCATCCGGCTGCTTCGTGACCAGGGCAAGACCGGCATCCCGCAGTTTTTCTTCATACTCCCCGGCTGCCTGGGCGAGAAACACGGAGGCGTCGCAGGGAACAAGGTCGACTTCCAGGTTTCCGGTGGATGCCTTGGAAGCCTCCACCAGATCGTCGATCAGGCGTTTCAGGCGCTCGGACTGCCGGAGGAGCACTCCGGAGTACTCTTTGATCTTCGCGTTTTCGCAGGGTTCTTTGCCGATCAGGTCCGCATAGTTGATGACAGAGGTCAGCGGCGTCTTCAGGTCGTGCGAAACGTTGGTGATCAGTTCGGTCTTCATGCGTTCGCTCTTTAACTGTTCCCTGACCGCGATCGCCATGCCGCCGCCGATGCTGTTCAGATCCTCCGCATGTTTCTTCAGGTCATGCGGCAGGCCTTTCGTATCGGTCTGGTAGGCAAGGTCGCCCGCCGCCAGCGCTTCGCCGCCCTTCTGCAGGCGTCTTAAGCAGAGCGCGAGATACAGAACGAGCGGGATCAGGATCAGATATTTGATCAGGCTAAGGAGGACCAGCGGGCCGCCGTCAGCGGCAGCCGTGACATTCAGCTCCACTATTGCCAGAACTCCCAGAAACAACGCGGTCTTCCCTACGAGCGGCAGCCCCCGCAGAATGCTCATGTTGAAGGCGTGAAGCTTCTTCAGGCCCTTCCACAGCCAGGCCAGAGGCTTTGCCACCAGATATTTCAGGACGCGGAAGATCAGGGTATTACGGAGCAGCGTGCGCGTTTTGATGCGCGCTGCCGCGCTCATGGAAAGCCCCAGGAAAATGATGATGCCGGTCACAAACGCACCGATGGCGAAATACAGCTCGGCAATGTAGTCGATCGGCAGGATCCAGTCGATCAGGACCGCCAGACCGAGAAAGGCTGCAAGACATGTTGCCAGCAGCAGATCAAAGGGAAGCTTATGCAGCGGTCCGGGAACGAGGTCATCCCGTCCGGATCTACGCGCAGATACCCTGAGCAGAGAAATATAGCAGACCATCACCAGGGCGAAGGCCGAAAGTCCGATTGCAAGGATCCACCAGCCGAGGCGGTAGGCAGCGTTAACCCAGTCATTTCCGTAATCGTAAGCATAGGAAGCATCCGGAACGCCGACAAAAACGTCATACGGTATGACATGATTCCGATATTCGGAGGGTATCTCTTCCTTTGTAAAAGCGACTCTGTATGATCCCGGCCCATCGTAGCCATAAAAACGATAGTGGTATTCCCACGACGGTCCCGTTTGCCCCTTATAGAGCCAGTTTCCGGACTCCGCATTCAAAATGCGGAAGTTTAAATTATCCGCATAACTGTAATCAATTACTCCTGTGTTCAGCTGCGAGATCAGCACGTGCCAGGCTTTTATCTCAAAAAAACTCTCCGTCGAGAGGGGCTCGATCTCTTCTTTGGGACGAAGGTGTATATTCCCGTTTTCCACTGTTATGGTAAGGGATGCGCCAAGAACGCAGGCCCCCGTCAGCAGTACCGATAGGGTGCACACGATCACCAGGATCAGCTTTCCCCAGACAGTTCTGAAAAATGACTTCATCTCCGATTTCCTCCTTCCATCTTATAGCCCTGGCCGAAAACCACCTTGATGTAGCGCGGATCTGCCGGGTCGATCTCGATCTTCTCCCGCAGATGACGGATATGCACCGCCACCGTATTGTCCGTCCCGAAGGGCTTTTCCTTCCACACGGCCCGGTAGATCTCCTTCGGGGAGAACACGCGTCCGGGCACCATCATGAGAAAGCGCAGGATTTCGTATTCCTTCGGGGTCAGCTGAACCTCTTCCCCGTCCAGCCGGACCTTCTTTTCCTTATCGTCCAGTTCGATGCCGCCGATGCGGAGGACCTCCGGCTGCTGCATTCCGCTGCCCAGTTTCAGGAAACGCCGCAGCTGCGAACGCACCCTGGCCGTTACTTCAAGCGGATTGAAGGGTTTGGTGACGTAATCGTCCGCCCCGACGTTTAAGCCCAGGATCTTGTCGGCGTCTTCGCTTTTGGCGGAGAGCAGGATGACCGGGACGTTGCTGATCTCCCGGATCCGCGCGAGCGCCGAGATCCCGTCCAGTTTCGGCATCATGATATCCAGAAGGATCAGCTGGATGTCGTTTTCCTGCAGGATCCTCAAAGCCTCTTCGCCGTCATACGCTTCATACAGCGCGTAGTCCGGATCGTTCAGATAGATCTTCAGCGCGTTTACGATATCCTTCTCGTCGTCGCAGATCAGTATGTTCGCCATGGCTCTTCCTCCTTGCCGATCTCATTCTATCCCATCTCTGATGAAGAAAAAAGGTGGAACGGGATTAAGATTTGATGAAGATGTTACCGTTTTTTCAGATTTTTGTTAGCACTCTTTAATGGTGAGTGCTAAAAATTGCTTGACTTTCTCCTTTTCCCCTTCTATAATGTAGGCAGAGACCTGAAAAGGGCCTCCCGGAGGCTACTGAAAAAGCAGCGGCGTCCGGTCCGAAGACACAAGGAGGTTATCTCATGAATCTTGATAAATATACGCAAAAAACACTGGAGGCACTGAAGGCAGCGCAGGCTCTCGCTCTCGACCGCGGCAGCATGGAGATCCGGCCCGAGCACGTCTGCTACGCCCTGGTGACGCAGGACGGCGGGCTGATCGGCTCTCTGTTCGGCAAAATGGGGATCGACGTCCCCGGTTTCACGGCTTCCCTGGAAGACGAGCTTTCCCGCATCCCCGGCGTCTCCGGCCCCGGCCGCGAGCCCGGCAAGATCTACGTTTCGAACGACACCGAGCGGGCGCTGACCTTCGCGGAACGCGTCGCGAAGCAGATGAAGGATGAATACGTCTCCGTCGAACACCTGATGCTGGGCCTTTTCGAGCATTCGACGTCCGGCCTGAAAAATCTCTTCAAGCAGTACAACGTTACGAAGGAAGGCTTCATGAAGGCGCTTGCCTCCGTCCGCAACTTCCGCGTGACGAATGACAACCCCGAGGATACCGTGGACGCCCTGTCGAAGTACGGAACCGACCTCGTGGAACGGGCCCGGAACGGCAAGATGGATCCCGTCATCGGCCGTGACAGCGAGATCCGTTCCGTCATCCGCATCCTGTCCCGCAAGACAAAGAACAACCCCGTGCTGATCGGCGAACCCGGCGTCGGCAAGACCGCCATCGCCGAAGGCCTTGCGCAGCGGATCATGCGCGGGGACGTGCCTGAAGGCCTGAAAAACAAGACCGTCTTCTCCCTGGACATGGGTTCCCTCATCGCCGGCGCGAAGTACCGCGGCGAGTTTGAGGAAAGGCTGAAGGCCGTGCTGGAGCAGATCCGCAAGTCTGAAGGCCGCATCATCCTCTTCATCGACGAGCTGCACCTGATCGTAGGCGCCGGGAAGACCGAAGGCTCGATGGACGCCGGCAACCTCTTAAAGCCCATGCTGGCAAGGGGCGAGCTCCACTGCATCGGTGCAACGACCCTCGACGAGTACCGCAAGTACATCGAGACCGATGCCGCCCTGGAGCGCCGTTTCCAGCCGGTGCTGGTGGACGAGCCTACCGTTGAGGACACCATTTCCATCCTCCGTGGCCTCAAGGAACGCTACGAGATCTACCACGGCGTGACCATCCACGACCGCGCGCTCATCGCCGCTGCGACCCTCTCCCACCGCTACATTTCCGACCGTTTCCTGCCGGACAAGGCCATCGACCTGGTCGACGAAGCCTGTGCGTCCCTGCGCATGGAGATGGATTCGATGCCGTCGGAACTGGACGACCTCAGACGCCGCATCATGCAGCTGGAGATCGAGGAAGTCGCCCTGAAGAAGGAAACGGACAAGCTTTCGCAGGAAAGGCTCGCGAAGCTGGAGGAAGAACTGGCTGCCCACCGCGACGAGTTCAACGAAAAGAAATCAGCCTGGGATCTGGAGAAGAACGCCGTGGAGAACACCAAGGCGCTGAAGGAAAAGATCGAGCAGATGCACCGCGACATCGAAGCGGCGCAGAGAAATTATGACTACGAGAAGGCTTCGCGGCTGAAATTCTCCGAGCTGCCAAAACTCGAAGAGGAACTCGCGAAGGCCCAGAAAGCTGCAGAAGACAGAAGCAAGGACCCGATGGTCCGCGACACCGTGACCGAGGAAGAGATTGCCGAGGTCGTCGCACGCTGGACCGGCATCCCGGTCTCCAAGCTGATGGAAGGCGAGCGCCAGAAGATCCTGCGCCTGCCCGAGATCCTGCACAGGCGGGTCGTCGGCCAGGACGAAGCCGTCCAGGCCGTAAGCGACGCGATCCTTCGCTCGCGGGCCGGCATCGCCGATCCGAACCGGCCGACAGGCTCATTCATCTTCCTCGGCCCCACCGGCGTCGGCAAGACCGAACTCGCCAAGGCACTGGCGGAAGCCCTCTTCGACGATGAACACAACATGGTCCGCATCGACATGTCGGAGTACATGGAGAAGTTCAGCGTGTCAAGACTGATCGGCGCGCCGCCCGGATACGTGGGCTACGACGAGGGCGGCCAGCTGACTGAAGCCGTGCGGAGAAAACCGTACAGCGTGGTGCTCTTCGACGAGATAGAGAAGGCGCACCCCGATGTCTTCAACATCCTCCTGCAGGTACTGGACGACGGGCGGATCACCGATTCGCAGGGCCGCACCGTGGATTTCAAGAACACGATCATCATCATGACCTCGAACCTCGGCTCGACGGCGCTCCTTGAAGGCGTCGGTGCCGACGGGCAGATCACCGAAGACGCGAAGGCCGAAGTGACGGCGCTCCTGCACCGCACCTTCCGTCCGGAGTTCCTGAACCGTCTGGACGAGATCGTCTTCTACCGTCCGCTGACGCAGGACAACATGTACCGCATCATCGACCTGCTGACCGCGTCGCTCGCGAAGCGCATGGCAGAAAAATCGCTGCACCTCGAGATCACGGACGCGGCGAAGGACTTCATCATCAGCCACAGCTACGATCCGGCTTTCGGCGCACGGCCGATCAAGCGTTATCTGCAGACCCACGTGGAAACGCTGATCGCGCGGACGATCATTGCCGGCGAGCTCACCGAAGGCGAGACCGTCATCGTCGACGTGAAGGACGGTGAACTTGCGGTAGAGGAAAAATAAGCCCTGCCAAACATGAAAAGGCGCAGCCGGAAAACCGGCTGCGCCTTTTTTTTCTGTCATGAAGTCCGCCCCGCCCGGCAGCAGTCCTGCCCATCCCCGGCAGACGTCCGCCCGGGACGGCACGAAGATGCGGCGGCTTCACGCAGGCTTTCCGGCAGCCTCGTAAACCGCGAAAATGCCTGATGCATTTTCGCTGAACCTCGGTAAAAACCGCGCAGAAGAATGCGCGGTTTTTATCCGGAGCCTGCGCTTTCCGCCGCATGTGCCGTCAGCCGGACGTCCTCATGCCGTGTCCGTACAGGACTGCTGCCGGGCGTGGCTGATTTCTGCTCATTCTCTCCTGAAATACTTCACTGCGGCCTTGAAGAGCTGCATGTCGTATTCGCCCGGGACGTTTTTGTAGAGTCCCGCGCCGATGCGCTCCGCATGGCCCATCTTGCCGAAGACACGGCCGTCGGGCGAGGTGATGCCTTCGATGGCCAGCAGCGAGCCGTTCGGATTGAAATGCACGTCCAGGGTCGGGCAGCCGTCCGCGTCCACGTACTGGGTCGCGACCTGACCGTTTTCCGCCAGCTTTTCCGCCAGCGCGCGGTCCGCGAAGAAGCGGCCCTCGCCGTGCGAAATCGGGACGGAGTAGATCTCGCCGGGCTTCGTCAGCGCGAGCCACGGGGACTTATTCGACGCGATCCGCGTGCGCACGATGCGCGACTGGTGGCGGCCGATGGTATTGAAAGTCAGGGTCGGGAAAGTCTCGTCCACATCCAGGATCTTGCCGTAAGGCACGAGGCCCAGCTTGATCAGAGCCTGGAAGCCGTTGCAGATGCCGAGCATGAGGCCGTCGCGGCGCTCCAGAAGTTCGGTCACCGCTTCCTTCACCGGGGCTGCCCGGAAGAAAGCCGTGATGAACTTGCCGCTGCCGTCCGGCTCATCGCCGCCGGAGAAACCGCCGGGGATGAAGATCGCCTGCGCGCCGCGGGCTGCTGCCGCGAAACGCTCCACGCTTTCGGCAACGGCGTCCGCCGTGAGATTCCGGATCAGCATGATCTGCGGCTCGGCGCCTGCATCCGCGACCGCTTTCGCGCTGTCATATTCGCAGTTGGTGCCCGGGAAAGCCGGGATGAGGATCTTCGGCCTTGCCGTCAGCACGGCAGGCGCCGGTCGGTCTTTTGCTTCGAAGCTGAACGCCGGGATCTCTTCTTCCGGCATGGGGATATTGCAGGCAAAGACGCTCTCGAGCCGGTCTTCACTGATGCGGAGGAGTTCCGAGGCAGGGACCGTTTCGCTGCCCAGAGTGAAAGCGTCGTCATTCGTGATCACGCCGATCACTTCCTCGCCTTCCTCCGCCTTTTCGACCTCGAGCAGGAATGCACCGTGGTCCCGGCCGAAAAGTTTGCGGAGGCTGAGGCCGTCCGCGAAGCGGAAGCCGAAGCCGTTTCCGAAGCTCATCTTCATCACCGCTTCCGCGATCCCGCCGTGGCCGGGCGTATACACCGCAAAGGCGCGGCCGCTCCGTACCGCAGCCGTGACAAGGGCAAAGACCTTCTTCAGACTCTCCGCGTCCGGCAGCCCTTCCGACGTCCGTTCAGGCGCGAGGCGGATGAGGACGTGGCCGGCCTGCTTCATTTCCGGGGAAACGATGTCGCCGGTCTTCTGCGTGGTGACCGCGAAGGAAACGAGAGTCGGCGGGACGTCCAGCTGCTCAAAGGAGCCGGACATGGAGTCCTTGCCGCCGATGGCGCCGATGCCGAGGTCCATCTGGGCATTGAAGGCGCCGAGCAGGGCGGCGAGGGGCTTGCCCCAGCGCTTCGGATCGCGGCCGGGCTTTTCGAAATACTCCTGCAGGGAAAGGTAAACATCCTTAAACTCCGCGCCGCTCGCGATCAGCTTCGAGACCGATTCCACGACAGCCGTGTAGGCGCCGTGGTACGGGCTTTCGCTGCTTAAGTACGGGTCGAAGCCCCAGGCCATCAGCGAGCAGTCGTCGGTATGCTTCGTCTCGGAGGAAACAAGCTGGACCATCGCCTGGGCGGGGGTGAGCTGCCTTGCGCCGCCGAAGGGCATCAGCACCGTGCCGGCGCCGATCGTCGAGTCAAAGCGTTCGGAAAGGCCGCGCTTCGAGCAGCAGTTGAGGTCCGCCGCAAGGGCTTTATAATTATCGGTGAAACTGCCAGTGACATCTTCCGCCTTCAGGGCAGGGGCTGCCGGCGCGATCGTGATGTGCTTCTCCGCGCCGTTCGAATCCAGGAAGTCGCGGCTGATGTCCACGATCGTCTTCCCGTTCCAGTGCATGACGAGGCGTCTTTCCTCCTGCACTTTCGCCACGACCGACGCCTGCAGATTCTCTTCCTCCGCAAGGCGCAGGAAGGTCTCCGCGTCCTCCGGCGCCACGACCACGGCCATGCGCTCCTGCGACTCGCTGATCGCAAGCTCGGTGCCGTCAAGGCCTTCGTACTTCTTCGGTACTGCGTTCAGATCGATGACGAGGCCGTCCGCGAGTTCGCCGACCGCGACCGACACGCCGCCCGCGCCGAAGTCGTTGCAGCGCTTGATGAGTTTCGATGCCTCAGGCCTGCGGAACAGGCGCTGGAGTTTTCTTTCCTCGGGGGCGTTGCCCTTCTGAACTTCCGCGCCGCAGTCTTCCACGGAATGCGCCGTGTGGGCCTTCGAGGAGCCTGTCGCACCGCCGATGCCGTCGCGCCCCGTCCCGCCGCCGAGAAGCAGCACGACGTCTCCGGGCGCCGGGCGCTCGCGCCTGACGTTCTCCGCCGGCGCCGCTGCGATGACCGCGCCGATCTCCATGCGCTTCGCTTCGTAGCCGGGATGGTACCATTCGTCGACAATGCCGGTCGCAAGGCCGATCTGATTGCCGTAGGAGGAATAGCCTGCGGCCGCCGTCGTCACGATTTTCCGCTGTGGAAGCTTGCCGGGAAGTGTCTCTTCCACCGGTTTCAGCGGGTCTGCCGCGCCCGTCAGGCGCATGGCCCCGTAGACGTAGGACCTTCCCGAAAGCGGATCGCGGATGGCGCCGCCGATACAGGTGGCCGCGCCGCCGAAGGGCTCGATCTCGGTCGGGTGATTGTGTGTTTCGTTCTTGAAAAGGAGGAGCCACGGTTCCTTTTTGCCGTCCATCTCGGCTTCGATGCGGACCGTGCAGGCATTGATCTCCTCGGATTCGTCAAGTTTGTCGAGGCAGCCGTGCGCTTTCAGGTACCGGACCGCCAGCGTCGCGATGTCCATGAGGCACGCGGGCTTCGTACGGCCGAGTTCCCGCCGCGTTTCCTGATAGCGGTCCCAGGCCTGCTGCAGGAGCGGATCCTCAAAGCTGACCGCATCGATGACGGTATTGAAGGTCGTGTGGCGGCAGTGATCGGACCAGTAGGTGTCGATCATGCGGATCTCCGTGATGGTCGGATCGCGCCGCTCGGTGAGGAAATAATCGCGGCAGAATTCGAGGTCGTCCGTGTCCATGGCAAGGCCGAGCCGGGCGGAAAGTGCCGACAGGGCTTCGCGATCCATTTCCCGGAAGCCGTCCATCATCTCCACGCTCTCCGGAACGGCGTAGCGCGGACGGATCGTTTCGGGCTTTTCGAGCGCTGCCTCACGGGCTTCAACGGGGTTGATCACGTACTTTCTGACCGCCGCGATCTCCTCTTCACTGAGATCACCGTAGAGGACGTAGACCTTTGCCGTCTTCACGAGCGGACGCTCTCCCTGGAAGATCAGCTGGATGCACTGCGCCGCAGAGTCCGCGCGCTGGTCGAACTGGCCGGGCAGGTATTCCACGGCAAAGACCGCCGCGCCCGGGAAGCTGACCTCTTCCGAAGCGGTATCCACCTGCGGCTCCGAAAACACGGTGCGGACCGCGTAGTCGAAATGCGCCTTGTCCAGTCCCTCCGCGTCGTAGCGGTTCAGCAGCCGCAGATCCTTAAGGGCTTCGATCCCCAGAAATTCCCTGATCTCCCGGGCAAGTGCCTTCGCTTCGCTGTCCTGTCCCGGTTTTTTCTCCACGAAAATGCGATAGACCATAGTTTCTCTCCGCTTTATTTTGTGACGGCGGCAAGGCCGCGCTGTCCGATGTCTTTCCGATAATATTCGTTGTCAAAATGGATGCGGGCAACGTCCGCGTAGGCTTTCTCAATTGCCTCGGGCAGGCTCTCTGCGGTCTCCGTCACGCCGAGAACTCGCCCGCCTGAGGTGACCAGGGCGCCGTCCTTTACCGCGGCGCCGGCCACGTAGACCTTTTCCAGAAGGTCCGCCGGGATCGTGATGGGATAGCCCTTGCCGTAGGCGACGGGATACCCCTCCGATGCCATGATGACGCAGCAGGCTGCACCGTCCTCGAACTCCACGGGGACCTCGCTCAGGCGTTCTTCGGTAACTGCCAGCATGATCTCCAGAAGGTCGCTCTTAAGGAGCGGCAGCACCACCTGCGTCTCGGGGTCGCCGAAGCGGCAGTTGTATTCGATGACCTTCGGTCCCTTTTCCGTGATCATCAGGCCGAAGTAGAGGCAGCCCCTGAAAGTCCGTCCCTCGGCGTTCATCGCAGCCATCGTGGGCAGGAAGATCTCCTGCATGCAGCGCGCCGCGACTTCTTCGGTGTAGTAAGGGTTCGGCGCGATGGTGCCCATGCCGCCGGTATTGAGGCCGGTGTCACCGTCGCCCGCGCGCTTGTGGTCCATCGACGAGACCATGGGCTTCATGGCCTTTCCGTCGGTGAAAGCCAGCACGGAGACCTCCGGGCCTTCCAGGAATTCCTCGATCAGGATACGGCTTCCGCTCTTTCCAAACTTCAGGTCCTGCATCATGCCGCGGACGGCTTCCTCCGCCTCTTCGCGGGTCTCCGCGATGATCACACCCTTGCCGAGCGCGAGGCCGTCGGCCTTCACGACCGCGGGAAGGGGCGCCGTCTTCAGGTATTCGAGCGCCGGCTCCATCTCCTCAAAGACCTCGCAGGCCGCCGTCGGAATGCCGTATTTCTGCATCAGGCGCTTGGAAAAGATCTTGCTGCCCTCGATGATCGCGGCATTCGCGCGCGGTCCGAAGCAGGGAATGCCCTCCGCCTCCAGCGCGTCCACGCAGCCGAGGACCAGCGGATCGTCCGGCGTCACCACGGCATAGTCGATGCCGTTTTCCTTCGCGAAATTCACGATGCCGGGGATGTCCGTTGCCTTGATGCCAGCGCATTCCGCATCGGCGGCGATCCCGCCGTTGCCGGGCAGGGCAAAGATCTTCTCCGCCTTCGGATTTTCCTTCAGTTTCTTGATCACGGCGTGCTCACGTCCGCCGCCGCCCACGACCAGTATTTTCATGTCGGTGGTCTCCCGTCGTTTTGATTGATCAGTGATGGAACAGGCGCATGCCGGTGAAGCACATGACCATGTTGTAGCGGTCAGCCGTCATGATCACATGATCGTCACGGATGGAACCGCCGGGCTCGGCAATGTACTGCACGCCGGATTTTCTCGCGCGCTCGACGTTGTCGCCGAAGGGGAAGAAGGCATCGGAGCCGCAGGTCACGCCGCTTTGGGTCGCGATCCAGGCCTTCTTTTCTTCAGCCGTGAACACCGCGGGCCTTTCGGTGAAGACCTTCTGCCACTCGCCGTCGCGCAGGACGTCGTCGTACTCGTCGGAAATGTACACGTCGATCGCGTTGTCGCGGTCCGCACGGTGGATATCCGCCTTGAACGGCAGGCCGAGCACCTGCGGGCTCTGACGGAGATACCAGTTGTCGGCCTTGCTGCCGGCAAGGCGCGTGCAGTGGATGCGGCTCTGCTGGCCGGCGCCCACGCCGATCGCCTGCCCGTCCTTCACGTAGCAGACCGAATTGGACTGGGTATACTTCAGGGTGATCAGTGCCACGATCATGTCGATCTTCGCCGCCTCGGGAAGGTCTTTATTCTGCGTCACGATGTTGGACAGCAGGGCTTCGTCGATCTTGAAATTGTTGTGGCCCTGCTCGAAGCGGATGCCGAAAACGTCCTTGTATTCCTGCGGCGCGGGCACGTAATCCGGATCGATCCGGACCACGTTGTAGCCGCCTTTTTTCTTCGTGCGGAGGATCTCCAGCGCTTCCTCGCTGTAGGACGGGGCAATGACGCCGTCCGAGACCTCAGCCTTCAGATAGCGCGCGGTCGCGGCATCGCACTCTTCGGAAAGTGCCGCCCAGTCGCCGTAGGAGCAGAGCCGGTCCGCCCCGCGGGCGCGGATGTAGGCGCTCGCGATCGGGGTAAGTTCCTCGTCCGGATCTACGAAATACATCGCACGGTCCGTTGCCGAGAGGGGCTTGCCCACCGCGGCGCCGGCAGGGGAAACGTGCTTGAAGGAAGCCGCAGCCGGCAGTCCGGTCGCCTCCTTCAGTTCCTTCACGAGCTGCCAGGAATTGAGCGCGTCGAGGAAATTGATGAAGCCGGGGCGTCCGTTCAGGACTTCGACCGGAAGGTCACTGCCGTCCGGCATGAAGATGCGTGCGGGCTTTTGGTTCGGGTTGCAGCCGTATTTCAGTTCAAGTTCGTTCATCGCTTAATCCCCCAGGTTTTTATTGAAAATGCGGACCTCGCCGTTCACTTTCGTGTAAAGCGAGACCTTGTTGTCTTCGTTCAGGGCTTCCCAGACCTCGTCCGGCTCGGGCATGGTGATCTCGAGCGGTTCGCCGTAAAAGCTCGGCAGCGGGCTTCCCAGCCCCTCGTAGGTGCTGATGAAATAACCCTTGCCCTCCTCGCAGCCTTCGTAGCAGAAGAATTCGCGCAGGCACCTGCCGTCATTGTATTTGAGGATGGACATCTCGAAGCTGCCGTCCGGATAGACCATGGCAGACACGCGCGGCGTGAAATTCGGCTCATCCGGCTCATATTCGCGCGTCATCAGGGCAGCGCGGAAGTCGCCGAAGTCGCGGATCGTATCGGTCTGGTTGCCGTTCGTCACGATCAGGCCTTTTTCGGTCTCGCGCACCGGGTGGTAAATGATCAGGCTCGGGTCGACCATTTTCGATGCGTCAAAGGCCTCGGTCCGGATCCCGTCGTCCGTCAGCGAGAAGATGCGGTTGCGGGAGTTCGTGCTCCGGCCCATGATGAAATAGTAGACTCTGTCCCTGCCGACCACGATGCCGCGTCCGGGATAGGGATGGGAACGTAAGAATTCAAGAAAATCGGTCATGCCTTTTTGCCTTCCTTTTCGTTTTTTATCTGTTCGGAGACCAGTTCCGCCGCCTGCGGCAGCAGGATCCATTCCGCCTCTTCCATCACGCGCCGCTGGAGGACCTCCGGCGTATCGCCTTCTTTGATCTCCACGGCCTTCTGCAGGATGATGCGCCCGCCGTCCGGGACTTCGTTCACGAAATGCACCGTGGCGCCGGTCACCTTCACGCCGTACGAAAGTGCGGCCTCATGCACCTTCAGCCCGTAGAATCCCTTGCCGCAGAAGGAAGGGATGAGGGCGGGATGCACGTTGATGATGCGCTCCGGCCACTTCTTCGTGAATTCGCCGCTCAGGATGCTGAGAAAGCCCGCAAGAATGATGAGCTCAGTGCCGGCTTCTTCAAGCGCCGCCTGCAGGGCAGCCTCAAAAGCCTCCTGCGAACCGCAGGCCTTGCGGGTAAGCGTCAGCGCGGGGATGCCGGCCTTTTCGGCCCGCTCGAGCGCGTAGGCGCCCTCCTTATTCGAGACCACGAGCACGATCTTCCCGCTGTTCAGCTTTCCGGCTTCCTGCGCGTCGATCAGCGCCTGCAGGTTGGTGCCGCCCCCGGAAACCAGGACGGCGATCTTTGTTTTTTCCATGCCCCACTCCTTATTTCTTCACGCCGGATAAATGCAGCAGCCGGTCAAAGACCAGCGCGCCGACACTGTTCCCGGCAATGACCAACAGGATGAAAACAAGCGCCCGGAGCGAAAATTCTCCGGCCGCCGCCATGTAAAACATATCCGCGATCGAATGCTCGAAACCGCTCAGAATGAAGACCGGGATCCCGATGAGGATGCCCAATACGGTCTTTTTGTCGCGGAACAGATTGACCGCAACATAAACAAGAATGCCGCAGAAACAGCCGAGCAGGAACACGTTCAGCGGATCCAGCCCGAGTTTCGCGGCGCATATGCTTTCCGCCTTTTCCGCGACGGCAGGCCGGCAGACGCGCAGCAGAAGGCCGCAGACGACCGTCCCGACGGTGTTCCCGAGAAGTCCCAGAAACAGCACGGAAAAAGCTTCCTTATCGTGTTTTTCGAAAAGATAGCCGACCTTGCCCGTATAGAGGGAAAGCCCGTAGTAACAGATGCTGAGGAGGCCTATCGTAAAGGCGACCGCGCCGACCACCTTGTTCTCGGCCGCCAGAAATACCGTGCCGCCGAGGCTGATGAGGAGGCCCGCCGTGATCCCGGAAACGGTCTTCTTCAGCATAACGCCACCTTCTCTTCCGAAGTTCTTACCTCGCCGATGACGTAGGCATCCACGCCCTGCGCGCGCAGTGCGGCAAGCGCCGCTTCCGCGGTATCCGGGCGCACGATCATCGTCATGCCGACGCCCATGTTGAAGGTGTTGAACATGTCACGTTCGGGAATGTTCCCAGCTTCCTGCAGGACCCGGAAGACCACCGGCGTCCTGACCGCCGCTTTTTCGATGACGGCGCCGAAGCCGTCCGGGATGCAGCGCGGGATGTTCTCATAAAAGCCGCCGCCCGTAATGTGGGAAATGCCGCGGACGTCAGCCGCTTCCAAAGCGGCAAGCACGGGCTTCACGTAGATGCGGGTGGGGGTGAGCAGGACGTCGCCGAGCGGCGCACCGAGTTCCGGGATCACCGCCCCGAGATCCGCGTGCTCCACGTCGAAGACTTTGCGAACCAGCGAGTAGCCGTTCGAATGGATTCCGCTCGAAGGAAGGGCGATCACGGCATCGCCCGCCTGCATGCGCTTCTGATCCAGGATCTTTTCCTCATCGACGATGCCGACTGAAAAGCCGGCAAGATCGTAATCGTCGGGCGCCATGGTTCCGGGATGCTCGGCCGTCTCGCCGCCGATAAGCGCGCAGCCGGCCTGGACGCAGCCTTCCGCCACGCCCGAAACGAGCTCCGCGACCTTCTCCGGAATGTTCTTTCCGATCGCGATGTAGTCCAGGAAAAAGATGGGCTTCGCACCGCAGCAGACGATATCGTTCACGCACATTGCCACGCAGTCGATGCCGACCGTATCGTGTTTTCCCATCAGCTGCGCGAGACGCTGCTTCGTGCCCACGCCGTCAGTTCCGGAAACCAGAACCGGTTTCTTCATGCCCGCAATGTCCGGGGCGAAGAGGCCGCCGAAGCCGCCGATATCCGAAAGCACTCCGGGCGTAAACGTCCTCTCCACGTGCTTTTTCATGAGTTTCACGCCCTTGTAGCCGGCTTCGATGTCCACGCCGGCCGCGGCATAGGAGGAAGAATGGGATTCCGTCATCACAGATCCTTTCCGGTCCAGCAGTAGGTGCAGACCTTGTCCTTGTCGATGCCGATGGCCTCAAGCAGGCCGTCCAGCGACTGATAACCGATCGACGCGAAGCCGATCTTCTCACAGATCCTCTTCAGCAGGCACTGCCCTCTTTCGGTCTTCGCATCGGCGTATTCATCCAGATGGAGGCTGCCTTCGTCGCCCTCGAGTTCCTGGACGATCTTTCTGGCCAGCAGATCGGTCTCGGCATTGTTGCGGGAGAAATTGAGGAACTTGCAGTTATGCATGATCGGCGGGCAGGCGGAGCGCATGTGGATCTCAGCCGCGCCGCATTCGTACAGAAAATCCGCCGTTTCCCGGATCTGCGTCCCGCGGACGATCGAATCATCCACGAAGAGGATCTTCTTCCCTTCGATCAGTTCCGGTACCGGGATCTGCTTCATCTTGGCGACCTGGTTGCGGACGTCCTGGTTGGACGGCATGAAGGAACGGGGCCAGGTCGGGGTATATTTGATGAACGGCCGCGTGAAGGGGAGCTTCGCCTCATTGGCATAGCCTATGGCGTGCGGAACGCCAGAATCCGGCATGCCGGCGATGCAGTCGACTTCCGGGATGCCGCCGTTTTCACGGTCGTGCGCAGCCATGATCGCGCCGTTCTCATAGCGCATGACTTCGACGTTCTTGCCCTCGTAGCGGGAGGTCGGATAGCCGTAATATGTCCAGAGGAAAGCGCAGATCTTCATCTGATCACCGGGAGGCAGCAGCTGCGTGATGCCGTCCGGCCGGATGCTCACGATCTCGCCGGGGCCGAGTTCATAGGCGTCCTGATAGCCCAGTTTCTGATAGGCAAAGGATTCGAAGGAGACGCAGTAGCCGTCGGCATCCTTTCCGATCAGCACCGGCAGGCGCCCTCTGCGGTCGCGCGCCGCAATGATCTCATCCGGTCCGGTCATGATCAGCACGGTCAGGGAGCCGTCGACCTGCTCCTGCGCGAGCCTTATCCCGTCCATGATCGAACCGCCCTCATTGATCAGGGCAGCCGCAAGCTCCGTCGAGTTGACGTTTCCCTTGCTGTTGGCCATGAACTGCAGGCTGTAATCCGAAAAGCAGTCCGCAACCAGCTGCTCGGCGTTGTTGATGACGCCGACCGTAACGATCGCGTAAAGCCCCAGTTTTGAGCGTACGAGAAGAGGCTGCGGATCCGTATCGCTGATGCAGCCGATACCGCAGCCGCCGGAGAATTCCGGAAGGTCGTTTTCAAAGCGGGTGCGGAAGGGCGAGTTGGCGATGGAGTGGATCTGGCGCTTGCAGCCGTTTTCCGCGCTCCACATGGCCATGCCGGCCGTCCGTGTCCCCAGATGGGAATGGTAATCCGTTCCGAAAAAGACGTCCATGACGGTATCCCGCCGGGATACCGTTCCGAAGAAGCCGCCCATCAGGCAAAGAACAGCTCGGAGAGCGTCATGGGATCGATGTAGGCGCCGTCCTTGTAGACGCGCATGTTGCCGGAGGCGATCTCATCGATCAGCATCACGTTGCCGTCGGCGTCATAGCCGAACTCGAACTTGATATCGTAAAGGTCGAGGCCGCGGGCTTTCATCTCTTCTGCCACGATCGCCGTGATCTTCTGGGTCTCTTCCTTGATCGCGTCATACTGTTCCGCGCTCATCACGCCGAGAACGATCAGGCCGTCCTTCGTGACCAGCGGGTCGCCGAGGGCGTCGTTCTTGAAGGTCATTTCCACGTAGGCAGGAAGGTCTGCGCCTTCTTCCACGTAGTCGCGGTAGCGGCGCAGGAAGCTGCCGACGGCCTTGTAGCGGCAGATGACTTCGAGGCCCTTGCCGAAGACCTTCGCAGGCAGCACTTCCATGGTGGTATTTGCAAGATCCGCGCTCACGTAGTGGGTCGGGATCCCGGCCGCATTGATCTTTTCGAAGAAATATATCGACATCCGAAGGTTCACGTCGCCGACGCCTTCGATGGTCAGGCCGATGCTGTTTTCACCCGGATCGAACACGCCGTCCTTGCCGGTGCAGTCATCCTTGAACTTCAGCAGATAGTGGCCGTTGTCCATTGCGTAAACATTCTTTGTCTTACCCGTGTAGATCAGCTTCATGCGTTTTATCTCCCGTTTTTTATTTATTGCTTGATCGGCAGCCCGGCGCCTTCCGCGCTTCCGGCCTGCTGTTTTTGCCTTCTTACGCGTTCAGTTCGCGGTCCTTTGCCAGGACCTCTTCCGCCTGTCTGCGGCGGTGGGCCGCAAGCTTATCGGAAAGTTCCCCGTCCGTGACCGCGAGGATCTCGACTGCCAGGAACGCCGCGTTCTTCGCACCGTCGATCGCAACCGCTGCCACCGGGATGCCGGACGGCATCTGTACCGTGGCGAGCAGGGCATCCATGCCCTCAAGGGCTGCGCTTTTGCAGGGGATCCCGATCACGGGAAGCGTGGTATTCGCCGCGATCGCCCCGGCCAGATGCGCTGCCATGCCGGCTGCCGCAATGAGCACGCCGAAACCGTTTTCCCTTGCGCTCCGCGCGAAATCCCGCGCCTCGTCCGGCGTCCTGTGCGCCGAATAAATGTGCATCTCATACGGTACGCCGAACTCCGCGAGGACGTCTGCCGCCTTTTTCACCACCGGCAGGTCACTTGCGCTTCCCATTACGATCCCGACTTTCTTCATTTTTGCCTCTTCTCCTCTGTGATTACGGTGTCCTGAAAAACAAAAATCCCGGCGCGAAAAAGAAATGATCATTTCTGGGAGCCGGGAACACCTTACAAACTGAATGAGCCTTGCCGATGTCTCGCATCGCCTTAAAGGAACCACCACAAAGGTACCACAGCGGCAGGCGCATTGTCAATTCAGAAAAGTGTTTTTTTCTTATGATAAAAAGTTTTTTCTGCCGAGATAACAGGCATTCACCCGGATCGTGTGGAGCGCCCGCGGCTCTTTCGTGGAGGGATCTTCCTCCAGTACCGTAAAGTCGGCCGCAAAACCCGGTGCGATCCGTCCCTTGAAATTCTCTTCAAAGCTCGCCTCGGCGCTGCGGACGGTGAAGCTGTCAAGCGCCTCCCGGAGCGTGAAGGCCTCCTGCGGCAGGTAAGGGCCGGTTCCGTCCAGCGAGGTGCGCGTGACCGCGCATTCGATCCCGCGCATCACGTCCGGCGCCTCGACCGGACAGTCCGAGCCGTTCGAGACCGAAACGCCGCTTCTCATCAGGGTCTTCCAGGCGTAACTGCTCGCGGCAAGTTCCGGACCGACCCGTTTTTCTACGATATGATTGTCGTAATCAAGGAAGACGGACTGGGCGTAGACGTGAAGACCGAGCTCCCGGATGCGGCGGAGCTGGTCGGGGCGCGAGATCTGGCAGTGTACGATGCCGTGGCGGTGATCCCTGCGCGGATGCTCCCGCAGCGCCTTTTCCAGGGCATTCAGGACCTGGTCCAGACAGGCGTCGCCGATCGCGTGGACGGCGATCTGCATGCCGCTTTCATTGGCCAGGCTGATCATTTCTTCCATCTTCTCCCTGCTGAAAAGCGGAAAGCCCGAAGTTCCGGGATCGTCGGCATAGGGGCGGGAAAGCCACGCCGTACGGCTCCCGAGCGAGCCGTCCCCCAGCATCTTCAGCGGCCCGATGCGGAACATCCGGCTGCCGGTCCCGGTGACGTTTCCGGCTTCAATGAAGCGCCGCAGTTCCTCCGTATCCGTGAAATTCGCCTGTTCGTACACGCGGACGCTCAGTTCGCCGCTTTCCTCCAGTTCCCGGTATGCGGCATTCACGGTTTCGAACGGCACGCCGCGGAACGTGCTGTAATCGTCGGTCTGCACGCTCGTTATCCCATAGGCATTCAGGGCGCGGCAGGCCCGCCGGATCAGGTCCTTGATCTCTTCCTTATCCGGTTCCGGAATGCAGGCGCTGACGAGTTCGATGGCATTGTCATACAGCCTTCCGTCCGGAACGCCGTTCTCCATACCGATCCTACCCCCTTCCGGAGACGGGGTATCCGGGCCGATCCCGGCCAGTTCCAGGGCACGCGAATTGACAACGCAGCAGTGCCCGCAGGCGCGGGAGATGAGGATGGGGAATTCTGCCGAGACCGCATCCAGGTCATGACGGTCCGGCATGCGGGAAGTGTCGGCAAAATAGTCCTGATTCCAGCCGCGTCCCCGGAGCCACCTTCCTTCGCGCGGCGGATTTTCCGCAGCGTACTCCCGAAGATAGGCAAGGAGTTCCGCAAGGCTTCCCGTATGTTCCGCAAGCCGGGCGGCGCCGAGTGACTGGCCGAAGCCCAACAGATGCATGTGCGAATCGTTGAAGCCGGGGCAGACAAAGCGCCCCGCGAGGTCCGTACGGACCGTATCCGCATCGGCGAGCGCCAGGATCTCCGCATCATTTCCGACCGCGCGGAACAGGCCGTCCTGCACGAGGAAAGCCTGCTGCAGCGTTTCGTCTCCCGTATATACTTTTCCGTTGTACCAGATTGCTTTCATCTCATCCTCCCTTTTGCGCCATCATAACACAAAAGCGGACAAAAATGACACTTTTCCTCCGCGCTTTCCCGTAAGTCCCGGCGGGTACGCCGCAAAAAGGCAATGAAAAAGCCGTGACAGTTCCCGGAGATCGGAGCTGTCACGGCCTTTTTTGATGTACCGCCGCAGGCGGATCAGTATTTCTTCGCGTCCTTCACGTGAGCCAGATGGTCTTCGTAAGCCGCGACGTTTCTCGGGTTTTCGGAGACCTCGGTATCTCCCACGCGCCACCAGGAGCCGTAGCCGTCCGTCATGGACTTGGGCAGGACCCGGATGTCGAAGACCACCGGAACGTCTTTGATCTTCTTCGCCTCGGCAAGCGCCGCCGTGAGATCTTCCATGGAGCGTACCGTAAAAGCACGGCAGCCGTAGCCTTCGGCGATCTTTGCGAAATCGACCGGCATGAATTTCCCGGAGTGCTCACCGTCATCGCCGCGGAAGCGCAGTTCGGTGCAGAGGGTGTCGTTGCCGTGGCCGACCTGCAGGTTGTTGATGCAGCCGAAGGAAGCGTTGTTGAACACGCAGACATTGATCTTCTTATGCTCCTGCACCGCCGTCAGCAGCTCGGAATGCAGCATGACGAAACTCCCGTCGCCGACCATGGCATAGACATCGCGGTCGCCGATCGCGTACTTGACGCCCAGGGCGCCGGAGATCTCATAGCCCATGCAGGAATAACCGTATTCCATGTTGTAGGTATCAACGCCCCGCGCGCACCACATGCGCTGCATGTCGCCCGGAAGGGAGCCGGCGGAGCCGATGGCGACGTCGTCCGGATCGATCGCAAAGTTGATGGCGCCGAGCACCGCGGTCTGGGTCAGGCAGGCATCCAGATCCTTAGCGAAGCGGTCCGCGGAGGCGGCGTTCGCGTCGTTGACCTCGGGGACATACCCTTCGCCGTAGGCGGTATGCTGCAGGCGGTCCAGTTCCTTCGCCCAGCGCTCTCTTGCGGCCTCGATCTCGCCAGCGTACGGCGCCTTGTAGCCGTCCAGCGCTGCCAGCAGGGCCGGCAGGGCGCGCTTCGCGTCGGCAATGACCGGCACGGCGTCCAGTTTCAGGGCCTGGAATTCAGACACGTTGATGTTGACGAACTTCGCCCCGTCGCGGAACAGCCACTTTGAAGAGGTGGTGAAATCGGTGTAGCGCGTGCCGACGCCGATGATGACGTCCGCTTCCTTCGCGATCTCATTGGCCGCCGAGCAGCCCGTCACGCCGATGCCGCCGAGGTTCAGCGGATGATCGTAAGGGACGGCGCTCTTGCCCGCCTGGGTCTCGCCGAAGGGGATGCCCGTCGCTTCGGCAAAGGTCCGGAACTCTTCGTGCGCCTCGCTGTAGCGGACACCTCCGCCGCAGATGAGGAGCGGCTTCTTCGCCGCGCGGATCACTTCAGCCGCTTCGGCGACCGCTTCTGCTTCGGGAAGGCGCCTTGCGAGCCGCCAGACGCGTTTCGCGAAGAAGGATTCGGGATAGTCATAGGCTTCGCCTTCGACGTCCTGCGGGATCGCAATGCAGACCGCGCCGGTATTCGCCGGATCGGTCAGAGTACGGAAGGCCGAGATCATCACACTCATCAGCTGCTCAGGCCGCACGATGCGGTCCCAGTAGCGGCAGACCGCCCGGAACGCATCGTTGGTGGAGATGGACAGGTCCTGTGTCTGCTCGATCTGCTGCAGTACCGGGTCCGGCTGGCGGCAGGCGTAGACGTCGCCGGGCAGAATCAGGACCGGGATGTTGTTCGCAGTCGCCGTCGCAGCAGCGGTGACCATGTTGGCGGCGCCGGGGCCGACGGAAGACGTCACGGCAATGATCTTCTTCCGCTTCATCTGCTTCGCGTAGGCCACGGCGGTGTGCGCCATGCCCTGCTCATTCTTGCCCTGCCAGACCTTGAGGCGGCGGGTCTCCTGCCGGAGCGCCTGGCCGAGGCCGACCACGTTGCCGTGGCCCGGGAGCATGATCACGCCTTCGACAAAGGGATCTTCCTTCCCGTCATAGGCAATGTACTGATTTTCCAGAAAACGGACCAGGGCCTGTGCCATGGTCAGGCGGACTGTCTTCATCTTTCCCTCCTTACTGCTGCAGCATCAGCCTTGAAAGATATGTTCGTTGGCATCGGCTTTCCAGAGCCATTCGTGTTCTTTTTCATCAATGCGGGTCTTCAGCCACGGGTCGCCTTCCAGATGGCGGATGCCCCAGGAATAGCACATGGCATAGCCAGGCGCCGCCGCCTGGGAGTGCATGCCTTCGTTGATGACGAGGCAGCCGTTGTGGCCGGTCCTGTGGACCTGTCCGTTCGCAAAGCCCACGCCGAAGCCGTTCGGATAGTCGAAACGGTAGAAGTAGACCTCCGGCTGCGGATGGTAATGCGGCGGGTAGGAGGACCATTTGCCCGGATAGTTCAGGACCTCGCCGAGGACCATGTTCGAAAACGGCGCGTTGTCGTAGTCGAAGAAGGTCTTGATCTCGCGGCGCATGCAGCCCATGAGCTCGCCGTTATTGCCGGCGTGTTGGGTCTGGACGGTCTCCGGCGTATACATGACCGGCTCGTAATCGCGGTCGTTGTCCGTCTGCTGGATGTAGAGTTCCGCGTGGCTTTCCGCAAGGATCTCGATGCGGGTGCGGCGGGGCGCCAGCAGGCAGTACGCCTCATGGCGGAAGCAGTCGGGGCGTTCGGCGCGGACTTCCCTGTCCGCATACCGGAACGTCACGTTTCCTTCAAAAAGAAGGACCGCCGTCTCCTTCACCGGGTCATCGATGCAGTATTCGTCGCCGGCTTCCATGACGAGGAGCCCCACGTCCATGCGCGTTCCCAGATCATCTTCCGCCGTATCGATATAGGCATTGTATCCGCGGTGCAGTTCCTTGTTCAGATACATCTGTTCTTCCTCCTTACAGTCCCGTATGTTCCGCGATGTAGCGGCGTCCCTTGATGGCATATTCCAGCGGATTCGCCTTCGCCGGATCCTGTTCCGCCTCGACGAGCAGCCAGCCTTCGTAGCCGGCTTCCGAAAGCAGACGGAAGACCGGGTCGAAATCGACGTCCCCGTCGCCCGGTACCGTGAATGCGCCTTCGCGCACGGCCTGAAGAAAGCTCCAGCCGTTTTCCCGCGCCTGCCTGACGACGTCCAGGCGCATATCCTTCAGATGCACGTGCCCCACGCGGTCCACATATTTTTTCAGCATGGCCAGGGGATCCTCGCCCGCGAAGGTAAAGTGGCCGGTGTCGTAGCACAGGAACACATAGCGCGAATCGGTATTTGCCATCATGCGGTCCGTTTCGGCCGCAGTCTGGACCACGGTCCCCATATGGTGGTGGTAGCAGAGTTTGAAGCCCCGCTCCGCCGCCGCCTTGCCGAGGGCGTCGAGGCCGCTGCAGAGCCGCTCCCATTCCTCATCGTTCATCACATGCTTAAAGCCGCCGGTCAGGATGGGGACGTCCGTCTTTCCCTGGATCGACCAACTCTGCTCCGATACGTTGATCCGGTCGGCGCCTACGGCCGCGAGGAAATCCAGTTCCTTCTCAAAGTCCGCCAGGTTTTCTTCCAGAGGTTTCGTCAGCAGGAAGGAAGAAAACCAGCGGCTCGCGATCCGCATGCCGCGCAGATCCAGTTCCCACTTCAGTTCGGCAGGATCCTTCGGATATTTGTTGCCGATCTCGCAGCCCGTGAAACCGGCGAGTGCCATTTCGCTCACCGTCTGACGGAAGGTATTCTCTGCGCCGAGTTCCGGCATGTCGTCATTGCACCAGCCGATGGGGGCGATGCCGAGTTTTACTTTTTCAGGGTCGAATAAGCGCATGCTCATGCTCCTTCGGACCGTCCCGGGGCGGTCCCTTTTCTTTTCGGGCAGGCCGGAGCCTGCCGCAGAATATCATTTCCGGACGATCTTCGGCAGGGTCGAGCCGCCGTACGGCATGCTGAGAACGCGCGCGTCCGGGCCGAGTTTTGCAAAGGCGCGGTCGAGCGCCGCCTGCGCCGAAGGCTGCGGTTCAAGGAAGATCGAGCGGACGAAATCGTCGTCCAGTTCGCTGACGAGGTCCACTTCCGCGCGCTCCAGCACCATCGCGATGGCTGCCGCCTTATGGCCGCCGAGCCTGAATTCGCGGCGGATCCGCTCGATCAGGGACCGGGCCGTGGGCGCCGCCGTCATCCATTCCTCGAAGGTCTTTTCCCCGAGGCCTTCCCGGCAGGAGCCGATCAGGATGATGATGCCGCCGTCCTTTACGGCATGCTTCGCGTTGTCCAGCGCCTTCTGCGTCTGGTAGAGGTTCAGGTCCTTCGGCGCTCCGCCCTGCGAGACCAGGACGATGTCCGCAGCCTCCTGCAGTTCGATGCGGTACAGCTTATCCAGGAAAGCGCAGCCCTCACGGTGCGCAAGCACGGGATCGCCGGCCACGGCCTTCAGGATCTCCTTGTGCTCCGACAGGACCACGTTCAGGATGAAATCGATGCCGACCATTCTGCCGGCTTCTTCGATGTCATGGCGGAGCGGATTGTTCTCCAGCGATCCCGCACAGCATTCCGGCAGGATCATGCGGCTGTGGTTCGCCTGGATGGCCGCCCGCGTGGAGCAGCCGGGCATGACCGCCTTGGCGCCGCCGGAGTATCCGGCAAAGTAGTGATATTCAATATTGCCGAGACAGATCCTTCTGTCCGCCTCCGCAACAGTTCGCGTCATGTCGACCGGCGTTCCGTAGGACGTTTTCCCGTAGGAAACGCAGTCATCCGGATCGCTGTCGATGCAGCGGATCTCGCGGAAGGCGCGTTCGCCGGCAAGGCGCCGGTGTTCTTCATCGCTCTGGCGTCTGTGGCTTCCCAGGGCGAAAACGAGGGTGATGTCCTCCGGCTTCACGCCGCCGGCGTACAGTTCGTCCAGAAGGAGCGGCATGACCTTCGCCGTCGGCATGGGACGGGTAACGTCGCTCGTGATGACGGCGATCTTCTCTCCCGGATGCACGATGTCCCGCAGACGCGGGGTACCGATCGGTTCGCGCAGGGCGCGGGCGACCTCCTCCGCCTCCGGAAGTCCCGGCGGCACAGGGTTCGCATGGAGTTCCCCGATGAGATTCTTCTCCGGGACCTCCACTTCCTGAAAACCGTTTCCGAAACCGTAGCGCAGCTTCATTGTCCGTCTCCTTCGTCAGTACGTCGTATTTACAGCGGCAACTGCGAGCCGTGCCTGAGTGCCTTCACGACCGGCAGTTCCTCACCGCTTAAGAAGCGGATGAGCGCGCCGCCGCCCGTGCAGATATAGCCCATCTTATCCGTCATGCCGTACTTCTCGGTCGCGGCGATCGAGTCGCCGCCGCCGACCACGGTGAAACCTTCCGTATCCGCCAGTGCCTGCCAGACCGCCTTCGTGCCGAGTTCGGTCTCCGGCTTCTCAAAGACGCCCATGGGTCCGTTCACGAAGACCGTCCTTGCCGCCAGGATCTTCTCCCGGTACAGGACTGCCGTCCGTGAACCGATGTCCACGGCTGCGGCGCCGTCCGGGATCTCCCCGACCGCCGCCTCTTTCCGCAGCCCGTCTTCCGTCCAGGCGAGGTCTTCAGGCAGCACGATCTTATCCCCGTACGCCTCGTACAGTTCCTTCGCCTTCGGGTAGAATTCGGTGTAGTTGGAGGCTTCGATGAAATCTTCGCTTCCCTTTCCGATCTTCTTTCCGAGCGCGATCAGGAAAATGTTCGCGGCGAGGCCGCCGGTCAGGATCTCATCCGCGGTGCCGCGCGAAAGCACGGTCTCCATCATGCGGAAGGCATCGGAGATCTTGGCGCCGCCGAGCACGAAGACGCAGGGACGCTCCGGCGCTTCCATCACGCCGGAAACGGTGCAGTATTCCTGTTCGAAAAGCCGCCCCATGGCCGAAGGCAGGACCTGCTCGAAGCCGCAGAGGCTCGGCTGGTCGCGGTGTGCGGCTGCGAAAGCGTCGCAGACGTAGAGATCCGCGAGCGGTGCGAGTTTTTCCACGAGCAGGGTCTTTGCCTGCTGCTCGTGGGTCAGGCGCAGCTTCATTTCGAAGAGGGTCTGTTCCTCCGCGACGAAGCGCACGTTGTCGAGAAGGAGGATCTCCCCTTCCTTAAGGGCCCGGATCGCTTCGCGGGCGGCGGGGCCGCAGACGTCGTCGATCCATTTCACCTCCCTGCCGAGCAGTTCGGCAAGGACCTTCGCGTGCGGCCTCGTCGTGTAGAAATTCTTATATTCGATGTCGCTGCCCTGGTGCGCCATGAGCACGAGCTTCGCGCCCTTATCCGCAAGTTCCCGGACCGTCGGCACGCAGGCCCGGATCCGGTTGATGCTTTTCAGGGCATCCTTTTCGCGGTCCACCGGCTGGTTGATGTCCACCCGGCACAGGACCGTTTTTCCTTTCACATCGATCTCGTCCAGCGTTCTGATCCCGAAGCGCATCGTTCTCCCTCCGGCCTTATTTGAAACGGCCGATCTTCAGATATTTGTTGGTCTCGGCAGTGCCCTCTTCGCGGGTCAGCTGCATCTTCATCGCGGCGCGGATCGCGTCCATGGTCTCGGGGATCGTGACGCTCTCCTGCGGGATGTTGATCGCGTACATGATGTCGTTTCCGCTTTCCACGATGCTGTCTTCCCAGAGGCCGATTTCATACATGTCGCCGCGGCGGTTGCCGAGATCCCGGGCATATTTGAACAAAGATGCATTGCCCTTGAAGCCCTCGTCGATGGTGACGGTGCGGATGCGCGGATGCGCGCGGAAGACTTCGAGCGCCTGCTCGCGGGTGATCTTCTTTCCGTCCTTTGCCGTCGCCAGCACGGTGATGATGTGGCCGTGGGTGACCGGCGTATGGACAAGGATGCCGGTCGCTTCCACGTGCGGCATGATGGTCATCAGGTCAAGTGCCTGGTGGGACGGCGCCTTGTCGATCTGCAGGGCGTTCGTCAGTCCGCGGTGATAGTCGCCCGGATCGGCCACGCGGCGGATGATCGTGATCGCGACCTTTTCGATGCCGATGGCGCGGTCAAGCGCATCCACGGTCCGGATGAGGCCGGTCGTATTGCAGCTCGTCAGTTTCAGGTAATCGACGCCCACACCCTTTTCGTAGTTGGCGTAGCCGTGGAAAAAGACGTCCGCCACGGAATTGGCTTCGCCGCCTTGGAAGACGGCCTTGACGCCGAGTTTTTCGTAGATCAGCTTGTTCTTCGCGCCGACGCCGCCCGGGGAGGAGTCGAGCATGATGTCCACGTTCCTGCACAGGTCTTCAAAGGTCCCGGCGACGGGGATGTCGTACTTTGCGAAGGCCGCGGGATCAGCTCCGTCGACCAGATAGAGCTTGTATTCCACATCGTTCGCGCCGATCATGTCATTTTCACGCAGCGCGCGGATGGAAAGCGAAGGAACGAGATCCGCGATCCCGACCAGTTCCATGTCTCCCTGCATGGCGACGCCGTCCGCGAGGCGCTGCCCGATGGTGCCGTAACCGGCTACGCCGACTCTGACTTTTGCCATAATGATTTCCTCCTGGATTATTTGATCTCGTCGATCCGGACCGCGCGGTGCTCATCCATGGACTTTTTGCAGGCGATCGCCAGCTTCACGGAGATGAGGCCGGCTTCGATCCCGGCTTCGGGTTCGGTATCGTTCACGATGCAGTCGATGAAGCTCCTGATCTCTTCCTGGTAGGCGCCCATGTAGCGTTCCAGGAAGAACCAGAGCGGTTTTTCAGAAATGATGCCGTCCGCCGTGGAAAGCACTGTGTTGTTCGCGGCGTCGTTGCTGCTCGTGATGCAGCCCTTCGAGCCGAAAACTTCGCCGCGCTGGTCGTAGCCGTAGACCGCCTTGCGGCAGCCGTCGATCGCGGCAAGCGCGCCGCTTTTCAGCTTTGCGGAAATGACGACGGTGTCCACATCGCCGGCCTTCCCGATCTCGGGATCCACGAGGTTCGCGCCGTAAGCCGTCACCTCTTCGACCTCATCGCCGGAAAGATAGCGCAGCATGTCAAGGTCGTGGATCATCATGTCGAGGAAGATGCCGCCGGATACGGCCACGTAGGCAGGCGACGGCGGTTCGGGGTCGCGGGAACTGATGCGGATGAATTCAACTTTGCCGATCTTTCCGTCCTCGACGGCCTTCCGGATCGCGCGGTAGTTGTGGTCGAAGCGGCGGTTGAAGCCGACCTGGTATTTGATCTTCTTCGGGGAAGCTTCAAGCGCGGCCTTCACCTCTTCGATCCTCTCAAGCGAGTGGTCGACAGGCTTTTCGCAGAAGACGTGCTTGCCGGCGCGGATCGCTTCGATGGACAGCGGTGCATGCTGGTCGGTGGAGGCGCAGATGAGGACCGCGTCGATGCGGGGATCGTCCAGGATCTCGCGATAGTCCTTCGTGATCTTCTCCACGCCCGCGTTTTCCAGCCACGCAGCGACCTCGGGTTTCATGTAAGGATCGGCAACGGCAAGGACCTTCGCCTGCGGTACGCCGGTCATGATGCTCTTCATGTGGACCTGGCCGATGCGGCCGGCTCCGATGATGCCAACATTGATCATATCGATGTATACTCCTTTTCCTCTGTCATCCTGAGGATCATTTTCTCGCTTGCTTATTCTCCGTAAACTTCGCCTTTGCCCTCGGTCAGGGAGCGGTAGGCCCGCTCGACCTTGGCCCAGTTCTGGTCGCGGTCCAGCGCGACGCCGCGGCCTACGCCCGAAACGATGATGCCGGAACCGATCTCCTCGATCTGTCCCCCGAACTCCCTGAGAAGCGCAGGTGCGCTGCCGGGCTGCGTGGAGCGGCCGTCGAAGATCACGTGCACGTACACCTCTTTCAGGCCTTCCGCTTCCGCCATCTTCAGCACGCCGAGCGGATAATCCACCGAGCCGTGCGAGGACTTCTTCGTGAGGAGCCCCAGCACGTGCAGCGCGCCGCCGCGGGCCTTCACGTCCCGGATGGTCTTCAGGAAGACGGGATTCTCATAGAAGGAACCGTCCTTCATCGCGTTGTCCAGACGGACGTCGTCCTGCAGGACCACGCGGCCGGAGCCGAGGTTGATGTGGCCGGCTTCGGAGTTGCCGGTCTTGCCTTCCGCCAGGCCTACGGCGGGACCGGATGCATCGAGCTGCGCCGTCGGGTTTTCGCTGACTAACGCATTCCATACCGGCATCGGCTCGGTCGCAAGCGGATTGTCCTTCGTCGGGGAATCCAGTCCCCAGCCGTCCAGGATGAGGAGCAGGACCTTGCCGCCGGTCTTCTCGAAAGCGAAAAGCGGTGAACCGGTCATTTCCTTCGGCTGCGGAAGCCCCATCGCGGACAGGACGGTCGGCGCGACGTCGCAGAGTTTTCCGCGGTTCGTGAGGCGTCTTACGCCCTCGCCCACGGCGCTTATCGCGACCAGGTTCGTGGTATGCGCCCCGTGAGGCTTGCCGTCGCCGGTCCGAAGGGTCTCAATGTTGCCGTGGTCGGCGGTCACAAAGACGGTATAGCCTTCTTCGCGGGCGGTCTTCAGGGTCTCGCCGAGGTATTTGTCTACCGCCGTGACGGCCTTACGCTTTGCATCGTCGCTTGCGGTATGGCCGATGACGTCGCCGTTCGCGAAGTTCGTCACGATGAAGTCATAGCCCTTCCGCAGTGCATCCCCGAGCGTTTCCGCCACTTTCGGCAGGCTCAGTTCCGGCACGGTCTCGAAGGCCACGCCCTTCGGCGAAGGGACGCGGATATCATCCTCTCCTGCGTAGGGCGTATTGTTGCCGCCGTTGAAGAAGAAGGTGACGTGGGCGTATTTTTCACTCTCAGCCAGATGCAGCTGGGTCTTCCCGGCTTCGGAAAGGACCTGCGCGAGGCCCATCTGCACCTTGGACGGGGCGAAGGCGATCGGCAGGTAGGTGTATTTTTCATTGTACATCGTCAGGATCACGAAATCCAGAGGTTCAATCTTTTCCCGCGAAAATCCCGGAAATGCCGGATCCGTGAACGCGTCGGTCAGTTCGACCTCGCGCTCTCCTCTGCGGCAGCAGAAAATGACGCCGTCGCCGGGCTTCACGGTCCCGACGGGCGCGCCGCCTTCCCAAAGGTTCAGCGGTTCCAGATGGTAATCCGTCTTCCCGCTCTCATAGACTTTCTCCACCGCTTTCGCCAGGGCTTCGCCGCCGGCTTTCAGGTATTTGCTCATGGTCTGTCAGTCTCTCCTTTCGCCGCGTTCCGGAAGGTATTTTCCTTCACCGGGGAACAGGTCCAGCAGTTCGTTAAAATGATGGATGAAGCAGTCGGGCTTGTTTTCTTCATTGAAGGTCATGGGGAGACCGCCCGGATAGTCCGCCGCCACCGTGCCCGCGAAGCCGGTCTGTTTCGCACCGAGGATGTCGCGCTTTAAGTTGTCGCCGACGAATACGCTGTCCTCAGGCCGCACGCCCGCCTCGTCCAGAGCCAGGTAGTAAATTGCCGGATGAGGCTTCCGCAGCATGGTCACGGAAGACTGCTGTACGGTGCAGAAGAGATCGCGGATGCCGTCCTTATCCAGCCATTCGTCGATCTCGACCGTTCCGACGAGGTCGCTGATGATGCCGACCTTGTAGCCGCGCGCCCGCAGCTCCCGTACGGTCTCGATGCCGCCCGGAACGACCACGCGCTCACCCTTCGCGCGGCGGAACTGATAGGTCAGTTCCACGGCGTTCTTTTCAATGTATTCCCGGTCCAGTTCCGGCACCAGCCAGCGGGTCCACAGGACCTTCTCCGGCGCCTCGCACATGAAGCGCAGGGCCCATTTGCGGTACTCGTCATAGCGCCTGTTCAGGAATGCGTAATATTCATCAGGATCCATGTCCGTCCCGCAGATCTCCGCGATGCGGACGCGCGCGGCATGATAGAAGGGTTCGTTCTCCTCCACGATGCGGAAGGTACCGCCCAGATCCAGGAAGATCGCTTTGATATTTTCCATCTCAGACTCTCCTTATCTTGTCCCAGGCCACGTGCGGCGCTGCCGGGAAGATCTCCTTCAGCTCATTGAAATCGAAGATGACGGCGTCAGGCCGGTTCTCGTCGGTAATCGTTTCCTTCGCCAGTTTCTCCGGCGTGGTATAGAGGATGAACATGCCGTAGCCCGCAAGGCGCGTGCCTTCGACGTCGCGCTTTAAGTTGTCGCCGATGTAGACGCAGCGCTCGGGTTTTACGCCCAGGAGGTCGCAGGCCTTGTTGGAAATGGCCGGATCGGGCTTGCGGATGCCTTCGACGCAGGAAAGGAGCACGGCGCCGAAGTATTTCTCCAGGCCGTCCGCTTTCAGCCAGCGCGGGATCTCCTGCGAGGTGACCAGGTTGCTGATGATGCCGAGCTTGTAGCCGTTCGCGTACAGGTCCTTGATGGACTGCGCGCCGTTCGGAGCGACCACTCTGCGTCCGTCCTTGTTGCGGTATTCGATGGTCAGCTCGATCGCGTTCTTTTTGATGAGTTCGCGGTCGTATTCGGGCGTGAGCCATTTGGTCCACAGTTCCTCTTCGGGCGCTTCCTTCATGGTCTCGAAGCACCATTTGCGGTAGCCCGCATAGCGGTAGTCCAGAAACTTGCAGAACTCGTCGGGATCGCCCTTCTCGCCGCACATCTCGGCGATCTTGCGGCGGGCTTCGGCCTCAAAGGCTGCATCCCGTTCGACCAGGCGGAGCGTGCCGCCCAGATCGTAGAAAATCGCATCAAATTCTCTTTCCATGTCGTCCTTCTTTCACTTAAGCGGCGGGAAGATGTCCAGCAGCTCGGATATCCTGGTGATCGTATAGTCCGGATGCAGGGTGATCTCCTGCGGTTCCTTCGCGATCGTGTCCGGCTCGTCGATGCGGATCATCAGTGCGAAACCGGCGTCGCGGGTCCCCTGCACGTCGCGGATGGGGTTGTCGCCTACGTAGGCGCAGTTTTCTTCCTTCTTGCCGATGGCGCGGCAGGCCAGATGGTAGATAGCCGGATCGGGCTTGCGGATGCGGACCTTCGAGGAGAGGATGACAGCCTTGAAATAATGAGCTACGCCGTCAGTGACCATCCAGTCGGGGATCTCGGTCTCCGTGATGGTATTGGCGATGATACCCAGGGTATAGCCGCGGCGGTCCAGCTCGATGATGGTATCCTTCACGTCTTCGCGGGGAACGCGGCGGCCGTCATGGTCACGCCACAGCCTCGTGAGGCGTCCTGCATGCCTGCAGACCAGTTCGGGATCGTAATCCGGCAGCAGGTGCTGGTTCCACAGTTCCATCTCGCCCGCGTCGATCCAGGTCTTCTTGGCTTCCTTGCGGTATTTCTTCCAGTTGGCTTCCAGCTTTTCGAAAAACACTTCCTTCGGTTCGGTCGCGCCGACCAGCCGCATCAGTTCCGCCTCTGCGGCGTCGGAGAATTCCTTATCGGGGATGACGATGCGCAGCGTATTGCCTACGTCAAAGAAGATGGTGTCTGTCATGTTCCTGGCTCCTTTTCTGTGTTATTCCTTTATGTGCGGCAGCTGTCCGTTGACCTTTCGGATGATGGCGGGCAGCTCGTCTAGTTCGTGAATGACAAAATCCGCTTTCGGCGCGTCCGGTCTTCCCAGAAACGCCGCATCGCGGTGGGCGATGGACGGGTTATCGATGCGGATGTTCAGTCCCAGCCCCGCATTCGCTGCGCCCAGCACGTCACGCGAGATCGTATCGCCGACATAGCCGGTCTCCGGCGCGGTGATGCCCATCTCCTGCATCGCGGTCTCAAAGATGCGCGGATCAGGCTTGCGGATGCCGGTACTGCTCGACATGACCACGCATTCCATGAGGCCGTCGATACCGTATTCCGCAAGGACGTACGGTACGAGCGTGGTCGAAATGATGTTGGAAACGACGCCCATGCGGATGCCCATGCCGTGCAGAGTAAGCAGCGTTTCCCTGAGCCGCGGCCGCGGCGTATTGACCACACGCTCCCGGTCATAGTAAAAACTCAGTTCCTCGGCAAAGGGTGCGAGGGTCTCCGGCGCGAGGCCGAACTCCCTGAGATACCAGCGGCTCCAGATCTCGGGCTGGGGCAGTTCCCGCAGCGACTTCTCGCTCCAGTGCTTATATTCTTCGCCGTTTACCGCAAGGATCCCGTTCAGTTTTTCCGCGTCGGTATCCAGAAAGATCCCGTGTTCTTCCAGGATCCGGAGCAGATGGGCGCAGAAATCGAGGCGTGACTTTCGTGAATGTTCCACCGTATGGAGCGTTCCGCCCAGATCAAACAGCAGTGCCTTAATCATTTTCCGTCCCGTCCTGTCGCTTGTTTTACGCAAACGTTTACGTTATTTGTATTATAATATGGTAATTTCCGTTTGTCAATGCGGAAATTCAGGATGAAAATGATCTTTTTCCGCCCGCGGCGCGTTGACATTCCCGCTTATCTGTCGTAAAATAACTTAAACGTTTACAGTATTGTAATTTCAACGAATTTTACCCTTTCGGAGTGTGTTTCATGGCTTCCGTTACCCTGAAAGACGTCGCAAAAGTCGCCGGCGTCTCCTACGCCACGGTCTCGCGTGCCGTTTCCGGCAGTCCCGAGATCAGCGAAGAGACCCGCCGCCGCATCCTCAAGATCTGCAAGGAGATGGGCTATACGCCGAATTCCATCGCCCGTTCGATGGTCAAGCGCTGTACGAACATCCTCGGCCTGATCGTGCCCAGCCTGAACAACCCGTTCATGAGTGAGCTGACGGCCGACCTGGAGATCTATGCCCGCAACCGCGGCTACAACCTGATGGCCTGCAATTCCTCCTACGACCACGATCTGGAGCTGGAGGTCTTCTCCCTCCTCATCGGCCGGCAGGTGGACGGCGTGATCATGATCCCCGTCGGCCATGAACCGTACGAGTCCCTGAGCGCGCTGACGAAACAGGTCCCCACGGTCTTCATCAGCGAGAACATGCAGGATTATCCGGAGAATTATGTCTCCGTGGACAACTACCGCGGCATGCAGATCGCAACGGAATATCTCTTCTCTCTGGGCCACCGCGACATCCTGTATTTCGGCGCCCGCTCTGACTCGAAGACGCACGAACTCCGGCTGGACGGGTATCTGTCCTCCTGCGAAAAACTGGGGATGACACCTCACGTTCTGCGCAGCACTTATTCCCGAAGTTCCCGCGAAGTCGGTTACGCACTCGCAGGCGAGTATTTCTCCCGGCCGCACCAGGAAACTGCCATCCTCTGCTCCGCGGACATGCTGGCGATCGGCGTCAAGCAGGCCGCCTACGAAGCAGGTATCCGCATCCCGAAAGACGTTTCCCTGATGGGTTTCGACAACATTTCCTTCTCAGCCCTGCCCGAGATCGACCTGACCACGATCAACCAGCCCACGCAGCAGATGGCCACCTCCGCGGTAGACATGCTGCTCGACCATATCCGTGATCCCGAAGCCGAACGGACCAATCTGATCCTGCCGCCTTCCCTGATCGAACGCAAGTCCTGCCGGTCGGTCAGGGCATGAAACGGAGAAACGCATGTACAAATACGAACTGCATCTGCATACCATGGAGACCAGCCGCTGCGGGCATGTCCGCGCGGCGGACCAGGTCAGGAAATATCACGAGCTGGGCTATCAGGGCCTTTGCGTGACCGACCACCTGCACGAGCAGTACACCTCCCTGATGGACTGCCATGATGACTGGAAGGCCTGCATCGACCGCTATCTTTACGGATGGCGGCTTGCGAAGGCGGAAGGGGACCGTCTCGGCATGGATGTCATTTTCGGCGCTGAGCTGCGTTTTCCCGAGAACGACAGCGACTATCTGATCTACGGCATCGACGAAAAATGGATCTATGAGCACCCCTTCGTCACCCGCATGGATCATCAGTCCTTTTTCGACCGTTTCAAGGATGAGGTCCTGATCATCCACGCGCACCCCTACCGGAACTGCGATACGGTCTACTACGACTGCGTGCATGGCCTGGAAGTCGCAAACTGCAACCCGCGCCACGACAGCCGCAATCATCTCGCGCTTGCCCTGGCAAAGGCGCATCCCGGGCTGTACCGGACCGTCGGTTCGGACGCCCACAGGAAAGGGGACGAAGGCCGCTCGGCCATCCTGACCGCCCGGCGCGTGCGCGATTCTTATGAAATGAAAGCTCTGATCGAATCCGGTAATTATACGCTCTGGTGTCCAGAGTACGAAGATATCCTGAAAGAATGTGAGGCAATTCCGCATGTATGACATCATGATCATCGGGCAGATCACCCGCGACCACAACATCGACTGGGACGGACGTGAAGAATTCCGCGCAGGCGGCGCCGTGACCTTCTCCGGCCATGCCGCTGCGGCGCTGGGGTACCGCGTTGCCGTCGTCCCCAAAGGCAATCCGGCTCTTGTCGATCCCTTCGAGGTCTTCCGGGAAAGCAAAGTTGAGAAGATCTTCTCCGTCACCTCCGCCTCATGTACGGAGATGGAAAACACCTATTTCACCGCCGACCGTGAACGCAGGCGCTGCCTCTGTACGCGAATGATCGAACCTTACCGGCCCGAAGACATCCCTGAAGAGAAAGCCCGCATCTACCACCTGGCCGGGCTGGTCGCCGGCGACATCGGTCCGGACATGATCAAAGCCTGCGCCGCCCTCGGCGATGCGGCGCTCGACGTGCAGGCCGTCCTGCGCTGCCGAAACGAAGACGGATCTCTGGAACTTCGCGACTGGCCGGAAAAGAAGGAATACCTGCCGCTCATCCGCTACCTGAAGACCGACGCCGCCGAAGCCGAGGTCCTGACCGGGACCGACGACCGTGAAAAAGCCGCCTTCATGCTCTGCGAATGGGGCGCGAAGGAAGTCCTGATCACCCACAACACCGAAGCCATCGTCTGCGACGGCGAACGCATTTACCGCGCGCCGCTGAGAGCCCGCAACCTCTCCGGCCGCACCGGCAGAGGCGATACGACCTTCGCCGGCTACCTCGGGGAGCGGCTTCACCGGAGCATTCCCGAAGCCCTGGAATTTGCCGCCGCGCTCGTTTCCCTGAAGATGGAGACGCCCGGTCCCTTCACGGGAACGCGGGAGGACGTCGAGAACTATATCCGGGAATTTTACCGCTGACCTGCGGCACGAAAAAAGAGGAGGGGTCCCTTCGCGGAATGCCTCCTCTTTTCGTCAGGCTGCAATTCAGCCTTCCATTTCGAAACTGATCTTCTGTACACCGTCCATGGCTTCCAGAAAACCGGTCACGTCGCTGATCGTCATTTCTCGGCCGATCCGCAGTTCCAATTCATATGTCGTGCTCCCGTTCTCGTTGCGCTCGATCTTGACATCCGTGATCTGGATCCCGTTTGCCTCCAGATACTCATCCAACTGTTTTCGGAAAACCTTCGGCTCAGACGTCGTGCAGCGCATCCTGCTTAACGTCGTCGAGTCACCGCCGATCGTATGCCGGTGCATGATGATCTGAATCACCGCCACGACAGCAGTGGTCAGGATCCCGAGGATATACATGCCGCTGCCGATGGCCAGTCCGATCCCGGCTGTTGCCCAGATGCCTGCCGCTGTGGTAAGGCCTTTGATGGTATTGCCGTTGCGGAAAATGATGCCTGCTCCGAGGAAGGAAACACCGGTGATGATCTGCGCCGCAAGACGAGCCGGATCCGTGCCGTTCGTTCCGACTAAATGCTCGCCGTTCGGACCGATCAGGTCGGCAAAGCCGTATTTGGAGATGATCATGACCATTGCTGCTGCGCAGCACACGATGATATGCGTACGGATGCCGGCTTCCTTGAAGCGTTTGCTGCGTTCAAAGCCGATGATTGCACCGCAGACGCAGGCTGCCATGATCCGTGCGAAGAATTCAAGATGCTGCAGAAGTGAATACTGCTTCAGCAGGCTTCCCGCAAATGTCATATCCGTATCTCCTTTCCGGTCTGTCCGGCCTCGAAAGACAGCCGGGCAGGTCCGGCCGGAGCTTTTCCCCGGCCGGGCCGTTTATGTGCAATAAGGAGTGGAGGGACGGTCAGTGCCGTTTTTCCGGACGTCAGTCCCTTTGTTCAGTTCAGGGTTCAGGGATTCCAGCCGTCGGTGGTTTCGCCCTTGTCAATGAGCGCCTGCATCTTCGCGATATCTTCCGCGTCATCGTTTTCTTCGGCTTCCCACGCAGCGGGATCGGTGCCGTCCTTCATGGACAGTTTCTCAAAGTTGTACAGAGTGCCGACCTGCCAGATCACTTCTTCGCCGTCTTCAAAAACGACCTTCACTTCCATGTTGGTCTTGTCGGGACGGATGATGTAGATGTATTTCTCGTAGTTGGCCTTGTCGGCGTCCTTGTCCTTCCAGCCGGCTTCGACAACGCTCTTACCTTCGTCTTCGCCGCCGACATAGATGTACACTTCGTTGATGGTCTTGCCGGTCTTGTTCTTGATGTTCAGTGCAAGATCGTGCAGTTCAGCATCGGCCGTTTCCGGATACCAGCCGTCGGAGGTGACGCCAGCTTCTTCCAGCTTGTCAAGTTCAGCAAGGATCTCGGCATCGTCTTCCGGTTCCTGCTCCCACTCATTGACGTCGGTGCCCTTCTTCATGGACAGCTTGTCGTAGAACTTCAGCTCGTCCAGTTTCCAGGTCGCCGTTTCGCCGTCGGCAAAGACCACGTACACTTCGAAAGGAGCGGTATCCTTGCGGATGATGTAGATGCTCTTTTCATAGTTGTCCTTGTCTTCATCCTTGTCTTTCCAGCCGGCTTCGATCACGCTCGCGCCCTTATCGTCGCCCGCAGGGTAGATGTAGACTTCGTCAATGGTCTTGCCGGTCTTGTTCTTGATGTTCAGGCCGTAGCCGATGTAGGTGTCGACTTCGCTGTCCGCTTCTTCCGTGCTTTCTTCGGTTTCAGCAGGCTCTTCGGCTTCGCCGCCGGGCACCGCGATCTTCGCCAGTTCGGCTCTCGCTTCTTCCACGAGCGCAGCATCAACAGTGGGGGCACCGTCATAGACGGGGTACCACTGGTCGACGATCAGGCCCTTCTCCAGGGATTCGGCCAGGTACTGCAGCGGCTCAGGATCGCCGTCGTCATACTGGAACTTGATGTCGTACTTGTCTTCTGCGTTCTTCAGGGAGATCTCGTTCGGCAGATGGCCGTCGCCGTCCGGCTTGAACCAGTCTTCGATCGGATAGGTGATGTCCGTGCCGTCGTCAAACTTCACGTACATGTTGTAGTTGTCGGTGTGCGGACGGATGAAGCACTTGAACAGGTACATGCCGCCTTCCTTGGCCTTGCCGGGCATCAGGGACACCATCTTCTCGCCGGCCTCGTTGTAGAGGTAGTCGATCATGTTGCTGTAGGCATCCTTGTCGCCGCCGTCTTCAAAGAAGCGGACGTCCACGATGTTCTTGCCGGTCTTGTTCTTGAATTCGACCGGGATCAGTTCATAGCCGGGATAGAAGTTATCGGCGGTCCTGCCGACGGCAACGACCAGATCCATCGCAGCCTGGTCTTCCGCCTTGTCTTCGATCTCGACTTCCCAGGCGGCGGGATCAACACCGTCCTTCATGGAGATCTTGGTGTACATCGCCAGCTTGCCGAGGTCCTTCTTCACTTCCTTGCCGTCTTCGAAGACGACCTTCAGTTCGAATTCCGCGTCAGCCTTACGGACGATGTAGATGTTCTTCTCGTAGTTTTCCTTGTCAGCGTCCTTGTCTTTCCAGCCGGGAGCCACTACGCTGCCGCCTGCTTCGCCGCCTTTTTCATAGATATAGACCTCGTTGATGACAGCGCCGGTCTTGTTCTTGATGTTCAGGCCGAGAGACGTATAAGTCGGCTCTGCAGGGGCCGGTTCCGTCGTGGCTTCCGTCGGCGCCTCAGTCGGTGCTGCGGTGGGCGCTTCCGTGGTCTTCGGCGGCTCCGTCGGCGCCGGAGTCGTTTCCTTCTGTCCGCCGCAGGCAGCCAGTCCGAGGACCATCACCAGCGTCAGCATGATGGCGAGTAACTTTTTCATGGTTTTCCTCCTCATTGTGGTTATCTTCACTTTACCCCCGGGTAAAGCTGGGGTCGTCATTCATATCGGCAGCTGATCCTGCCGTCTTCCGCGATCGTAAAGCAGATCCCGTTGTGTGTCGCTTCCGGCATGCATTTCATGGCCCGGTTCTCCGTGCAGAGGACCTGCGGGACGTATTTCTGCAGCATGCAGGCTGTTTCCTCATGCGGTCTTTCCTTTTTGCCCTTTTCGTCATTCTCGCAGGAGATGACGGCATATTGCGGCGAAAGCTTCCGGACTGCCTCTTCTGTCATTGATTTCACGTCGCCGTGATGCGGGACCTTGAAAATGTCGCAGGGTGCAATGTCTTCTTCAAAGTCCGAAGCATAGCGGTCGCCGCTGATGAGGATGCTGCGTCCTGCATATTCAAAACGGAGCATCAGAGAGGCGATATTCCGCTCCTTCGCGGTCTGCCAGCAGAGATCATAAGACACGTCTGCGCCGCGGTACAGGGCGTCAAAGACTGCCTTCTGCCTTGCGCGGACCTCGCGGCGGGGACAGATGACCGTCATCCGGAGCATCTTCGTCAGCTGCTTCGTGCCTTCCGGCAGGACTTCCGTGACCGTTCCGCGGGCCTTCGCTTCATCCGTCAGTTCGCGGATGACGTTCATCATGTGGCGCAGGCCGTTCACCACTTTGTCCGGCGAGGTAAAGGAACGCGGCACGTAGCGCGCCCCTTCCGGCGGCAGGGTCATCATGCCGAGCCGGTCCGTCGGAATCATGCGGAGGATCCGCAGCGCGCCGCCGATGTGGTCGATGTGCGGATGGGTGATGACCATCCGGTCGAGATGCCGGATCCCGCGCGCCATCAGATGGTCCAGCGCATCCTTCCGCAGAGATCCTTCACGGGCTTCCACGTAGGGGCGGCCGGCATCCGCAAGCAGGACAAAGTCCGGCTTTCCCTCCCGTATCTCCCGGATCAGGACCGCATCGCCGTCACCGACATTTCCGAAAAAGATCTCCAGCATTCATTTGTACCAGGACGGCCGTTCCTTTGCCTTTTCGGCTTCGGCGCGTTTTTTCATCATTTTCCGGTGCAGGATGAGCGCCGGGATCCCTCCGGTCAGAATGGAGGCGATGAGCGGGAAGCCGATGAGGGCCATGAACAGGCCGTATTCCGTCTTCGGATCGGACCAGTCGATCAGAAGCAGGGCAAAAAGCATGACTGCGATGAGCAGCGCCGTCATCCACAGATAAGCCGCCAGTGCGAGTTTTCCCCGTTCCTTCAGAAAATGACGGATCAGCAGGCAGAGCGCGCTTCCGGCGGCTGCCGGAAGAAGGTATTCAGCGATGTTCCTCACCGTGACCGACGCGTCTGACAGGAGTTTTTCGATCGGATCCAGCAGCAGCATGTAGGCCATCAGATAGATCAGGGTGAACAGGATCGCCAGCAAAAAAGAATACAGAAGATCGGCGCTCTTCGGCTTCCCGCTCTCCTCGAAGAACAGGGTGCGAAGAAAGCCGTCCAGTTTTTGCTGAAATTTCGACCGTTCCTTTGCCATGCCGCTCCTTATCCGCATCCCGCAGGCTCATCTTCCCGCGGGATGCGTCATGTACCGTTCATTCTTACCGGGTGCTGTTCCAGAGGTTCCAGTAAGCCTTCACGTTCGGGTAGTTCTTGTAAATGTTCTCGTAATCCGGGGCGGTCAGGTTGACTTCATCGTAGGTAATGCCGGATTTCTTGTATTCCACGTCATCGCGCGCGGACCAGTGGCCGAGCTTGTCGAAAACGGTGTAGCAGCCGCTCTTGCCGTCATCGCCGCCCATCAGGAACTTGATGTAGAGGCGCGCGCCTGCGGGGTTGTCGCAGCCGCTGACCACATAGGAATAGGCTGCTGCGTCCTGGGCGGTGTAGGGTTCGAGGCCGGTGACCCAGGCAATGTCCATGCCGCCCTCGCCCTGGGACTGCTTGGAGTTGTCCAGTTTGGAGGCGGAGCACAGGCCGAGCGTCGGGCCGTTTACGGAATCGTGTACGGCTTCCACGACCGCGTCGCCGTCAGCCAGCGGGGTGATGGTCATCTGCGAGAAGCGCCAGAAAAGTTCGACACCGGCGTTGTTTTCCGGCAGTTCCATCACGCCGGGGGTGTTCTTCAGGTGGCTGTGGTAGGTATAGACCAGGTCCTTGCCGTACTGTTTCTTATACTGTTCCGCCATCTTGTCGCTGTCGGAAATGAGCTGTGCCCACAACGCGGCATAGGAAGGCGCCGTGATGTCCTTGGAGAAAATGGTCCAGTACTGGGTGTTCTTGCCGCTTGCATCCTTAAAGGACTGGGTGTCTTCGTTATAGCCTTCGACGATGTCCCACCAGCTCGTGATCGGCACCTTGTCGTACATCCTGGTGTTGTAGAACCAGGGGTTGAAGGTCGAATAGGTCGGCAGGCCGAAACGGATCATTTCGTCAGTCATGTGCGCGCAGACGTCTGCCGGATAGAAGATCTTCACCAGGTCCCACTGCACGTATTCGTTGTAGACCTCGCCGGAAGCATCCTTGACCATCAGCACGTCCGCCATGGGCGTGCCGCTCTGGGCTTCCATCTCGATCTTCGGCATGACCGTATTCGTATCGCAGGAAATGTATTCGAATTTCAGATCCGGATATTTGTCGCGGATGTACTTGCGGGCCGTATCGGCATCTGCCGTAGTGGCGTAGATGGTGATGGTGCCGCCTTCCTTTTTCGCCATCTCGTAGAGTTCGTCCATCGACATGTGGTTCCAGTCGATGCCGTCCTCGCCGATCACGTCGATCGCTTCGCGGCCGGTAATGACCTTGCCGGGGCTGTCGTCCTTCGTAGCCGCGGTCGAGTCGTTCGTTCCGCCTCCGCAGGCGGTCAGGCCGAGGATCATGCACGTCGCTGCCAGAACAGCAAGGATCTTCTTCATCGTTATTCTCCCTCCTTATACTTTCGTCAGGATCCGCCGTCAGTCGTCGACGCCGGCTTTATGTTTGGTCTTCGCAAATTTGATCAGTCTTCCGGTCTTTTTATTATACACGTTCATGCGGCCGGGGTGCAAGACCACGAAAACCTTCTGGTTCATGTCATATTCGACGAGGCCGGTCTGGATAGCCAGGAATTCCGTACCGCCGACGGTCAGGGTGACCAGGGTCTCGCTGCCTGCCGGCTGGTTCGCATAGACGGTCGCCTCGACCGTGTTCTTGTGATGCGGGTCCTCGGTGTAGATGTCGACCATCTCCGGACGCAGGCCCAGCACGCAGTCGAATTCCTTGCCCTGCGGGATCTCTTCGTCCAGTTTCAGGCGGTCCTTCGTGAAAACGAATTCGCCGAATGCACTCACGACATGCAGGTCTTCGCCGTCAAAGCGGCCTTTTGCTTCAATGAAGTTGATGCGCGGGTTGCCGATGAAGTCGGCGGCCTGCAGATCGATCGGATTGGTATAAAGTTCGAGCGGCGTCGCGATCTGGGAGATCTCGCCCTCCTTGAACAGAGCGATCTTCGTCGACATCGTCAGGGCTTCCACCTGGTCGTGCGTAACGTAAATGATCGTGGTGCCGGTCTCGCGGTGCAGACGCTTAAGTTCCGCGCGCATGTCGATGCGCAGGCGGGCGTCAAGGTTCGACAGCGGTTCATCCAGAAGCAGGAGCCTCGGGCTGGAGGCGATCGCACGGGCAATGGCCACGCGCTGCTGCTGGCCGCCGGAAAGCTCGTTCGGATAGCGGCCGCGGTACTCTTCGATCCGCATGGTCTTCAGCGCCTTCATGACCGTCTCTTCGATCTCTTCTTTTTTCATCTTCTTGATCTTCAGGCCGAAGGCGACGTTTTCGAACACCGTCATGTGCGGCCACAGCGCATAGCTCTGGAAAACGAGGTTCAGGCCGCGCTTGCTCGGCGCTTCGAAGAAAGCCTTGTCAGCGTCGATGATGGTGCGGTCATCCATCGTCATCGTGCCGTGCTGCGCCTTTTCCAGGCCGGAGATCACGCGGAGCGTGGTGGTCTTGCCGCAGCCGGAAGGGCCCAGCAGCGTCATGAAATCGCCGTCCTCGATGGTCAGGTTGATGTCGCGCAGGACGTGGTTGTCGCCGTAGAATTTATCAATATGCTCCAGTACGATTTTGCTCATGGCTGTATTTCCTTTCTTATCTCCTTGCATGCTCTATATGATATTACGGATTGTTTCGTGCTGCGCACTCCCACAATCCTGCCCTCCATTCGCAATTCGCGGGGCCCCTTCCCCACTGCTTGCTCATGTCGGGGCGGGTCATAAAGCACTTCCTCCATGGCCAAGCAAGCTTGTCCCGGAGTCAGGCTTTCGACCCTGATATCATTACATGCTCTTGCTGACGTTGCCGCCGAACTTATCCGCAATGCGGTTGGTTACGAGGATGAATACGATAATGACGATGCAGATCGCGTCCGCCACCTGTGGCATGGCTTCCTTGGAATAGTCGAAGGCCAGGAAGGACAGGGTGTAGTTCTTCGGGGTCATCAGGATGGCGATCAGGTCCAGTTCCTTCGCAATGCTGATGAAGGAAAGCAGGAAGCCCGACAGGAAGCCGTTCTTGGCCAGCGGGATCACGATGCTGCGGATGCGCCGCCAGAAGCCGGCGCCGTTGATCGATGCGGCTTCTTCAAGCTCCACCGAGATCTGCATCATATTCGAGGAACCCGAGCGGCTGGCGAAGGGGAAATGCTTCACGATCGAGACCAGCAGGATCAGGGTAAAGGTACCGTACAGGGACGGGATCAGGCCGCCGAGACGCGGCTGACTGAACATGGAGAAATAGATCGCGGAGAACGCAACACCGGGCATCAGATACGGGATGAAGATCAGCTGCTCGACCATGTTGCCGTACCATTTGCCGCGGCCGCGGGTCGTGATGTAGCCGAAGAACTGTCCGAAGACCGCCGTGATCAGGGAAGCGATCAGGGAAAGTTTGACCGTATTGCCGAGCGCTCTTGCGAACTCGGAGTTTTTGAACAGGCCGTTCTGGTTGAAGGCCGGGTTCGGGGCGCTCTGCAACTCACCGATCCAGGCGTAGAGGGTCAGGTTGTCGGGACCGTAGCCCGCGCCGGGAACGATCTGGAAGGATTCCATGACCAGGAAGAACACCGGCATGACCATGGCGATGACCAGGAACACGGAAATGACGATCAGCATCGGGTACTTGGCGCCGCGCAGCGGGATCAGGTTGCTGCGGGTGCCCTTGCCGCCGATGGTCGCGTAGGATTTGCGCGTGCCGATCAGCTTCTGGTTCACGATGATGGTGCCGGCTGCAAGCAGGATCATGAGAAGGCTCATCGCGTAGCCGACGCCCTTCGGGCTGTTGTTGATGAAGTCTTTCATCCGTGTCGCAAGCACGTAGAACGGCGTGCCGTCCGGATTGTTGCCGCCGAGTCTTGCCGCCACACCGTAGGTCCCGATCGATTTGCTGATGGTCATGATCGTGGCCGACAGGATCGACGGGAGGATCAGCGGCAGCGTGATGCTCTTTAAGATCTGCGCCTTCGTCGCGCCCTGGATCTCACCCATCTCCTCCAGTTCGGAGTTGATGGAGCGCAGGGCACCGGAGGCCATGATATAGGAAAATGCATAGTAGTGCATCGTCATGACGATGATGATGGGAATGAAGCCGGAGGACAGCCAGTCCGGAACCGGGATCCCCAGGCTCGTCAGCACGCCGTTGCCGCCCATCTTCGGATTGCGGAAGATGGTCATCCAGGACAGGGCCTTGCACCAGGACGGGATCATGTAGGGGATCAGGATCAGCGCGGACAGAAGTTTTTTGCCAGGAATGTCCGTGCGGACCATCAGCCAGGCCATCAGGGCGCCGAGCGGCACGGAAACGACCGTGACGAACGCGCCGATGATCAGCGAGTTGCGCAGCGGTACCCACAGGATCGTCTTGGTCAGAGGGCTCGCCAGAAGGTATTTCCAGTACCAGAGCGTGTAGTCGCCGATCTTCGCGCCGGGAATGTTGCGCAGCTCGGACTTGGCCACGACAAAGGTATTCTGGACCATTGCCAGCAGCGGAATGATGATCAGGGTGAACAGCAGAAGCAGCGTGATGAACACGATCACGTTGAAGGGATTGCCGATCAGGCTCCTGAACTGGTTCCTGAGCCGCTCCTTTGTCATGGGGGGACGGCTCCATCCTTTCTTTGCCATACTACCAACCTCCGTAGAGAAAACCGTAAATACGGGTGCTTACTGTTTTTCCTGTTCCTGTTCCTTCTTCAGGATGGTATAGACATCATAAATATCGGTGATCTGATAATCCGGCTCCACGTCGAATTTGCCGATGTCCTTCTGCGGTGTCAGGAAGGAATTGATCTTGAAAATGCGGCCGAAGCCCGCACGGCGGGGACCGACCACGTCACGGGAAAGGGTGTCTCCCACGAAAGCGCATTCCGAAGGATCGAGCCGCGCCTGCTCACAGGCGATGCGGAACACGTACGGATGCGGTTTGCGGTAGCCGACGATGGAGGAAAGAGTGATCTCGTCGAAGTACTGCCTCACGCCATACTGCTCCAGCGTGGAAAACACCTGGAAAAGGCTTCCCGTGTTGCTTACGACCGCTACATGGAGGCCGAGGTCCTCCTTCAGGCCTTTCAGCATCTCAGCGGCGTGTTCGCGGAGGGAGCGGTCGTAGAAGGTCGTCTCCCACATGTGGGCGATCTCCTCGCTGATCTCCGCCAGTTTCACTTTATCGACAGGAACGTCCTTAAAGCCCCAATCGCACCAGATCTGCTCGGGCTTGAGTTCCATCATGGTCCGTTCCGAATCTTTCTTGTAGGCCTGGATCCCGGCACCGACGATCTTCCAGAGAGGTTCCGCCTCATAGGGGACGTCGATCTGATGCTTCTTCAGAATATCATAGAGAGCATACGCTGTTGCCTTATCGTTCTTTTCGTCGGAATACAGGTCCTCCAGCGTTCCGCCCATATCAAACATGACCGCTTTGATCATCAGGTTGCCTCCGTTTCGGTATTCAGTTACGCAAACGTTTACGTTATTTGATGAGATTATACAACCATTTCTTCGTTCTTGTCAATGCGCCGATTCAAATTTTTATGAAAAAAAGTGTAATATTCGAAAAAAATAAGTCGGGAGCCGCTCCGGGCAGCCTCCCGACTGTATGATCTGCGATATCTTGCGGCAAAAGCGGCAACCGGTGCCGTAAACCTTTGCGGACACAGGCGCAGACCGCTTTCTTCTGCGAAACGGAGGCAGGTCAGCGCGTCTCCTGCTCCTCGGAAACCGGATCCAGCATCAGCTGGATGATCTCCCGGTCCGTCTGTTCCATGCCCACGCGGGCGAGCTGCCCGACCGCGCGGATCGTGTTCTCCACGCCCCGCTTCACGATGCCGTCGCCGCCGAAGAACTGGTTGCCGTCCTCATACATCGCAAGACCCAGGAGCCCCGCGTCGACCGCCGAAGCGATCTTGGCTGCGCAGCTTGCCTTCGCACCGTCGCATATGATGCCGGAGGTGACCGCGACCGCGTTGACCACGGTATGGGCGATCATCTCATAGCGGCCGCCCCGGAGCCAGGCAAGGCCGGCACCTGCCCCCGCACCCGCGCTCACGGCGCCGCAGTAGGCGGAAAGGCGCCCGATCCCGGTCTTCAGGTGGGTCGTGACAAGATTCGAAACGCAGAGCGCACGCAGCAGGTCTTCATGAGGGATGCCGTTTTCCCGCGCGTAAACGATGACGGGGACCGAGGCCGTGATGCCCTGGTTGCCGCTCCCCGAATTGATGACTACAGGCAGTTCGCAGCCGTTCATCCTGGCGTCGCTCGCCGCTGCTGCGTAAGCCCGCATCTTATAGTTGATATCGTACTCGCGGCCGCGCAGCACGGTGCGGCCAATATTTGCCCCGTAATTTCCGCGGAGCCCTTCCTCCGCGATCGCCATGTTGAAGGCGATCTGGCGCTCCAGGATCGCGCGGACGTCATCCAGGTCCACGCTGTCTGCGAAGTCCGCGATGCCTTCGATCGAAAGGCAACTCCGGTCCGTCAGGCCTTCTTCACGCGACTCCCCGCATTCCTTTTCCAGCAGAGTCTCCCCGTTCCGGCGCACGCAGACAACGTTCGTATGGTAGTCCGCGATGCGGACGTACGCTTCGTCTGTGCCGTGAAAAGCCGTGATGCGGATGTCGAAAATGTGCGGCGTATCGACAAAGCGGACCTCGATCGGCGTCTTTGCCAGATAGTCCGAGATCGCCGCGATCTCCTCTTCGCTCACCCGGGAAATGACCTCAAGTTCCGCGTCTTCGTCGCCGGCCACGGCGCCTGCCGCTGCCGCCGAAGGAATGCCGCGAAGGCCGCCGGTATGCGGGACCACCACGCTTTTCACGTTCTTCAGGATGTTGCCGCTCACCTCGGCGAGAATGCGTTCCGGCAGCGCACCGAGAACGGCGCGCGCCTTTGCCGCCGCGTAGGCAACGGCGATCGGTTCGGTGCAGCCCATCGCAGGGCGCAGCTCCTCTTCAAGGATCCGGACGTATTTGGCATAACAGGGGTCGGTACGAAGCATGGCAGCGCCTCCTTAGTCGGTCATTCTTCCTTCCTGCCGGGCGACGGCGTCTTCCATTTGCCGCTCAGGAAGAACAGGCCGCCGATCACGATCGGCATGAAGCCGGCGAGCGCGTCGCCGTACCAGCAGCCGAGCGCGCCCATCTTAAAGGTAAAGTAAAGCAGCGCCGCGATCCCGATGCGGCTGATCATGCCGTCGAAGATCGCAACGAAAAGATTCAGTTTCGAACGTCCGGTGCCGTTGATGAGGGCAAAGCCTCCGCTTCTGGTGGCGCCGCCGTAGAGATTCAGAATGATCGGGACGGTCAGGATGGACACCTCGGCCAGCACGGCTTCGTCCGTCGTGAAGATCTCATAGAAGGGCAGCTGGAACAGAAGCAGCAGGGCGGAAAATACGGTTGCCATGCCCATGCCGATCGACAGGACGACGCCCAGGATCTTCGGTACGCGTTCGTTCCTGCCGGCGCCGAGGTTCTGGCCGATCATGGACGAGCCCGCTGTCGTAAACGAGTTGGAGACGATGCCGAACATCATGCCGGTCTTGTTGTAGATGCCGGCAAGGGCTGAATAGATCATGCCCTCGCTGTTGATCCAGCTCATGAGCACGGTCTTCGAGAGGTTGACCGACATCGACTGGATCGACATCGGGATCCCGAGCCCTACGAGGCGGCCCATGGTATGCGCGTCGGGGCGGAAGCTCTCCGGCCTGAAGTCGAAATGGAACATCTCGCGGCGCCGGTACAGATAGACGATTGACAGGGCGAAACTCGTCCCCTGGCCGATGACCGTAGCCAGCGCGGCGCCGAAAGGCCCCATCCCGCAGGGAATGACAAAAAGGACATCGAGGACGGTGTTCAGCACCGCCGCGATGCCAATGAAAACAAAGGGACGTTTGCTGTCCCCCATCCCGCGCAGGATCGCGCTCACGCAGTTATAGCCGTATATGAAGACCAGCCCGCAGGAGCAGGTCACGAAATAATCCATCGTATAGGCGAAAGACCCATCCGGCGTATTGACCAGTCTGAGAAGCCTTTCGCGGAAGATCAGGCAGGCGGCGGCGATTACGAGCGCTGCCGCGAAAAGGAAAAAGAACAGGTTTCCGATCGTTTTCTTCACCCGGTCCATGCGGCCGGCGCCGACGTCGCGGGCGATCAGGACCTGCCCGGCGGAGGAAAAGCCCATCGCAATGAAAGTGATCAGATGCAGCAGGTCACCGCCGATGGAGACCGCCGACATGCCGGCGCCGCCGATGTGCTGCCCCACGACCACCATGTCCACAAGATTATAGACAGCCTGCAGGGCGTTCGCGGCGAGAAGCGGCAGGGCAAAACGGAGGAGCAGTTTCGGGATGCTCCCCTCAGTCAGGTCCTGCACCATCGTCTTTTCGCGCGCGCCGTCCTCCTTCATGGTCTGCCTACCGCAGGAAACCGCTGATGATCTGCTCCTCAGCCTGCTCTTCGGAGAGGCCGAGAGTCATCAGCTTGATCAGCTGGTCGCCGGCGATCTTGCCGACGGCAGCCTCGTGGATGAGCGCTGCATCGACCGAATTGGCCTCCAGCTTCGGCACGGAGATCACCCGTGCGCGGTCCATGATGATCGCGTCACATTCCGCGTGTCCCTTGCAGAGCGTATTGCCGATGAGGCAGGCCTCGAATTCCTGCACGGAATCGTCCCGCGCGACCGAACGTGAGACCACGTCGGCGGAGGAATCGTCACCGTTCATTTCCACGGTGTAGAGGCTCTTCGCCGTCTGCTGTCCGTGGGTCATCAGCGCTTCGTGCACGATGAAGGAAGCGCCGGCCGCGAGCTTCGCGATATTGGTGCGGACGGTCGAATCGACGCCCTTGATCTGCACCATCTCGAATTCGGCGTGCGCGCCCTCTTCCAGATAGGCCTCGGTCACCGGGTTCAGGATGCGCTTTCCGGTCCCGTCGCCCTGGCCGTAATGCTTCTCCACGTATTTCACGCGGGAATTCTTCCCGATGAAGAAGCGGTGGACGCCGTCGTGTTCGGAATCGTGGACGCCGCAGTTATCGATGCCGCAGCCCGCCACGATCACCACGTCGCAATCCTCGCCGATGTAAAAATCGTTGTAAACGGTCTCCTTCAGGCCGCTCTCACTGAGCACGACCGGAATATGGACCGATTCGTTCTTCGTTCCGTCCTTGATGCGGATGTCGATGCCGCTCTTATCCGTCTTGGAGATGATGTCAATGTTCGCCGTTGTCCTGCGGCTGTCAAGTTTTCCGTTCGCGCGGATGTTGTAGGCGCCTTCGGGAACCGTGTGCAGGTCCGCAATTTCTTCGATGAGATGTCTCTGGATCGCGTCTAACATGTTCCCCTCCTCATTCCAGCCTGTCGCAGGCCATGTTCATGGCGGAGGCGGTGCCTAAAAGCTGCGGCAGCACCTCATCCTTCGGACCGAAACGCACGACGCGTCCGTCTTCAATCACCGCGATCTTATCGGCGATGTCCAGGATGCGTTCCTGATGGGAAATGATCATCACGGAACCCTGCACGCTCTGCCGGATCGATTCGAAGACCCGGATCAGGTTCTGGAAGCTCCAGATGTCGATGCCGGCCTCCGGCTCGTCAAAGAGGGAAAGCTTCGTCCCGCGGGCGAGGACCGTCGCGATCTCAATGCGCTTCAGTTCGCCGCCCGAAAGCGACCCGTTCACCTCGCGGTCAATGTAATCCCTGGCGCAGAGGCCGACCCGGGACAGATAGTCGCAGGCCTGCGCGATCGAGATCTGTTTTCCGCGGGCCATGCGGAGCAGGTCGAGCACCCGGATCCCCTTGAACGTCACCGGCGTCTGAAACGCGAAGCTGATGCCGCGCGCAGCGCGCCCAGTAATGTCCAGTTCCGTAATATCCTCGCCGTCAAGGAGAATTTTCCCTCCTGTCGGCTTATTTATACCCATAATAACCTTGGCAAGAGAAGATTTTCCCCCACCGTTCGGTCCGGTGACCACCAGGAAATCGCCGTCTTCAATAGTCAGGCTGATATCCTTCAGGATCTCCTTGTTTCCGCCTTCGTCGTTCACGTCATAGGAGACATGTTGTAATTCGAGCATACCGTCCTCCTGTAAATTGTGCCGGAGACAGTATAGCACAGCCGCCGGGGAAAAGCAAACCGGAAGGCGTACGAAGCGCAGGAATACAAAGGCCGAAAATCAGACCGTTTCAACTTCCGGCTTGATTTCCGGCGGCTTCTCCGCTAAGATGGATATCCGGCGGAGCGCTGCTTATGTCTGTGCCCGCCTGAAGGAGGATCCCCATGATCGCCAATTACCATACGCATACCTACCGCTGCGGACACGCCGAAGGAGACGAACGGGAATACGCGGAACAGGCCGCAAAAGCCGGCCTGAAGATCCTCGGCTTTTCCGACCATACGCCGCAGGACTATTTTGACACCAGTCTCCGGAACCACCGCATCCGTATGACGCCGGAAGAACTTCCCGGCTATGCCGCGTCCGTGAGACGCCTTGCGGCAGAATACAAAGGTACGCTCGACATCCGTCTGGGCGTCGAAGCGGAATACTATCCGAAATACTTTTCCCGCCTGCTGCAGATGCTCCGTGAAAACGGCGTGGAATACATGATCCTCGGCCAGCACTTTCTGGGCAACGAGATCGGCGACGTTTACAGCGGCCGCCGTACCGAAGACGAAAACACCCTGGTCCGCTACGTTTCGCAGTGCACGGAGGCACTGGAGACCGGGCTCTTTACCTATTTTGCGCACCCTGACCTGATCCATTTCGGCGGTGACGCCGGCATCTTCGACCGTGAAATGCGGCGGCTCTGTCAGGCAGCAAACCGGACGGGAACGCCGGTCGAGATCAATCTTCTCGGCATCCGGGAAGACCGTCACTATCCGAATGAACGTTTCTGGAAGATCGCCGGCGAAGAAGGCTGCACGGCCGTCATCGGCTGTGATGCCCACCGGCCGTCGGATCTTCCCGATGCGGCCGGTGAGCAAAAGGCGTTAAGCATGGTCTCCCGCTTCGGTCTGAAGCTCGCGGAGACCGTGGAACTGCACCGCTTATGAGCCGCCCCTGCGCTTTTTCGCGAGAATGATGCCTGCGCCGGCGGCCGCCATCACGGCTGCATGCAGGAAGAGGCCCGCTCCGTCGCCGGTCGGCGGCGTGATCGCCGGAACACTGACCGTCTGCTCCTTTGCGGCCGGATCCTTATGCTCTGCCGTGAGGACCCAGCCGTTTTTCGTGATCAGCCAGAGTTCTTCAAAAACGACCAGGCTGTGTCCCTCCAGACTTTCGGCAGGGACGGCGACCGTCACCCGCAGGGTTCCTTCCGGCACTTCCGGCGAGAAATCGCATTCCTCGCGGACGTCCAGCAGGGCGCCGGCAGTTTTGTCCCAGACTGTCGTCACGATCACATACGCTGCGCCGGGCGTAAGGCCGGAAAAGCCGATCTCATCAGCGATCCTGCCGCTGCGCAGGGACGATTTCCCGCTCTCCGCATCCGATGCCTTCGTGGTGATTCCCGGAAAGACCACGGCCTGATCATTGTCTTCAATGTCCGCGTGTACGGCGACTTCCGTCCCCCGGTAATACAGAGTCTCAAAGACCACGGCAGTCTTCCCGGCAAGGGAGACCGAGCTGAACGTAAAGTGCATTTCTGCGGTCCCTTCCGCCTCTTCCGGGATGAAAACGGCTTCAGCGCGTACTTCTTCTCCGTCACACAGCAGTGCCTTTCCCGACTCCCTGTCCATGAGGATCCCCTTCAGAACATATTCTTCGCCGGGGACCAGTCCGGCATAGCTTACCGCATCGGTGACCGTGATGGTTTCACTGAGCGTTCCTTCGCGGGTCCCGGTCTCATCGTTCTTCGCTTTTGTTGTGATCTCCGGCACATGGATCGTCTGGCGGACGTCATGGATGTCTTCGTGCGCGGCGATCTCGGCATTTCCAAAGTACAGTTTCTCAAAGGCAACGAGCGTCCTCCCGCCCAGCGCGGAAGCGTCAAACGTGAAAACGATCTCCACGCTTCCGTCAGCTGTCTCAGGGGTGAACCTGGTTTCGGCAGTGACGCCGACGGACGCGCCGGTCTCCTTATCGTACAGTTCGCCTTTCACGGCATATTCCTTGCCGGGGAGCAGATTTAGGTAGGTGACGGTGTCCGTAACGGAGGCCGCTGCATTTGCTTCGACATGGTTCAGCCCGCTTTCGTTATCTGCAGCATCGGTCTCGATCGCAGGAATGTGTACGCTCTGATCTTCGTCGTTAATGTCGCGGTGGACGGCCACTTCCTTCTGTTCGGCATATAAAGTCTCGAAAACCACGACCGTCCTGCCGGCCAGTCGGCTGCCGTCAAACGTAAACACGAGTTCCGCATATCCGTCAGATGCGTCAGGAATAAAGGTCTTCTCAGCGGTGATGCCCATGGGCTCACCGCTTTCTTTGTCGTACAGTTCGCCCTTCAGGCTGTATTCCCTGCCCGCCTCCAGGCCGGTGAAGTCCACGCGGTCGGTAATGCTTATCTGTTCATTCGGTCCGGTCACGTGAGCTTCCGTGTCATCAGCTGCCGCAGCCGTATCGATGCCGGGGATGTAAACCGTCTGGCCGGCATCCTCAATATCGGCATGGGCAGCAGCTTCCGCATTGCCGCAGAAGATGCGCTCAAACGCAGTCACGACTCTTCCCCGGAACGCCGCTCCGTCAAACGTGAACGCAAGTTCCACCGTTCCGTCTGCGCTGTCCGGCGTAAAGGTCTTCTCGGCGGTGATGCCGGTGCTCTCCCCCGTCGCCTTATTCATCAGTTCGCCCTTCACCGTGTACTGCCTGCCGGGGCGGAGGCTTGCATAACTGACCGTATCCGTCAGCGTGACCGTGCCTTCCCCCAAAGCCTGATGGGTGCCCGTACGGCTGTCGAGCAGGACGGTGCCGATCTTCGGAAGGTAAACCGTCTGCGCATCGTCCCGGATGTTTCTGTGTTCGGCAAGCGTGTCGGAACCGATGCACAGCGTCTCGTACGCGGCCAGCGCCCTGCCCGCCAGATTCGTACCGCTGAAGTTGAAATTCACTTCAACGCTGCCGGAGGCTGCGGCCGGCGTAAAGGTCTTCTCGGCGGTGATCCCGGTGCTGCGGCTGGATGCCTTGTCAAACAGCTCGCCTCTCAGGGTGTACGCGGTGCCGGGGATCAGATTTTCATAGGTGACGGTATCGATAACGGTCACGCTGCCGTCCGCTTCGGATACGCCGATGCCGGTCTCGGAATCTCTCGCCGCCGTCCCGATCTTCGGGAAGCTGATGATCTGGCTTGCATCTGTCGGATCCTTATGCTCCGCAGCGAACTGTCCGGCAGACGTCAGCAGCGTCTCATAGGCAACGATCTTTTTCCCGGCCAGAGCGGAGGCATCGAAGGTGAAGGTGATGCTCATGCTTCCCGAAGCTGCCTCGGCGGTAAACGTTCCTGCCGCCGTCACGCCCAGAGAGGTCACGCTCCCGTCAGCCTCCACGAGCATCAGTTCACCGACAGCCGTGTAAGTCTCACCCGACTTGCAGCCGCTGTAAGTCACGGTGTCGACGATCTTCGCGCCGGGACCTGCAAAAGCATTGTGCGTGCCGGTCACCCCGTCCTTCGCCGCGGTCCCGATCTCGATCGCATCATTTTCAATGCTGCCGAGATCAACGGTCTTGCCGTAAGTCTCGACCCTGAAGGTCCGGCTTTCAGGCACAAGGCTCTTTCTGCCTTCGGTCTTCATTTCCTCCAGTCTGTAACTGCCGACCGGAAGCGCCGCTGCAGCGTCGTCGGCCGCACCGGGGCTGAACCATACGCCGAAGGCCGCAGCGCCGGCGGAAACAAGCTCATCCATCACAGCGTCCGGAACGATATCCTTGTCCGGGTCATAAGCGGACAGGGCCTGATCCGCGCCGTTGGTATCTACGCTGTGCGTACCGCGTTCGGTGCTGAATACGCCGTTTTCGTCGGTGATGAAGAAATGCACCTCTCCCGTGTCAGTATTCGTGAGCCTCCACGGGACATATGCCAGGGCAGCGCCGGAACTTTTCAGGACCTTGGTGAAGGTCATGCTTCCGCGCTTCAGCGTGTTGCGGACCGTCACGGCATAAGGACTCGCGGCACTTGCGTCAAGCGTGAATCTTACCGGTTCACCTGCCTGATAGATTCCCGCCTGTTCTTCGCTCAGGTTTTCTCTCAGGGTGTAGCTGCCGTAAGGGACCTCGCCGAAGTCAATAGCGCCGCTTTCGTCGGTCACACGGGTCTCACTGTAGGTTCCGCCGGCGAGGAGCGTTCCGGAAAGCGTGAAAGAAAGACCGGAGACCGCCCCGTCGTCAGATGTCTTCAGGACCCTGACGTTCACGGCGGCAACCGTTTCCTTCTGAAGGATCTGAATGCCTTCTTCCGTATCATCAGTCTCATTGCCGCTGATGACGGAGACCGCGCTGTTCCGGTCGACCAGATTGAACAGGACGACACCGTCAGCCGCATCTGAGCCGTTTCCGTTCATCAGCTGCAGGGTGGAGCCCTCGATTTTGAAACCGTCCGGTGCCTTCGTTTCTTCCACCGTCAGCGTTCCCAGCGGAATGACGTAGCCGCCGCCCGCATTTTTCCCGTAAACAGGGGAACCGGAAACCACATAGCCGTCTGCGAGATACGCGGCATAGACGCTGCCGGTCTTTTTTGTCTCGATCACCCAGACGGCATTCGCTTCAGCGGGCAGTGTTTCTTTGCCGTACTGCCCTGCATAGTAGCGGACCGTATACTGCGCGCCGCTCATGTCAAAATCCGAAGCGCCGTACTCCTTTGCCGCCGTCTTGCGGATGAAAAGTGCCATGGGATCGTTCAGCGGCGGCTCCCGGAAGATCGCGCTGTCAGCCGCGGACAGGTTCTTCGCCTCATCGCGGGCGACCGTGACCGGATATGTCCCGGCAGCTAACCCGTACCCCGGGCTCGGCGCGATCTCCTTAACATAGTAAGTGCCGGCATTCAGCGTAACGGTGTTTGACTTTCCGTCTGCCGCAGTCACAAGGACGGCGTCACTGCCGGATGTGCTCTTCGCGGGCTGCGTGCAGGCACTGTCCGTGTAAACGCCGTACTTTGCCCCGGCCAGCGAATAGCAGGCATTGCCCTCCGTGACCGCCGTGTTTGCCGAAGACTTGGTGACCGTCAGCGTTCCGGTCGGCATCACCGCCCTGACGCGCGCCCGCATGAAGATCATCTCGGAAACGTCTACGATGAACTGTCCGTTTCCCGTCGTCCCTGCCGACGACGGCTGGTACGGCTTGGAGGAATAGATCATGTTCGGCGACTCGGACGCCGTAAGCCAGGCCGTCCATTCCGGAAGCGCCTTCGTGGCTGTCAGGGTCACGCTTCGTTTGTCCGCGCTCACGTTCACCGTGACGGATCCACCGGATTCTATCCTGCCGCCGTTCGCTTCGGCGATCTTTGCGATCCGTCCCGCGTCAGCGGCCGGCACACTGAAGGGCACGCCGACGATAAGTTCGTACTGATACTCATAATCAACAGAAGACGCTGAAATCTGTTCTTCCCAGGCTGCCCTGCCTGCATCATACATCTTGCCGAAATCTATGATGCCGGCATATCCGATGATCGGTCCCGTGATAACCGTTGCCCCATTGTCGACCCAGTTGCCTTCCTTGTCCCAGTAGCCGCTGTCAGCCGTCAGCGAATACAGCCAGTCGCCGTAGGAGATGGCATTCATCTTTCCCCAGACGAGCGTTTGCACGAGGGCGCGCTTGAAGGCAATGCCGTCGGCGGTCGTGTCCCTGAGCAGCGCTTCCACGTCGTTTTTGGAAATGGTGACTGCCGGAGATGAGATCCAGTTATAGTCCGGATTGGCGGCTGCTGCGACCGAGAGGCCTTTGGCGATGGCCGCGGCATTCTGAACGATCAGCGCATAATTGTCCTTCGTCAGCATTTTGGCTGCCTGCGCGAGTTCCATGACGTTCGCTCCGGTCCCGACCGTGATCCCCGCTTCGGAAAGCGAGGCACTGAGAAGATGCTGCCCCGCTGCGGATGGCGTGGTCCAGTCGAAGCAGTAACCCGGGCGGCCGCCCACCGTAAAATATTCGTTTGCTTCAAAGCTGCCGAGCGCGAGAGCCCAGTTGCTCGTGCTTCGCGGACTGCCGTTCAGGTATCTGACGGTCGTACCGGAGTTGCCGGACGAACGGTGGTTCGCCGAATTGGTGATCAGCACCCGAAGCGCCGGCACCGTACCGACGTTCTGATGGCTGGAAGCGTTGTAAACGGCTGCATTCTTGAAGATGCCCGGATACTTCGCCGTCAGCCGCTGCACGAGTTTGTCATAGTCATAGCTCCGGATCTTGACCGCGCCGTGATCCGCTTTCACGTCTCCGTCTGCCGCAAGCGCGGTGAGGGCGGGCAGCAGGATCACTGCCGCCAGCACGAGCACGAGCATCCGAAGACGCAGCGTGAGTTTCTTTCTTTTTTCGCGAATGTTCATGAGTTCTCCTTTGATGGTTTTGGCGGGACCGGTCCGCATCTGCCCTTCAGTCCTTAACGGCGCCGCAGACGGCGCAGCGGTAAGCACTGATGACAGTCTCATCCCAGGCTTCCCTGTCAACGACCGTTTCGTCCCAGGCCGGAATGACTTCCTCGTGGCTTTGCTCGTCGTGATGGACGCTTCCCACAACGACCTGCTCATCATGCCAGCCGTAACCGACGCCTTCCTTCTCGTAGTGCTGCCACGAATGTTCGGCCGGCGTCGTACCGTTCTCACGTTCCAGCAGTGTCAGATCCATCCCGCAGCCGCTGCAGACCGCATGCAGCTCGTACACGTACTCGTCGTAAGCCGGAACGTCAACGATCCAATGCCGTTCCTCGTCATGGTGCACCGCATGGGTCTCTGCGTCGTGATGGATCACCGCGGTGACCGGCGTCCAGTCGTGACGTCCCGTTGCCGGGACCGCTTCCGTATAGGAGGCGCCGCACGCACAGACATAGGTCATGACGCCTGCCGCGCCACAGGTCGCTTCCTGCGTCACCGTTCCGCGGTAACTGTGCCGGTGGGGAGGCGGTTCCGCAGCGGAGGTCACGGGCGCAGCGGATGACGGTGCGGCCGAGGAAGCCGCGGGCGCCGAAGAGGCGGATGACACCGGCGCGGATGGCGGCGCTGCGGAAGGCTCTGTCCCTGCGGCAGTCCCGGCCGGTGCGGAAGAAGGTACTGCGGGGGGTGCAGAGGCGGAAGATGCCGGCGCGGATGGCGGCGCTGCAGAAGGTTCTGTCCCTGCGGCAGTCCCGGCCGGTGCGGAAGAATCCACCGGAAAAGAGGATGCCGCGCCAGGATCTCCGGCTTCCGCAGAAGTGCCGTCCGTCCCAGGATCCTCCGGCATCTCGGCAGAGCAGGATGCCTCGGTGCCTTCAGACGTTTCAGCTGCGGCGCTGCTCTCCGCTTCCCCCGCAGTGCGTTCTTCTTCGGGTGTTTCGGCCGCAGCACCGGTTCCCGCTTCCGCAGTGCATCCCTCAGACGTTTCAGCGATCATGCCTTCTCCGGACGTGATCTCTTCCGGCGCATTCTCCCCTGATAATTCCTCTCCGGCGTTTTTACCGCACAGAAGGAAGATCACGCTCATCACGGTGATCAGGGCTGTGAGGCATACCGCCGCCCTGATCCTGCGGTGCGTTTTTCCACCCGGTACGTTTTCTGCTTTCTCCGGCCACATGAGGCATGCCTCCTTTCCGTTTTCCTGCACAGAAAAAGATGCCGCCGGTCTTTCGACCGATGACATCTTCCTCATCTGCCCTGTTCGATTTTATCACGGCTCCGCGCCGCTTTGCTTCCTTATCTGCGCAACATCCTGCTTCTATCTGTTGCCGGAAGCGTGATACTGTTGCACGTATTCGACGCGGCCTTCCCCTTCAGCGCCGACCTCAATAAGGATGCGCCGCAGGAGCGGGAAATAGCGGTGCAGGCCTTTTGCCGTATATTTCCGATAGGCTTCCTCGTCGCCTTCCAGGATAATTTTCCTAAGTTTCGTTGCGTTTATATCGATAACCGCGCGATCAAGGGAAATATATCGTATTTCAGGATGATTCGGGAACCAGGTGCGGCACTTGTCCTCATCGCCGTAGACGATGCATTCGGGCACGCCGACTGCCTTCTCTGCACTTTTGATCACGTAGTCGCCCCAGGCCGGCACGTTCCCCACGCCGAGATCGGGGAGCGGTACGAGGATCACCCGCCCGCTTTTCGTAAGGCGCGGAAACACGGCTGCAAGCATTTCCTGCCGCAGCTTCGCGGAGAACGGATCGTGCGCCGTTCCCTCCTTGTCCGCCGAGCCGATCATCACGATGACCCTGTCGCAGACGGACAGGGCTTTCCGGATCACGGCTTCATGTCCGACATGCAGGCCCTGGAAGCGCCCCAGGACCAGTCCCAGCCGATACGGTCTTTCTCTCACCTCTTGCCGTCCTTCTTTTCCCGTTCCATGCGGAAACGCACGGCGGATTCCAAATAATGCTGGTATTCCTCGTCATCGCACATGACCTTGCCCGGCGCGTCGGAAAGCTTCGCGACCGGCCGGCCGTTCACGTACTGCAGCTTGATGACGATATTGAGCGGCTCCGCGAAGGTATCGTTCGCCACGAAGGTGCCGATGCCGAAGGCGACGCGCGTCCTGTCCCTGAAATAATCGTAGATCTTCTGCGCCTTGTCGAAGTTCAGGCTGTCCGAGAACAGCAGCGTCTTGGTCTTCGGATCCACGCCGTAGCTCTTGTAGTGCGCGATGATCTTCTCGCCCCAGGCATAGGGATCGCCGGAATCGTGGCGCACGCCGGAATAGTTGTTGACCATGCTCCGGTTGAAGTCCTTCAGGAAAAGATCCGTCGTGATGGTATCCGTGAGAGCGGTCCCGTTGTCGCCGCGGTACTCGTCGTACCAGTCTTCCATGGCGTAGTGGTTGGTGTAGGCCAGCGGAATCCAGTCGATGCCCTGGTACATCTGGACGTATTCGTGGGCATAGGTCCCGATCGGAGTCAGGCCGAATTTCCAGGCAAAGTAGACGTTGGACGTCCCGATCAGGTTCTGCGTTTCCTTCGCGAGCATCTCGATCGCGTAGCCCTCGAATTCGCGGGAGAGGCGCCTGCGGCAGCCGAATTCCGCAAACTTGAACGTATATTTTTTGTCCTGGAAGGCTTCGATCTTTTCTTCCAGACGCTTCTTTGCCGAAGCCAAAAGCGCGTCATAATCGTAGCTGAAGCGGAAATAGACCTCGTTGATGATCTCAAGAAGATAGATCTCAAACTGCATCGCGGAGAACAGCGGTCCGTTCACGTGGACCGTCAGCTCGCCGTTTTCGGCAAGGGAGGTCGTCACGTAGTCGCGGATCGGGTGCCACAGCCGCAGGAATTCCACGTAGTCGTCCTTGATGAAGCGGATGCTGCGCAGGTAGTCCAGTTCGGGCTTCTGAAAGCGCAGGCTGCACAGATGGTCGATCTGCGCGTTGATCTCCTCAAGCATTTCCGGCGTAAAGACCACCCCGGCGTTGCGGCATTTGAAATGATACTCACCGACCAGGCTGGTATGCTTGTGGAAGATCACCTGGTTCATGTTGAATTTGTACAGGTCGGTATCCAGCAGGGATACGACGATGGGGGCAAGTTTCATGTCAATTCTCCTTCCCGTAGCCGGGCATCGGCAGTAATTTGTGCAGGTTTATTCTGTGCATCCGGTCGATCTTCGCCTTCACGGCGTCGTCTTCGATCTCACCGGTGCGGATGTAGCGGTCCAGGACCTCGTAGGTGAAGCCGAGTTTTTCCTCATCGGAACGTCCGCTCATGCCGTCTTCGGGCACTTTCTCCACGAAGAGGGCGGGCAGTCCCAGCTCACGGCCGATCTCGCGGACTTCGGTCTTGGTAAAGGCGGAAAGCACGGCAAAATCCCCGGCGGCATCGCCGAACTTGGTCGAATAGCCCACATAGTCCTCAGAGAGATTGCAGGTGTTCGCGACGCGTCCGCCGAGCAGCGCGCAGATCCCGTAAAGCACCGTCATGCGCACCCTGGCCGGAGTATTCGTCTTGTAGGCGTCGATCTCGTTCGGATCGCAGTTCATGGCGTCCCCGACAAGTTCCCGGAGCGCCTTCACCGGCTCCTCGATGTTGACGACGCGGTAAGGCATCCCCAGATGCTTAACTAACGCGAGCGACACGTCGATGTCGTGCTGCACGCCGCAGGGCATGAGCACCCCGTAAACGTGTTCCGGTCCCAGCGCTTCGCAGAGCAGCGCAGCGGTCACGGACGAATCCGTTCCGCCGGAGATCCCGACGACCGCAGGCGGGTTCCCCTGCGTCCCGAAATAGTCCCTGATCCAGGCGATGATCTCGTCTTTCATGGCAGCCTCCAACTTATCTTTTTTCACGCGCGCCGAATGCGGCGCCGGACAGTGTTTTTTTATTATACCGCATTTCCGCGGAAATTGCTATGCCTGATGCGGCCGCTGCTCAAATATCGTACTTCGCGAGGATCGCGCTGGGCTTTTTCCGGAGCAGAAGCAGCACCGGCAGCACGCCGCAGAACGCACAGAGCGAAACCAGAAGGACTAAAAGGACAAGCATCATCCACAGGGGATAGTAGAACAGCATCTTCATCAGGGCGGAGTTCGTGACCCACAGGCGCATGATGAAGCTCGAGAGCAGGAAGCCGATGAGCACCGTCGACGCACAGAGGACGAGCGCTTCGATGAGGAAGCGAAAGACAAGGTTCTTCTTCGTCACGCCGATCGCGCGGCGGATCCCCACCTCGCGGACGCGCCCCATCAGGTTCGCGCGCATGATGAAATACATGCACAGGCACAGGATGGCCGTCATGACGGCCAGGGAGACCATGCTCCCGCGGCTGCCGGCCTTCACCTCCCGCAGGACCTCTTCCCGCGCCTCGGCGGGCGTGGCAGCCCCGACCTTCGCATTCTCCTCCAGCGCGCGGACAGCTGCTTCCGCTTTTCCTGCGTCGGAGGCGTGACAGACCGCGTACCAGCTGCGGTAACGGTTCTCGCTCTTGTCCAGGTCGTACAGTTCCTCGTCAAAGGACAGGAGGCTGTCCGTTTTTCCGAGGGACGAGGCGATCCTTTCGCAGTCCGCGTCGCTTACGAGAACGCAGACATTGCCCCAGGTAAGCGGCTCCCGGTAGGAATATTCGCCTTCCCGGATCTCCCGGTAGAACGCCGAGTCATCCTGATCCTCAGTGAAGGCATCGATCACCCGGTCCACGGTCAGTTCCGCACCGCGCGCCGTGAGCGTATCGCCCGGTTTCAGGCTGTCCGCCGCATTCTCATAGTAGCGGACGACGACGGCGCGGCCTTCCGGCACGTTTTCATATCCCTTCACCAGGGAAGCCCGGTAAATGTTCAGGCTGCCATCGGACAGCAGCCAGTCCGAAAGCGCGGGACCGGGCAGATAAATGATCTTCTCACTGCCCTCGACGACGGCGCTGATGCCGGGCTGCGTATTCTCTTCGCCTTCCCGTCCGCTCGCGAGCGAAAGGCCGATCAGGTCGCGGTAGGTTTTGATGTAGCCGACGGAGGATGTCTCGAGCAGGGCATCCGCTGCCGCACGCGACAGCACGGCCCCGTCCGCACCCAGCTCTCCGGCAAGAACGGCCGTTCCCGCCGGCAGCTTCCCTGCCGGGAGCGGTGCAGCCTGCAGCGTCAGGCGGCTCCCCATGGCCGAGGAGGTGAGGAAGTGTCCCGGCGTGATCCGGAATTCCGGGAGCACGTAAGGCGTTTCTCCGTAGAAAATGCGGTAATAGACGCTGTCGAAGCCGTTCTCCGGCACGGCCGCCTTCCGGATCGCCTCGAGCGCCGCCGTACTGTCCGCTTTCAGATAGTAAAGCTGCCCGCTGACGGTCCCGCCGGCCTCCTTTATTTTGCGGAAACTTGTCCCGCTGCTCGCGCTCGTCAGCACCAGGATCGCAGCAAAGAGCATCATGACGAAGCGGAGCAGCCGGCTCCCCTTCTTCTTTCCGCGGCGCGAGACCATATCCAGACCGCTCCGGACCGAATCCTTCAGGCGGAAGAGGCGGCCGCACTTTCCGGGCGTCAGCTTCGGGAGCGTGGAAAGATCCATGGCCTGACGCTCTCCTTCCGGACGGGGCTCGTAGCGGCCCTCCTTCAGCTTTATTTCACTGTTTTCGTCAAGGACCCGGACGCCCGGGCTCTTCACCTTCAGGTAGAGCCTGCCCTCATGGTTCACGACCACGATGTGCACCGGTTCCTCCGGGGCTTCGCCGTAGTATTCCACGTCGGCCGCCCGCCAGACGGTCTCGGACCGCGGCAGTTCACCGAGCCAGATCTCGCTCCGCTTCGCCGCGTCCAGGCCGGCCGCATTATCGTTCGTGTAAACGGATTCCACTTTCCCGTCGGAAAGTTTCACGACGACGTCGCAGTAGAGGTCCACGAGATGCGCTTCGTGCGTCACCAGAACGACCAGGCGGTCCTTTGCGAGGCTCCGCAGCATGTCCATGACCTGCAGCGTATTGGCTTCGTCAAGGTTGCCGGTCGGTTCGTCCGCGAGGATGATCGGCGGATCCTTCACGATCGCGCGGGCGATGGCCACGCGCTGCTGCTGCCCGCCGGACAGGGTATCCGGCCGCCGCAGGCTGAATTTCGCCATCCCCACGGCGGAAAGTGCCGCCTGGACGCGCCGTCTGATCTCTTCTTCATCCTTCATCCCGACAAGCCGCAGGGCGTCGGCGACGTTCTCCTGCACGCTTTCCTTCGGGATCAGGTTGTAGTTCTGGAAAATGTAGCCGATCTCACGGTTCCTGAGCGTGTCCGTATCCTTCCGGATGTCCTGCCCGTTTACCGTGAGGCTCCCGCCGGAAAAACCGTCGAGACCGCCGATGGCGTTCAGGAGCGTCGTCTTCCCGCAGCCGCTGCGGCCGAAAACGGCGACCATGCCCGTATCCGGCAGTTCCAGCGTGATCTGGTTCAGCACGTGGATCGCGTTGGCCTGCCCCTTATTGTAATATTTATCGACTTTTTCGAGGCGGATCATGCTTCGTCACCTCCTCTCAGGGCTTCCCGTACGCTGGTGCCGAAGAGTTTCTTCACCTGCTTCCTGCCGACGCGGGCTGCCATCACAGCCATGCCGAGGAAGATCAGCAGGTACTGCCACCAGTAAAGGTAGGGGAAGGCCGCGTTGCCCGCGGGCGTCCGGAAAAGTACGAAGGCCAGGATCAGCACGAAGGCGCAGGACGGAAGGAGCGCAAGGTACAGGCGCGTGAAGAGCCCGGCCACGACCGTCCGGACCGGGATGCCCATCGAGCGCAGGATCGCGAGGTCATGCCGGAAGGCGCCTACGGCCTTGCCGGAACAGAGGTTGATGAAGAAGGCGAGGAAGATCACCACCAGCACCCAGATGACGAGCAGGAGGATCCCCCGCGCCGAACCGAGCACGGTCTCATAGATCTCGGGTGAGTATTTCGCCGTGGAAAGCGCGGAGACGTAGCCTTCCTGACGGAGCGTTTCCGCTGCGGCCTGCGCCTTCCTGTCACTTCCGTAGAACAGGGAAGCCTGCGGGTAGGTCCCGGCCAGTTTTTCCTCCATCATGCTGCGCAGAAGGTCTGCGTTCACCGCAAGGTATGAAGCCTCCTGCGTGCCGCGGACAAACTCGCCCACGCCCTCCGGCCTTTCCCGGAGATAAAAGTCGCCGGGCATCTCGATGCTGTCCCGGAAGGCGAGCTGTGAGCGGCCGAGGAACTGATTCAGGAAGCCGTTGTTGGAACGGAAATAGGCGCTCATCGTGATCTGCGCGCAGGGAACGTTCCCCGCCGCGGTGCGGGCATCCAGTGCGTCGGTCCAGCCGGCGGCGTTGACGTAGACCGCGTCTTTCGGCATGTCGAAACTCGGCAGGATCCGGTCGATCGTCTGCGCATTGCTGAGGCCGCTTCCTTTCCGGAATCCCAGTTTCACCGATACCGATGCATCCTGCAGAAGCTGCGCAGCCAGGGCGCAGGCAAAGCCATCCTCCGTCAGAAGGATCTTCGGCGTCAGGTTGTTGTCAACATAGTACTGCACGCCGACGACCTTGAATTCCAGGCCGCACCAGGCGGCGTGACGGACGAAATCGTCGCCCGCGCCGAAGACCGGGCGGAGCGAGACCGGCAGGTACAGCAGCGCCTCGTTTTCATCGTGAGGTTCACGGCCGAAGATCTTTTCCCGGAAATGCACGCCGTAAACCGGCTGCAGGCCGTAGTCGTCCCTTGCACCGGGGACATAGGTATTCTTTCCGAAATCCGCCCGGAAAAGGTCCAGAAGATAATCGTAATGCAGCATCCGGACCGCGCCGGTCTCATCCGCCAGGCTTTCCAGCTCACGGTCGGACAGCGCCGTGCCGTCGCTCTTCGTAACGACGAGGCGCCCTTCGGTCGGGGCGAACATCGTGGGCTTCCCGAGGAGCTCCGGTACTTCGCCGCAGGCGCCTGTCACCATCAGGAGGCCGAGGGAGCCAAGCAGCATCAGCAGGCATATGAAGAGGGAAAGCTTCGGCATGGCGCTGAACATTGCGCGGCCGAGGGTGATCCCGTTCCGAAGGGCATGCGTTTTCACGCGCTTCCCGGCGGAAGAGGCAGCAGGCTGCGGTTCTGCCGGTGCCGTCGCTTCCGTAACGGCCGGACACCCGGCGTTCTCTCCGGAAGGCGTCGTTTTCCTCTGGCCGGTATCCCCCGCGACCGCGCCGTCAAAGACCCGGACCTCGCGCGTCGCGTAGCCGGAGACCTCTTCGATGTTGTGCGTTACCACGATGAGCAGGCGGTCCTTCGAGACCTCCTTCAAAAGCGCCATGATCTCCTTCGCGCTCTCGGAATCGAGGTTGCCGGTCGGTTCATCCGCAAGGATGATCGGGCTGTCCTTCGCGAGCGCGCGGGCGATGACCGTCCGCTGTTTCTGCCCGCCGGACAGTCTGCTGCCGCGCTGGCGCAGCCGGTCCCCGAGCCCGACGCGGTTCAGGAGTTCGACAGCCCTTGCCCGGCGTTTTATCGGATCCGGGAAGGAGGACATCAGCGCGAGCTCCACGTTCTGGAGCACGGTAAAGGAATCCAGGATGTTGTAATCCTGGAAGATAAACGAGATATATTCCTCGCGGTAGCGTTCACGCTCCGGCTCCAGGAAATGCGAGGTCGGCTGCCCCTCAATGAGCATCTCGCCTTCCTCATAGGAGTCCATCCCGCTGATCACGTTCAGCAGGGTGGACTTGCCCGAGCCGGACTCGCCGGTGACCGCGACGAACTCTCCCTTCTCAAAGGCAAGATCGACGCCGCGGATGCCGACGGCCACGTTCCCCTCGGAAACGTAGATCTTTCCGATGTTTTTCAGTTCAAGAAATGCCATTTATTTCTCCACCGATTTTAAGATTTTCAGTTTCTTATCCGTATACGGGTGCTCGCGGAGGGGCAGGTTGAAACGGGTGCTCCCCCAAAGCACCGTCGAAGGATGCGTGAACTCCCGGAACCCCCAGATGCCATGGTAGGCGCCCATGCCGGAGTGCCCGGTCCCGCCGAAAGGAACGCCCTTCACCATCAGGTGCAGGCAGACCTCGTTAACGCAGCCTCCGCCGTACTGCATGCGCTGCATCACGCGTCTTGCCCAGGCCTTATCCTTCGTAAAAACGTACAGCGCCAGGCCATGCTCGCGCGACGAGACGGTCCGCAGGAACTCTTCCTCCTTCTCTTCCGCGTAGGGAACGACCGGAAGGAGCGGGCAGAACAGTTCGTGATTCACGATCTCTTCCTCGATATCCACGGGATAAATGACCGTCGGCGCGTAGCGGCAGGTCTCTTCATTCCCCGCGCCGCCGCAGACGATGCGGTCCCGGTATTTTTCCGCCTCCGCCGCACACTTTTCGTAGGCCGCCCGGGTGATCAGGCGGGGATATTCGGGGTTCTCCTGCGGGGCTTCGCCGAGCTGCTTCCCGATCACCTTCACCAGTTCTTCCGTGAGCTTCTCCGCGATGCTCTCCTCCGCTGCGACCTGGTTGATGTTGATGCAGACCTGGCCGGCGTTCAGGATCTTCATGAAGGCGATCTTCCGCGCCGCGTCCTTCAGGTCCGCGTCCTTCCGCACGATGCACCAGTTTCCGGTCTCGCCGCCGAGTTCCAGCCCGACAGGCGTCAGATTCTTTGCGGCTTCAGCCATGACGTGCTTCGCAACGCGCGGGGAGCCCGTGTAAAAGATCTTGTCGAAGTGCTCCGCAAGCAGCAGGTCCGCGGTATCGTGGCCGACCCTGACGACCGTGACGTATTCCGGCGGGAAGGTATCCGCAATGAGCGCCGCGACCGCCTCAGCCGAAGCCGGCGCCTTTGCGCTGACCTTCAGCACTGCGGTATTCCCGCCCGCGATCGCTGCGGTCAGAACGCCGAGGGAAAGCAGGACCGGAAAGTTGAAGGGGCTGATGATGAGGCAGGTCCCGTAAGGCATCTTGTAGACCTTCGTCAAAAGGCTCGGAAAGCAGGCGAAACTGCTGAAATGCGTCTCCGGCCTTGCCCATTTCCGCAGGCCTTTCGCCGTCTCCGCGATCTCTGCAAGCAGCGGTCCGATGTCGGTCAGATACGCCTCCTGCGGCGCGCGGGAAAGGTCTTTTCCGAGTGCAAGAGTAAGCGCCGCCTCATGCGAGATGACCGCCTCGCGGAGTTTCTGCAGCATTTCCAGCCGGAAAGAGACGTCAAGCGTCTTTCCTCCGGCAAAGTATTCCTTCTGCGCCGCGACCAGGCGGCTGAGCGATTCTTGCGTATATTCCATAAGGCCCGTCCTCCGTTATCATCATATCATATCCGCCGCAAAAAGTCTCCCGCTTTGCGCGGGCTTCCCGGCCGCATCCCGCAGCGGTCCGGCTCCCTGCATCCGCGGCACGCAAAAAGAGGCCCCGGTCTGCCAAAAGCCTCTTTCCTCTTTGCGGCACGGGTCCCGCGCCGCCCTATTCTGCACCTTTCGTATTGAACATGTCGAACTGCCCCGTCAGCAGGTGGTTGCCAAGATCGTCCCAGACGTCTGCCTGCACGATGTTGATGAAGCGGCCGGCCTTGATCACCCGGCCTTCGGCACGCAGCTTCTTCGCTTCGGGATTCGCATGGAGGAAATGGATGCTGCTGCCTTCGGTCACGATATGCATATGCGGCCGCACGGAATCCGCCGCAATGCCCGCGGCCACGTCGGCTGCGGCAAAGACGATCCCGCCGTGCGGCAGGCCCCAGATATTCTTATGCTCCGGCTTAAGTTCCACCTCCATCACGGAGTGGCCTTCCTCAAGGCTGACGGCACGGATATTGTTGGCCTCGTTGTAGGGGTCCGTATGATTGATCTCTTCGATGATGCTGTCCAGATATTCCCTTGTCGTCATGAGTTTCTCCTGTTTATCGCTGTCTTTCGGCACGCTCCACCGCTTTTGCCACGGTCGGTGCCAGCAGGGCTGCCGCAGCCGCCTTGGCAAGGTCGCCGGGCAGGAAGGGGATCACGCAGAGCGCGAGGGCTTCCCAGACGGTCCGCTTCATCACGTGGCAGAACCACGCCGTCCCGAGCGCATACAGGACGGCCGTCCCAAGCACCGCCGCAAGCATCATCAGCAGAAAACGCTTCACGCCCGTCTGCTTCTTTCCCCAGAGCGCATACAGGCCGCCGCTGATCAGGGCGAGGGGAAGGTAACCGACAAGATATCCGCCGGTCGGGCCCACGATCTTCTCAAAACCGCCCGTAAAGCCGGCAAAGACCGGCACGCCGACGGCGCCGAGGAGCAGGTAGATCCCGACGGCTGCCGTGCCCCATTTTCCGCCCAGGAAAAAGGCGGAGAACAGGACCGCGAAGGTCGCGAGAGAGATCGGAACGGGTTCGATGGGGATCGAGATCGGTGCGAGAACACCGATGATCGCGGCGCAGAGCGCGCAGCTGACAAGTTTCTTGGTCATTTTGCCTTGCAGGCCGGAAGGCCCGCGTCTCCTTACAGTATTGAAATACTATTTGCGTTTTCTCCGATGAGAAAACCTTGTTCATTATACCCGCCCCCGCCGGAAAAAGCAAGGCGCCTCGGCCTTAAGCCGCGGCGCCTGAAGAAGACGGAAGACGCATTGTAAACAGTAGAGTCTATGCAATCAGCACAGTAATGACATTTTCTTCTCGCGTCAGCGCATATTATCTGTTCTGTTTATTCTCCTTAAGTCTTTTTATACAATTATTCAAAACAATCCCTGCCATAACTATAAGCAACACAGCTACCAACACAGTCAATGTGATTTTGGTAGGTGATGTATAACGATGCAGCGAAAGCTGAGGATCCGTTCCGCCTATGGGCATATCCAGGAATGATAGTGTGCCTTTCTCTTCAATAAGCTGGTGGTAATATTGTTGTTCTTCCCGCATCGCTGCTATCGCTTCATCTCCAGTCGGAAGCTCATGGTAATCGCTTACATTCAAGTAGGCTTCGTTATAGTCAGTTGGATTAGCATAAATTACCCTCTCATCGCCGCCAAATGAATAAAAGAAGAAATAATCGTTATATCCGTATGAAACGACCTGAAAATCATCATCTCTTCCGAATTTGCGAATCAATTCCCGCATCTTATTGGCTGACTGGCTGAAAAAAAGCGAATCACCTCCGCCGCCGGAATCCAGTCCCTTCTCTGGCAAATCATAAATCTGAAGGAAAGAAATAGCTGACCCATCCGGCTCATTGATCAGATACAGCCACATCGTTTCATCTCCAATCAAATCCGAAAACTTTTCCGCTGTGAACAAATTATCACTCATACGGTGAACGGAAAAGCCTTCTCCCAGGACGAGATCTGATGACTTAACCGTAGTTCCAAGATGCAGACGATCTGCCATTTTCAGGAAGTTCGGAAACGCAATTTCCTCAGCGTATGTCTGTATGTTATCCGGCAATTGCTGTGCCAGAACTGTAACGGAAGAAACCATCAGAACAAACATAACGATGAACAATAAATGTGGTTTTTTCATAACAACACCTCCATTGATATTATTATGTTTATCAACTTAAAGCCGTTTTATTTCAGCAGTTCCCTGATCTGCGCTGCCTCCTCGGAGTCCGGTGAAAACACGCTGCTGCGGGAAGAAATGACGTAGATCCCGTCGACCCGTTTCAGCAGCAGGAGAACGCTGTCCCCCTGTTTCACGGAATCCAGGGGAACGATCGCCTGGAAAGAACCGGTAAACGATCCCTTCAACACTTCATCGGCAGTACATATTGCCATCATACGGTCGTCCCCGGTCTGCCGAACACTGTTGACCTTTACGACGGCGATGCAGGCGGTCTCCGAAACGATCGTCGGAAGATCCGTGGCATGGATATAAGCGCCCAGCAGGAACTCATTTCCGGTATTTCCGGTATAGGATACGGTTTTTGTGGTTTCCTTCAGTCTGGCAATGAACTCATCTTCCGTCAGACCGGCAATGTCGGTTATGGTATCGGTGAACAGCTTATCCCCTTCCGTGTAGATTTTCTGTCCGTAGGCATAGGAGGTGACGCCGGTGAAGACGTCTTCCTGTTTTTCCATGAAGAGGACATAGCTGCAGCCGTTCTTCAGGCTTTTATCCCGCACGAGAAGCGTGAAACGGCTTTCTTCCATGTTCCGAAAGTTCTTCTCCAGAACCGCTTCCTGCAGATACTGCTGCGCAACAGTCGGAACCGGGTCGGAGACGACCCTTACTTTTGCGATATAAGGATGCATCTCGATGGCTTCCTTCAGGGAAAACCTCAGTTTTAAGCCCTGAGCCGTCGGCTCGGTGTCTGCTGTGGAAGAGGCATTCCCCACCGGCTCTCCGCCGTGTCTCATAAAACGCGGGATCGTGACCAGCCCTATGATGCCGATCAGCAGGCAGACCGCGACGGGCAGGCCCCAGCGCCGCACCTTGTTTTTCGCGGCCGGCTGCAGTTCAAATGCGGCGGTCTTGGCGTTTTTCACCTGCGGCTCTGTTTCAGCTGCTTTTTGTCTGATATTGGCCATCATCCGCTCTTTGGCACCCGGCTTCGGCTGGGTGCTGTCAAGCGCACGTGCAATTTCGTTTTTCAATGATCCGCTCACTGCGAATATCCTCCCAACATAGATCTCAAACGGTTTCGTGCGTCCCTTAACTGATTCCGGACTGTGGACGGCGGGCGGTCCAGCAGTTTTGCGATCTCACCCGTCCGATAGCCTGCGTAATAATACAGCAAAACGACATCCTTGAGTTCCGCAGGCAGGCACATGACGGCATCCCGCACTTCGGGATAGTCCTTTTTCTCCGGTGCGGCGATCTCGGGCATAGCGTCATCATCAAGAGAATCGACCCGGGAACGGTCAAAACGCTTCAGCCTGTCCTTGCAGAGATTGACAGCGCAGATGCACAGCCATTTCCGCTCATGCGTCAGATCCTGAAAATCGCATCCGCCCGTCAGTACCTTTACAAAAATGTCCTCTGTCACGTCTTCCGCATCCGCTTCGTTCTGCAGATAAGCAAAGCACAGGCGGTAGACATATTTCCAGTGTCTCTCATAGAACGCCTCGAAATCCGCATCCGTACGCGATGCAGTTTCCGACATGACAAAACCTCCTTTCACTCATATAACGAATGAACCGTCCAAAATGTCGGAACTGGTCTGAAAGCATGCTAAATTTGGTGAGGCAGTTGTCAAAGGGACGGCGCTGCCGCAGGCGAATCACTGCCGGCAGCGCCGTCCCTTTGATATCCTTGGGTATTTTTACTGTCTCTTCTCCGTGTACGAAATGGCGAGTTCCTTCAGGACATCCTTCACCTTCTCGTAGGTCTCGTTGTCCGCGTAGTCGTCGATCAGCAGGACCGTTTTGCCGTCCTTGTATTCGGTCAGAAGCAGGGCATGCACCGCTGCGTCATCCTTGCAGAGCGTACCGTTCACGTAGGTCTCCGTCTTTGCAACGCGCAGGACAATGTCCTCGGCATAGGTCTCCTGCGTACTCTCGACGATGCTTTCCGCCGTGCTCTCGGCAGGCGGAGCCGCAGTCGTATCATTGCCTTCTCCGGGGCCGACGCCGCCTCCGCCGAAGCCAAGGCCGGCGAGCAGGCTCGCCAGGATCACCAGGATGGACGCACCGCCTGTCGTTTTGAACGTGCGGTTCATCGGTTTCTTCGCGCGGGATGTTTTCTTCACAAAGGCCTTGGTGCCGGCCCAGCCGACGGTGCCGACGCCGAGCATGCCGGCGCCGATCGCAAAAAGGGTGGGGTTGCGGTGCTCAAAAGACTTCTCGATCACGCTTTCCGCAGTCAGGATCAGCATGGGGTTAATAAACATCATCATACTTGGCCTCCAATCCGGCAATGATGCGGTCCAGGGCTTCCCGGTCCCGTTTCAGGATCCGTTCGCTGCCCACGGACAGCACGATGATCACCCGTTCCGATTTATCCGCTCCGGCGCGGGTGTTGTTCTCAATGTACTGTTCCAGCCAGTTGTTCAGTCTGCCAAAACTCATTTCAGCCGTATCGCTGGTGAAATCGACCGTGAATGCTTCGGCATCCGGCGCAGCAGCCGTGAGCCTGCGGCGGGTCGTATCCGCTTCATCGTAGATGCAGCTGATCGAAACGATCTTCACGCGGCGGCCGATGACGCTGCCTTCCAGCTCATCGATCCGCTGCTCATACTGCGCCGCCATGGCCTCCTGATCGAAGATCTGCGCCGCGAGCGACTCGATCTCCTCATCCCTGGCCGCCGCTTCGCTCTCCAGCAGCTTCACCTCGCGGCGGGCCTCCCGGGCTTCCGATTCGGCCTCCGCGGTCACCTTTTTCGTGTTCAGCGCGTTGCTGATGATCACGATGAAGAGGATGATGAAGATGACGTCCAAAAGCGGCGTCAGTTCGATAGGCGCGGAGGAGCGGTTCTTTCGCTTCATGCCTGTCCCTCCTTACCTCGCCTCTTTCATGATGTTCTCAAGGTTCAGCCGCTCGATCGCGCCGTCGACGGTCTCGAATTTCGCTTCAATGTCGTTCACCAGTTTTCCGGGGACGACGGCATCCACCGCCTTCAGGACGATGGCGCAGACGAGGCCCCAGAGCGTCGTGCGCAGGGCTTCGGTCAGGCCAGCCACCAGGCTGTCGATATCCGCAAGGTCGCTGGAGATGAGGCCGAGCACCGTCCCCAGGATCCCGAGCAGCGGGAAAAGGCCGATCAGCTGCGAGGCGACGGCGTAGTACGGGTAAAGCCTGTTGTAGGCATCGCGGTTCTCTTCGAGGCGCCTGCGGTCATAGCTGACTTTCACGGCAGCCGTGGTATCGACGTTGCCCTTCTTATCCAGTTTTTCCTCGTAGATGCTCTTTCTTACTTCGATCCGTCCGAAGGCGTCGAGGATCGCTCTGAATTTCATGCTGCACCGGATGAGCGCCGCCAGAACGGCCGCGCCGAGAAGGAAAATGACTATGCTGATAAAATCCATCCCGCACCTCCTGCGGTCTCATCTGCCCTGCCGCTTTCGCTTCGGATGCAGGTACATGCTTACTTCTTCAGTCCCTGTTTCAGCCGCTCACGGCGCAGCCTCATGTAAAACAGGCCGTACATCGTGACGTTGCCGATGACCAGCAGGCCGCAGATCACGATGATGACATTGGCCGCCGCCTTCGGGATCTTCTCCCACAGCAGAAGGGTAAAAATGGAAGCGTACAGAAACACCGTCGTGATCTTGCCGTACCAGTGCGCGGGATTGACCAGATGCGAGCGGTTGATCGCCCGGATGCCCCAGAAGGACATCAGGAACGCACCGACCGCAAAGATCGCGACGTCCGCCCAGAACAGCGGATAGCGCAGCGCGAGCAAAATCATCAGGATCCCTTCGGTGAACTTGTCCGCGACCGGGTCCAGCATCTTGCCGAGGTTCGAGACCTGGTTGAAATGCCGGGCAATGAAGCCGTCGGCGACGTCCGTGATCCCGGACACGACAAGGAGCACCGCCACCAGAACGTAATCTTTTTTCGCGAGATAGACCCACATGATGACGGGAATGAGAAGCAGGCGGAAAAAGCTCATCACATTGGGGACGGTCCAGATGCGGTCCACGGGGATGTCCCCTGTTTCCTGCCTTGCTGCCTGCGGTTCAGTCGTATTGTTCATGCCATGATGCCTCAAAAATCAATCTGTACATACATACTATAAACGCAAATGAGCGGAAAGGCAAGCCGTTTGCTTCTCCTTTCCGCTCATTTCTCTGCGGTCATTTCTTCTGTCTCAGACGCTGTTTCAGACGGTCACGGCGACTTCGCAGACGGGCGCATCCGTGACAGGCACAGTCTTGCCGGAAACGGGCTTTCCGTCCACAGTCATGCCCTTCTTTTCCCCGCGGCGGATCGTGATCTCGTAGCGGGTCCCGCGGAAGAGGCGGCTGATCCGGCAGCTTTCGATCCGTTCCGGTAGGCAGGGCTCGACGCGCAGGCCGTCCCAGTCAGGCCGGATGCCCAAAATGCCCTGGCTTACGGAGACAAAGGACCATGCCGCCGTGCCTGTCAGCCACGAGTTCTTCGCTTCGCCGTACGTCCGCGCGCGCCTGCCCGCAATCGTCTGGCTGTAGCAGTAGGGCTCCGTCCGGTGGATCTCGCTCTTGTCTTCGATATAGGCCGGTGCCTGCCGCGCATAGAGGTCAAATGCGGCGTTGCCGTCGCCGACCGCGCAGTAGGCCAGCGTGATCCACGGATTGTTGTGGCAGAAGACGGAGCCGTTTTCCTTGTATCCGGGCGGGTAGGAGGAAATCTCGCCCAGATGCACATAATACTGCGAATAGCAGGGCCACAGCAGTTCAATGCCGAAATCGTTGCCGAGATATTTCTCCGCGGAACGGAGCGCACGCTTTCCGTATTCGGCGCCGCCGATCCCCGCCATCACGCAGAAGCCCTGCGGTTCGACGAAGATCTTTCCTTCCTCATTCAGGCTGCTGCCCACCGGCTGCTCGAAGGCATCGTACGCGCGGCGGAACCATTCGCCGTCCCAGCCGTGCGCAAGGACCGCGGCTTCCATCTCATCCGCTTCCTTCCGCACCGTCTCCGCTTCTTCGGTGAGGCCGGTCCGCACGCAGAGTTCAGCATATTCCTTCGCGTATTTCACGAACATCGCCGCGATGAAGACGCTTTCCGCCTTCCCGCTCTCGAAGTTCGAACAGGTCTGGAAGTTCTCGCCGGGCTCCCTGCTGAAGCAGTTCAGGTTCAGACAGTCATTCCAGTCGGCGCGGCCGATGAGCGGCAGGCCGTGAGGGCCGCGGTGCAAAGCGGTATAAGCCACGCTCCGGCGAAGATGCTCCATCAGCGGGACTTCCGTGCCCTCTTCATTATTGAAGGGCGTCGGTTCATTCAGGATCGTCATGTCGCCGGTCTCGCGCACGTATGCTGCGGTGCAGGCGACGAGCCACAGCGGATCGTCATTGAAGCCCGAACCGATGTCGGCATTTCCGCGCTTGGTCAGCGGCTGGTACTGGTGATAGGTGCTGCCGTCGGCAAACTGGATCGACGCGATGTCCAGGATCCTCTCCCGCGCGCGTTCCGGAATGAGATGCACGAAGCCGAGCAGATCCTGGCAGCTGTCGCGGAAGCCCATGCCTCTTCCGGTCCCGCTCTCGTAGTAGGACGCGCTGCGGCTCATGTTGAAGGTGACCATGCACTGATACTGGTTCCAGATGTTGACCATGCGGTCAAGTTTTTCCTCGCTGCTCCTTAACGTAAAGCGCGAGAGAAGTCCGGTCCAGTAGGCGCGGAGTTCTTCCATCGCGGCGTCGAACTGCTCTTCTGTTTCGAACGCTGCCAGCATGCGGTGCGCTTTTTCCTTATTGATCACGTCCGGGGCGCTGAACTTCTTCTCTTCGGGATTTTCCGCATAGCCGAGACGGAACAGGATGACGCGCCGTTCTCCGGGCGAAAGCTTCACCTTCAGCCGCAGTACGGCGACCGGAGCCCAGCCGGCGGCAATGCTGCCGAAGGACGTTCTCTTCTCCACGGCGATCGGTTCATTCCAGCCACGAAAACGTCCGAGGAACGCGTCACGGTCCGTATCGAAACCTTCGATCGGGGCATTTGCCGAAAAGAAGGCGTAATGGTTCCGGCGTTCGCGGTATTCGGTCTTGTGATAGACGGTACTGCCCTCTGTCTCGACCTCGCCGATATTCCAGTTGCGCTGGAAATTGGTCTGATCATCCACCGCATTCCAGAGGCACCACTCCACGCCGCCGTAGACGTCCAGGTCCTTTTCTTCCGGACTCTCATTCGTCAGTACGAGTTTCCGGACCTCCATGTCGGCATGCAGAGGGACCGTAACGGTCAGTTCCGCACCGACGCCGTTCTTTTTTCCCTCAAAGACCGAGTAGCCGAGCCCGTGCCGGCAGCGGTAAAGGTCAAGGGGCGTCCGGGCCGGCAGGAACGCAGGGCTCCAGACCGTTTCGCCGTCGCAGATGTAGAAAAGCCGCCCGCCCTCGTCAGCAGGCACGTTGTTGTAGCGGAAACGGGTGATCCGCCGCAGCTTTGCATCCTTATAAAAACTGTATCCTCCGCAGGTATTGCTGATCAGCGAGAAGAAGCCTTCGTTTCCCAGATAGTTCGTCCACGGCAGAGGCGTATCCGGCCTCGTGATGACGTATTCCCTTGCCTGATCGTCAAAATAGCCGTACCGCATATGGCATTTCCTCCAATTATAAGAGTAAAGGAGCTTGTTATAACGGAAATTCGCCTTATTTCAGACATTTTTTCCGTCTTAATCGATTAAGCAACATTATAGAAACACTGTTTGGAAAACGCAAGCCCTTTTTGAAAAACTTTCCGTACTTCCGCTCTGGCGGAATTTAATTAAGTTTTATACGCGATTATTTAATTAAATCAGGTCAAAAGGGGCTTGACAGTTCATAGGGGCGGGCGCTATAATGAGCGCAGCGAAATCGATTAAGTAAACTTTTCAGAGAAAGGAAAGACTCCATGGTCACGATCACGGACATTGCAAATGCATGCGGCGTTTCACGCGCCACGGTCAGCAAGGCACTGAACGGTGCTGCGGACGTGTCCCCGGAGACCACGAAAAAGATTCGTGACACGGCAGCCTCCCTCGGCTATTTTCCGAACGCGACGGCCCGTGCCCTGAAAATGGGCCGCAGCTACAACATCGGCGTCCTCTTCTCTGATGCGACGGGCGGCGGCATCTCCCATGAATACTTCTCCCGTATCCTGGAAAGCGTGAAGGCCGAAGCCGAACGGCTCGGCTACGACATCACCTTCATTGCGAAGGATCTCGGCCGCCAGTCCATGGATTACTATGAACACGCGAAATACCGCAGCTGCGACGGCGTGGTGATCGCCTCCGCCGACTTCCAGGATCCGGCCATCATCCGTCTCGCGGCCAGTGAGATCCCGACGGTGACACTGGACTACAGCTTCGACAGCCGCAGCTCGATCCTCTCCGACAACGTCCGCGGCATGGAGACCCTGGTCCGCTTCGTCCACGCGAAAGGCCACCGGAAGATCGCCTTCATCCACGGCGAAAACACCTCGGTCACTCAGAAGCGTCTTGCAAGCTTCCGCAAGACCTGCGCCGACCTCGGCATCACGGTGCCGGCGGAATACATCCGCCCCGCCACCTACCACGATCCGCGGTCCAGCGGACTCGCCACCAGAGCGCTCCTGGCCCTCCCCGACCGGCCGACCTGCATCCTGTATCCGGATGACCTCTCCTATCTCGGCGGCATGAGCGAACTGGAAAAGCATGGCATGAGCATCCCGAAGGACATGAGCGTCGCCGGCTACGACGGCATCCCGCTCTCCCAGGTCCTGCGGCCGCGCCTGACCACCTATCAGCAGGGCGCCGAGGAAATGGGGACCGAAGCCGCGAGGCTCCTGGTCGGGCAGATCGAAAAGCCCGACGTATGGCTCCCGCAGCAGATCACGGTCGAAGGCCGGCTCCTCGAAGGCAGCACGGTGGCCGACATCAACGGAAACGGTTGAAGCGCGAAAGCGTTTTGATAAAGAACAAAACAGTAAAAAACAAAAAACAAAGCAAAAGCAAAAAGCGAATAAGGAGAAAGAAAATGAAGAAACTGTTTGCGATCCTGCTTGCGGCGCTGATGATCCTCAGCCTGACAGCCTGCGGCGGCAAGACCCCCGCCAGTTCTGCGGCTCCCGAAGGAAGCACCGCTGCGACCAAGGGCGAGACCAAGGCCCCCGAGACCACCCCGGCTCCCGCTGCACAGGGCAAGGTGTTCAACATCTACGCCTGGAATGAAGAATTCAAGGGATTCTTCGAAAAGTACTACAAAGTCCCGGACGGCGTCACCGTCAACTGGATCATCAATCCCAGCGACAACGGCGTGTACCAGCAGAAACTGGACGAAGCCCTGCTGAACCAGGCGAACGCCAAGGACGACGAAAAGATCGACATGTTCCTGGCCGAAGCCGACTACATCGGCAAATACGTCGATTCCGACTACACCATGGACATCACCTCCTTCGGTTTCAAGAATGCGGACACGATGTATGAATACACCATCAAGGCTGCTTCCGACTCGAAGGGCGTGTGCAAGGGCGTTTCCTTCCAGTGCTGCCCCGCTGCCGTGATCTACCGCAAGAGCATCGCCAAGGACGTGCTCGGCACTGACGTTCCTGAAGAAGTCCAGGCCAAGATCGACAGCTGGGAGAAATTCGACAAAGTTGCCGCCGATGCCAAGGCCAAAGGCTACTACATGACCGCCTCCTTCGCGGAGACCTTCCGTACCTTCTCCAACAACTGCACCATGCCCTGGGTCGATGCCAACGGCAACCTGCAGTTTGACCCGCAGATCACTGCCTGGATGGATCAGACCGAGAACTACATCAAGAACGGCTACACCCTGACCGCCGGTGTGTGGGATGCGGAAAAGACCAACGAGATGTTCAAGACCGGCAAGACCATGTGCTTCTTCGGCCCTGCCTGGTACTACAACTTCTGCATGAACAACGCCATGGATCCGCAGGACGGCTGCGTCGGTGACTGGTGCATCGTCAAGGGACCGCAGGCCTACTTCTGGGGCGGCACCTGGCTCCTGGCCGCGACCGGTTCCGACAACACCGAAATGCTGAAGAGCATCTTCGAGACCTTCACCACCAACGAAGAAGTCGTCACCAACCTTGTCAAGGCTGAAAACCAGTATCCGAACAACACTGCGATCGCCCAGAAGTTTGCCGATGATCCGAACTACGGCAACACCGCCATCCTGGACGGCCAGAACGACATCAAGATCTTCGCCGAACTTGCGAAGGACATCAAGTGGGAGAACCACACCAACTACGATCAGCTGCTGAACGAAGGTCTGCAGAACAAACTGCAGGAATTCTACAACGGTTCCGTCGACAAGGATACCGCCATGAAGAACTTCTACCAGTACGTCAAGGAGACCTATCCGAACATCAAACTGCCGCAGTAACGGACAGTAAAGGCTGCGGCAGGGGGATCCCCCCTGCCGCAGTTTTTTAACAGCCTCTTCAAGGAGGAAACTACTCATGACAAAGAATGATACGGCAAAAAACGGCAGGCGGAAGAACGGGGTGAGCTATGCGAAATGGGGCTATATCTTCATCATTCCCTTTTTCGTCGTTTACCTCTGTTTCACGCTTGCTCCGCAATTCCTGACGATATACAACAGCTTTTTTGAATCCTACCGGGTCGGTCTGACGCAGGTAGGCCCGAATTTCGTCGGCATTGAGAATTACAAGACGCTCTTCTCCCCCGACAGCAGCGGCGTGATCCTGGTCCTGAAATACGCGCTGAACACGTTCGTTCTCTGGATCCTCGGCGCCGTCCCGCAGTTCGTGATCGCCCTTCTCCTCGCGATCTTCTTCACCAGCTACCGGCTGAACATCAAGGGACAGGGCTTCTTCAAGACCGTCATCTACATGCCGAACCTGATCATGGCGGCGGCCTTCTCGATGCTCTTCTACACCCTCTTCTCCCGGGTCGGCCCGATCCAGGCACTGCTGGAACACTGGGGATGGATCGACGCCTCGTTTGACTTCTTCTCGAAGCAGGTCACGGTCCGCGGGATGATCGCACTGATGAACTTCCTGATGTGGTTCGGCAACACGACGATCGTCCTGATGGCCGGCATCATGGGCATCGACCAGGCGCTGTTCGAATCCGCTACGATCGACGGTGCGAACGCGGTACAGGTCTTCTTCCGCGTGACCATGCCGCTCCTCATGCCGATCTTCGTCTACTGCCTCATCACGGCCATGATCGGCGGCATCCAGATGTTCGATGTGCCGCAGGTCCTGACGAACGGCAAGGGCGTCCCGAATGAAATGACGCGGACTCTGGTCATGTACCTGAACGGGTATCTCACGAATAAGAACTACGGCATGGCCGGCGCGATATCCGTTTTCATCTTCGTTGTCACCGGCATTCTGAGCGGCTTCGTGTACAAGAGCCTGGTTGCCCAGTACAAGGATCCGCAGAGAAAGCACAGAGAAAGAAAGGGGAACGTGTTATGAGCAGAAAACTCGACGACAACACGCGCGGCCGCATCAAGCTGATCGTTCTTCGGGTGATCGTATACCTGATCCTGATCTTCCTCACCGTGCTCTGTCTCTTTTTCTTCTACCTGATGATCATCAACGCGACCCGGAGCAACGCGCAGCTGGCTGCCGGCTTTACGCTGCTGCCGAAGGAAAACTTCTTCCGGAACCTGGTCAATGCCTGGACCGATACGTCCATCAACATTCCCCGGGGCATGCTGAACAGCCTGATCATCGCCCTGTCCAGCGCCGCACTGACCACGTATTTCTCCGCGCTCACGGCCTACGGCATCCACGCCTACGAATTCAGGGGCAAGCGGGCGATCTTCACCTTCATCATTGCGATCATGATGATCCCGGCGCAGGTTTCCGCGCTCGGCTTCGTGCAGATGATGAACAAGCTGCACCTGACCAACAGCTACATTCCGCTGATCGTTCCGAGCATCGCCGCTCCGGTCGTCTTCTTCTACATGAAGCAGTACATGGAGAGCGTGCTCCCGCTTGACGTCATCGATGCCGCCAGAGTCGACGGCTCCGGCGAATTCCGCACCTTCAATACGATCGTGCTCCCGATGCTGAAGCCCGCCATCGCGGTACAGATGATCTTTTCCTTCGTCAGTTCCTGGAACAACTACTTCGTCCCTGCCCTGCTGCTTGACAAGGCCGAGATGAAGACCGTCCCGATCATGATCGCCCAGCTCAGAAGTGCCGACTATTCCAAGTTCGACATGGGCAAGGTCTACATGTTCATCCTGCTCGCGATCCTGCCGGTCATGATCACCTACATCCTCCTGTCCAAGTCCATCATCAAGGGCGTGACCTCGGGCAGCGTCAAGGGCTGATGCCCCGGAAAGGAAGCGTCATTTTGAAAGAATGGAAAGGATTCCGGAAAGGCGTCGACCTCGGCGGATGGTTCTCGCAGTGTGACCACACGGAGAAGCGGTATCAGAACTTCATCCGCAAGGATGACTTTGCCGTGATCCGCAGTTGGGGCGCCGACCACGTCCGCATCCCCGTAGACTACGATCTGCTGGAAGATGAGCAGGGAAGGCCCTGCGCTTCCGGCTTCGCCCACCTTGCGCGGGCGCTCGGATACGCGAAGGAAAACAGCCTGAACGCCGTGATCGACCTGCACAAGACCGCGGGCTTTTCCTTCGACCCCGGCGAGCAGGAAAGCGGCTTCTTTGAGAGTGAAAAGTACCAGGAGCGCTTTTGCCGCCTCTGGGAAGAAATCGCGAAGCGCTTCGGGGACGACCCGGAGCACGTCGCCTTTGAGTTGCTGAACGAAGTGACCGAGGAAAGCTTCATGCCGGCCTGGAACCGGATCGCCCGGGAATGCATCCGCCGCATCCGCGCCTTCGCGCCGGAAACGCCGGTCCTCGTGGGCGGCTTCTGGCACAACAGCGCGCTTTCCGTGAAAGCCATCGATATCCCGGACGATGAACACCTCGTGTACAATTTCCACTGCTACGAGCCGCTCATCTTCACCCATCAGGGCGCATACTGGATGCCTTCGATGGACAGAGGCTTCCGCATCCCGGTCACGGCCGGCTTCGGCGAGATGGAAGAAGCGAGCTGCCGGATGCTCGGCCCGCACTCTTCCGGTCTTGCGCAATACCCGGCAGAAACGCATCTTTCCGCGGACTATTTCATCGCTTTCTTTGAAGAAGCGGTGAAGGCAGCCGAAAAGCGGGGCGTGCCGCTCTACTGCGGTGAGTACGGCGTGATCGACAATGCCTCGCCGGAAGATACCCTCGCCTGGTACCGCCTGATCCATCAGGCTTTCACGCATTACGGCATCGGCCGCGCTGCCTGGAGCTACAGGCAGATGGATTTCGGCCTGGCCGACGGACGCATGGATCCGGTCCGTCCGGAACTGATCCGTTATCTATAATCACACCGATCGGAGCAATTGTCATGGCAGAAGTTCAACTGAAGAACATCAAGAAAGTGTATCCCTTCGTCAGCGGAGAGGATAAGAAGAAAAAGAAAAAAGACGAAGAACCGGAGAAGAAGGTCAATCTTCAGATCACCGATGAAGGCGTCGTAGCGGTGCAGCAGTTCAGCCTGGACATCAAGGACAAGGAATTCATCGTCCTGGTC
>CACWLA010000001.1 GCA_902761665.1 uncultured Lachnospiraceae bacterium | reverse complement strand
GGCAAAAACAAAATGGATGCCACCTGTAAAGTACAGAATGGCATCCACTTGTTGAGGCCGGTCATAAATCAATGTGTCCAGAAAACTGGGTACATATCAAGGCGGAAGCCTCTTTTCATCCGCTCTGAGGCGGCAGGGACCGTTCACCGCTCCCTGCCGCGGTCTTCCCTGCCCGAAAGCCGCTGCCAGCGTTCGTCCGCCTGAATGTCGTAGCGTCTGGTCCTGATCGGCCGCTGCCCGCGGCGCATGATCCAGACGTCTCCGACGGGCATCCAGAGGACCTCATCCAGCGGCCTGTCGACCTTTTTAGCGATCTCCAGGGCTGTCGCGGTATCCATACCGCCCATGTAGACGTAGGAATCGCAGTTATTGACGATCGTGGCTGCGTCTGCGTCCCCGTACAGGGCTTCCAGCTGGGACTGTGACTGGATCAGCAGGGTGACCGAGATCCCCTTCTCACGGAAAACGCTGATGTTTTCGGCGAAGCCTTTGATCTTTCCGCCCGCGGCAAAGTCATCGCAGAGGAGTCTGACCGTCCGCGGGAGCCTTCTGTTCTCCCGTTCCTCAGCCATCCTGAACAGTTCGCCGAAGACCTGCGAGTAGAACAGGGCGATCAGCTGCTGCAGCCCCGCGTTTGCCCCAGGCCGCGACGTCACGAAGAGGATCGAGCGGTTTTCGGCAAAACTTTCAAGGTCCAGGCGGCTGCACGAACCCTTCGCAAGCCCTTCCAGGAACTGCGGAGGGAACATCCTGTTCAAGATCGGATTCAGGGTACCGAAGATGCACCTGGCCGTTTTTTCGGGCATCTCCCTGAACGACCGCCAGCAGGAAACGGCGTAACTGTCGGGGTCTTTTGCCTCCAGCCTTCCGTAATACTCATCCAGCGTGGTATAGGCCGTGACCGTACGCCGCGGGTCGGCAAGGCTGCTCAGCATGTCTTCGGCAGTCAGCCGTCCGCTGGGGCGTGACGTGAACCGCAGTTTTCCGTGAAGGTCCATCACATCCTTGAAAGTCGGACGGTTCTTCAGGTCGTTCACGGCGGCGATCTCAGCCGTCAGCAGGGCGACGGAGGCATTGTCCCAGTACGGGTCGCTGCTGGTCCTGCCGCCTGCCTCAACGATGGCCTCGGCAAGAGAAGCCGCGTCCCGCTCATCGCAGACGAAAGCGAGCGGATCGTAGAACACGCTTCCCTTTGCGGGCTCGGCAAAATTCAGATCCAGAACGCGGTAGCCGCGTTCCTGAAACAGTCTTTTGTATCGGTCGACCAGCCGACGCTTCGTCAGGGTAACGATCATGTTGTCACGGCAGGTCTCGAGCAGGGCAGGCTCGCTGACCGACATGGTCTTGCCGCTGCCCGTACCGCCGACGACGAGGACGTTGTTGTTCACGCCCGTCGAGACGCTGTCCGTCGAGACCACAGTGTTTTCACCGAGAATCAGATTGTCAAATGTCATCATGCCGCACCTCCCGTCATTTCATCAAAACTCACGATCTTATCGCACAGACCGAATGCCACGCACTCTTCCGCCTTCAGAAAGCGGTCGCGGGAAAACTCTCTGTCAACTTCTTCCTCCGACCTGCCCGAATGCTCCGCGATGATGCCGACCATCATCTGCTTGACCGACTGAAGCATGTCGGAGAGTTCCTGCACCGAACTGGTGCTGCGGATCCCTGCCGCCCCCGCCAGCGGTTCGTGAAGCATCAGTTCTCCGTGCGACAGCATGTCGCGGCCGTGCCTGCCCGAAAGGAACAGGATCGCCGCCATGCTGTACGCCCTGCCGAGGCAGTGCATCCTGATCGGAGCATGACTCGACTGGATCACGTCGTACATGAGGAGCCCCGCATTGATCTCCCCGCCTGGAGAATTGACATACACGTCGATCGGGGCGGTCCCGTTCTCCGCATTCAGAAGCATCACGCACTTCGCGAATATGCAGGCTGATTCAGGCCCGATCTCGCCCTCGATAAACAGCTGCCGCCGTGAAAGAAAGTCCGCATCCATGGGAACGACCTGCGTTCCCGAACTGCTTTTTCTGAGAATGTTCATGTTCTTTCCTCACTTTCCTTATTCTGTTGTCATGGTGCGTGCCTCCGCGAAAACGCGGAGGCGCCGGAAAGATCCCGCCCCCGCTTGCCGCGGGGGCAGGGCAAACAAAGCCCGTGCGTCCGCACGGGCGGACGCGGTCAGACCGCTTTCCTTTCCCTCCTTTCTTCGTGAAGGAACTGTTTTAATTCGTTAAGAGGAGTTTTCAGAAGCGGGCGGTAGATGCCCATGAAGCGGGAGCGGATCTGCTCGGCCGAGGGGTCCGCTTCGTGTTCCCTCAGCCAGACGGCCAGTTTCAGCATCCGTTTCCACTCGCGGTGGATGCTGCCAAGTGCCATGTTTGCGGTTGGATCAGAATAGTGACTCATGTGCACCTCCCTGTGCGAGGCGTAAAAATACGCCGATTTCCGGGAAATGAGCCCACTTATCGGGCTGATTCCGGTAATCCGCGTATTCACATGAGTGCCCCATTTCGGGGCCCACTATATATAACGTCACAAAAGCGCAAAAATGTCAAGTGATTTTTGCTGATTCAGGGGCTGATTTTGATAATTTTACTGCAGTTCGTGCAGTTCCACGGCAATTTTGTCGTCGTAGGGCGGGATGCGGACGGCAATGAACTCCGCCCGGCTGGTGGGAACGTTCTTGCCTACGTAGTCGCCGCGGATGGGAAGTTCGCGGTGGCCGCGGTCGATGAGCACGGCGAGCTGCACCGAGGCGGCGCGGCCGTGTTCCTTCAGTGCATCCAGGGCAGCCGATACCGTGCGGCCGGTAAAGAGCACGTCGTCCACGAGGACCACGTCCCTTCCTTCGATCGAGAAGCCGAGATCCGACGGATGCACCTCGGGGCTCTCCGACTTCTTTTCCAGGTCATCGCGGTAGAAGGTGATGTCCAGGGCGCCGACGGGGACACGCGTGCCTTCGATCTTCTCCACGTTCTGCGCGATCAGGTGCGCAAGCGGGATGCCACGGCGCTTGATGCCGACGAAGCAGACGTTTTCGGCGCCGTTGTTGTGCTCCACGATCTCGTGCGCGATGCGCTTCAGGGCGCGGCCTACGGCAGGCTCATCCATCAGGGTTGCTTTGTAGCGTTCCATTTTATCCTCCGTAAGAGAAAAGGGCTGCCGCAGCAGCCCCTTTTTCCGTATTTCCGATCAATACTTGCCCAGGGAGCCGGACAGCTTGTCGTTGTGTTCCAGATCGGTGCGTCTGCCGGGCAGGATCGCGTTCAGCAGGATGCCGACGATCGAGGCGACGGCCAGGCCGGACAGGCTGATGTTCATGGAACCGATCGCGAAGCTGATGGAGCCCGCGGCGGAGAAGTTCACGCCGATCGCAAGGCCGATGATCAGGGCAGCGATGATGATGTTGCGGGACTTCTGGAAGTCAGTGTGGTTCTCGACCATGTTGCGGATACCGATCGCGGAGATCATGCCGTACAGGATCAGGGAAACACCGCCGATGGTCGCGGTAGGCATCACGCGGATGATCGCGGCAAACTTCGGGCAGAAGGAAAGCAGGATCGCGAAGTAGGCAGCCAGACGGACCACGAAGGGATCGTAGACCTTGGTCAGGGCCAGGACGCCGGTGTTCTCGCCGTAAGTGGTGTTGGCCGGGGCGCCGAACAGGGCCGCGATGGTGGTGCCGATACCGTCGCCGATCAGGGTACGGTGCAGGCCGGGATCTTCAATGAAGTTCTTGCCGACGGTGGAGCCGATGGCGGAGATATCGCCGACATGTTCCATCATGGTGGCGAAAGCGATCGGGACGATGGTGATGACCGCGGAAAGCAGCAGGCCGCTGTCAACGTTGCCGCTGCCGAACAGCCCGAACACGGTGTTTTCCATCTGGAAAGGCAGGCCGATCCAGGCCGCTTCCTTGACCATGGTGAAGTCCACGTTGCCGGTGACGGCCGCGACCAGGTAAGAAGCAACGACGCCGAGCAGGATCGGGATGATCTTGATCATACCCTTGCCCCAGAGGTTGGCAACGATAACCACGACGATGGCGACCAGGGCGATCCACCAGTTCTGGGAGCAGTTATTGATGGCCGAAGGGGCCAGGTTCATGCCGATGGCAATGATGATGGGACCGGTCACGACGGGCGGGAAGAACTGCATAATCTTCTTGCTGCCGACAGCCTTGCAGATAAGGGACAGGACCAGGTACAGAAGGCCCGCGCAGGCAACGCCGAAGCAGGCATAGGGAAGCAGGCGGGGAAGGTCGGGGTTCGGGGTCACGTTATCCGCCAGAGTGGTCGGAGCGATGGCCGCGTAGCCGCCCAGGAAGGCGAAGGAAGAGCCCAGGAAGACCGGGATCTTTCTGCCGGTCACGAAATGGCAGAACAGAGTCGCAAGGCCCGCGAAAAGCAGGGTCGCGGAAACGGAAAGGCCGGTCAGCAGCGGGACCAGCACGGTCGCGCCGAACATGGCGAACAGATGCTGCACGCCGAGCACCAGGGTCTTACCGGTGCCGAGTTCCTTGGCATTGTAAATGGGTTGGGATTCATTCATGGGATTTGCCTCCATCAGTGTTTTTCATAAACCGGAGGGCGTACGGAGCGGTGGGCTTCCGAGCGTCCGGGTCATTTCCTGCCGGGTCCTGACTGTCCCTGACATAAAAAATTGACCCTGCCTGCTCAGCAAGATCATCCCCTTTTCGCCGCGTGCTTCGCGCAGCTTTTCCGTATGGCATGCCTCTTGCTGGTCTCTCTGTACCAGGCTTAAAGATTTATGTTCGTGACTATATTACCTTGCCGCGCCGGGAAATGCAAGCGTTTTTTGTATTTTTTCAAAAATGAAATGTTTATTCAACATCTCTTTTTATCACAAGTTTTATGTCGGAACGCAGGAAAAATTATCCAAGTGCAGGTGCTTCGCAGGAACAAAAAAACGGAGCCCGCAGGCTCCGTTTTTTTGTCAGATGCTGAATTATTTCAGGGTGACCTTCGCGCCGGCCTTTTCCAGCTCGGCCTTCATGTTCTCGGCTTCTTCCTTGGTGGCGCCAGCCTTGATCACGTCGGGGGCCTTGTCCAGCATGTCCTTGACTTCCTTCAGGCCGGCACCGGTAAGGGTACGCAGGGCTTTCAGAACGGCCATTCTCTCGGCGCCGACTTCAGTCAGCTCGACGTCGAATTCGGTCTTTTCTTCGACTTCTTCGACAGGGCCGGCAGCGGCAGCGACGACAACGCCGGCAGCGGCGGAAACGCCGAATTCGGCTTCGCAGGCCTGAACCAGTTCGTTCAGTTCAAGCACGGAGAGTTCCTTAAGGGCTTCGATAAATTCAGCAGTAGTAAGTTTTGCCATTGTAATTTCCTCCAAAAGATTTTGATGTCGGGGCCTTCGCCCCATGCGGCCTCATGCCGCTTCAGGTGTCGGGAGCCTTACGCTTCCTTCTTTTCGGCCATCTGCTTCAGCACGCGGGCGAAGTTCGTGATCGGGGACTTCATGCTGCCGAACAGTCTGCCCAGCAGGATCTCGCGGCTCGGGATCAGCGCTACGGCGTTGATCTTATCGGGGCCGTAGTAGGTGCCTTCGATGACGCCGGCCTTCAGCGCCACCATGTCGCCCTTCTTGTCGAAGTTGGCGATGATGCGGGCGGGCGCGGTGGCGTCAGCCTTGGTAACGGCGATAGCGGTACGTCCGGACAGATTTTCGGCCAGAGGCGCGAACACGGTATCCTTCACGGCGCGGTTCAGCAGGGTGTTCTTGTAGACACGGTAGGTCACGTTGTTCGTGCGCAGTTCTTTACGAAGGTTCGTATCCTGCTCCACGGTAATGCCCTTGTAGTCGACAAGCACGGCTGCGGTGGCGCCGGTAAGCAGTTCCGAGATCTCCTGGACGATCGGTGCTTTCAGCTGTTCACCTTTTGACATGTGGTTTTCCTCCTTTGTTTCGTAGCAGGCGCCTTGCGGGCCTGCCCTGGCGGTAAACCGGCTGCTTCTTCAAAAGAAGATCCCCCGGCCACGGAGACAGGGGGATCGGATGATTCACATCTTCCTCTTCCTCGGCAGGCGCTCTCGCTTACATCCCGTCGCTCCGGGATACCTGCTGTCTTCGGCAGCGGTTACGCATATTTACTACCACAGCAAGCTGTGGAAGTCAACAGTTTTTCCGTTTTAATTACATGTTCAGAAGCTTGACCGTGTTGATCTTGACGCCGGGGCCCATGGTGGAGCTCACGACGACGCTCTTCAGGAAAGCGCCCTTCACGGCAGCAGGGCGGGCCTTGATGATGGCGCCCATGACAGCGTTGAAGTTCTCGGTCAGCTGCTCTTCGGTAAAGGAAACCTTGCCGACGGGCACGTGAATGATGTTGGACTTGTCGAGACGGTACTCGATCTTACCGGCTTTGATCTCCTTCAGGGCGCGGGTCACGTCCATGGTGACGGTACCGGCCTTCGGGTTCGGCATGAGGCCCTTCGGGCCCAGGATACGGCCGAGACGTCCGACGACGCCCATCATGTCGGGGGTCGCGACGACGACGTCGAAATCAAGCCATCCTTCGTTCTGGATCTTCGGGATCAGTTCTTCCGCTCCGACGTAATCGGCACCGGCAGCCTGGGCTTCGTCAGCCTTGACGCCTTTGGCGAAAACGAGGACACGGACGGTCTTGCCCGTTCCGTTCGGCAGCACCACGGCGCCGCGGATCTGCTGGTCGGCGTGACGGCCGTCGCAGCCGGTGCGGATGTGGGCTTCCACGGTCTCATTGAACTTGGCAGACGCCATGTTCTTCACCAGACCGAGGGCTTCCTGCGGATCGTACTGCTGCATACGATCGTATTTGGCTAATGCTTCCTGATATTTCTTGCTTCTCTTCATCGCGGGGCCCTCCTTAGTCTTCGACCACGATACCCATGCTGCGGGCAGTGCCGGCGATCATGCTGGTCGCGGCTTCAATGCTGCCGGCGTTCAGGTCGGGCATCTTCTGTTCGGCGATCTTCTGGACTTCAGCGCGCTTGATGGTCGCGACCTTGGTCTTGTTGGGAGTGCCGGAACCGGACTGGAGCTTGCAGGCCTTCTTCAGCAGAACGGCTGCAGGCGGGGTCTTGGTGATGAACGAGTAGGTGCGGTCCGCGTAAACGGTGATGACGACGGGGATGATCACGTCGCCCATCTGAGCGGTGCGCGCATTGAATTCCTTCGTGAACTGCACGATGTTCAGACCATGCTGACCAAGGGCAGGACCGACGGGCGGTGCCGGCGTTGCTTTGCCGGCAGGAATCTGGAGTTTTACATAACCCGTGATTTTCTTTGCCATTGTGGCTCCTCCTTAATTTACCGGAAATGTTCCGGGGGTGGTGTCGCGGGGAGAAGAGTCCCCCTTCCACCTTGTTACATGCGTTTGACCTCGGCAAACGCGAGCTCGACCGGCGTTTCGCGGCCGAACATATCAACGTGAATGGTAACGCTCTGCTTACCTTCGTTGATCGATCTGATGACGCCTGCGGTGCCTTCCCAGACGCCGGAGATGACGGTAACGGCATCGCCAACCTTGAAGTCCATGGTGACCTCGGTGTTGTGGATGCCCATCCGGTCGATCTCAGCATCGTCCAGCGGTACAGGCTTGCTTCCCGGTCCGACGAAGCCGGTGACGCCGCGGGTGTTGCGGACGACGTACCAGGTATCATCGTTCATGACCATGTGGATGATCACATAGCCGGGAAACATTTTTTTCTGCGTGACCTTCTTGACACCGTTCTTCAGCTCAACAACGTCCTGCATCGGCACGGCCACTTCCAGGATCACGTCCTGAAGCTTGCGGTTTTCAATGGTCTTGTCCAGGTCGGCCTTGACTTTGTTTTCATAGCCGGAATACGTATGGACGACGTACCACTTTGCTTCTGTTTCTGCCATTCTTCAGTCCTCTCAGATAACGAGCTGGAGGCCGGCTTTGACGATCGCGTCAATGATCGCGATCAGCACGCCGAGGACGACACCGAAGAAAATGACGGCACCGGTTTCCTTGGCAACCGTTTCTTTCGACGGCCAGATGATCTTCTTGAATTCAGCCTTGACACCCTTGAAAAAGCTGTTCTTTTTCTTTTCAGGCTGCTTCGCGGCGGCTTCTTTTTTCAGTTCTTCTGCCATGGCTGATCCTCTCGCTTACTTGCTCTCTCTGTGGATGGTGTGCTTCTTGCAGAACGGGCAGTACTTCTTGGTCTCCATACGATCGGGATGATTCTTCTTTTCCTTCGTCGTATTGTAGTTTCTCTGCTTGCATTCGGTGCAGGCTAAGGTGATTCTGGTACGCATTACATGCATCCTCCCTTAATGTCTTTCACTCGTTTCGAGGCAGGCGACTCTTCGCGAGGGCTTCGTCCCCCGTGCCTCGGGGCACGAAAAAAAAAGACCCGAAAAATCGACGGCTTATGTACTATAGCAAAAGCCGCCGATCTTGTCAACAAAAATATGAAGTTTTTTGCAAATTATTTTATGGAAGAATAACAGAAGATCCTTCGTCGCCTTCCGGCTCCTCAGGATGACAGGAACTGACGCAAACGTGTCATTCTGAGCGGAGCGAAGGATCTTATATCCCCAGTATCCTTGCGGCCTTGAGCAGCGCAGTCTGGGTCTTCGCGTCGGGGATGCGGCCGTCCATGACCGCCTGCACGGCATCCTTAAGCGGCATGCGGAAAACGTCCAGGAATTCGTCGTCATCCAGCTGCTGCGCGCCCTGGTGCAGGTCTTCGGCCAGGTACATGCGGATGGTCTCGGCGCAGTAGGCCGCAGCCGGCACGAAAAGGCCGAGATCGGTCCATTTTCCGGCAGAAAGGCCGGTCTCCTCGCGGAGCTCGCGCTTCGCGCCTTCGAGCGGGTCTTCGCCTGCCTTATCCAGCTTGCCGGCGGGGATCTCGGTGATGACCGCGTCGACCGGGTAGCGGTACTGGCGTTCCAGGATGACGTTTCCGTCCGCATCCACGGGGACGACGCAGACCGCCTCCACGTGCGCGATCACCTCCCGCACCGACGTGTTGCCGTTCGGCAGGGCGACGCCGTCGCGGAAAACGTGCAGGATCACGCCGTCAAAGATCTCTTCGCTCGTGACCTGTCTTTCGCGCAGGCGCTCATATTCTTCTTCATTGTAATCGATCTCACGAATGTTGAACACGAGGATCCCTTTCTTACGCTGCGTCCGTTCCCGGCCAGTTCTCACGGACCCAGCCGAGGATCTCGTCCGCGTACTTTTTATTGACACTGATGATGACGCCCGCGCCGGCAGCCGGGATGAAGCAGAGACTTTCCTTAAACGTCCGGATCACAGCGATGTTTCCCTTTGCGATGCGCACGGTCTGGGTGCTCTCGTTCCTCAGCTCGACGCCGTCGTCATCCAGCGTGAGCACCGACTTGTCCGAATTGCGAGGGTTCGTCATCATGGTTTTATATGCCTTTTTCAGAGAGGCCAGGTAGACGACGCACATGAGAGCGGCAATGAGCAGGGCCGCCGACACCGCGATCTGATAGGTTTCCGCCCCCCAGAGGATCATCAATGCGGCGTTGACCGCAAATACCGCAAGGCTCGCGATGACGAGCGTGCGAAACTGTGAGAAATAATCCTTCAGTTTGTAGTTTTTGTTCTTCAGCAGATAGCGGTACTGCGCCGCAGCGTTGACGGTTTCCTTATAAAACGCTTCGCTTCCCTTTTCGTTGATCTCGATCGTCATTTTCTCTTATTCTCCGATACCTAAAGGTTTTCAGGCTGCGGAAAGAAGCCGCCGCAGCCTCATCATTGTAGCCCGCGTCTTCCTCTTCGTCAAGGACTTTGCACGGCGGAAAAGATGCCCCGGCAAGTCTAAAATAATCTTGTTTAAGATTTTAGAAAGTTTTTAGCACTCACCTCTTGCGAGTGCTAACAATTCGTGCTATACTACGGGCAGATTGAAGGAAAAAGGTCCTGAGGAGGGGCCTCCGGAGATCTCAAAACAACCACTCCCGGCCAAGGCCGGAACAACTTACAGGAGGATAAAGCAATGTTACTGCCCAGTATTTTCGGAAATGATTTCTTTGATGATTTTGAAAAGAGCTTCCCGCTCCGCATGAACTGGGGCCGTGAAACCGACACCCTCGGCGGTCTGATGAGGGCTGACGTGAAAGAAAGCAAAGACGGCTACGAAGTCCATCTGGATCTTCCGGGCTTCAAGAAGGAAGACGTGAAGGCGCAGCTGAAGGACGGTTACCTGACCGTCACCGCGACGAGGCAGTCCAGTCTGGACGACGACAAGAACGAAAAGTTCATCCGCCGCGAACGTTACATGGGCTCCGTCTCCAGAAGCTTCTATGTCGGCAAGACCCTCAGCGAGGAAGACATCAAGGCGAAGTTCGACAACGGCACGCTGATCCTGAGCCTGCCGAAGGTCCCTGAGAAAAAGGTCGAAGAGGACCGCTACATCGCCATCGAAGGCTGATCCCCGACGGATGGCCTGCCATCCGAAGTTTTCCCCTTTCTCCTCTTTACCCCCTCCGGGTCCCCCGCCCGGAGGGTTTTTTCATGAAAACGGCGCGGTCCGAAGGCTGCGCCTGTTTTGTTTTTTTTATTCCGTAATCGTCGGTATCATTCACGTCCGCGCCGCTTCGTATTCGGCAAGCAGTTTTTTCCCGACTGCAAGAGCAAGATCGAGGACGGGCCGGGCAAGCCCCTGTTCGATATAGGGCTTGCAGAATTTCTGGACCTCGAAGGTCAGGTCGCCCTGGTAGCCGGTCTCTGCGAGGGCTTTCATGAGATCCGAAAAGTCGATCTCATGCAGGTAAGGCAGGTGGTGAAGATCCGCTGTCCGCGTGGTGTCGTGGACGTGCAGGCCTTTCACGAGGCCGCGGGGCATTTTCCGCAGATACCCTCCCGGCTGCAGGCCTGCCCGGCAGAGCGCGTGCCCGACGTCGACAAGGCAGACGAAGCGCTCCGGATCCAGGCGCCGCATGACCTCCGCATGCATCTCCGGGGTCGTACAGCAGGCGGAAAAGTTTTCGACAGCGATCTGAATGCCGTACTCCGCCGCGCGGGCGCCCAGTCTCTCATAGAACGCCGTATTCCAGGCGATATTTTCCTCCGGCGCCGTCCCCTCCGGCAGCGCCAGCCCATGGACGACGATGTGCCGGCAGCCCAGATACGCGGCGACCTCCATCGCGCGGAGCATGATCAGATATTCCCGGCAGGACTCATCCTCCGGCATGCCGAAGCGGAAGGTAAACGGGGCGTGCGACTGCTCGTGAGACAGGCCGAAACGCTCCAGGCATTCCCTGTAGCGCCGCGCGCTTTCCCGGTAGTCGTCCCGGTACAGAAAATGCCTTTCCGCCGTTTCGCCGTAAGGAAAAAGACTCACGTCAACGCCGTCAAATCCGGCTTCCGCGATCACTTTCAGACCTTCTTCGATCCCCAGGATATCGACAAAACGCAGGGAATCCATGATCAGCTTCATCAGGCACCTCCTTCGTTCAAAACAAATAGCCGATAAGGAAAAGCGCAGCCCGAAGGCTGCGCTGCATTTACAGTTCCAGTCCGGGGACCGCGTTCAGGGACAGATCCGAGCGCTCCCCTTTGACATAGTGATAGTAGGTCGCGGCACCGATCATCGCGGCGTTGTCCGTGCAGAACACGGGGCTCGGGACGATCAGCTCGGCGCGCACCTTTTTCAGGGCTTTCGCGAGACCATCGCGCAGTGCGCCGTTCGCTGCGACGCCGCCGGCAAGCACCAGTTTCTTCTCGCCAAACTCCTTCACCGCCCTCACGGCGCGATCACAGAGGACGTCCACGACGGCCGCCTGGAAGGAAGCGGCCATGTCCTCCTGCCGCACGCTCTCCCCGGTCATCTCCGCGTGGTTGAGCAGGTTCAGCACCGCGGATTTCATGCCGCTGAAACTGAAATCGTAGGCGTTGTCGTCTACCTTGCCGCGGGGCACGGGGTAAGCCGTCGGATCGCCGCATCTTGCCGCTTTCTCGATCTTCGGACCGCCGGGATAGCCGAGGCCGATCGCCCGTGCGACCTTGTCGAAGGCCTCGCCGGCGGCATCGTCACGCGTTCTCGCAATGATCTCGAATTCGCCGTAGTCTTTCACCCGCGCGAGGTTCGTGTGCCCGCCCGAAACGATCAGGGCGAGGAAGGGCGGCTCCAGGTCCGGATGCTCCAGGAAGTTCGCACTCACATGCCCTTCGATATGGTTGATCCCCAGCAGGGGCTTCCCTAATGCAAAGGCGATGGCCTTCGCCTCCGCAACGCCCACGAGCAGGGCGCCGACAAGGCCCGGACCGTTCGTGACCGCGATCGCATCGATGTCGTCAAACGTGCAGTCCGCTTCGGCGAGCGCCGCCCGGATCACGTGATCGATCGCTTCGATGTGCATACGGCTCGCGAGTTCCGGCACTACGCCGCCGTACTGCGTATGCAGGGCGATCTGCGACGAGATCACGTTGGACAGCGCCTTCCGGCCGTTCAGCACGACCGCTGCCGCCGTTTCGTCGCAGGAGCTTTCTATTGCCAGGATACGGATGTCTTCCACCGTCAATTCCACTCTTTCGTCAATCTTCCGTAAATTTCAGCGTCAGGCTCATGCCGTCGGTCCCGGTCTTCGCGTTCGGGAAGATCTCCCGGGCGACGTCGATGAACTCCTCCGGATGATTCAGCGCCGGACTGAAGTGCGTAAGCCACAGTTCCCGCACCTCCGCCGCCTTCGCAAGCGCGGCCGCTTCGGCAAAATTCATGTGCTTGTGCTCTGCCGCGCGCTCTTCCGAGCCTCTTTCACCGTACATGCCTTCGCAGATGAAAAGGTCTGCGCCGCGTGCGCCTTCCACGATGGACCGTGTCGGCCGCGAGTCCGTGCAGTAAGCCACCTTCAGGCCTTTCCGCGGCGGCCCCATCACCATTTCCGGGTAATAGGTCTCGCCTTCGAATTCCACGGTCTCGCCCTTCTGCAGCCTGTTCCAGTACGTGACCGGCAGCCCCAGCGCCTGCGCGCGCTCCACCTGGAAGCGCCCCGCCCGGGGGATCTCGACCGCATAGCCGTAGGTCGGGATCGCGTGCTGTACCTTATAGGCCGTAATGACGTAATCCCTCACCGTGATCGTCGCCGACGGCTCCGAAAGCTCGATGAATTCGATGGGGAAGGGCAGTTCCGGCGCGACGATGCGCAGCGCGTTCACCACTTTTTCCAGCCCCCGCGGACCGATCATCGTCACCGGCTCCGTCCGCTCCGCGTTGCCCATGGTAAGCAGGAGCCCGACCAGCCCGCTGATATGGTCCGCATGAAAATGGGTGATGCAGATGATATCGATGGGCTTGAAGCTCCAGCCGCGTTTCTTGAGGGCGATCTGCGTGCCTTCGCCGCAGTCGATGAGGAGCTGGCTGCCCTCGTACCGAAGCATGAGGCTCGTCAGCCAGCGATAGGGAAGCGGCATCATGCCGCCGGTTCCCGCAAGGCAAATGTCCAGCATGATTGTCACCTTGTTTCCGCGGTACGGATCATCAGATATCCGTTGTCCCGCGGATCCTTGTATGCGTCAGGGTTTTCCGTCACGATGCGGAACCCGTACTTTTCGTATAAGGCGATCGCCGCCGCGTTTTTCGTGCGGACGTCCAGCCGCCAGACGGAAACGTCCGGATGGTCCTCCAGCATGCGCTCAAGCAAAGCACGGCCGGTCCCGCGTCTCCTCGCCTCCGGCGCCGCGGCGATCCGGAGGAGCTCCCCTTCGCCGTCAAAGACCTGCGCGATGAGGTATCCGCACGGAAGGTCGAACCCCTCTCCGTCGGTCCTCTCTGCGATCAGGACGTATCCAAGCGGGCTTTTCAGCGTCCCCATGACGGAAGTCTCAGACCAGGCATCGGAGAAGCAGCGTTTTTCGAGCACCGCGATCTCCGGAACGTCCCGCTCTTCCGCTTCCCGGATGAGCACGCCCGGGGTTTCTCTCCGCCCGGCACCTTCCGCCGCCGGCAGCGTTTCCCGGAACTTCTCAGTCATGGACGACCGCCTTGCTCTCACGCTCTCTTCTCACCCGCTCCGCCTGGGATTCACGGTAGTATTCCGGCGCAAAATCCGCGCTGGTCACCGTCTTTCCCTCCGCAAGCAGCAGCGCACCGAGAGCCGCGACGTTCGCTGCCCGCTGACGGTCCTGACCGGCAGGCGCAAAGCGCGCATTTTCCCCGAGCACTTCCTTCGCCTTTTCCCTGAACACCGGCACGCCGTCGCCGAGGAAATAGACTCTGCCGCCGAGGGCTTTCAGCTGCTCCGCAAGCTCGCCGAAGTCCATGGCGCAGGAAGCCTTCAGAATACTCAGCCGGTCTTCTTCGTCGAAACGGTAGATCCCCGTGTAGACCTGCCCTCTTTTCGCGTCCATGATGGGGCAGATGAGGTCCTTCACGCCGAAGAGCCCCCAGGCTGTCGCATCCAGCGTCGGTACCGCGATGAGCGGAATGTCAAGCGCGAGGCCGAGGCCCTTCGCCGTAGCCGCGCCGATCCGAAGCCCCGTAAAGGAGCCCGGTCCCGCGCTCACTGCGACGGCATCCACGGTCTTCATTTCGCATTCGGTCATGCGGCAGATCTCCTCCAGCATCGGCAGCAGGGTCTGCGAGTGTGTTTTCTTATGGTCCACGGTATATTCCGCGAGGAGCTTTCCGTCTTCCCAGACGGCCGCCGAAGCGACCAGGGAAGAACTTTCAATCCCGATGATCTTCATCCCTGCTCCTCCTTATCGGTGATGGTGATGCGGCGGTAATCCGTGCCCTTCGCGAGGTCTTTCTCGATCAGGACGTACAGCGTCCCCGGCGGGAAGAGGCCGGCTGTGCGGCTGCCCCATTCCACGAGGCATACCCCTTCGCCTTCCAGCATTTCGCTGCCGCCGATCGCTTCCAGTTCATCCTCGTCCTCCAGCCGGTACACGTCCATGTGGAAGAAAGGAAGGCGGCCTGTTTCGTAGGTCTGCACGATCGTGAAGGTCGGGCTGGCCACGGGTCCCGCGATTCCGAGTCCCTCGGCAAAGCCCTGTGCAAGCACGGTCTTCCCCACGCCAAGATCGCCGTCCAGGCAGATCACTTCGCCCGGCACGGCGGTCTTTCCGAGTTCTCTTCCGAGAGCCCTGGTCTCCTCTTCTCCGAATGTTTCGAGGATCTTCTTCATTCCGTTTTGGTTTTCCTTTCCTTATCCCGGAAGGAGTGGATGAGCGGGCTCACCCGTTTGTACAGCAGGAAGGTGATGAGTGAGATCACGAGCCCCTTGAACAGGTTGAACGGTCCCACGCAGAAAAGGCAGAAAGTCCACACGGAGTTCACCGCGGGAACGATCTTCGCGCCCATCCCGATGATCGTATCCATCGGCATAAATTTCGAATAGAACGGCAGCATCACGAGCGCGTTCACGACGACGCCGAGCACTGTCATGGAGACCGTGCCGAGAAGCAGCGATTTTATGGCCGTCTTCTTGTTCTTGTGCGCACGGTAAAGAAGGCCGGCCGGAATCGCCATGGCGCAGCCGACGACGAAATTCGCCAGTTCTCCGACGCCGCCCGTCGAGGTCGGCTTGATCAGCAGTTTGATGAGGATCTTGACGGCTTCGATCAGTCCGCCGGCCCAGGGTCCGAGGGCAAAGGTGCCCACCATGACCGGGATCTCGGAGAAGTCCATCTTATAGAAGTTCGGCGCAAGGAAAACTAACGGCACCTCAAGAAACATGAGAAGCGCCGCCATGGCTCCCAGCATGCCCATGAGCGCGATGTTCCTTGCGCTCCAGAATTTGCTTTTCACTTTATGAATATTCCTTTCAGACAGCCCTGTTTTTCAGAACAGCGGCGACGGATAAATGCCCTCTTCCACCATCTCGGCAAAGCGGGCAGCTACCGGGTCGCGGTCCTCGTGATAGGTGAGGCCGAACCAGGTATCGGGCGTCGGCAGCACCTCGACCGTGAGTTTTCCAGCTTTGAGTGCAGCGTCGACAGCCGTCGGCAGCAGGTATTCCGCTTTCAGCGGATTCGTCTTCACGGCCTGCTCCAGGAAGGGCACGAAGCCCGCTTCCAGCTCGTCCAGGACTCGCTTGTCGAACCCCCACATGTTCATGGAAACGAGGCCGTCCGGATCGATCTCCACCGTTTCGCCTTCGAAGGTGCCAGTCACACGGCCATCTTCCCGCATCGCGATGCCGCTCGTCTCGTGGACTTCCTTCAGCATGTTGCCGTCCTGCAGGCAGATGCCGCGGGTCACTTCGCCGTGGTCGCTCAGGGTATTCTTCACCACGAAGCCTGCCATCGCGCATTCCATCACGCCCTCATCCTTGCCGGGATGGGCAACGAGGTAGTCATAAATGATGCGGAATGCGGTCTTGCCGTAGTAGTCGTCGGCATTGATGACCGCGAACGGGCCGTCGATGACGTCCTTCGCGCAGAGGATGGCCTGCGCCGTCCCCCAGGGTTTCGTGCGGCCATCAGGGCAGGCAAAGCCTTCCGGCAGGTCCTCGATCTCCTGGAACGCGTAGCGGACCTCCATCAGTTTCTCCGCCTTCACGCCGATGATCTCCTTGAAATCCTCTTCCAGACTCTTGCGGATGATGAAGACGACTTTTTCGAAGCCGGCTTCCCTTGCGTCATAGAGGGAATAATCCAGAATGATCTCGCCGGAGGGGCCGACCGAAGCCAGCTGCTTGATCCCGGCGCCGTAACGGCTGCCGATGCCGGCTGCCATGATGACTAAAACAGGTTTCTGTGCCATGTTGTTCTCCTTTCACCCAAGGGCTGAGTGACATTATACACGAAAGCCGGATAAAATGCCACCCGGCGTCTTTAATTCTTTTCACATAATTTCTTATTTTTTTAAGAAGCATCCGTGAAATACGCTTGCGGATTTCGAAAAGATAGCGTATACTTAGCGTGTCTCTTTATGTTAAGGAGGTTATTTTGTTATGTTCAAAAAACTTCGTTTCTTACCCATATTGATCATGGCGCTGGTGCTTGCGGTCGTCGCTTTCTTACCGGCCGGAATGTCGGAGGCGGGCAATAAGATCGCTGACGGCGTTTATCTGGGAGACCAGGATCTGAGCGGTAAGACGATGAGCGAAGCTGCCGACGCCATGGAAGCGTACTACGAGAAGATCGCGGCGTCAGACCTCATCATCAACGTTCGCATGGTTCCGAACGATGTGCTGAAGAAGCTGGAAGCCGGCGAATCCGTTGATATGAACAAGTACAGTATCGTCCGTTCGGTGAAGGTCCCCATCTCCACCTTCGATTTTGACTACTCCATTGAAGAAGCACTGCGTGTCGCCAGTACGCTCGGCCAGACCGGCAAGCTCGTGGAACGCTATAAGACCCTCATGGACATGAAATACGGCCGTGCCCAGCTTCCTCTTTCCTACACTGTCGATGGTGAAAAGGTCAAGGAATACGTAGAAAAGGTCTTTGTTCCCGAAAACACCAAGGAGCCCGTTGACGCCAAATTCAGCTGGGGCAGAGACGGACTGCAGGTCCGCCAGAGAGAGCAGGACGGCTTCAAGGTCTACAGCAGCCTGACGGTCAACGCGATCCTGCAGGCATTTGAAGACGGCCTCTCCGAAAACATCTCCTGCACGGCCGCGGCCGGCGCGGTTCCCGCAACGGTTACTGCCGATTCCCTCTCAAACGTCAAGTTCGCCAAGGTAGCTTCTTATACGACGAAATTCTGGCGCGGCAACGACGAATCCAGTTCCAACCGCAGCCACAACATCGATCTGGCGGCCAAATACGTCAACGGCACCATGATCAATCCAGGCCAGCGCGCTTCCCTGAACCAGCTGATCGGCATGCGTACGCCGGAACGCGGTTTCAAGGTCGGCAAAGCCTTCTATAACGGCAAGGTCGTGGATGACTACGGCGGCGGCGTGTGCCAGTTCGCAACGACTTTCTATCAGTGCCTGCTGCAGACCGAACTGACGGTCAACGTCCGCTACAATCACTCGCTGGCTGTTACTTACGTAGACTATTCACAGGATGCCACCCTTGACTGGGGCTACTGCGATCTGGTCTTCACCAATAACTGGAACAATCCGGTCTATATCGAATGCAGCACCACTTACGGCACGGTAACCGTCAGCTTCTACGGCGTTGACGAACGGCCGAAGAACCGTACTGTCGAGTACAAGACCGTTGTTGATGAAGAAACCGAAACGCTTTACCCCGCGATCGTCCTTGAAGACGAAACGGCTCCCGGCTATCCGACGCGTGAAGGTCAGGTACTGCCTGCCGTCAAGTCCCACATTGAGAAGATCGTCCGCGTAAACGGTGTGGTCCAGTCCACGACCAAGATGAACAACGACTATTACCGTCCGCTCCGCGCCAATATCCACGTCGGCGCCAAAGGGCTCAAACTGACGGTCAAGCGCGAGAACGACATCGATAAGATCTACGACCAGTACGGCAATCAGCTGCTGATGAACACCAAGTACGAGCCGATCTACAACGGCAAGGGCGGCTACTATCTGGCGAAAGATTACAAGCACGACGCGGACGGCGTAGCCGTCTACTCCGGCAACCAGCTGGTCCCGATCGGCTCAGGCAGCTCGCATACGCACAGCTACGGCAGCTGGACGGCCTGGTCTTCCAACAACAACGGAACGCACTCCCACACCCGTTCCTGCAGCTGCGGCGATAAGCAGACTGAAACCCAGAACTGCACGTATGATGCCAACGGCAAGTGCACGGTCTGCGGATACACGAAGCCCACGACGCCTCCTTCGTCTTCCGAGACGCAGCCGACCACTCCGCCGACGCAGCCGACACAATGCGAACATACCTGGTATGATAACTACAGCCACATCGACGGTACCGAAACACATAACCATACCCATACATGTACAAAGTGCAACCAGACTGAACCTGTAGCCAATAGCGAGTCTTGCGTCTTCGAAGCCCACGGAGATCCCGTTCCTGCAACTTGTACAACCGGTGGTCACACGGTCTATAAGTGCAAGTATTGTGGATATGAAAAGTGGGGAGACACTACGTCTGCACTTGGTCACAGCTATGGTGATACTTGGACGTCAGATGGACAGGGACATCATTATCGTGATTGCACGGTTTGCGGCGCCAACGGCAGAGAAACCAAGGATTGCACTTACAACGATAATGGCGATTGCACCGTCTGCGGCTACCACGATCCGAATCATACCACTCCCGAACCGGATCCCAATCCGGATCCCAACAACGGCGGCTGACGCCTGAATCTGTCACAAAACGTTCCTAAATCTTTTACTTTATTTTCCGGTTCCTTTCTGCTACAATAGAAGCAGATGGGAACCGGTTTCGTATTACAGCAGATCTTCGGATCTGCCGTGAAGCCGTATCTCCCGTCTGAGAAACAGCAAAGGAGTGGATACTATGCAGTACAAACTTACCGGCAAGAATCTGGAGATCACCTCCGCCATGGAAAACATCCTCGACAGGAAGCTGACCAAACTGGACAAGCTTTTTGACGGGAACGCGGTCGCCTACACCGTGATGAGCATGGAGAAAGGACGTTCCAAGATCGAGATCACCATTCCTGTGAAAAACAGCACCATCCGTTCAGAACAAACCGGCAACGACATCTACGCGCTGATCGATGACGCCGTGGATGCCATCGAAAGGCAGATGCGCAAATACCGCGGCAAGCTCATTGATTTCTATCAGAGCGGCCAGAACCCCAACAAGGCCTATCAGGAAAGCGTTGAAGCCGAAGAAGCCCCCATCCGTATCGTCCGCACCAAACGCTTTGCCGTAAAGCCCATGGACGCCACGGAAGCCTGCCTGCAGATGGAGCTGCTGGGACATGCCTTCTACATGTTCCTGAACAGCGAAACCAATGAGGTGAACGTCGTATACAAGAGGAATGACGGAGCATTCGGCCTCATCGAACCCGTGCTGGATGACGAGGATTAAACTCCTCCGGTGATAGATATGCAAGAAGCGGCCCCCGCCTTCGTGGCGGGGGCCGCTTCTTTGCTTTGCGTATTGATCAGTCACCGATGACGTTCTGAATGCTCCAGATCGGCATGAAATCAGCTTCGTTGACCTTGACCTTCTCACCGGGCTTCGGCGCATGTACGACGAGTCCGTTGCCGATATAGATACCGACGTGTCCGGTCCCGTCATTGGGACCGCAGTGATAACTCACAATATCACCGGGACGCGCCTGACTCAGGGAAGGGACCCTTACGCCGAACACTGCCTGCTGCTTGGAATAATGCGGCAGCTGAATGCCGTGTTTCAGGAAGATCGCTCTGATGAACCCGGAACAGTCGGCACCGTACGTCAGGCTCTCACCGCCCCATACATAAGGCAGAATGGCCACGTAGCTGACGGCATCAAGCACGATAGCTCTGCGCAGTTCAGATGTCCCTGCCGGGATATACTGTGCGTAGTTGCGCTGATTGGCCGCCATGGCTGCGCTTTGCATCGACGACTGAGCCTCGGCCTGCGACTTCTGGGCTGCCCAGCGTGAAGCAGCGACCGACGACTCATAGGCAGCTCTGGCTCTCGATGAAGCCAGGTAGGCCAGATAAGACGACTCACGAATGGATGCCTCTATGGAGGCCTGACGGCTCGACTCAGCTCTGGATGCTGCACGGCTGTTTGCCGCCGCCTTTGCCTGCGTCGCATTCGCTACAGCAAGGTTTTCATCAGCGAGCGTTATCGCCGTCAGCATTTCGTAGGTAACCCTGACGGAATCCCGCGGGACATAGCCGCTTACATTCTCGCCTGTTGCCGTCGTGCCGTAGAACACCTTGATGAACGTATCGCCGATTTCCTGCACCCTGTACTTGACGCCGCTCGTCAGCAGCGCCATGGTGTCGCTGTTGGTGTTCGCCCATTCGTAAAGGCGCTGTGCATCATTGATCGGTGTGACCCAGGTAGAAACTATTTGCGTCAAAAGGTCCATGGCTTCGGCACCCGAAACCATATAGGCCGACTTGACATAACCTTCTACTTTGCCGGAACGGATGTGATACCACATGCCGCTTTCGGAATATTCCGTGCCAAGGATCGTCGCTACGGCATTGTAATACATTTTGCCGATGATGTCAGCGGAGAGATCCGCCTTGGCGCGTACGCGGACATAACTGCTGCCGCGGAAAATGACTGCATTGAACTCGCTGTTCTGCGCCAGCTTTTTCAGGCGCTTAGCCAGCAGTACACCGGACTCGATGTCTTCTATCTCCGCAGATGCCGTGCTGTTCTCGGCAAAAACGTCGACAGACGAGTTGTTCATGATCGTCCGCTTGATGGCGAGGTATTCCTCGACCGTCATCCCCTTCGGCAGTTCCGGCTCTTCCGGTTCGGTCTCCTCAGGCTCGGTGGGCTGCTCCTCCGGTTCCGTCACGGGCGGTTCTTCCGTCTGTGCGTTTTCCTCGGATGTCTCAGCGGGGGTCATGTTTTCTTCGGTGCTTTCTTCCTCAGCGACAGTAGTGACGCTTCCCGGTCCGATTTCCGGCAGAGAACTTGCCCTGGCCGGTATTGCACTCCCGACCGTAAGCAGTACGCAAAGCAAGAGCGCAATGAATCGATTTAGCTTAGATCGCATGCTTTCTTGTTTGTCCTCCTTGTCAGTTCTCTTTGGATTTCCGGCTGCATTACCTTTTCGAATACTGCCGGGCGTAAGCATTTTACCAAAACTTGTGCCATAGGTCAATAAAATTTTCCTAAAGAAGTCATAAACCGGACGTTCATCCCGATAAAGAAGGCCTGCACAAAAAAACCTCTTCCGTGCGTCTGGCGCGAAGAGGTTTCGGCGCTCCCCGAGCAGGGCTCGAACCTGCAACACCTCGGTTAACAGCCGAGTGCTCTGCCATTGAGCTATCGAGGAAAGCAATGCGAATATAGCGCATATTTACGGGGATGTCAAGATTCTTCACGAAAAAAGGACCTTTACGGTCCTTTTCGTGAGCGGAGAAGGAGGGATGGCTCGCAAGCGAGCCGAACCCTTCCGACTCGCGGCTTTGCCGCTCGCTGGATTGTTCCGGCAACCGCATCTCTTCGCCTGACGGCTCGATCTGCGGGCCGTCTCAGACGCGCCTCCGGCGCTCGGGGACAATGACCAACTGCTTTCTCCGCGAAAAAAGAGAGCCTCTCGGGCTCTCTTTTTTCGCGGAGAAGGAGGGATTGAGCGAACTCTGCGAGCGATGCTTCCTGGATTCGCTGTGCGAAGACAGGAAGATGCAGCAGTGCGAAGCACTGCTTTCAAAGCCCGACTCTCCCTCACGAAAACCCATAATAAATCAAAACCCGTGGACAACTCCACGGGTTTTCGTGAGCGGAGAAGGAGGGATTTGAACCCTCGCGCCGCTATTAACGACCTGCACCCTTTCCAGGGGTGTCCCTTCGGCCAGCTTGGGTACTTCTCCAAAGTTAAATAAAAATATAAAATTGTGCAGCCGTCCCGGAAAGAGGAAAAGCGGAGAAGGAGGGATTCGAACCCTCGCGCCGCTTGCGCGACCTGTCGGATTTCAAGTCCGATACCTTCAACCACTTGGTTACTTCTCCATGCGGCGTGCAAGTGGTATTGTATAAGCCCCGTTTCCGTTTGTCAAGCATTTTTTAAAGGAAAAAGAGCCCCGTTGCCGGAGCTCTTTTCCTTATGCCGTGCAGCCGGATGGGCTTCAGCGGAACCTGAAAATGGAATCGTAATCGAAACCAGCGCTGTTAATGAACTCCTTCCAGGCTTCCGGATGCGCGAGGCCGACGATTGCGGAATAGCCGGTCGCCCCATTGCAGAACACGAAAATGATCGACAGGATCAGACCGATCACGGCCATCGCCTTGCGTTCCGTTGACTGCAGGCCTTTCGCTGAGAAAATGATGCCGAGGATGGCACAGGGCAGTCCGATGAACGGCACGCAGCAGCACACGCCGCTGACGATACCGAGGATGAGCCCTGTCAGCGCATAGCCGTCAGCCTTGGTGGGAGGCACCGGAGTACCGTAGGCAGCGGCGCGGGGATCCGGGCCGGACGCAGGCCGTCCGTAAGGATCGGAATACGGATTGGCATAAGGGTCCTGCGCAGGCCGCTCGTTTTCGGCGGCAGCCCCGTAAGAATAGGCTTCAGGACCTTTCGGCTCTTCCGGACGGCCGGGATCCGTCTGCGCATCTGTATCTCGTCTGATCAGAACACCGCAGTTCGGGCAATGCTTCGCATCGTCGGTAAGGCGCTGACCGCAGTTTGAACAAAACATGATGATGACCTCCTGGTTCATTCTGTTTTGAATTATACAATGCTCCGGCCGCGGGCACAAGTATTTTTTACGCGGTCACCACACGAGTCCGTTGATCATGTAAATGCGGGTACGGTCTTCTGTCTCGCTGTAGTACGCCCGCAGAAACAGATAGAAGCAGGCCTCTGTATTGCCCAGGCGGATGCGCGCGGCGAGTCCGTCCGCGTCGGCCCCGCCGAAGCTGTAGATGCCTGCCCTGACCGATCTCATCCCCCGCCAGACATCCGGCGCATCATCCGGAAAGCGGAACGAAAGGGCCAGCATGGCATTCTCCGTTTCGCGGTCGGACACGCCGTCATACAGCCAGGCAGCGGCACGGCGGTCCAGTTCCTCCAGGAAGTCCCGGGTCATCGTAGGGGACAGATGGCTCTCGTCCGTGTCGTTGGTATTCTCCGTCGCAAAGCGCTCCCACAGCGCTGCCGTCAGATCTTCGTCAAAATAGTAGCCTTCCGCCCAGGGGTCCTCCTCCGGAAGATCGGCCACATCAGCCGTGCTGCTTTCCGAAGACGGCGCGGCGGATGAGATTTCTGCGGCTGTTTCCGGCGCCGTAGTTTGCGCCGCTGCTGCAGTCTCAGTCTCCGTACCGGGTTCTGCCGTGCTTTCCTGCTTTCTTCCGCAGGCGCACAGGACGAGCAGGACAGCCGCCGCAAGGACGGCTGACGACAGATTATTTCTTCGTATATCTCTTCTTTTCATTCATTCTCCTTTTGATTTCTGGAAATATTTCCTCTTTAATCTGATTTATTTGCGGTTTATAGCTGGCTGCGCTGATCATGTTCTCCGCGTCCGTGCTTATCCGCACGGCGCCTCCCAGGTCCGTACGGAGGATCCGGGCGCCGGCCGCTTCCAGTCTTAACAGCGTCTCCTCATGCGGATGTCCGTAGCGGTTTCCTCTCCCGCACGAGATGACGGCAAAGGACGGCGAGACCGTCTTCAGAAAGGCTTCGCAGCTGGAGAAGCGCGAACCGTGGTGCGCGGTCTTTAAGAGGTCAAGATCTGCAAGGATGTCACCGTAACGCAGAAGCAGTTCCTTCTCTTTTTCCGCGCCGATGTCTCCGGTAAAGAGCGCCCGAAAACCGGAGCAAAGAAGAAGCAGCACCAGCGAATCGTCGTTTTCCTCCGGGCTCTCCGTGCGACCGGGGGCAAGGATCCGGAACACGGCACCTTCCCGACTCAGGATGTCGCCTTCGAAAACGCTCCGCACCGCCGTTCCCGCAGTCAGCGCGGCTGCTTCCAGTTCTGCTGTCTCCTCCCGGCCGCGGTCCCAGCCGGAGAGAACGAGTTCGCCGACCTGCAGTCCGTCAGCCGCAAGTACCTCCGCAAGGCCGTTCATGTGATCTTCATCGGCATGCGACAGCATCATGAAGGCGATGCGGCGGATACCCTCGTGCCTCAAGTACGGGAGGATCACGCTCCGCGCAGGGCTCCCTCCGCTGCTGCCGCCGTCGACAAGGTATGTTTCCTTCCCCGCGCGGATCACGTGGCAGTCGCCCTGTCCCACGTAAAGGCTCGTGACCGACACGCCCTTCTCCGGCGGCCGGATCAGAAACACTGCGGAAAATGCCCAGCCGAGCAGGATGAGGAGAAGCACACATTCCCGACTTTCCCTGAGCAGCCGCCCGATAACGCCCGAGCCTGCCGTCATGATCAGGGTGAGCGCCGTTTCCTCACGCTTCTTCCGCCTTCGTACCAGAAGCAGAAGCGCCGTTCCCGTGAGCACGGCATAGAGGCCGGCCTGCCAAAGCAGCGGCTTGCCCATGATCACGGTCGAAACCGGCAGCTGCCTCACCAGGCGGCAGAACCATTTCACCAATGTGAGGGCGATATGTGCCGGTCCCGCAGGAACCAACCCCGCCGGCAGAAAGACCTGCGCCAGTACTGCCGCAGCCAGTCCCAGGATCAGGATCCACATGACGATCGGGACGATCACCAGGTTGCCGAGAAAACCGAGCGGATGGAAGACGTAATAATGCGCCAGCTGCAGCGGCAGGGTAAAGAGGACGAGTACCGCCGGCAGCAGAAAAGCCCTTCCGAGCGGCGTTTCCATGTAAAGCAGGCGGCAGAGCGGCGGAAAGACGCAGCCGATGACGAGCACGCAGGCAAAGGACAGCTGGAACGACGCCTGAAAAATGACGTAGGGGCAGGGGACGACTGCAAGGATCAGTGCAAGAGACAGCGCGGAAAGCAGGTCGTAGCTCTCTCTGGCCGCCGCAGCGAGAAGGAGCAGCAGGACCATGCAGGCCGCGCGGCGAAGCGGCAGCCCGCAGCCGGCGGTCTCGGTATAAAACCGGACGGCAAGCCCTGCAAAGACAGCCCTGAGCAGGGCATAGCCCCGCCGGCCGAGCGCCCCCGGAAGGCGCTGCCAGGGAATGAAGGATAAAAGCCATCCGACCACGAGTCCGATCGCGCCGGAAACCAGGGTCACGTGCAGGCCGCTGACCGTGAGCACGTGCCGGATCCCCGCGGAATCGTAAAGATCTTCCAGTTCATCGGAAAGAACGCTGCGGTCGCCCAGGATCAGCGCCTTCATGACGCCGGCGTCTTCTTCACTGAAGGCCGCGGAAAGCCCGCGGCCGAGCCAGGCGCGGGTGCGTCTCGCGGCTTCGCGGATCGGATATCTGTTCTGCCTCGTTTCGATACGCACTTCATCCGCAGACAGGCGGAGGAGGATGTTTTCCGCCATGTAATAGGCTTTCCGGTCAAACTCACCGGGATTGTCCGGCGCAGGAAAGAGGCTGAGCCGGCCGCGCACGGAGAGGATGCTGCCGAGCGGCGCATCCGGCTCGCTGTCCGCGTAGACGAGGACCTTTCCGGCCTGCCAGGACAGCGAGATCTCATTTCTGCTTTCCGACGGGCCTTCTTCAGCGCTCTCTTCCGCCGCTTCCGTAAACACCGCCTCCTCCAGAATGAACCGCCAGCCGCCCGCCGACGGATCCGCCCGGGAAAGCCGGCCGCGGAGCGTTCCCCGGCGCGTCTCCTGCTCCGCAAGCGGCGTTCCTTCGCAGACCGTCTTCGTGAGCGGCACGCCGAAGGCCGAAAGCACGAGGATCAGGGACAGAAGAAGCAGTGCCGCGAATACCGCCGGCCGCTTCACCGCATGCCTCCGGGCTCGGGAAGCCATTCATCCGGCAGCAGAATGCCCGGCCAGCCGCCGTCCGATCCGATCTCCGGCAGTTCGCCGACCGTCACCCTGTCTTCCAGTTTTCCGTATGTTCCCTCCTTGATCCCCGGCACCTTCATCAGGTCTTCCGGCACGCGGAAAAAGCCGTGGGTCCTCCTGTATTCCAGGATCGCCGCGGCTTTGGCGGGTCCGATGCCGGGGAGCTTATCGAGCGTCTCCGCATCCGCGGTATTGATATTGATGCGTTCCGGGGCTTCCGACGGGAAAGCCTGCGTGTAATTGTCCTCCCGCGTCTCTCCCCTGACCGCCCCGGCCTCGCTTTCGGGTACGAAAAAACCGGCGCCATGACGCATTGCATACATGCCGCCTGCAAACAAACAGAGGATGGCCAGCGCTATCCCCGGTATCCGTTTATGCATGGGCTCCTTTCGGACCCGTAAAACCTTCTGTATTCCGAGTATAAAAAAAGAAAGGGGAAAATGCAAGCGCATTTTCGCCCCTTCTCCGTGCCGCGCCGGCCTGTGCCGGGCAGATTTTCTTACAGCACGCCCTTCTTTCTGAGGTGCCGCAGATAGAACAGATAGACGATGGCACTGAGCGACCAGGTGATCGGATAGATCCAGATCGCGAGCATGATGTTGTGGTAGACCCGGCCGATGGTCAGCAGCGTGATGACACGGACCGCGCACCAGCAGGTCAGCATGACGATCGTCGGCACCGTTGGCTTTCCGACGCCGCGCATCACCGCGGAGGCAACGTGCGAGAAACCGCAGAGGCAGAAGAACAGGCCGCAGGTCTGTCCGCGGAGCGCGCCGTAGCGGATCACCTCGGGATTCGAGTCAAAGAGCGCGACCAGCTGCGGACTGAAGACGATCATCAGGATACCGAGCGCCTCCACCACCACGACCGACGTGAGCAGGCCGAATTTGATGCCCTTCCGCATGCGCTCCTTCTCGCCGGCGCCCAGGTTCTGCGCAACGAAGGTGCTCATGGCCATCGAAAACGCGTTGACGGGCAGGAACATGAAGCCTTCCAGCTTGGACGATGCGCCGATGCCCGCCATGGCCAGTTTTCCAAAGGAGTTGATGTAGGACTGGATCATCATGTTGGCAAGGTCGATCACGCAGGCCTGCAGCGCCGTCGGCAGACCGATCTGAATGATCTGGATGAGCTTCCCGCGGTCGAAACGGATCTGTTTCGGAACGAAGCGGATCACCTCGTCCGTCTTCAGCAGGCGCCGCATCACGAGAAGCGCGCTCACGAACTGACCGATGATCGTGGCGAGAGCCGCGCCTTCGACGCCCATGTGCAGGAAGCGGATGAAGGAGAAGTCCAGGATCGCATTCAGCACGGAGCTGAAGATCAGGTAGTACAGCGGATGTCTCGAGTCGCCGCTCGCCTGCAGGATGCCGACGAAGAGGTTGTAGAAAACGAGGCCGATGCTGCCCGCGAAGTACGTCCGAAGATAGGTCGCGGCTTCCGGGAACACGTCGTCCGGCGTGCCCATCCAGCCGAGGATGACCGGCGTCAGCAGCATGCCGAGGATCGTCATGATGACCGTCGCGACCAGGCCCATCGCCACTGTGGTATGGACGCTTCGCGAGACCGCCCGCTCATCGCCTGCGCCGATGTCCCGCGCGATGACCACGCCCGCACCCATGGAAAAGCCCATGAAAAAGCCGACGATCAGGTAGATGATGCTGCCTGTCGCCGTGACGGCCGCCAACGCACTCGTACCGATCATCTTCCCCACGATCAGGGAGTCGACCGTATTGTACATCTGCTGGAACAGCTGGCCGATAAAGACGGGAACGGCGAAGCGGACGATCCGCTTCCACACCGTTCCCTCTGTCATTAAGTAACTGGACTTTGCCATGACTTATCCTTAAAACTTACGAATTTCTTCTCCTGATCATGTCTCTCTTCCGGAGCGTCGGATCAAGGATGCGCTTGCGGATCCTGAGATGCGTGGGCGTGACCTCCAGCAGCTCGTCGGTATCGATGAACTGCATGCACTGCTCCAGGCTCATGATCTTGGCCGGTGTCAGCTTCAGGGCGTCGTCGGAGCCGGAGGCGCGGGTGTTGGTCAGCTGCTTCTTCTTGCAGACGTTGACCTCGATGTCCTCTGCCTTGCCGGTCTGTCCGACCACCATGCCCGCGTACACGCGTTCGCCGGGACCGATGAAAAGCAGGCCTCTCTCCTGCGCGTTGAACAGGCCGTAGGTCACCGCCTCGCCGGTCTCGAACGCGATCAGGGAGCCGTTGCTCCGGTAGTGGATGTCGCCCTTGTAGGAGGCGTAGCCGTCGAAGAGCTGGTTCATGATGCCGGTGCCCTTGGTATCGGTCATGAACTCATCGCGGTAACCGATCAGGCCGCGGGAAGGGATCATGAATTCGAGGCGCGTGCGGCCTTCGCCGAAGGGACGCATGTTCGAAAGCTCGCCCTTTCGGAGGCTCAGCTTTTCGATGACCGTGCCGGAGAACTCGTCCGGAACGTCCACGTAGACGCGTTCCATGGGTTCGAGAAGCCGTCCGTCGGCGCTTCTCTTATAAATGACCTCCGCCTTGCTGACGGCGAACTCGTAGCCTTCACGGCGCATCGTTTCGATGAGGATGGACAGATGCAGTTCGCCGCGGCCGGAGACCTTGAAGTTGTCCGGGCTGTCGGTCTCTTCGACCCGCAGGGAAACGTCGGTGTTCAGCTCGCGCATCAGACGGTCGCGCAGGTGGCGGGAGGTCACGTATTTGCCCTCCTGCCCTGCGAACGGGCTGTCATTCACGAGGAAATGCATCGCGATGGTCGGTTCGGAGATCTTCTGGAAGGGGATGGGCGCCGGCGCCAGCGGATCGCAGAGCGTATCGCCGATGTGGATGCCCTGAATGCCCGAGACCGCCACGATGGATCCCACGTTCGCTTCCGTGACCGGCACCTTGGAAAGCCCGTCGAATTCGAACAGGCTGCTGACCTTCACCTTCAGCTTCTTTTCCGGCGCGTGGTGGTTCACGATCACCACTTCCTGGTTCACGCGGAGCTGTCCGTTATCGATCTTGCCGACGCCGATGCGGCCGACGTATTCGTTATAGTCGATGGTGGAAACGAGCAGCTGCAGCGGTGCCTCCGGATCGCCCTGAGGCGCGGGGACCGATTCCAGGATGGTATCGAGAAGCGGCCGCATGTTGACGCGCTCGTCGCTCAGATCCTTCACCGCCCAGCCGTCGCGCGCGGACGCGAAGACGAAGGGGCAGTCCAGCTGCTTCTCGGAAGCATCCAGTTCCAGCAGCAGGTCCAGGACCTCATCCACCACTTCTTCGGGACGGGCTTCCGGACGGTCGACCTTGTTGATGCATACGACCACGTCCAGGTTCAGCTCCAGTGCCTTGGACAGCACGAAGCGGGTCTGGGGCATGGGGCCTTCAAAGGCATCCACCACGAGGATGACGCCGTTCACCATCTTCAGGACGCGCTCCACCTCGCCGCCGAAATCGGCGTGGCCGGGAGTATCCACGATGTTGATCTTCACACCCTTGTAGGTGACAGCGGTGTTCTTCGACAGGATGGTGATCCCGCGCTCGCGCTCCAGGTCGCCCGAGTCCATGACGCGCTCGGCCACTTCCTGGTTCTCGCGGAACACGCCGCTCTGCTTCAGGAGCTCGTCCACCAGGGTCGTCTTGCCGTGGTCGACGTGGGCAATTATTGCAACATTTCTGACATCTTCTCTGATCATAAATAACCTCTTTGCTGAAACAATCAGGATCTGCCGTGCAAAAGTGCACAACATTATTATTTTAGATGATTCTCAGAAAAAATCAAGTCTCTTGTTGTTCTTCCAGCATTTCCGATACGCGGCGGATCGAAAAGCAGACCGCATCGGTGCAGGTCCGGTGAAAAAGGTCCCGGGAAATGATCTCCGGCCGGTCTTCTTCGACGGACGGATCCAGGCCGCCCAGGATCTCCGGGCAGCGGATGCTGCCGAACTGCGCGGTAAAGTTCTGCTCAAAGGCTTTGATCTTCTGCTTCAGCACGGCCGCCTTGTCGTTGTCCCCCAGCCGGCTCGGCCCGTACTTCATGCCCAGGGCCATTTTCGCCCCGGAAATGCAGCCGCAGAAGTTATTTTGTTCATAGTGGCCGCAGAAGCCGGAAGCGATCTTCCGGGCCGTTTCCTTATCCATGCCCATCCATTCGGCCAGTTCGCCGAACACCGACATTGCACAGCAGACGCCGTGTCCGAAGCGCCCGCGGATCTCTTCAACATTCGGTTCCAGTCTCATGATCACATTCCTTTCCCGTCATTCGGCGTCTGCTTCCTCCCCGAATGCCGCCTGATGCATTTTTTTTCTTTGACAAACCGCTCCGGCGGGAGACCCGGGGAGCGGCTTGTCTTTACTCTGTGGATTCGGTTCTGTTCTTAACCAGGATAGTTTCGTTATCAGCCCTGTGCCTGAACGGCGGTGATGGCCACGACGCCCACGATGTCCTCGGCGCTGCAGCCGCGGGACAGGTCGTTCACGGGCTTCGCCAGACCCTGGCAGATGGGGCCGTAGGCTTCGGCGTGCGCAAGGCGCTGCACCAGCTTGTAGCCGATGTTGCCGGCATCAAGGTCAGGGAAGATGATGACGTTCGCATGGCCGGCCACTTCGCTGCCCGGAGCCTTGGAGGCGCCGACGGAAGGAACGATGGCAGCGTCAAGCTGCAGTTCGCCGTCGATCTTGTACTGCGGATATTCTTCCTTCGCGATCTTCACGGCCTCGACGACCTTGGTCACGTCGTCGTGCTTGGCCGAGCCCTTGGTGGAATGGGACAGCAGGGCCACTCTGGGCTCCGCGCCGACCATCTTCACGAAGGATTCCGCGCTGGTGCCGGCGATGGTCGCCAGCTTGTCGGGCGTGGGGTTCTGTTCCAGGCCGCAGTCGGCAAACACGAACTTGCCGTTCTCGCCGTATTCGCAGTTCGGGACGATCATCAGGAAGAAGGAGGATACCATCTTCACGCCCGGCGCGGTCTTCAGGATCTGCAGGCAGGGACGAAGGGTATCGGCGGTGGAATGGCAGGCGCCGGAAACCATGCCGTCAGCGTCGCCCATCTTCACCATCATGACACCGTAGTAGGTGTAATCGGTCTTCAGAATGGTCAGAGCCTGTTCGTAGGTCATGCCTTTGGACTTGCGCAGTTCCGCAAAGGTCTCGGCATAGGCAGTAGTCCTCGGATCGGTCGCAGGATCGACGACGGTGACGCCGGCAAGGTCTGCGCCTTCGCTGTATTTCGCGATATCTTCAGGGCTCGCGATCAGGATCAGGTTGGCAAAGCCTTCCTTCTTGATCTGCTCGACGGCCTTGTAGGTACGCTTGTCATTGGACTCGGGCAGTACGATGGTCTTTTTCTGTTCGGCTGCTTTCGCCTTCATTTCCTCGATGTAGTTGCTCATGTTCGCCTCCGGATTGGTTTATTGTTTCGGCGGCATTTCCGCCATAAAAATCCTGTAATATTGTAGCAATACGACGCGTGAAATTCAAGGGATTTCAGGCGTTTTCATTCTTTTTTCATCGGTTCCGCTGTTCATCTCCAGATTCCGAATCGTATTCATCCTGCAGTTCGGCTTCTTTGCGATATATCCTGACATATTGTTCTTTGAAAAACAACTTGACGATCTTTCGGCTGTATCTTTCCGGGTGCCGTCCGACGATCACACCCCCTATGACCAGGAACAAGGAAGGCAGCACGAGGAGCAGTGCGATAAGGATCGCATAGGGGTATTGTTCCGGATCCAGATACTCCCGGTTGAAAAGAAGAAACGCACCGAGTCCCACGCCAAGGCAAAGAACGATCACTTCTATGATAAAGATGAGCATTCCGCCTTCGATATTGCCCCTGAAAATATCGTTTTTTGGCCAGTCTTCTGGAATCCCCTCCGGATCTCCCGCCAGTTTTTCGTACTGGTCCCGAGCAAATAAATAGAATCTCAGCGCTTCTTCTGACCAAGCTTCCAGTTCGATCTTCTTTTTCCCGATCCACAGTTTATTTACCTGCACCCCTGATTCCCTGGCCGTGATCTGGCTGTAACGGTAGGTGTGGGAAATACCGAAAATGTTTCTCACTGTAAACTCCGTCTCATTATACGTGATGCGCCAGGCCAGGTATCGAAGCATCAGGACAATGCCCAATAACACAAAGAAGCCACAAACAACATGGAACCCCCATGCACCCCAGCCTTCCTCCTTGATACTGAAGTACCAGATGATTGCAAAAAAAACTGCACCGATCATTCCCACGATCAGATTCAGTTTCATCGATCTGACAACATTTTCATCAGAACCACGTTTCGACAATTGCTCATCCTCCTCATCATTGATTTGACGTTCGATCCTGCATCATTATAGCGCAACCGGACAAAAAAACAAAGTCTTGTCTTGCCTTTCGTTCCGTGATCATTCTTGCGGCAGGCGCCTTCTTATGCTATAGTCAGAGTGCGGTTTTCCGTAAAAGGAGAAAGACATGAAGATGATCGTTGGCCTGGGCAATCCGGGCAGAAGATATGCGAATACGCGCCACAACATGGGCTGGGAAGCCCTTGACCGTGTGGCAGAAGCGGCCGGGATAAAGGTGAACGTCAACCGTTATCACGGCCTAACCGGCATGGGCGTGATTGAGGGGGAGAAGGTGATCCTGGTGAAGCCGCTCACCTACATGAACCTCTCCGGCGACTGCGTGCAGCCGCTCGCCGCCTACTATAAGATCCCGCCGGAAGACATCCTGGTGATCTGCGACGACGTGAACCTGCCGCTCGGCCGCATCCGCTTCCGGAAGTCCGGGAGCGCCGGCGGCCACAACGGCCTGAAGAGCCTCATCGGCCGGCTCGGAAGCGACGCCTTCCCCAGACTCCGGCTCGGCGTCGGCGGACCTGAGGCAGGGATCGACCTGGTCGATCACGTGCTGATGCCGTTCTTCGGGGAGGATGCCGAAAAGGCGGAGGAACTGGAAAAGAAAGCGGCCGAAGCCGTACTCTGCTTCCTGAAAGACGGGCCTGACAAGGTCATGAACGAATACAACAGCAAAAAGTCCGAGGCATGAAGCCCCGGACTTTTTGATTGCTGCTTTTCACTTCGTTCCCGCAAGCGGCGTACCGTTCACGTACAGGGTAAATCCGCTGCTCACGACATTAGCGGCGCTGCCGTTAAATTCGGTGATATAGCTGTCGGCGGTCAGCGTCCAGCTGCTGCTCTCGTCCAGTGTCACGGAAACGGTTCCGGCTTCCGTGGAAACGGTTTCACCTTTCGCGTTCGTGACCTTTCCGTCCACGAAGCCTTCAAAAGAGGATCCGTTCGTGAGGTTCAGGCTCAGTTCGGAGTTCTCTCCCACGAGGACCGCACCGGAAAGTTTCTGCCCGGAAGCGTTCAGCTCTGCCTTGTTGCCGGCGCCGCTCCAGCCGTCGTCACAGACGGAAATCAGGACGTTTTCACTGTCTTCGTTCACGATCGTGGCGCCGGAAAGCGTGATGACCGCGCTCGTATTGGTCACATGGAAGACGTGTCCGCTCTTACTCGTAAGCTTCCCGCCCGTCATCGTGAAATGGCTCGTGCCGCTGGCCGCGTCGCCGGACATCGACTGGTAGATCATGACGCTGTCGAGGAACGTCGCGTTGCCGTTGCATTTCGTGTTGTTCGCCGTGAGCGCGCAGTCAGTCAGTTCGACCGCGTTCAGGCCTTCGATGCAGATGCCCTCCGAAAGGTTGGACAGGAGCTCTGCGCCGCTTGCGTGGATCTCCGCGGTGGAGTAGATCGCCGGGGAACCAAGGCCGCTCGTTTCATAGGTCCCGCCGGTCACCCAGACCGTCCCGCCGCCCCGGTCGGTGCGGATGGCGGCTGAGGAGCGGCCTTCGGTGACGACGTCCAGGTTCTCGGCCAGGGTAATGCCGCCGCCCGTGGTCATGATGCCGCCGGAGCCGTCGCCGCTCGTCCGGATGACGGTATTTTTGATGGTGAGAGTCGTTCCGTCGCCTTCGGCGCCGTTCCTTCCTCCGTTCCCGCCGTAGCAGAACACGGCGTTCGCGCCTTTTGCGTCGGAAGTGACCGTGCCGCCCGTGATCTCGACTGCGGCGCCGTCCTTCACGAGGACTGCCGCGTTCAGGCCGTAAAAACTGCAGGCATCGCCGCCGTCGGAATCGCCGGTTTTGGTGACCGTGGCATTTTCGACCGTGACGGCATCCGAGGTCGCGATGATGAGAGCGCTCTCGTCAGACTTGCTGCTCACGTAGGTCTGCCCGCTCTGCGTTTCCGCAGAAGCGAGTTCTTCCGCAGCGCTGTAATCGACCGATGCGCTGCTGCCGCCCGGCATCCCGCCGGGACCTCCCTGACCATCCGGTCTGCCGCCGGGTCCCTGCTGTCCGTTTCCTCCAGGGAAGCCCTGTCCTCCGGGGCCTCCCTGGCCGCCGGGCATGCCGCCTTCCGGCGGTTCAGGCGGGGTCTCACCTTCTGGGAGAGTTCCACCGGGCATTCCCTGTTCACCCGGCATGCCTTCAGGAGGGGTCTCGCCTTCCGGCATTTCCGGCGGGGTCTCCGGCACCGCTTCGCTGCTCTTCGTCACAGCCTCCTGCGAGGCTTCTTCCGTATCTGCCACTGTATCCGTATTGGTCCTGCCGCTGCACGCCGCGAGGCTGATCACCAGTCCCGCCGCAAGCAATGCAGCAAGCGCTTTTTTCGCTTTCATAAGGAAAACCTCCTTTACTTTGATGATACCACAGTAAAGGAGGTTCCTTGAATCTAGATTGAAGTTTTTTATTTTTTTGCCGGAAGGGTCACGGAAAACGTCACTTTTCCGTCCGCGCAGGAAACGCCGATGCTGCCGCCGTGCTTTTCCGCGACAGCCTTTGCGATGGCGAGTCCCAGGCCGTAGTGCTGCCCCTCGTCGGTCCGCGCTTCGTCCGCGCGGTAGAAACGGTCAAAGAGATGCGCTTTCTTTTCCGGCGGTATCTCTTCGCCCTCGTTCACGACTTCGAGGACGGCTTCGTGTCCTTCACGCCTGAGCGAGAGCCCGATCTCTTTTCCTGCCGAATGCCTTACGGCGTTGTCCAGAAGGACCGAAACGAGCTGGGCAAGCTGCGTCTCGCTGCCCGTCACATGGATGTCTTCCCCGATCTCGCTCAGGATCGTTTTCCCCTGATCAAAGGCCAGGCTCTCGAAAGCCAGTTCTTCTCCCGTAACGACGCGGGACAGGTCGACGGTCTCCGCCGGAAGCTCCGCGCTCTCCGCCCGGGAAAGATCCAAAAGCTGCTTCACGAGTTCGCCCATCCGGTCGTTTTCGTAGCGGATGTTGGAGAGCCATTCATTGTCCCCGAGCTCGCGGGCCAGAAGCTCGGCGTTCGCGTCGATCACGGCGACCGGCGTCTTCAGTTCGTGGCTCGCATCGGAAATGAACTGCCTTTGCTGCTTATCGTTGTCTTCAAGCGGCTGAATGATCCTTTTCGACAGCCGGAGTGAAAGGAAGAACAGGACAACGATCGCCGCGCTGCCGACGATCAGAACGTTCCGGAGCAGGATCTTCACGCTGTCTTCGATAACGGCATTGTCCAGGAAAACGACGATATCATAATAGTCGCCTCCCACCGTCCCCTTTTGCTCTCTTAAGCAGCACAGCGTGCCGTACTCTCCGTACCATTTTCCTTTCGCAATCAGTTTCTGCGCATAACCGATCAGTTCTTCGTCACTGTGAATGCCCTTTTCGTTTTCGACATGCACAACGGTTCCGTCCGTCCTGATCACCACGGTATAGAATGTCAATAATTCAACGTGCCTGCCCTGATCCGGGCGGAGCTCACCGTCTTCTCGTGCGTTCGGGTCGCTTTCTTTGTCCGGCCGTTCTTCCGCGTCGGGCATTCTCCAGGTATGCCGCGACATCATATCAATGTTTCTTGCCCGCATGTTCCGATAGCTGACGAAAAAGATCACAAACAGCGTCATCGCAAAGAGCAGGATGACCGAGCCCATGATCGAAACGATGATCTTTTTTCTGGACTGCTTAAACATCTTTTTCCCTCAGCGCATATCCCAGGCCGCGCACCGCCTTGATCTCCACGTTCGATCCGACAAAAGCCAGTTTCTTCCGGGTGAAGGACATGTAGACCTCCACGTTGTTGTATTCCGCGTCGCTCTCGTAACCCCAGATCTTGACCGCAAGCTGCTCTCTTGTCAGGATCTGGCCTTTGCCCGCGAACATGTATTCCAGGATGCGCAGTTCCTTCTCGCTGAGCCGGACGCTCTGCCCGGTCGAAGTGCAGAGAAGCGTGGCCTTGGCCGTATCCAGGGAGAGGTCGCCGTAGTGCAGGCTCCCGTCCTGAAAACTCGCGCTCCGGCGCCCGAGGGCGCGGAGCCTCGCGAGCAGTTCCTTTGTCTGGAAAGGCTTCGTGAGGTAATCGTCCGCGCCTGCGTCGAGTCCGGTGATCTTGTCGTCAAGTTCACTTTTGGCCGTGAGCATCAGGATGGGAGTCTTCACGCCCTTTGCCCGCGCCTTCCTGGCCGCCTCGAAGCCGTTCATTTCCGGCATCATCACGTCCAGGACCGCGATATCGTAGATGCCGCTTTCCAGGGCGGCGAGCGCCGAAGCGCCGTCCGCCACATGGTCCACGTCGTATTTTTCCTGTTTCAGCAGGGCCGTAAGGGCCGCCGCCATCCTTTTTTCATCTTCTGCAAGCAAGATACGCATGTCATCACCGCCTTACAACAGGCATTATAACAAATATCTGTCAGAAAGGAAACTGTCGGTCCCGGACCGATTCCTGAGAGGGATCAGGAACCGGCCGGAACCCGGTCTTACAGCTGCCCCTGCGTTTCCGTGTACGGCAGCAGTGCAATTTCCAGGTTTCCGTTTTTCGTGCGGAGCTCGTCGATGAAGGCCTTTTCTTCCGAAGGATCCTTCATCTGCACCTTGTAGGAAAGGCGGAACATGCTGCCCATCCCCGTCGTCTTCACGCCCGCATTCTCCACTTTCTTCAGGTAGCGGCCGAAGATGTCGTCAAAGGCGCCGTTGTACTGCAGGGATTCCGGGATCGTGACGCGGAGCAGCTGGTCCGCGGCCATGCTCCCGTGCTCGAAGATCCTGAGGCTGCCGAGAAGCATGAACAGCAGGGAGAGGCCGAGCAGGATGATCACGCCGTACGCCAGATACCCCATGCCGAAGGCGATGCCCGCGCCCATGGCAACCAGGATCGCTGCGATCTCGTCGGCGCTTCCCTGTGCGCTGCGGAAGCGGATGAGGCCGAAGGCCCCGCCGATCGCCACGCCGGCACCGATGTTGCCGTTCACGAAGGTGATGACTGCTGCCACCACGAAGGGAATGAGGGCTGCCACGATGAAGAAGCGTTTCGTGGAGCGGATGCGGAAGCTCATGAGCCAGGCATAGACAAAGCCCGTAAGAAGGGCCGTGCCGGCCATCAGGAAGAACTGTGCGGGGGTTACCGCGGAAGTATATATCGATGCAAACATTGCTTTCTTTCTCCTTTCATTTCTCCGCCGCCCCTTGTGAAGGCGGCGGAGGCTGTCCGTCAGGCCGTCCTCGCCGGGAAGGTTTCCCGGCAGTACGCCTCGCCGTATTTTGAGAAGCTGCTCTTTGCGATCCGCCCGGCGGAGATGATCTCCGCGAGCCAGAGCGGAACGGCTTCCTGGACCTTGATTTCGAGAATCGTATGTCCCGGAGGGAGCAGCAGGGTGCCTTTGTCAAGATCCGCAAGGTTCAGGCTGTCCATGCGGTAGCGCGGGTTTTCGTCGATCGTAAGGCGCAGGTCGCCTTCCGTTTCCTTATAGGCCGTGCGCTCGTAAACGATCATGCAGGAAGGTTCAAGGGTTTGATAGTGGTCGCGGAACGCTGCAAGTTCCCGGTCGATCTGGCCGCAGGCACAAATGTTTCTTTCTCCCGCGAAGAACCTGTCCACGTCCGGAAGGCTCGTTTCGATCCGCCGCTTGTAGACGATGCCGTAAGCCTTTCTCTTCAGTTCCAGGTAGACCGGCTTCGTCCCGTCTGCCGGCCCGTAGGAGCGGAGGCGGAGCTTTTCCTTGAACATGGGTTTCTCAAGGCTCGCCCGGATCAGCCGTCTGTCCGGCGTATCGTAGTAAAGCGATGCGATCGTGCTGCGGCCGTATTCGTCGGGCTCCATGTGCCCTTTCAGCTTTTCCCGGAGGAAGGCCGTCTGTTCGGCGTTCAGCAGATATTTCATTTCATATCGTTTCATCACGTTGATGCTCATCTTCTCACCTCCGCCCCGACGGGGCTTCTTTCATCAGTCGGATACCTTCACGCTGCTCACGACAGTGGTCTGTCCGTAAGCTGATGCGTTGGTAAATTCATATTTCGTGCCGTCAACGGTAACCGTGTGCATTCCAGCGGAATGCAGGGACAGGGAGTAACTTTCCACGCCGCTGCCGATGCTGATCCGGCCGTAGCCGAGGATGATCAGCGTACCGCCGGTCACCTTGACCGAGCCGTCGGCGTCGATCGCCGCTGCCTGCGCGCTAGCCGGGCCTCTGGTGATGACCACGCCGCCGGTCTGGGTGTAGGTCCCGTTGCTGTCGATGCCGTCCACGTCGCCGTTCGGGGCGACCGCAACGTCCAGGTACCCGCCGCTCACGTTGATCTGCGGGCTGGTCACGCCCTTGGTGGCATTCACGCCGTCGTCGTTTGCCGCTACGGTGCTGCTGCCGCCGGAGATGTTGATCACGTTGGCTTCAAGGCCTTCGTAGGCGCTGTCGATATTGATCGTGCCGCCGCTGATGTTCAGCATGTAATCAGCGTGGATGCCGTCCGCGCCGGAGACGGTCTGCTGACCTCCCCAGCCGCCCTGGCCTCCCCAGCCGCCGCGGCCGCCTTTTCCGCCCCAGCCGGCTCCCATCTGGCCGCCGGCGGTCTTGCCTTCCGGCGAGTAGACGTTCAGGTTCACGGTGCCGCCGGAAATGTTGATGGTCCCCTGGCCTTTTGTGCCGTCGTCGAAAGCCGTGCCGTAATCGGCATGGAGGCCGTCGTCATAGCTCTTTACGGTGATCTCTCCGGCCTCGATGTTCAGTTCGTTCTGCACCTTGACGCCCTTGTAGGAATCGACGGAGGCATCGGAAGCGGTATAGCCGCTGTAGGAACCGGTGTAGATGACGAGCGTCGGTGCCGTGCCGTCTTCCCCGGCGGCCATCGTAAAATCGTGTGCCGCCTGGATGCCGTCGCCCGCCGCGTAGACCGCGAGGGATCCGCCGGTGACGGTGACGTCGCCTCTGGTGACGCCGTTCTTGTTCGTGTCGGTGTTCTTCGTCTTGATGCCGTCGCCCTTCGTCGAGATCGCGACGACCGTGCCGCTCAGGATGGTAATGGAATCGTTGCCCTTAAGGGCATTGTCAACGGCCGTGACCTTCAGGGAAAGTTTCTGGATCTTCAGGTCGTCGGTGGTGTGGATGCCGTTGTTATAGCCCGCGTTCACGACCAGGGTGCCGCTGCCTTTCAGCTTCAGGTCGCACTTCGCATAGATCGCACCGCCGCCCTGGGATTCATCGTCCGAAGTCTGCTCGCTCCGGGTATCATTGATCACGTTTTCCGTATCTTTCTTCGCGGAGATGTCCACGTTGCCGGCGGAGAGGATCTTGATGGGGGAATCCTTGCCGTACGTGACCGTGGTGCCGGAAAGTTCCAGGACGACCTCGTCGTCCTCACCGGCTTCCACGAGGATCTGCCCTTCCAGAAGGCCCGTAAGGACGTAAGTCCCGGCCGCGGTGACCGTATAGATGCTGCCCTCCTGCGTGAACGCGCCGTCCTCCGTCGTCAGGGAGAAATCCCCCGTCGCTTCCTCGGCCGTGATGTCAGTATCCGTGACCGGATCCGGGACGTCGGCTTCGGTCTCCGCCGAGGTGCTTCCGGGAGAAACGCTGGCCGCGGACGAGCTGTCCGTTCCGGCTGAAGCGTTCGAAGCGCTGCTTCCTTTCTCCGCGCCGCCGCAGGCCGCAAGCGACAGGATCATCATTATCGTAAGTATCAGTGAGATCATTTTTTTCATTGCTTTGGTACTCCTTTGCTGTCCGGAAGCATATTTCTCTTCCGTTTACGCGCTCATTATGCCGGGGCAGGATTGAAGAAAGATTGAAGATTCTTAAAAAAATTCCGCAGGCTTTTGAAAAGGCGGATTTTCCGTTTTCTTTTCTTGCGCCGCCGCTCTTCTTATGATATATTTGCGGAGCAGCCGCGCAGCGGGGCCTGACCCCGCGCACGGCCGGAAAAGGTCACATGGCAAAGTATTTTCGGAATCCGCTGACAAAATCGTCAGCCTACAGGGAATGGTGCGGGGCCCTTCGGGAAGGAAGGGCTCCTCTTTGCCTGTCCGGAAACGTCGATACGCAGCTCATGCATCTTACGGCGGAGCTGTGCAGCGGCTATAAGCGCGTGCTCGTGCTGACCTACAACGAGATCCGTGCGAAGGAACTCTATGAGGATGCGGCAGCCTTCCTTTCGCTCTCGCCCTCACTCTATCCGGCGCGGGATCTCCTCTTCTGGGGCGCGGACGTTTCCGGCTCCCTCCTTGCCCGCGAGCGCATGCTGGTCCTGAAGCATCTGCTGGAGCAGGAAAACGCCTTCGTGGTCACCACGGCCGACGCACTTCTGGACCGTCTGTCCTCGCCAGCTTATCTAAAGAAGAACGTCATCCGGCTCGAAGCCGGCGGCGTCCACGACCTGTCAGACCTTGCACGAAAACTTTCCGGTCTCGGCTTCATCCGTACCGAAGTCGTCGACATGCCCGGGGAATTCGCCGTGCGCGGCGGCATCCTGGACATTTACCCGCTCACGGAGGAGAACCCGGTCCGTGTGGAGTTCTGGGACGACGAGATCGATGCGATCCGCAGTTTCGACCCGGTCAGCCAGCGCTCCGTTGAAAATCTGGAAAGCCTGTCGGTCTACCCCGCCGCCGAAAGCGGCGACGAAGCCGGCTGCCTTCTGGACTACGTCGCCTGGGACGACTGCCTGGTCCTGGACGAACCCGCGCGCATCAAGGACCGCACGGAAGCCGTGGCGAAGGAGTATCAGGAAAGCATCCTGCGGCGGATCGAAAGCGCGAAGGCGGAAGGGGCGGAGATCCCGCACTTCCCGGTGCTGCACGATACCCGGACGCTGATGAAAGCGCTCGACCGCCCGCACACCCTGATCCTGACCGGGCTCGACTACCGGGACGATCCGGTGCCGGCCGGTCTCCACGACCACGTGGACGCGCGCTCGCTGCCTTCCTACGCGGGACATTTTGACCTGCTGATCAAGGACCTGGAGAAAGCGAAAAAGGAAAAGACCTGCACCGTTCTGATGTGCAGTTCACGCGCGAGAGCGGAGCGCCTTGCCCGCGACCTTGCGGAATACGAACTGAACGCCTTCTACGCGGAGGCGCCGGACCGGGAAGTGATGCCCGGCCAGATCCTCGTTACCTACGGCAGCATCCACAAGAGCTTCGCCTACCCTTCGCTGAAGTTCTCGGTGCTCTCCGAAAGCGACGTCTTCGGGCGGCGTCAGAATAAAAAGCGCCGCACCTTTTCGAAGGGCGGTGCCCGTGTCAGCAGCGTGAGCGACCTGTCCGTCGGCGACTACGTGATCCACGAGGACCACGGCCTCGGCATCTACTGCGGCATTGAGAAGAAGATCGTCGACAACATCGAGCGGGATTATTTCAAGATCAGCTACAAGGACGGCGGCAATCTGTACGCCCCCGTGACGCAGATGAACCGCATCGAAAAATATGCTTCCGCGGATGCAGATCCGCCGCCGGTCCTGAACCGTCTCGGCGGCGCCGAGTGGCAGAAGACAAAGACACGGGTGAAAAAAGCCGTCGCGGACATCGCGAAGGACCTGGTCCGGCTCTATGCCGCCCGCGCGCAGGCGACGGGCTATGTTTACGAACCCGATACCGTCTGGCAGAAGGAATTCGAGGAACAATTTCCTTACGAAGAGACCGAAGACCAGCTTAAAGCCATAGAAGCAGTGAAAAATGACATGGAAGCCGGCAAAGTCATGGACCGTCTGATCTGCGGCGACGTCGGCTTCGGCAAGACCGAGATCGCACTCCGTGCCGCTTTCAAGGCCGTACAGGAATCGAAGCAGGTTGCCTACCTTGTCCCGACCACCATTCTCGCGCAGCAGCATTACCAGACCTTCGCCGAGCGGATGAAGAACTATCCGGTGCGCGTGGCGCTCCTCTCCCGCTTCCGTTCGCCTGCCGAGCAGAAGCGCGTCGTGAGCGAACTCAGGCGCGGCGGCGTGGACGTCGTCATCGGAACGCACCGCCTGCTCTCGCAGGACGTTTCCTTTAAGGATCTCGGCCTTCTCATCATCGATGAGGAACAGCGCTTCGGCGTTGCCGACAAGGAAAAGATCAAGAAACTGAAGGAAAACGTGGGCGTTCTGTCCCTGACTGCGACGCCCATCCCGCGGACCCTCCACATGAGCCTCATCGGGATCCGCGACATGAGCCTCCTCGAGGAGCCGCCCATGGACCGCGTGCCCATCCAGACGTACGTTGCGGAATACAACGATGAGATCGTCCGGGAGGCCATCGCCCGCGAGCTTGCCCGCGGCGGCCAGGTCTACTACGTTTCCAATAAAGTAAGAAATATCACCGAAGTTGCCGCACACGTGCAGGAACTGGCGCCGGATGCATCGGTCGCCTACGCCCACGGGCAGATGAAGGAGCGCGAACTCGAACAGATCATGTACGACTTCGTCTCCGGCAGCATCGACGTGCTGGTCTCGACGACGATCATCGAAACCGGGCTGGACATCCCGAACGTCAACACCATCATCATCGCGGATTCCGACCGTTTCGGCCTTTCGCAGCTCTACCAGCTGAGAGGGCGTGTCGGCCGCTCCAACCGCACCGCCTATGCCTTCCTCTTTTATAAGGGCGGGCGCCTGCTCAAGGAAGTCGCGGAAAAGCGCCTGCAGGCGATCCGGGACTACACGGAACTCGGCTCGGGCGTCCGCATCTCCATGCGCGATCTGGAGATTCGCGGTGCCGGGAACCTTCTGGGCGCGGAGCAGCATGGCCACATGGAAGCTGTCGGCTACGAACTCTACAGCAAGATGCTCGGCGCGGCCGTACGTGAGGAGCGCGGCGAAGCGAAGGAATTCTCCTTCGATACTTCCGTAGACCTTTCCATGGATGCCAACATTCCTGCCTCGTACATCCGCAACGAGAGCCAGAAGATGGATATCTACCGCCGCATTGCCGGCATCGGCAGCCGGAGCGACTACGAAGACATGCTCGATGAGCTGATCGACCGTTTCGGTTCCCTGCCGAAACCGGTGGACCACCTGCTGAAGATCGCCCTCCTCCGGGCAGAGGCGCACGGCGCCTACGTCACGGAGATCGCGGGGGATGCGAATGAGCTGCGCTTTACGATGCTGAAGGAAGCACCGGTGGATCCGCAGGCGCTCATCCGCCTCGCGCAGGACTCCCGCGGCACGGTCAGACTGGCTGCCGGAGAGACGCCCGTCCTCCAGCAGCGCCTGAAACCGGGCGAAGCGCCGACCGCAGACGCCCTGCTGATGAAGGCCGACGAGCTCCTGCAGCAGCTGATCACGGCGGAAGCGGGTAAATTTTAAGGAATATTCACGAAAAAACTCTTGCGAAGCCGCGGGAAAACTCCTATAATAGAGCGGCTAATGTTTTTACGGAGGTTGTGTCATGAAGCACATTTCTCGAATCGCAGCACTGATCCTTGCCGTCCTGGTCCTTTGCACCGGCTGCGGCAGCAGTGTTTCCCCTGAAAAATACAGCACCACTGCTGCTGCCACCTACGGCGACCAGACCACCTATCTGGACGAAGCCAATTTCTGGCTGCGCATGAACCAGTGGAGCACCGAATCCTACACGGGCATGCTTTATCGCTACTACTACGGCATCACCAACATCTGGCCCATCGCCAGCGGTGTCCGTACGCAGACCTTTGAGCAGACCCTGAAGGAGACCGTCATGGCGGAATTCCTGCAGACTTACGTGCTGCTGGACCATGCCGGCGAGTACTCGGCCGAGCTGACCGATGAAGACAATCACAAGATCGACCATGTGATCGAAGACATCCGCGACGTTTACGCCGACGAGTTCTTCAAGCTGGCCGGCATTGCCGACGGCGAAGCCGGCGACAAGCAGATGCGTGCCTATATTGAAAAGCGCGTGAAGGCCTTCAAGGTCGCCTACGGCGTGATGCAGGCTGCGGACGTCAAGATCAATGAAGACGACTGCAAGAGCTTCCGCATCGGCTACGTCCTGGTTCCCGCGCCCAGCTCCACGGCAGCAAGCACGGAAAGCACCGAAGACGCCAGCCAGGTCAAGGGTGAGGATCTGGCTAACCTGATCCTTGCCTCGCTGAAGGACGGCAAATGGGAAGACGTGAAGAGCAGATGGTCCGACCTGACTGCCAGCGAAGCCACCTTTGCCTACAGCGATACCTCTTCCACGTCCATCTTCTATACCGAAGGCAAGGACATGAAGACCGGCGAGTCCAAGATCTCCAAGCAGGACGCTGGCTGGTATGTGCTGTACTGCATCAGTGATGACGATGCCGACGGCGCCGAGACGAAGCGTGCCTCCCTGACCCGTGAGAAGCAGGAAGAAGCCTTCAACGAAGTCTACAAGGGATGGCAGAACGCGGCCAAGGCCTTCAAGGTCACGAGCGCCTTCAAGAACCTGACGGTCGAACCGTCCTACGTCTCGAAGCCCACGACGGCTGCGCCGACCACTGAAGCGCCGAGCACCGAAGCGCCTTCCACCGAAGCTCCTTCTACCGAAGCCCCTTCCGCGACCGCCGCGGATAAATGATCTCCGTATCTTTATCCTCCCGGACTTGCACGAAAAGGACTGCAGAAAACTGCAGTCCTTTTTGTGTACTCCCGCAGCCCGGACTGAACTTTCGAGGAACATTTGAACGAATGTGAATCGTTCCGAGAAAGTTTACGTCCGGCTGCGAAAGACGAGTCCCGCAGCCCGGACAGTGCTTTCGAAGAGCATATGAGCGAAGCGAATCGCTCTGAGAAAGGACTCGTCCGGCTGCGGGACCACGTTCGGTCCGGACCGCCTGCGGGGCTTTTTCACGCTTATTTCTGCAATCTGTGCTGTGTTTCGTGCAAGCCATGCACACCCTATTGCCTTTTTTTCCGTCATCCCTTACAGTAGCCTCAGAACGAAACAGGAAGGAGACAGACCTTGAAGATCCGACTCAAGATCAGCAAAGCGCATTACGAATCCGTCCGGCAGGAACTCGAGACTGCCGGCATCGGGATCGAAGATACTGCGCCCTACGTCCTTACGGAAGCGGACTCCCCCGGCGTCTTTCTCGACGTGCGCACGGCCGAGGGAGAACGCATGAAGCTCGCCGCGAACGAGATCGTTTTCATCGAGAGCTACGGCCACAACGTGGACGTGCACGCGAAAAGCGGCGTCTTCGCAGGCTCCGATCCGCTGTACCGGATCGCCGCGGAACTGGATCCGGACCGTTTCATCCGCGTCAGCAACTCGGTGATCGTCGCGCGGAAGCACGTGAAGAAGATCCGCCCTTCCCTCTCCATGAAATTCGTTCTGACCCTGTCCGACGGGACCCTCGTCGACGTTACCCGCAGCTATTACGGAGCTTTCCGTGAATTCTTCCATATTTGACGGCGCTCTGCCGAAGGAGGTCATTTAAGCATGAAACGTTTTGCCGTTATTCTGATTCCCGTGCTCTGCGCGGTCATTCTCGGAATCATCATTTTCATCCGCTACCGCCGGAGACTTGACAAGGCCGTCTCCGAAGACAGCACCCCTACCGACCGCGAACACCGCCTGGCGGCGCCGTCGGAATTCATCCCCTGGCTCCTCATCATCGTCCTGATCGTTTGGAACGCCATGAGCCTTGGCAAGATCTCGTCCATGAACCTGAAGCTCGGCACCCTGAGCGACAATGCAAACAGCCTCATGAACCAGATGTGGGCCATGAGCAGCAAGATCGACGCGCTCGAGAAGCAGCTGAAGGCCGAAACGGACCTCCTGCACGAGTATGACTGGTCCTTCACGGCGTTTGACGGCACGACCGGATGCGTACGGGTCAATTTTACCCTTACCCCCAATACGTACAGTAAAAACAGCAAATTTACGCTGCAGTTCGGTGAAGCAAAAGCTGCCTGCACACAGGTCCCGGACGGCCGCTTTATCGCCTCACTTTATCTGGACGTTTTCAAGTCCGTACATGCCGCACCGGTCCTGACCCTCTCTGAAGACGGCGTGACAAAAACGCAGGTCCTGGACGACGTCCCTTACGGTGAGATGTGGGCGCTCGTCTTCCCGAACTATGAAGCGGAAGGCATCGACCTCAAGGCTTCTTTGAAGAACGGCACGCTCAGCCTGAAGGGGAGCTTTGCCGTCGGCGATTTCGGCAAATCCGTCTGTGATCTCAAAGTCACAAAGACCGAGATCGTCAAAGAAGTTGACGGGAAAGAGGTCGGACGCGTCCCGGTCGATCTGAACGGCAGGAACTTCGAGCCCGTCAGAATCGAACTGGACGACAAGTTCGATAACTTCACGGACAGCAGCCGCCTGCGCCTGTACCTGGACGCCCAGACCGACTCCGGTTACTCGATGAAGACCGACCTGCTGCACGTATCGGCGGAGACCGATTTCAAAGCGCAGGCTGCAATCAGTTCCTTCGAGATCCTTGACCCGAACGGGAAAACTGTTGTAAACCATAAAAACTGATCGATCATACTGCCCTCTCCCGGACGGGGCTGTGAGCGCGCTCACAGCCCTTTTTTATTCTCTCCGTCACCATGGACCGGGCGGCGCAGGCAGTGCTTTCGAAGAACAGCTGCACGAAATAAATCGTTCTGAGAAAACACTCGTCTGTCCGCGAGGCACCCGGATTCCCCTCTACATCTGTCCGTGTGCGGCGGACACGCCGGATTTTCAGTCCGCCGAAGATTGACATAAGCCCGCCGCGGTGCTATGCTGAAGGCAGCAAAATAACGTATAAAACCGCATCATCATTCGTTTCGGCTGCACTGCAGCAGAAAGGGGTATCTTTATTATGAAACAATTGTTATCCGGCAATGAAGCCATTGCCCGGGGCATCTGGGAAGCCGGTATCAAGGTCGCAAGCGCCTATCCCGGCACGCCCAGCACGGAAGTCATCGAGAACCTCCCGCAGTACCGTGACGACATCTACTGCGAATGGGCGCCGAATGAGAAGGTCGCCCTCGAGGTCGCCTACGGCGCCGCCGTTGCCGGCAGCCGCTCCGTTACCGCCATGAAGATGGTTGGTCTGAACGTTGCCGCCGACCCGTTCTTCACCGCCTCGTACCTCGGTGTCAAGGGCGGCTTCGTGATCGTGAACGCCGACGATCCTTCCATGCATTCCTCGCAGAACGAACAGGACAACCGCTACTACGCACGCGCCGCGAAAGTGCCGCTCATCGAACCGTCCGACGCCCAGGAATGTAAGGATTTCGTGCGTTATGCCTGCGAGATCTCCGAAAAATTCGATACGCCCGTCCTCTTCCGCACCACGACCCGTGTCTCCCATTCGAAGAGCCTGGTCGAACTGGGCGAACGCACGGAGCATGAGTTTACGCCCTACGCTCGCAACACGAAAAAATACGTCTGCACCCCGGCCAACTCCTATGCAAAGCGCCCGCTCGTTGAAAAGCGCCTTGCGGATCTGGCCGAGTTCGGTTATGACAGCCCGCTCAACCGCGTGGAAATGAAAGGCACGAAGATCGGCGTCATTTCCGCTTCCGTGGCCTACCAGTACGCAAAGGAAGTCTTCCCCGAGGACGCTTCTTTCCTGAAGCTCGGCCTCACCTTCCCGCTCCCGATGCGCCTCATCCGCGAATTCGCCGAGAAGGTCGAAACGCTCTATGTGGTCGAGGAGCTGGAACCCTTCATGGAAGATCAGATCAAGGCCGCCGGCATCCCCTGCATCGGCAAGGAACTGACCGGGACCATGTACGAAATGAATACCCAGATCCTCCGGGAACGCATCTTCGGCACGAAGCCGGAAACGAAGCTGCCCGACGTCGAAGCAGTCCCGCGTCCGCCGGCACTCTGCCCGGGCTGCCCGCACCGCGGCTTCTTCTATGCGATGAGCCGGAGGAAGAACGTGGTCCTGACCGGCGACATCGGCTGCTACACTCTCGGCGGAACGCCGCCTCTTAATGCCCTTGATTCCGTCGTCTGCATGGGCGGCGGCTTCACGGTCGCCATGGGCATCAGCAAATCCTTCGAACGCGAAGGCGTGACCGACAAGCTGATCTTCGGCTGCATGGGCGATTCGACCTTCTGCCACAGCGGCCTCACCGGCGCAGCGGAGATCATCTACAACAAGGGGAATGTGATCCCGGTGGTCCTCGACAACCGCATAACCGGCATGACCGGCCAGCAGGACAACCCCGCGAGCGGTTACACCCTGCTCGGCGAGCCTTCGAACGACTTCAACATCGAAAAGGTCCTGGACGCCATGGGCTTTGCCGTCTTCATCGTCGATCCGCTCGACCTCACGGCAATGAATGAAACCATTGACAGGGCGATCGAACTCCGGAAGGAAGGAAAGTTCCCGGCCATCATTACAAGGCGGCCCTGCGTCCTCTTAAAGCGCATGCCCACGCCGAAGAAGCTGTGCCGGGTGGATCCCGAAAAATGCCGCAGCTGCAAAATGTGCCTTGCCTGCGGCTGCCCGGCCATCGCGCTTAAGGACGGGAAAGCCCACGTCGACCCCGGCCAGTGCATCGGCTGCACCGTGTGCGCGCAGATCTGCCCCTTCGGGGCCATTTCCTAAAGGAGGTGCTGACAGATGCCTAACGTAAAAAGTGTTTTGATTGCCGGCGTCGGCGGACAGGGTGCGATCCTGATCAGCCGGATCATGACCGAAGGCCTCATGGAAGCCGGTTTCGACGTAAAACAGTCCGAAGTGCACGGGATGGCCCAGCGCGGCGGTTCCGTTTCGACCCAGGTCCGTTTCGGCGACAAGGTCTACGGACCGGTCTTCGGAAAGGGCGAAGCGGACATTCTCATCGCCCTTGAGCAGATGGAAGCTGTCCGCTACGCTCCCTTCCTGAAGCCGGACGGCGTCGCCGTCATCAATGCCTACCGTCAGGAATCCGCGGCAACGGCCGCAGGTCTCTTCCAATATCCGGAAGGCTGCCTAGAAGCCATGCAGAAGCAGTTTAAGTGCATTGTCGTTCCCGCAAACGAGATCGCCGAAAAGCTCGGCAATCCGCGCTGCATGAACGTGGTACTCTTCGGCGCCTGCTGCGGCCTGATGGGTGCGGATAACGTGAACTGGGAAGACGTTGTCCGGAAGGTCGTTCCGGCTAAGGCGTTGGAGCTGAATCTTGCCGCCTTCCGCGCAGGCCTTGCCGCTGCAAAGAAGCAGGAATAGTGCGGCCGGAGGACCGATATGGACTATCTGCAGGAATACCGTTCCAAACTGAAAACGCCCGAGGAAGCTGTCCGCATCGTGAAGGACGGGGACTGGGTGGATTACACCTCGAACCTCGGCTTCCCGCCGCTGCTTGATGCCGCCCTCGCCGCCCGCCGTGACGAACTGCACGACGTCAAGATCCGCGGCAACCTCATTTTCGGACCCATCAAGACTGCGGAATGTGATCCTTCGCAGGAGCATTTCTGCTACAACAGCTGGCATTTTTCCGGCTATGAACGGAAGCTTGCCGACCGGGGCCTGTGCTATTTCATCCCCATGGTCTTCCGGAACAACACGCTGTACTACAAGCATTTCCTGAACGTGAACGTGGCCATGATGGCCGTCCCGCCCATGGATGAACACGGAAACTTCTCACTTTCCTGTGCAACCGGCGTCGGCCGCGGCATCCTCGACAAGGCAGACTACGTGATCCTCGAGGTCCGCGATGACCTGCCGTACATGTACAGTGCCTTCGACGGAACGATCAACATTTCCGAAGTCGACGCCGTCGTCGAGGGACCGCACGGACCGCTCCCTGACCTTCCGACGCCGAAGGCGACTGCGGAAGACCTCGCCATCGCGAACCACATCCTGCCGCACATAAAGGACGGCGCCGCGCTCCAGCTCGGCATCGGCGGCATGCCGAACGTCCTCGGGAAACTCATCGCCGAGTCGGATGTGAAGGACCTGAGCATGCACACCGAGCTCTGCGGCGATGCCTACATGGTCCTCGACCGGGCCGGCAAGATCACCAATACGAGAAAGACGCTGTACCGCGGCAAGGGTCTGACCGGCATGGTCTTCGGTTCCTCGGAACTGTACCGCTGGGCTGACCACAACCCGAACGTTCTCGCCGCACCGCTTTCCTACGTCAACGACGTCCGCACGATCGCGCAGTTCGACAACATGATCTCCATCAACAACTGCATCGCCGCAGACCTCTACGGCCAGGTGAATGCGGAAAGCGCGGGGATCCGCCACATCAGCGGGACCGGCGGCCAGCTGGATTTCCTGACCGGTGCCGCGATGTCGAACGGCGGCAAGGCTTTCATTGCCATGACCAGTACCTATAAGGAAAAGGACGGAACACTCCGCTCCCGCATCCTGCCGCATTTTAACGGTGAGATCATCACCGACCCCCGCAGCCAGGCCTACTACATCGTGACCGAGTACGGCGCCGTGAACCTCTGCGGACGGACCACCTGGGAACGGGCGGAGCTGCTCGTTTCCGTCGCACATCCCGACTTCCGCGACGGGCTCATCAAAGCCGCGGAAGCCCAGGGCATCTGGCGCCGTTCCAACCGGCGCGGATAGGAGAGCTCATGTACAACCAGCATTGCTACGAAATGGGAACAGCCCCCTCGGCCATCCGCAAGCTTTTCGCCTACGGTCTTGAAAAGGCCAAGGAGGTCGGTAAGGAAAACGTCTATGACTATTCGCTCGGGAATCCGAGCATTCCGGCACCGGACGCCGTAAACGAGAGCATCCTGAAGCTGATCCGCGAATCCGATTCCGTCAAGCTCCACGGCTACTCCATGGCCGGCGGGATCGAGGCCGTACGCAAAGCAGTGTCGTCGGACCTGACCGTCCGTTCCGGGCATCTCATCCGTCCGCAGAACGTCTTCATGACCTGCGGCGCCGCACCGGCTCTCCTCACCGTCCTGCATGCTCTCTGCCTCGGTCCGGATACCGAGGTCATCGTAGTCGCGCCTTACTTCCCCGAGTACAAGACCTTCGTCCTCGCTTCCGGCTGCAGGCTCGTGATCCTGCCGCCCGACATCCCCGACTTCCAGCTGAACATGGAACTGCTGGAGCAATACATCAACGAAAAGACCCAGGCGATCATCCTGAACTCACCGAACAATCCTGCCGGCACGGTCTACACCGAGCCCACGCTGGACAAGCTGGCGCGCCTGCTCTATAAGAAGGAATGCGAATTCGGCCACCCGATCTACGTCATTTCCGACGAGCCCTACCGCGAGCTGACCTACGACGATCTGTACGTTCCCTACGTCCCGGCCTACTACACGGACACCATCATTTGCTATTCGTATTCCAAGTCGCTGTCCCTGCCCGGCGAACGCATCGGCTACATCTGCGTACCGGATGTCTGCACAGACAGCAAGGAGCTGATGGGCGCCGTCGCCGGCGCGGCCAGGATCATCGGCCACGTCTGCGCGCCGACCCTCTTCCAGCAAGCCATCGCGATGTGCAATGGGGTGCGTCCGGACCTTACCGCCTACAACAAAAACCGCCTGCGTCTCTGGCACGCCCTCGAGGAAATGGGCTACGAATGTGCGCGGCCGGACGGCGCTTTCTACCTCTTCGTGCATGCACCGGGCGACGATTCCACTGCCTTCTCGGAGTATGCGAAGACGCATTACAACCTGCTCATCGTGCCCGGAGACAGTTTCGGCTGCCCGAGTTATTTCCGCCTCTCCTACTGCGTGGACTACGACATGATCGAGCGTTCCCTCCCCGCGTTTAAAAAGCTGATCGAAGAATACAGGCCGGGGATGAAATAAGGCGCAAAACGTTACGAAAAAGGCGGCAGCTGCCCGATAGGGCAGCTGCCGCCTTGCTTTTTCCGCCGCCGGACGGATCCTCTCCCATCAGCGGCTCATTCTTCTCTCATTTCCTCCAGTTCATAGTCCGCCTTCCGCATGGCGATATCCGTTTCGAGACTGTCCGGAAGCTTTATTTCAACCGTCGGTTCGGAATAAATGATGTTCCCGGAAGGATCGAGAGCAGCGTTCTCAAACGTTAATGTTACGTACAGCATTTCGTCATGGCCCGTATGATCGTTGACCGCAGTATAATCCGCTTTGTATACGAGCACCAGATAATTGTAAGGCAGGACGTCCGAATAGAACTTCCGTGTGAACAGCATCGAAGAGAAGAGCGATACGTCTTCCAGCGTGTCTCCGAAAACGTCCCCTTCGCTGAAGGTCAGGTGCTTCGTCTCATTTAACGCTGCCGCATACGCAGCATCCTGTGTTTTCTCCGCGAGCAGCTGCTTGTTCGCTTCAGTGATCTCCGACAGTTTCTCCATGTATTTCTCAAGTTCAAATCCGTCGGGCGCAACGGAAAATGCGGCCTCATCGCAGACATAGCCCCGCTTTTTCAGTTCCGCTTCCTTATACTTGATCTCAAATTCCCGGCTCTCGCCCTTTCGGAGCGTTACCGGCCGGGTCCACGGCAGCGTGATGAACGGCGTCAGCTCCTCCGGAACGTTTTCGGAAAAATCGAATGCAGCGGTCAGATACGGCACCGTCCCGCTCAGATCGTACGAAACATAGTCCGACGCCCTGAAATGCTTCAGCGGCTGCAGTCCGCTTACCGTATGGGTGACCTTTCCCCCGGTAAGCACGAGCCCCTGCTCCAGGAACGCGGCGTTCACGTCTGACACGTCCGCCGTGATCGTTACCGTATCCCCGTCAGACAGTTCACTGCGCTTATCCGCGGCAAGCGGGACTGAAGCCTGGAGCAGTTCTCTGACTTTTTCCGTGGTCATGTCCTGACTCAGGTCCGCAATGGTGTTGTACAGTTTTTCCGCGAAGCGGACAGACAGTTCTCCTCCTCCGTCGAACCCCTGTACATCGACCAGAATGTCCTTCGTCAGATCGATCTCCCGGGCTTCCCGGAGCCCCGCGATCTTCACCGTCTTACTGCCGGGCAGCAGCCGGATCCCCGCCTTTTTCAGGTCTTCGTCTTCGCTCAGGCAGGAGGCTTCTATCACTGCTTCATCTCCGTTTGACAGCAGTCTGTCCTTTCCGGACGATAAGACCACATTCCCTTCGATGATCTTACGGACTGTCTCCGCGGAAATTTTATCTGTTTTTTCCACGGCATCCGCATACAGCTGTTCATCCAGGGAGAGGAACATCTTTCCTTTCCCGTTGACGCCGTTTATCTCATACCGGATGTATTTAGTCAGATCGATCTCCGTCCTGCCGCAGGCACTGAGCAGCAATACCATGAATAACATAAGAAACAGAATTCTTTTTTTCACGAAACACCTCCTGTAAAACCGCCTGCCGTGGAAAGCCTGCCGTTTTGTTCTGCCTTTCGCTTACGGTTCGGTCATCCGCAGGACGTAGGCGTAGATCTTCTTGCAAGTTGCCGCATCGTAATGCATGCCGTCCATCGTCGTAAAGCCGCTGCTCTTTAAGTACTCCGCCACCGGAACGTAGTCGGCAAGGCATCTCGCCTTCATGCCGGCGTTGAACTCATCCGCCTCGGCGTTCATCTTCGGGATGTCCGTTGAGAAATACGTTTCGCCTTCGCCCGGTCCGGCCGAGAGGAAGAAGAAACGGATCTGCGGATAGCGGCTGATCAGCGAATTGATGTCACGGCTGTAGCGGGCAGAACGGTTTTCCTCCGCCGTTTTGTACGTCGCAGCACAGTCGTTGATCCCCATGTTGACGTAGACTGCCGACACCGTTTTTTCCGCGATCAGCGCTTCCAGCTGAGGAACCGCCGCCCGCTCGAACCAGTCGGCGCCCATGCCGTCTTCGCAGATGAAGACATCCTTCGCGGCATCCGCGCCGGCATAGAGTTTCAGACCGCGCGTCCGCGAGTCGCCGATCCAGACCCTGAGACCGTTCATGTTAACGGGAGGGGTGACTGTCTCTCCGCTCGTCTGCGTCTCAGGCGGAGGAGCTGTCACTGCCTCTGCCGTCGTTGACGGCGGAGGCGGCTGCGTCGGGGGAGGCGTCGGCTGCGTGGGCGGCTGCGTCGGGGGCTGCGTGGGCTGAGTCGTTGGCTGCGTCGGCGGTGATGTCGGCTGCGTGGGCGGAACAGACGGGGCGGCAGGCGCTGAAGATTCCGTCACGGGCGGCGCTTCCGTGGTCTGCGGCGCGGCCGCCGTTTCTGCTTCCGTCGTCTGCCGCACTTCCTCCGTTGACAGGCCAGGTTCTGACACTGCCGGCGCCGTGCTTTCCTCCCGGGTTTCCGGCGGCCTGCTCTCCTTTGTCTCCGCAGGAGTTTTGGCAGGCTTCGCATCATTCGCAACGTCCGGCGCGCCGATAACCGGCAGCCCTTCTTCACTTTCACGAAGTTTCACCCCGATCTCGGGAAGCGCTGCCGTAGCCGAGCCTTCCGGCGCCGCAGGCTTCCTGCGCTCTGCCTCCGCTTTCACCAGAAAGACCAGCCCCGTGCAGAGCAGCGCAAACACGGCCAGCATCAGAGCAAGCCGTACAAGCCTTTTCCGTTTGGCGTTTCTGCGCGCGTTTTTCCACTTCGGGGGGATCGTCATCCGTTTCTCTTTCCGCTTTCCGTCATTCGCTCAGCAGCTGCTGCAGATGGCTGTCCTGCGACAGCGTCTGGATGTTGTAGAGGATCAGGACGTCCGTGTATTCGTCTTCCGCCAGCAGCATGTCCAGGGACTCGGCATAATAGCGCGGGTCGACCACGGTAATGGTCTTGTAGCTGCCGGCCAGGAAAGGAATGAAGGCGTTGGCATAGGAATCCTTCAGGACCAGCAGGGTATTGTTGGTGTCGGCTACCGTGCGGATGACCAGCTCGGGCTCGTTGGTCCCGAGATAGAATTCGTAGCGGTCGCTGCGTTTCAGAGCAGCGTAGTCGTAAAAACCGACTGTCGTTTTCCCATCCGCGGCATGAAGGATCAGCGCTTCATCCGCACCGTCGTCGGCCTTCCAGGCAGTCACGCTGTCCGCATAGCGGGGCGTAAAACCGCTCTTCGCCGCCAGAGAGCCGAGAAAGCCGTTGCTGACGACGCCGTGCGACCAGCTTCCCGTCTTCCATCCGGTGACCGCCGCATTCTCCTCAAAGGTCCGGCGGGCGGCGTCCTGCGTCCAGTGATGGTCCGTCAGGAAATAGACCTGTCCGCCTTCCGCCTTCATGTCGGCCAGAGGCGTCCGGCCGTCCAGCACGGTCACCTCCCGGCGGAGCTCCTCCTTCAGCCGTTCCGCATAAAGGCGCTGCGATGCCGGCGTGAGCCAGTCGGGAAACAGTTCCGGATACAGGCCGCTCTTCGTCGTGACCGGAAGCAGGTATACCGCCCGGAATTCGTTCTCTCCGGCAAAGCGGCGGAGCGCGCCCGCCAGTGCGGTCATTTTCTCTTCATCCCAGCCGTCAAAGCACTCCGCGAGGCTCCCGTCCGAAAGCAGGACCACGCCTTCGTTCTCCCGAAGGCCTTCCGCCTGCATCAGATTCATGCGGGCGTGCATCCAGAACGCCCTGAGCGGGAACTGGTCCGCGGCATACGCCTCGATGTCCGTCATGGCCCGGCCGTCAAAGATCCTCTCCGCTGAGAGGACCGGCGCACCGGCCAGGTTTCTCTTTTCCGTTTCGCTGTACGCCTTATCGGGCAGGGCCAGATGGAGCAGGGCGGTGCCGGCAAGGAGCAGCAGAGCGAGGAAACCGAATACGGAATAAAACTTTTTCATGCGGTCCCTCCTCAGAAACGAAAATACAGGAACGGATTGTAATTATCCGTTGCCAGAAAGGCCGTACAGAGGAAGAAAAGGACTGCAGCCGCAAGGGCAAGCGCCGCCGGATGATCCTCCATCAGTTTCTTCCGCACCGTCAGGGCAAAAGGACAGGCAAGCACCGCCGACACGGCCAGCAGCGCCCCGTACTGCTGCAGGAGTCCGATGGCCGGCGCATCGAAAAGCGCCTGCGCACCGACGCCGAACAGGTTCGCGAAGGCACAGCCTACCTCGGTGAGAGAGCCGCAGAGGAAAAGGCCCCATCCCAGGAAGACCAGAAGGACCGTCACCGCATGACCGACGAAGCGGGGGACCTTCATCATTCGGAAGACGACGTATTTCTCAAACAGCAGCAGGACGCCGTAATATACGCCCCACAGGACGAAGTTCCAGGCTGCGCCGTGCCAGAGCCCGGTCAGCGCCCAGACCGTCATGATATTGAGAACATGTCTTGCCGCGCCCACCTGATTGCCGCCGAGAGGAATGTACACGTATTCCCGGAACCAGGTCCCCAGGCTGATGTGCCAGCGGCGCCAGAACTCGGTAACGGACGCGGAGCCGTAGGGCGCGTCGAAGTTTTCCTGGAAATCAAAGCCAAGCATCTTTCCGAGGCCGATCGCCATGTCGGAATAGGCCGAAAAGTCGAAATAGATCTGCAGGGAATAAGCCGCGAGCCCGATCCAGGCTGACAGGACAGAGACCGGCTGCAGCTGGAAGCGCGTCGCTTCAAAGACCTTGCCCAGCAGATTGGCCAGCAGCACCTTCTTGGCGAGGCCGAAAACGAAGCGTGCCATCCCGCGGCCGAGTCCTTCTCCGTTCACGGTCCGGCTGCCAAGCTGCCCTGCCACTGTCTGATAGCGGACGATCGGCCCGGCGATCAGCTGCGGGAACATGCTGATGTACAGGGCGAAATCCGGCAGCGATCTCTGCGCCTTTGCATTACCGCGGTACACGTCGATGACGTAGGACAGCGCCTGGAACGTATAGAAGGAGATCCCGATGGGCAGGGGCAGGCTGTGCGCCCTCACGGGCAGACCTGTGAGCGAAGTGAAGATCTCCGCCGCGAAGCCAAAATACTTGAAGAAGCCAAGCACCGCCAGATTCAGAAAGACGGCCGTGGCCAGGATCTCCTTTTTCCATTCCGGGAGGCGTTCCATATAGCGGCCGAATGCGTAATTCATCAGGACGGACAGGAGCATCAGAACGATATAGACCGGTTCTCCCCAGGAATAAAAGACCAGGGAAAAGAGCAGAAGCACCGCGTTCTTCGCGCGGATCCCGGGTACGGCAAAGTACAGGAGAAGGCAGGCGGGCAAGAAGAAAAAGACGAAAATGACGCTGCTGAAGACCATGGCTACTCCTCGATCTCTTCCCGGATCAGCATCATGATCTCCCGGCTGTGCTCTCCTGCGGCATAGCAGGCGTAAACACCGTTGTCATAGATCTGCGCTTCCTTCAGCATCGCCGACTGAAACGTCCCGTAGTTTTCAAAACTCTTCTGCAGTTCGGAAAGCCGCGTCCGCATGGCCCGGGCCGCCGCCTCGGCGCCTTCCGGCGCGCGGATCACCAGCACCTCTTCCACGTCCATGAACGTCACCGGTGAAAAATACAGGATCTCCTCATAGGCGTCGGACGACAGGCCGAAATTTTTTTTGCATTCCCGGGCGGATCCGGGCTTTGAGGACTGCAGCAGGCCAGATGCCTGCAGTGCGTCCCCGAGTGCGGCAAGATCCGCGTCCGCCGGCTGAGGCTGTTTCATCCTCCAGGCGGCAAACAGGCCGAATGCAGCCGCAAACAGCAGCGTCAGCACGATGAAGGATCCCTTGGCAAATACATTTTTCATCGCCTCAGAACCCCGCTGCTTTCCGGATCTGCCCCAGCCAGTTCGAGGTCCAGGTGTTGTTGAAATGGATCCCGTCTCCGCCGGGCCAGTACGCCGCGTCGGAAAAGCCCACCCGGCAGTCGATATAGGTCCAGCCGTGCTTTGCGCACATCTGCTGCAGCAGCTGGTTGTAGCGGTCTATCCCTTTCAGGCGGACATACGTTGCCGATACGTCCGCCCGCACCGGAAGCACGGAGTGAACGTAGATCCTGGAATTCGGCGACAGCGCCGCAAAGCGGGTGATCGCGGCCTCGTAAGAGCCGATCGCGCCGTCGGCGGAATAGACCAGAACGTCGTCGATCCCGTTCAGGAAAACGATCTTGCTCGGATAAGCCGACGCCGCCTTCGTGATCAGTTCCGGATGGGCACTGATCGGATCGTAGGTAAAAATGACCTGTCTTGTCGGCCAGAAATTGATGAATCCCTGCGTCCGTGAGTCTCCGAAGAGGATGACCGAGCCTTTCGCCGGCTGGGCAGCAGCCTCTGCAGCTGCCCTTGACGCTGCCGCCCGCGACGCCGCTTCTGCCGCCGCACGGGATGCCGCTTCTGCCGCAGCACGGGATGCTGCCGCCCGCGACGCGGCTTCGGCTGCACGGCGGGATTCCGCGGCGGATTCTTCCAGTGACTGCCGGACCGACTCCTCGACGGACACCTCCACTGAGCGGGATTCGGCGATCGAAGCCGCCCGCGACTCTCTGGCAGCCCCCGCTGCCAGGATCGATTCAAGCAGCAGGCGGTTTGCCTCCGCCTTTGATTCCGCGACCGACTGTTCCAGCGAGATCGAGGCTTCAATGCTGTCCCGGATCAGCTTGTTCCGGGAGCTTTCCGCAGCGAAGATCCGCGAAGCAGCAGCGGCAGGATCCTGTCCGGCAGCATTTTCCACCGCGAGCAGCAGGGTTTCATCTACCGCTGCCGCCTGCGTCCGTGCGCCGCGTCCGACAACTGCGGACAGCGCAAGGATCAGCAATGCGCCGACCAGCCCGTACAGGATCTTCCTCCCTTTCATCTCGCCCCTCGTCTTCATCAGAATGTATCTTATATAGTTTACACCCCGTTCCCGGAATTATCAAGGGTCTGTACAGCCGGCGCTTTTTATGGTAGTATCTTCCGTAACAGGAAAGATGAGGATCTGCCATGTCTCAGACCACAGATAAAAAAGCAAACGAGCCGTCCCAGAACCGGATGGGGACCCAGCCGGAAGGACGGCTTCTCTTTTCCATGGCACTGCCGATGACCGTTTCGATGCTGTTCCAGGCGCTCTACAACGTCGTGGACAGTTACTTTGTCGCGCAGCTGTCGCAGGACGCGATGAACGCCGTCAGCCTTGCCTTCCCCATGCAGAGCCTGCTGATCGCCTTTTCGGTCGGTACCGGCGTCGGCATGAGCGCGCTCATTTCGCGTGCCCTCGGGGAAAAACATGAGGACCGCGCCCGCGAGATCGCCGGAACGGGGATGTTCCTCTTCCTGTTCACCGCTGCCGTCTTCTGCCTCGTCGGCCTTTCCTTCGGACGGCGTTTCTTTGCCGTACAGACCGAAAATCCCGTGATCGTCCGCTACGGCGGCGACTACCTGCACGTCGTCATGGGCATCAGCGTCTTTCTCTATGCGCAGGTCGCCATGGAGCGCCTGCTCCAGTCCGTCGGCCGCACCGATAAGTCCATGATCATCCAGCTGACCGGTGCCGCCGTCAACATCGTTCTCGATCCGCTGTTCATCTTCGGCTACGCGGGCTTTCCGCGGCTCGAAGTCATGGGCGCAGCCACCGCGACCGTGATCGGGCAGGGGATCGCCGCAGCCGTCGGCGTCCTCCTGAATCTGAAATACAACCCCATCCTGAAGAAGTCCTTCCGCATGATCCGCTTTCGCGGCCGCATTGCCGCGGATATTTACCGCATCGCCTATCCTTCGATCCTGATGCAGTCGATTGGATCGCTGACCACCTTCTGCATGAATCAGATCCTGCTCGGCTTCACCGAAGCCGCGACCGCTGTCTACGGCGTCTATTTCAAGCTGCAGAGTTTCATCTTCATGCCGGTCTTCGGTCTGAACAACGCCATGGTGCCGATCATTTCCTACAATTACGGGGCCGGCAGGATGGACCGCGTGCGCCGGACCTACCGGACCGCGATTGCAGCCGCCGTCAGTTTCATGACGCTCGGCGCCGTCGTCTTCATGGCGATCCCCAAGGTCCTCATCGGGATCTTCAATCCGAGCAACGAAATGCTGTCCATCGGCATCCGCGCGATGCGGATCATCGCCATCCACTTCCCCTTCGCAGGCTTCTCGATCATAGCCGGCTCGGTCTGTCAGTCGATCGGCAACCCGTTCCACTCCCTGCTCATTTCGATCTGCCGTCAGGTACTGGTGCTGCTCCCGGTCGCTTTCCTTTTCTCCCTGACCGGCGTCCTCGACAACGTCTGGCTGGCCTTCCCGGCCGCCGAAGTGGTCTCCTTCACCTTAAGTTTCTTCTTCCTTAGAAAGACGATCCGCGGAGCGCTTGCGAAATTTCATGCGGAATGATATAATATATGCCACTCTTTGCATTCCGGAAGGGAAATGTTTCATGAAGAAACTGATGAAGCGCCTGTGCACCCTTTGCCTTTCATCCTGCATCATCCTGGGGACTGTTTTTGCGGCAGCGCCCCGGTCTGCGCATGCCGCTTCCTGGACCTACACGCCCCCGGCAAACGGCAAGGTCTATAACGTCATCAAGCATTTCCTTTCTCACGTCGTTCAGCGCGACCCTTACTCTTTCTACAGCACCATCCCCTGCACCGGCGAACTGCGGGAATGTATCGGGTATCTGCTTGACGCCTGGCAGTCGCAGGGCGTCGATCTCATCTCCCGCTTCAACCTGCACTGGTCCGCTTCCTACCCTTACGCAAACGTACGCAATTTCTGTTCGATGCTGGATAAGCAGCTTTCTCCCGGCAGTACGGTAAGCGTTCCCTGCGGAAGTTCGACATTCACCTTCCTGTTCCAAAAATACAGTACAGCCGACGCGGCTTTTGCCGCCGGTGCTTTTAACGCAGCCGGTACGATCGGTCTCCTGACCTCGCCGACTGAGCAGTACGGCCACTGCTGGATCAGCCTCGGCGCCTTCCCTTACATGAGCGAATACGAGATGCGTATCTGGCTGGAGAACTATTACGGCCTCGGCAGGGATGCCTTAAGCGGAACGCTCGCCACCGGCGATGCGAACAAAGTCTGGCGGGGTTACGGCAGCCGGAACGTCTGGCGCGTGCATTCCACCCGCTGGTCTGAAGGCGTGCACGGCGGCTGCGCCGTCGATAACGGCGCCTCGGGTGAAGCCCTGAAGAACGCGCCCTGCTATGTCCTGATCCCGGTCGCGGACAGCACCCCTCAGCCCACACAGCCGGCGCAGCCTTCCCAGCCTTCGGCACCCTCTCAGCCCACACAGCCGGTACAGCCCACACAGCCGGTACAGCCCACACAGCCGGTACAGCCTACGGAGCCCGCTCCGCCCCCGCCGCCTCCGCAGGGCTACCTGTCGGTGCAGCTTTCTTCTTCCCTACCGGAACTGACCGGGGGCAATCCCAATTATGCCCTTGGCGGCGTAAAGATCGGTGTTTATTCCGATGCTGCCTGCACCAGGCAGCTGGTATCCGTCCCCACGGATGCAAACGGCAGCGTAACGGTAAGGTGCTACGCCTCCCAGACCGTTTATGTAAAGCCCGTATCCGCCGTCCCCGGTTTTGAAGAACCGGCGGTGCAGAGCGCAAAGATCACGGAAGATGAGACGTCAAAGCTCTCCTTCCAGCTCACACCGGAACTGATCTCCGTGAAGATCTCCGTTCAGCCGCAGCTTTCCGCGCCTTCACTGGAAGGCGCAGAGTTCACGGTCAGCTATTATGCCTGCACGGACGTGAAGGCTCTTTCCGATGCCGCCCTCACGGCTGCCTGGACCGTAACGGCTGGGCCGGACGGCGCGGTCTTCGGTGACGAAACGGCCGCGGTCGTTCGGGCGCCCGAAGGAACCGACGGGTTCTTCCGGGACGCGGAAGGCCGGATCGTTTTCCCCCGCGGCATCATCGCGGTCGAGCAGACCGGAGCGGCAGAAGGACAGGTCCTGGATGGGACCTGGGCTGTTTCCGGCAGTACCGCGGGCGACGGTCAGCCGGCCTCGGCAGCTTCCCGTCAGGACGGTTCCAACGCGCCGGTCATTTACTTCACGCCTGACGACAGCTCGCTGCAGAGCCTCGTCTCCGACGGAACGGTTTCCTATCTTGTTTCCGTTTCCCCGGCCGGAGCCGCCGCGGACGGCTTGCAGATATGCATCTCCCCCTCGGGGGGGCTGAGCACCGGCCTCTGGTTTGCAGCCGGCACCGCAGGAGCCGCGAAGCATCTCGTCATCCCGATAACGGACTGCGGGCTCTTCAGCGCCGGCGGCAACGCGAAGCCTGACGGCTCTCCGCTGGAGGACGGCGATCTCTTGCGGCTGTACGGCAGGGCAGGCGAGCCCTGCTTCGAAGGGAGCATTTCCCTTTACGGTGACGGCAGACTTTTCCTGAGCGACCTCGTCAGAATGCGCCGCCATACTGCCGACGACAGGCTCCTGCCCGGGCTTTTCCGGGACAGCGCTGACGGCAGTTTCGGCCTGCCGGATCCGTTCCGACTCCACAGCCGGGTATCCGGCACCGGTCCCATCGCGCAGATGGTCCCGTAAACGCCCCGTCATTTCCCCCATCCGAGAAAGGAGGCCAGTTCTCATGAAAGATCCCGCGATCCGCAGCAACCGGATGCAGTGCCTTTTCGCCCTCGTCAGCGCGGCCATCGTCGTCATCGGCGTCTGCATCGGCGTCACCATGAACCTGACCACGCTCTACGATGAAAACTTCGACCACATGGGCCTGCAGACCTTCTGCATGTTCACGGTCAATTCCAATATCCTGACCGCCCTCGCGATGATGCTCTGCATTCCGTATACGGTCGACGGCCTGCGCACGGGCTACTACCATCTGCCTGACTGGGTCGTGATCCTGATGCACATGGCCATTACCGCCATCAGCCTGAACTTTCTCATCTCGCTGTGCATCCTGGCCCCGGTCAAGGGCTTCTACCTGATCTACAGCGGCTCCCGCTTCTTCCTGCACGGCGTCTGTCCGATCCTCGCCATCCTCAGTTTCTGCTGCTTTATCTGCAGCCACCTGGTGCGGCTGAAGGAATCCTTCCTCGCGCTCATCCCGGTGTTCATCTACGCAGTCATCTATTTCGTGATGGTGGTCGTGATCGGTGAGGAACAGGGCGGCTGGAACGATTTCTACGGCTTTGCGACCCGGCTTCCGATCTGGATCCCGGCAACGCTCCTCATGCCGCTGACCTTCGGGATCGCAACGCTTCTGCGGCTCGCGCACAACAGGACCTGCCTGGCCCGCCGCGCGAAGGACGCTGCCCTCTACCGCGAGGCATACAGCGGTTCCGACCTGAAGGAAGTGATCAAGCAGATGGCCCGCTCCCGCAAGAAGGAACTGAAGACGAAGAGCCTCGTGATCCCGTCGCAGGTGATCGGCTACATGATCGAAAACAGCGGTTCCGACCTGGATCCGAAGGAAGGCTGCCGCCTGTATTTTGACGTCTTCATGAAAGAAAGCTGAATACGAACAGCGAAGCTCCGCAGCCGGTTCAAGGCACCGGTATTCCGCGGCCGCATTCTGCACAGCAAAAGAGCGCAGACCCTTCAAAGGATCTGCGCTCTTTCATTCTTATCTTCTCTTATTCCGCGGCGGCGGTCTCCAGGCTGACGCTTCCGTCTGCCTGATAAGTGACCGTAAAGTCGTTCACGGCATATTCGACCTCGTTCCAGCTGTCGTCTTCCGAGTAGGCGCGGATCGTGCCCGTAATCTCAGTAATCTCAGCGATCTCATTCTGCTTCAGGAAATCGGCCGACACCGATTCCTTGCTCACGCCGACAAAGCCGCCCTTGATTTCGTCTTCCCACCAGACTGTGTCAACTTCAATTCCGTTGACCTTAAGATCCGTGATCTCAAAACTCACCGGGATGTCTTTTCCGTTTTCGCAGAACACGTACAGATCCATGCCGAGGATCTCATCACGTTCGCCTGCAGGCAGCCAGACTGCCTTCAGATCTTCCGTTTCGAGCAGCGTCATCGCAGGATCCTGCTCCCAGGGTTCTGCTTCTCCGGGCTGAACGTTAAGCGTGAAATGATCTTCCAGCACGGGATCTGCCATCCAGTCTTCGGGATCTTCGATCTCAAAGAAAAGATCCAGCTGATAAATATGCTTCTGGCGGATCTCATTCATGTGAATGTCATAGATCTCCAGATCAAGTTCGAGACTCTCCTGCGGCTCAACGTCTTCATAAACGAACCCGTTCACCTGCAGACCGTTCACGTACAGGTCGTCAAGATCTATGCTCAGTTTTTTATCTGTCTTGTTTTCCAGCGTGAACAGCACATGGATGTCGCCGAACTCGTCTGTCTCCACTTTGTTTGCCGTCAGCCTGACGTTCTCGTCGTCTGCCAGGACTTCGTCCTTCAGGCTGTAGTTATCGTTCGCCCACGGGAACTCGTCTTCGTCCGGGCCGAAGGGATCGTCGGTACCGGGTCCGATCGGAAGGATGGAGCCGCTTTCGGCTTCCACGGCGCTTTCCTTTACAGCTGCCGGGACTTCACAGTCGACCGCTGCCGCGTAATCCATGCCGCATTTGATCTCAAAGCGGTTCAGGCGCAGGCTGATGCCGATGCCTACCAGGAACATGTTCAGATCCTTGGTGACGGGGTCGAGAGAGAGCTCGGCGCTTTCGAGCTTCTTCTCATCATTGAAGGTCAGGGCAACGTGAAGAACAAGGCCGTCCATCACCTCGCCGATCTCTTCTTCCGCGTCCTTCCGGTCTTCCTCCGCAACACTGTTCAGAGCCAGTTCCTTCAGATCAACGTCGGCACTGAACAGATACTGCGTGTTCGTGATCTTCCATTCGTAGTCTTTTCCGAAGAACTTCTCCAGTTCCAGTTCATCAATAGTTTTTTCTGCGTCCTCGTCCTTCGTGAACCTGGCTTCGGTAAAGTTCCATTCCTCCGTGACCGGATTCAGGAAATATGCTTTTCCTTCGGCCTTGTCCATATAGACTTCGGTATTGAAGGTATCCTTCAGCCAGGAGACGGGCGATTCTCCGCCTTCCGTCTGACTGTTCAGCAGTTCGAGCAGGCCTTCCAGTACTTCGGCGGCGTTGTTCTTCAGTTCGATCTTAGCCGCCATGCCCTTCTGTGCGTCAGCGGAGCCTTCTGCCTTCACGTCCAGTTTGAGATTCAGTTCGTTTTTATCGCCGAAGATCACGCCGATGATCATGCCGAGCATGTCATCCATGCCGGCCCCGCCGTCAGACTGTGCCGCCTTGCTTTCTTCCGCAGCGCGCAGCAGGGACAGGTCCAGCGCGGTATCCGAGGTAAAGCCGAACTTCAGATCGTCCTTCAGCAGGGCTTTCAGGGCTTCCTTGACCACGTCGTCCGCCTTGGCGTCCTTATCGGTTTTCGGGGCTTCCGTCTCGGGGACCGTTGTCTCGGGTTCAGCTGCCGTGCCGGGCATGGTTCTGGTTCTTTCCGGCGTTTTGCCGCAGGCCGCTGCCGTAAGGAGCATGGCCGCGCAGATCAGCCAGCATAAAAATTTTTTCATCTCTCCTCCTCCATAATGTCCGGTCGAGCCGAACTTATCTTTCCATTCGTCTTTGCATTTTATCATAACGTCCTGCCCGCATACAAGGGCAATGACTGATTTTCCGTCAGTTTTCAGCCCGGTCACTGCGGAAGCTGACGCCGAGTTCCTCTTCCTTCACGCGAATGAGGCCGCCCTTGTTGAGTCCGCCGAATCCTTCTTCCATCGCTCTGCGGAAGACCGCTGCGGCAGCGTTCGTCATGGGCAGTTCCACCTCCTCGGCCGCTTCCGTCTCCTCCGCATGCGCAAGATCCTTGAAGGCCTTTTCGATCGGGTAACCGTCAACGAAACTGTTCTTCAAAATGCGCGGAATGAAGAATTCCGAAGCATAGCTGCGGCCGGTCCCGGTATTCAGGACCTCGGCGATCGCTTCCGGCTCGAGCCCAAGACGCAGGGCGAGCGGCAGCAGTTCCGCGATCCCGGCTACATTGATGTCATAGGCAGTGTTGTTGATCATCTTGGCTGCCTGCCCGCAGCCCGATCCGCCCATGTAAAGAACGGTCGTCCCGATCATGTCAAGATACGGCTTCGCCTCATCAAAAGCTTCCCGCAGGCCGCCGACCATGACCGTCAGCGTCCCGGCATCGGATCTCGCCTTCATGCCGGAGACGGGCGCATCCAGGAAAGCCCCCACGCGTTCTTCATAAGCCGAGGCGATCATCCGCGCGCAGTCCGGAGAAGTCGTGCTGGTATCGATCACGATCGCGCCGCTCTCCTGCAGATGATGGATCAGGCCGCCCTCGCCGAGCGTCACCTTCTCCACCACGGCGTCGTCCGGCAGGCAGAGGAAAATGATCCCACAGTCCGACATGTCCGCATAGGATGGTGCCACCGTAAAGCCTTCTTCGGCGAGCCTTGCCTGTTTCTCCTTCGACGCGGTATGCACCGTCAGGCTGCCGTGTTTTTTCAAAAGGTTACGGGCCATGCCCATCCCCATCGTTCCGAGTCCGATAAAACCGATCTTCATGACGAACCTCCGTTTCTTTCCGTATTATACCGAAAAATCCGCCGGCGCACAAGCCTCCGTCCGACGCACGGTGTCCCTCCGGGCGATAGCGCTGCCTTCGCCGCCGTTTTCGTGCGATGTGGCGGCTGCGGAGCGACAGCGGGAGCCTGCTAAGGCGAACCGCCGATGCGCGGCTTCGCCGCGCGAGTTTAGCAGAGCAGCCGTCTGATCGACGAGCGCGGAAACGGAAGAAGGGCGCGTGCCCGGAGGGACACCGTGCGCCGGACGGAGGCGTAGGCGCGTGCCCGGAAGGCACGCCATAGGCCGAACGGAGGCGTAGGCGCGTGCCCGGAGGGACACCGTGCGCCGGATGGAGGCGTAGGCGCGTGCCCGGAAGGCACGCCATGGGCCGGACGGAGGCGTAGGCGCGTGCCCGAAGGGACACCGTGCGCCGGACGGAGGCGGGGCGGCAGAAAGTTTACGTTTTTTTAATTATTTCGGTACCAAAATATCGTTGACAGCCGCAGATTTTCTGTTATACTCAATTATGTCGGTACCGAACTAATCGAGCCGATACGGAAGAATTTCCGAACACATAGAACGTCACAGCAGGAAAGGAGAATGAAAGAATGATCAACGAAGCCGATCTCATGCAGAAAATGGAAATGTTCATCCACATGAATCACCGCGCCCGCGCCATGCACGGAGGCTGCGGTCCGAAACACATGCCTCACGGTCCTTACGGCCCCGGCTGCCGTCAGGGCGGTCCCCGTCACATGCCCATGCCCGGCATGCCTGTTCCCCCGATGCCCCGTCCGATGCTCGGCCGCGAACGCCTGCTCGTCCTGATCGGGAAGAGCGAAGGCGGCGTCCGTCAGAAAGACCTTCTGGAAAAGGTACACATCGGCGCCCCCGCCATGAGCGAACTCATCAATAAACTGGAGGACGACGGCTATATCGTCCGCACGGTCGATCCCGCTGACCGCCGCGCCACTCTCCTTTCCCTTACCGAGAAAGGTGCCGCCCGCGCCGCCGAAGTCGAAGACGAACGCGCGCTCCGCTTCAAGTCCGCCTTCGCCGCCCTCAGCGATGAAGAAAAAGAAGCACTGTCCGCGATTCTGGACAAGCTGCTCCTGCCGAGAGCATAAAACGCCCGGCGCCTTTGCGAACGGCATGTTCGCTTAACATACAGGACCGCCCCCTTACGGAGGCGGTCCCTTTTTCACGCTGTTCTGCGCTGTTCACTCGGCTTTCTTCAGCCGCGGGATGATGATGAGGGCGAGCAGGCCGCCGATGAGGGCGGTAAGCCCCTGCGGCCAGGAGAACATGACCGACAGCGCCTTCACCTGCTTTTCGGGGACAGACGTGAGCGCGCCCAGAAGGAGCGGCACCGTCAGCCACAGGAAGCCGCATTTGACAGCCGCGGCCAAGAGGATCCTGGCGATCCCCGGGAACTTCAGTTTATCTTTCGCCAGCCGGTAAACGATCACCAGAAGCGCGTTGCCGCAGGCGATGAGCGGAACGATCGGCAGGACCTGCGGTCCCACGCCGATCACGGAAGCGAGCACTGCCGACAGAACGCCGACCGTCACCGCATTCCAGAGACCCACGCGGTCCGCCCAGACGAAAAGGATGCAGTTGACGAGACTCCCCGTCACCAGCTGCTTCACGGCAAAAGGCCCCGCGATCACGGCACCTGCCGGCAGCATATTCCCCAGCCACTGCGCCGCAACGACCAGGGCGACGCCCATGGCGCCGAATGTCACGAAACGGACCGTTCCGTTTTCTTTCATTTCATGCCTCTTTCCGCCGCCGGTCATGGCGGCAGTATCATTTTGTCCTGAAGGAGTATAGCAGAAACGTGACGCCTTCGCAAGGACGTCCCGCACCTCTTTCCGGCTTTTCCTTTCTTTACATTTCCCGTCAAACTGAGTAAAATATAAACGTCATGCAAACCATGCCTGTAAGAAAGGATAATGATCCATGCAAGTGAAATCCAGTGCCTATCTCGCTTCCCTGAAACCGCTCTGCCGGAAGCTTCTGGACGCCTGCCTCGGCGAATACGCCTACGCTTCGGTCCTCGCGGCGGACGTGGATGCGAAAGATTACAGCGTCTCCCGGGCGGGCATCACCCTCTCGGAAAACAACCGCTTCGGCAAGCGCGGCTTCGTTGTCCGCGTGTACGCGGGCGAGGGCTATGCCGAATACAGCGGCAATGAACTTTCCGAGGAAAAGATCCCGGAGATCCTGGCCGAGCTTTCCCGCAGCATCCGCAAGGCTGCGGAACATTTTGAACGTTATCAGACCGCCGTTTCCGCAGACGAACCGCTGCAGTTCACAAAATCAACGGAATATGCCGTTGACCCGCACGAACTCGGCGACGAAGCCATCCTGGACAGACTGTCCGCCGTCCGGAAGTCGGCTTTTGAAAAGAAGGCGGACCTCATCGACTGTTCCGTCCGCTGCTCTTACCAGTGCTATCACAAGCTCTTCCTCTCCCCGCACCGCGATCTGGAACAGAACGTCCTCTGGACCACCGCTGCGCTCAGCGTAACCGCCCGCCGCGGCGAGGAAGTCAAGGATGCCTACGAGAGCATTTCGATGCTCGGCGGCGCAGAGCTGCTGGATGAACTTCCTTCGCACCTGGATAAGGCGATTGCCACCCTGGAAGACGTCCTTCGGAGCGAAGCGCTCGTTCCCGGCACCTACGAATGCGTCTGCACGCCCGAGGTCACCGGCATGATCGTCCACGAAGCCTTCGGCCACGGTGTGGAGATGGACATGTTCGTGAAGGACCGCGCGCTCGCGAAGTCCCACGTCGGGAAACCCGTCGCCTCGCCCTTAGTCACCATGCACGACGGCGCCGCGACTGGCTACGAAGACGTCGCCACCTATTTCTTCGACGACGAAGGGAACACGGCGCAGGATACCCTGATCATCGACCGGGGCATCCTCGTCGGCGGCATCTGCGACGAAGTCAGCGCCGCCCGCCTGGGCGCAAAGCCCACCGGCAACGGCCGCCGCGAAGCCATTGACCACAAGGCGTACACCCGCATGACCAACACCTACTTCCTCGAAGGGAACGATAAGGTGGAAGACATGATCGCCTCCGTGAAGGACGGCCTCCTTCTCGAACAGCCGACCAGCGGCATGGAGGACCCGAAGAACTGGGGCATCCAGTGCATGGTGAGCTTCGCCCGCGAGATAAAGGACGGGAAACTCACCGGCCGCATCTTCTCTCCCATCGTTCTTTCCGGCTATGTTCCGGATCTTCTGAAATCGATTTCCATGATCTCCGGCACCGTGGAGCACGCCGGCGGCGGCTTCTGCGGCAAGGGCTGGAAGGAATGGGTCAAGGTCTCCGACGGCGGTCCCTGGATCAAGGCCCGCATCCGTCTGGGTTAAGGAGGTACCGTCATGTTTGAACGTATTGAAAAAGCGCTCGAAGCCGCCGGCGTCCGGGTCTGGAGCATCCTCCGGAACCACACGAAGACCGCTGAACTTTATTTCATCAAAAATAAACTGGATCTTCCCCGCTTTAACGACATCCTGCAGTACGAAGTCACGGTCTGCCGCGACGCCGAGGAAGACGGCAGGAAGCTGCGCGGCCAGTCGGTGACCTACATCGTGCCCGGCATGACCGACGAAGAGATCGGCCGGAAGATCGCGGACGCGTATTTTGCCGCACAGTTCGTGAAGAATCCCTTCTATGAACTGCCCGACAAGGTGACCGCGCCGCATAAGGAATCGCCTTCCGATCTGAAGGATCTGCCTCTCGAAGAGATCGCGGAGCGCTATGCCGATGCCGCGCTCGCTGCCGACGATCCCGAAGCCTTCCTCAACTCGATGGAGATCTTCATCCACCGCAAGTTCTTCGAGATCAGGGCGTCGAACGGCCTGCACGTTTCCTACGACACCGACGACGTGTTCGGCGAATTCGTGACCCAGTGCAAAGAGCCAGAGGACGTCGAGCAGTACCGCCAGTTCAACTATGACAGCCTGGATCCGGACGCCCTGACCGCAAGGGTGAGGGAAGGCCTCCGTGACGCGCGCCTGCGCGCGAATGCGAAGGAAATGCCGGCTTCCGGGACCTACGACATCCTGGTCACCGGCGACAATATCCCCACGCTTTTCGACTACTACGCCGCGCGCGCCAGCGCCGGGATCCTCGTTTCCGGCTACTCCACCTGGAAGATCGGCGACGATGTTCAGGGCGAGCCGGAAGGCGGCGAGCGCCTGAACCTGACGCTGGTGGCCGACGCCCCGTACAGTTCGGACGGCGTCCCGATGGTCGACCGTGAGCTGCTTTCAGGCGGCGTACTGAAGACCTACTACGGCGCCACCCGCTTCTGCCGCTACCTGGGGATCGAGCCGACCGGCAATTATCAGAAGATCCGCGTGGACTGCGGGACCGTCCCGCTTGCCGAAATGCGGAAGGACGGCGTCCTGGAGACCGTCTCCTTCTCGGATTTCCAGATGGATTTCTTCGACGGCCACTTTGGCGGCGAAATGCGCCTCGCCCTCCTGCACCGGGGCAGCACCGCCGTTCCGGTCTGCGGCGGCTCCGTCAACGGCAGCATCCTGGACGTGCAGGGCAAACTCATTTTCTCGAAAGAACGCTGGAAGAGCGGCAGCTATGAAGGGCCTTACGCCGTTCTGATCCCGGGCGTCCCGGTCGCGGGCGCCTGATTACAGGAGTCATCATGTACGCATTTACCTGTCCGCACTGCGGCGCCGGCGTCAGCTATGACCTGTCGAACGGTGCCGTCAGCTGCGAATACTGCGACAGCGTGATCACGCTGGATGAATACGAAGCTTATCTTGACCGCAAGGGACAGTACCAGACGGTCGAATTGTCGTGTCCGCAGTGCGGCTCGGTCGTCTTAAGCTACGACAATACGATCGCCACCTTCTGCAGCTACTGCGGCTCCTCGGTCATCTTCGACCGGCGGGTCAAAGAGGAGCAGAAGCCGGACGGCATCATCCCCTTCGCCTTTAAGGAGAAGGCCGCGGCCAACCGCTATCGGGAAAGGACGGATAAGATCCTGCTCGCCCCCGACTGGATGCGGGAGGACGGCCGGCAGGAACTGACCGGCATCTACATGCCCTTCTACGAATACCGGGCTGACAGCCGCACGAAGGTCTCCGCGAAGGGCGAAACGCGCCGTTCGCTCGGCCGCGAATACACGGAAGTGAGCGTGTATCAGATCGACGGAACGCTGCAGAGCACGTATGAAGGCAACCGTTTCGACGCGGCTGTCGCGTTCCCCGACGCCCTCAGCGAATCGATCGATACCTTCAGCCATACGAAAACCGTACCCTTCCGCCCGTCTTACGTTGCCGGCTTCTACGCGGACGGCAGCGACGTCGAGCCGGAGACCTACGATCCCGTAATGGCGAAGCTCGTGAGCGACGACATCAACGCAACGCACTCGGTCACTTTCGAGGGCATGTCCGTGCCGCTTTCGAATGCCACGGAACCCGCGGACATTACCCTCTCCCGCAAAAAGATCCTCCTGCCGGTATGGCTGCTTACGCACCGCGTGAAAGACCGCATCTGCTATGCCGCCGTCAACGGAACGAACGGCGACGTCGCAGCGGACATTCCCCTCGACCGCGCGAAATATCTCAAGGTCAGCCTGATCACGGCAGCTGTCATCGCGGCCGTTCTCGACATCTTCCTCACAATAAAGCCCGCGCCTTTCCTGTGGATCTCGATGGCCATCACCACGGTCTTCGGCATCCTGCTGGGGCGCCTCTCGCAGGACGTCTACGTACGCGAGAACCACCTGGACGATATCGGGCGGATCGGCTATCAGGCCTTTGCCGGCGCCGTGAAAAACCTCGGCAGCAGGGAGAAGAAGTCTTCCGGCGCTCTGTCCGGCGTGCTGACCTTCGGCGTCTGCATGTTCTTCGTACTGCCGCTCATCACCATGCTCATCGAGGCGGTCTTCCCGAACTTCGATTTCGATTTTTCCGTCATACTCGTGCCGCTCATCCTTTTGGTCATGTTCTTCCGCTTCATCTCCGGCCTGATCCGTTCCGGATCGACTGCAGCGGCAAATACGCCGTATAAGAGTACGCACTGGAAATACAGCAAGTCCCGCGCGGCATCCCTCGCCGTTCTGTGGAAGGTATGGCTTGCACTCGCCTTCGGCGCCGGCGTCCTGATGAGCGGGACCGTCGTAGATACCTGGTACTACGCTGCCGGGCTTGCTAATATCGCGGTCTCGGTCTGGGCGGCCTTCGACGTGATCCGGCAGCAGAACCTGCTAGCTTCGCGCGACATTCCCATCTTCACGATGAAGAGAGGAAGTGCGGAATGAGTACGCAGAAAACGGCAAAGAAAGAGAGAAAGCCTGTTTCGAACCGGACGCTGAACCTGCTCCTTCTGGGTGCGGTCGTGCTCATGCTGATCCCGTTCGCCTGGGACGCCTTCCTGGCGCTCCGTGAGCGGGCTCACCCGTATGCACCGCAGACCAACGCTTCTCTCGTCACCGTCATGGATGACGCGGGCATGCTCACGGCGGCGGAGACCGATAAGCTGAAACAGGACATGCTGCCGGTGACCGCTTTCTATCCGGTCGCCTTCGTTACCACGAATGACACGGATCACACGTCCGCCGAATCCTATTCGCGGCGGATCTACAACCAGATCTTCGACAGCAACGGCGGCGTGCTCTTCCTGATCGATTTCGATACGACGGATTCCGACGGCAGGCAGCTGTACATCCGCGTCACGAACCGCTCCAGCAAGCTGAGCGTCGCGAAATGCAATACCATCACCGACAACGTCTACACCTATGCGCGGGACGGAAAATATTACGAGTGCGCCCGCCGCGCCTTCTCACAGATCACGGACGTTCTGGATGACCGGGCGGTGCCGCAGCCGATGAAGCACATGAGCAATCTGCTGATCGCGGTCTGCCTTGCCCTGTTTGTCGTGTTTACGACGGCCAATTCCCGCACGCGCATCAAGAAGCCCGGCGAGGTCTATCTGCTGGATAAGAACATTTCCAAATCCGTCAGACTTGAAGACGGCAGCCGGCAGCTTATCAAGCGCTACAAACAGCGAAACGCTTCGTACTCCAGCGGAGGCGGCGGAGGCGGCTTTTCCGGCGGCGGAGGCGGAGGAGGCGGCGGAGGCGGCTCCCACGGCGGCGGCCATGGCTTCTGAACACGCTTCACGCATGAAAAAAAGACGGCATCGCCGTCTTTTTTTCATGCCCGGCTGGGCAAAGAGGATGCGCCGCACGTCTTACGTTCTGACGACATGCCATATGACCGGATGGACGAAACCGCAGGATACGTATAAGGCAAACGGATCCGTATCATTATCCATGCGGCCGGAGACCGTTGCAAGATCCGCCTTCCCGGAAAGGCGGCCGAGCAGTTCGCAGACAATGAACCGTCCAAGCCCCCTGCGCCTGCAGGCAGGCGAAACCTCGATCCAGTCAAGGATCCCTTCCCCGATCCGGGCGTCGAATGCCCCGATGCCGCTCGCGGCGATCTTCCCCGTTGCCCGGTCACGTACCGCGATCCACAGTTCCGCATCATATGTTTCCTGACCGGCATATCCCGCAAGTTCTTCCGCCGTGACACACTCTTCCGCGTAGCACGCGTTGATGTGTTCCGCCAGTTCTTCCGGGCCGGCAGCCGTCAGTTCGTATCCTTCCGGAAGCATCGGCCGCGGGACGCTTCGCAGATCATGGATCAGTTTGAAATACCGCTCATCTGTCCCGGGGCACTTCTCTTTGCCGAATTCATCATCCCGAAACACCGAAACATTCTCCGGTACCGCAAACTGTTCCGTCTTCCAGAACGGAAGCGACGAAGCGCCGCACGGATCTGCCAGGTATTCTTCTTTACTTATCCGGCTCATCGTTATCTTCACCCGGAACCGTTTCTGAGGTTCCTCCCTGCGGCCGGAGCGTCAGCCTGTCCGCAGGGGAATACTCCTCCGTCAGCTTTTTCGCCATCTGTTCCGCAAGCTTTACATAGTACCCGTAGCGTTCGTCGTCACGGGCATCGTAGCGGTTGCCGAGCATGATCCATTCGCAGTATTCATAGAACAGGAAATGATCCAGCGACCGCCGGTATTCTTCCCACGAAATGCCGTGCCGTTCCGGCAGCGCATGATAATAATAGGCAACCGCATATTCACGGTCTTCCGCGGTCATATGGAAATAGTAGCCTTTGTCTTCCCGGCCGTGGGCGATCAGGCGCGCAAACGAGCTGAGATACGGAAGGACACCGCCGTACTCCCAGTCGATGAATACCGCACATTCATCGTTCGCAAGCACATTGATCGGCAGTAGATCGTCGTGGCAGAGCGACCGCGGCGTTTCGCGGTATACCTGTTCAAACTGGCGGTACGCCTGCTCCAGAAGCGGCGAACCGAGGTATTTCCCGCGGTTTCCTATCCCTTCCAGCGCTTTTTCCATGGTCACGCAGGAACCGTAAAGATCCCTGCGTTCCCAGAATTCATTCTGCATTTCCGCCAGCGCATCGAGCACCAGGGTCAGCCGCTTCCTGTCGCAGGCCCGCAGATCCCTGCCGGGGAAATATTCCGTCAGAAAATAAGCCTGTCCGTCATATTCGCAGGAGCCAAGAAAGGCGGGGACATAAGGCTGCCCGCTGCCGAAAAAGCAGCGGTAAACCTCGATCTCATAAGCCTTTGCCTGCTTCAGGACGTATTTTCCCTGACCCGTATCGGCCAGCCAGACCGCATATTCCTGCCCGTCCTCTTCTGAGACGAAGGCCCTGAGAGATGAGTCGCTCAAGCCTGCGATCCCCAGTTGTGTCAGGACCGTCCTGATCTCGGTCATTGTCGGCTTCCGTGCTTCTTCCATGGTTCCTTACGCAAGTGAACCCATGGGATCCCAGGGTTCGAGGAGGATCGGCTTCTCCGCGAAGGCCTTGAGGACCTCCTCCGGCAGGTACTTCTTGTTGACCACGACCTGGTAGAGATACTCGTCAAACCAGGCGTCACTCATCACGTAGTAGCCGTCCTTGCCAGGTTCCTTGCCCCAGCTGTTTTCCACGCGCCAGCGGTTCGGCCTGCCGTCTTCATCCAGGTTTACGCCCTGGAAGACCATCGCGTGGGTCATCAGGCTGTGGCCGTACTCCAGGCGCTCCGCCTTATTCATGCCGAAAGTCGTATTGAAGAGGCTGCCTTTGTCAAAGAGATCCAGCGACATCACGCCGCCGTCCCGGACGGAGGATTTGCCGACGTCGCAGCCGAACCAGACCGGCTCACCGTCCTGCATCTGGGCGATCGCCGCTTTCTTCAGTTCATCCGCGGGCAGGTTCACGTATTTCACTTTGCGGCCTTCGATGACGTTGCCGAGGAACTTCACGCTGTAGCTGCGGTAGTAGGGCTTGTCGTCCGTCGGGGCATTGATCAGGCTGATGTATTCCGAAAGGTCCATCTCCACGTATTTGCGGAAGAATTCCTGCGGCGTGAGGCCACAGTCGCGGATGAACTTATCGTCCTTATCGCGGACCTCGAAGTCCACGGTCTTCGGCGGCACGCCGAGGCAGACGCAGAGCATGCCGTAGACGGTCTCCATCATCTCGTCCTTCATCGCGCGGAGCTTCGCCTCATCGGCCCCGGCCTTGTACGCACTGCGCAGGCGGCAGGCGTCTTCGCGAAGTTTTTCGGTCAGGGTGAAATTCATCTGCATGCTCTCGCTGGATGAGAAGGTCTCGGGCATCGAAGCCTTCGGGACTACCCCGTATTTGTCGATCAGGCTGCAGATCATGTCCCACTGGCCGCCGTCCTGCACGGGCGCCATCAGGAGCCACTGCAGCAGACGTCCCGATGTCGGCTCGTCGAGCGTCTTCAGGATGCTTTCCAGGAAATAATTGGCTTTTTCCAGTTTGTCCCAGAACATCGTGTAGGTCTGCGACAGTTCGAAATCCTTAAGGTTAAGTTTCTGCATGATGCGGAAGCGCATGGTGTTCAGGGCGGCGAACATCCAGCAGCGGCCGCTCCGCTTCTGGTTGGTGATGCCCTTCTGCGGCAGCGAGACAGAATAGGCGTGCAGGTCGGTGCGGAAGGCGTCGGGGCGCTTCGCGCTCTCGTTCACGCCGACGGCCGTTACGGCGTCCATGGCCACGCGGTTCGCGCGGTCGGCCAGAAAGGTCTTTTCCTGCTTCTTCAGCCAGGTCTTCGTGATCTTTTCACTCATTGGATCTTCCTCCGTTTACAGGGGTCTCGTCACCTCACGCAGCCACGCCGCGACTTCAGGGGCGAGGCTGTCCTTTAGGGTCTGATATACCGTTTCGTGGTAAGCGTTCACCGCATCGATCTCCTGCTTCGTCATTTCGTCCTTATTGACCGGCGTAAGGTCGTACGGGCAGAGCGTCAGGCTCTCGAACTTCAGGTATTTCCCGTATTCGGACTCGCCGTCGGCGACGCAGAGGAGTTCATTTTCAATGCGGATGCCGTAGCCGTTGTCAATGTAAATGCCGGGTTCGTCGGTCGTCACCATGCCGGGCGCAAGAGCCGGGCGCAGCGCCTTATTGTCCGGGATGGACATGCGGAAGGCGTTCGGTCCTTCATGCACGTTCAGGCAGAAGCCGACACCGTGGCCGGTCCCGTGGCGGTAATCGATGTGATCTTCCCACATGGGTCCCCTGGCCAGAACGTCCAGCTGGCAGCCGGCGACCCCTTCGGGGAACACGGCCGAAGCAAGGCGGATGTGGCTCCTGAGCACGGACGTGTAATGGTGGCGTTCCGCATCGGAAAGCGGTCCCATGGCCATGGTACGCGTGATGTCCGTGGTGCCTTCCAGGTACTGTCCGCCGGAGTCCACGAGGAAGAAGCCGCGCTTTTTCAGCATGTCGAACTTTTCGGGGGTCGCGGCATAGTGCGCCATCGCGGCGTTCGGTCCCATCGCGGCGATCGTGCCGAAGGAGAGTTCAAAGGCGCCCTGTTCGCGGCGGCAGTTTTCCAGATAGTCGGCGGCATCGATCTCGCTTAAGGACTCGATGTCCGGATGGTGCGCCAGCCAGTACAGGAAGTTCACCATCGCCAGGCCATCCTTGTAATGCGAAACGCGGAGCGCCTTCTGCTCGGTCTCGTTCTTCACGCATTTCATCAGCATGGTCGGATTCGGCGCGGTGATGAGTTCCACGCTCTCCTGCACGGCCGATTTCACGTAGGAGCAGACGGCAGCCCCGTCAACAAGGAGCTTCGTTCCTGCGGGAATGGCTTTGATGTCCTCCCAGACCGCTTCGTAAGGCTTCAGGGAAACCCCCGCCGCCTTTACGTAAGCAAGGACCTCCTCCGGGACCTTCTCCTCCGTGACGTACCAGACAGCCTCGTCCTGCGTCAGTTTCACGAAGGAAAAAACCACGGGGTTGCAGGGAACGTCCCCGCCGCGCACGTTCAGGAGCCAGCAGATATCGGAAAGACCCGTGATGAGGTGCATGTCCGCGCCGTGCTTCTTCATTTCCGCGCGTACGCGGGCAAGCTTCGCCGCCGCGGATTCGCCCGCGATCTCCTCCGGCATCAGGAAGGCTTCATGGAATTCCTGCGCCGGGCGGTCCGTCCAGAGTTCGCCGACCAGATCGCGGTCGGCCTTCACGCTGATCTTCTTCTCCGCAAGCGCCTTCTCCCACGCTTCCGCCTGGCCCAGCGGCACGATGCGGCCGTCAAAGCCGAGGACACCGCCGTCCGGCAGTTCCTCCTTCAGGAAATCCTGCAGGGACTTCGCGTCCTTGAGACCGACCTTGTACAGATCGATGCCGGAGCCCTGAAGTTCCCGCTCTGCCTGCAGATGATAGCGGCCGTCAGTCCAGAGGCCTGCCTTGTCCGCCGTCACTGCGGCGATGCTGGACTCTCCGGTAAAGCCGGTCAGGAAAGTCAGGGTGTTGAAGTATGCGCTGTAGTATTCCGAGCCGTGGAAATCTCCGCAGGTCACGACCCAGACATCGATCCCCGCTTCCTTCATCTTCACCCGAAGCGCGTCAACCAGTTCTTTTTTCGTCATGTCATTTTCCTCTGTTCACTCTGTTGTCGGAAGAGCCCCTGAATGCGTCGGGGACCTGTTTGACCAGGTCCCCGTGCACAGGCGGATGAGCGCCGGGCGCTCACGGCTCATTATCGTTCATCCGGCGTGCCCCGTTCAGGGGAGCACCGTTACGTCGTTCGGATCGCCGATGACGCAGGTCCCGTCTTCGATCTTGACCTTCTTCTCGACGATGCAGTTCTCCAGCGTCACACCGTTGCCGACGTAGACGTCGTTCAGCAGCACGCAGTTCTTTACGACGCTGCCGTCGCCGATGTAGACCTTCTTGAACAGGACCGAATTCTCCACGCTGCCGTTCACGATGGTGCCGCCCGCGGCCAGTGCGTTCCTGACCTTGGCATTTTCGTTGAACTTGGCCGGAGGGAAGTCATCCACCTTCGTGGAGATCTTCGGATATTCGTAGAAGAATTTCCTTCTCAGCTCCGGATCCAGCATGTCCATGTTGCATTCGAAATATGACTGCGCGGAGGCGATGTTCTTCCAGTAACCGTCCATCACGTAAGCTTTGATGCGTTCCTGTTCCAGGTTCCGCACCAGCACGTCGCGCACGAAATCGTAATCGTCGCGGCGCTTGCATTCCTCGAGCAGGCGGATCAGGCGAAGTCTGCGGATCAGGTAGATGCCGCAGTTGATGTACTGTCCCTTCGCGCCTTCTTCCTTCTCGTGCCATGCGGTGATGCGGCCTTCGCCGTCCGTCTCAAGCACACCGAAGCGGGAGGAGTCAGCATCGCCCTTGTCGCGGCAGACCACGGTGATCTGCGCGCCGCTTTCGACGTGTTTCTCCATAACGTCGTCAAAGTCAAGCTTGTACACGCCGTCGCCGGAGGCGATGACCACGTAAGGTTCGTGGCGTTCCTTGATGAAATCCAGATTCTGCACCAGGGCGTCAGCCGTTCCGCGGAACCAGTTGGTGCTTTCCGGAGTGATGGTCGGGTTCAGCAGATACAGGCCGCCCTGCTTGCGGCCGAAGCCCCACCAGGAGGGCGCGCTCAGGTGCTCGTTCAGCGAGCGGGAGCTGTACTGGGTAAGCACCGCTACGGTATTGATCTTCGAATTGGCCATGTTGCTGAGCGCAAAGTCGACGGCACGGTAAGCCCCGGCCACCGGCATGGCTGCCACGGCGCGGATATCGGTAAGACCTTTCATGAGGTCGGATCCGCCGCCGGCCAGAATGATTCCCAGTGCTTTCATCTCTTCCCCTCCTTCTTCAGGATGTAGCCGCCGGAGGCCAGCGCGCCATCCGGATAATCCTCAGGGCCGGTCACGCCGGAGATCGCGGTGTTCTTTCCGATGCTCACGCCTTCGGGGATCACGCTCGATGCGCCGATGACGACCAGATCACTGTTGTATACCTTCGGATCCAGGCGGCTGACTTCAAAGTTGCCCTCGCCGAGTTTGGCGTTCTTTCCGATCACGGTGTTTTCGGCGATGATGGCCTTGCGCACCACGGCGCCTTCCCCGACCGTCACGCCGTTCATGAGGATGGAATCGATGACCTTCGCGCCGGCGGCGACTTTCACGTCGGAGCCGAGCACGGAGTGCTTCACCTTGCCGAGGACCTCGCTGCCGTCGCCGACGATCGAATGCGAGGCCTGCGCTTCGCTGCCCATATAGGCCGGCGCGTGCGATTCCGCACTCGTATAGATCTGCCAGAACTCCTCATAGAGGTTGAATTCCGGAACCAGATCCGTCAGTTCCATGTTGGTCTCCCAGTAGGTCGTCAGCGTTCCGACGTCCTTCCAGTAGCCGTTGAATTCGTAGGCGTAGACCTTGTCGGTCTCACGGAAGAGGTACGGGATCACGTGCATGCCGAAGTCGCAGCCGGGTACCTGCTTGAGTTCGGTCAGTGCCGCTCTCAGGGTCTTGTAATTGAAGATGTAGATGCCCATGGAGGCGAGGTTGCTCCGCGGATTCGCGGGCTTTTCCTCGAACTCGGTCACCTTCCCGTTGCTGTCAGTGACCAGGATGCCGTAGCGGTGTGCTTCGCTCCAGTCGACCGGCATGACGGCGATCGTCGCTTCGGCGCCGGCCTTGATGTGGCGCTGCAGCATTTCGCCGTAGTCCATCTTGTAGATATGGTCGCCGGAGAGGATCAGCACGTACTCAGGATTGTAGCTGTCCATGTAGGTCAGGTTCTGGAAAATGGCGTTAGCCGTACCGGTATACCATTCACTGTCACCCGACTTCTCGTAAGGAGGCAGAATGGTAACGCCGCCCACCTGTTTATCCAGATCCCACGGGATCCCGATGCCGATATGCGTATTCAGCTGCAGCGGCTGGTACTGCGTCAGTACCCCGACCGTATCCACATCTGAGTTCACGCAGTTGCTCAGAGGGAAATCGATGATGCAGTATTTGCCGCCGAATGCCACTGCAGGCTTGGCCATTCCCTGTGTCAGGACGCCGAGACGGCTGCCCTGGCCGCCGGCCAGCAGCATGGCGATCATTTCTTTTTTGACCATGTCACACTCCTCCATATTGAAGTTCATTCGTATTATAACACAGAAAGAGCGGATTGAAAAGACGCGCGCGGACTTTACGGCACGATAAAAAGAGGATATAATACAAATAAATCCATTTTGAAGGAGGAAAACCGTGCGTTTCATCCATACCGCCGATCTGCATCTCGGCATGCTGCCGGATAAGGACAAGCCCTGGGGCCTTGCCCGGGCGGATGCCGTGCGCACTTCTCTGCTGCGCCTTACGGAGATCTGTGCCCGTGAGGACATCGATCTCCTGCTCATTGCCGGGGATCTTTTTCACGCGCCGCCGACCGAGCGGGAGCTGAAGGACGCCGATTATCTCTTCTCGACGCTGCCCCGCACGAAGGTCGTCCTGATCGCGGGCAACCACGATTTTATCCGGCCCGGCTCCGCCTATGCACGTTTCACGTTCTGCCCGCAGGTGACCTTCCTGTCGTCGCCCGAACTTTCTTCCGTCTTTTTCCCGCAGTGGGATCTTGAGGTACACGGCTTCAGCTATGACGCACAGGAACTGACCGACAGCCGCCTGGATGAATTCCGGGCGCCGGAGAACGGCCGCCGCCACATTCTGCTCGCGCACGGCGGTGATGCAAGGCATCTGCCGCTTCATCCTGCGCGGATCGCAGCGAACGGCTGGGACTACGCCGCGCTAGGCCATCTGCACAAACCGGCCCTCGCACAGGACGGCCGCGTGGCCATACCGGGCTCTCCGGAAGCGCTTGACCATTCCGAGACCGGCGCACACGGTTTCTTCCTCGGTACGATGAAAAAGGACGAATTCCGGCTCGAGTGGCGGACGTTTTCGGATTTCCGCTATACTGACGTTGTCGTCAACATGAATCCGGAAATGACTGCTTCCGGCCTGGAGAGCCTGATCCGCCGCCGTGCGGACGATCTGGCCCGGGAAGTCCTGAACATACGTCTCACCGGACGGCGGGATCCGGCGTTCATTCCGGACTGTGAGGCGCTGCTTCGGATCGGCGGGATCGCCGAAGTCATCGACGGATCTCTGCCGGACTATCCCCTGAACGAATACCTGGCAAGGCCGGCGGGCGACCTGCTCGGCCGCTTCGTCCGCAGCTTTACCGAAGACGGCAAGGCTGACGATCCCTCCTCCCGGAAGTCCCTGTACTACGGGCTCGACGCGCTCATGAGCACCGCGGGCGGCGGAAAGGAGGCCATCCGGTGAAACTGACCAAATGCGTTATCCGCCAGTTCGGCTCCCTGCGGGATAAAAGTTTTGATTTTAAGGACGGCATCACCCTGATCAGCGGCAGAAACGAGTCCGGCAAGAGCACCCTGCACACCGCAGTTGCGGCGCTCCTGTTCGGCATGGAAAAGGGGAAGGGACGCGCCGCCGCTTCGGGCGTCTACCGCGCGAACCTGCCCTGGTCCGAGCCCGATCTTTACGGCGGCTACGTTACCTGGACGCGCGGCGAGATGAAAGTCACCGCCGACCGCGATTTCTCGCGGACTCCGCCGCAGTCCCGCCTCATCGTCGAAGAGCCTGCGCGTGTACGGCAGGTCAGCCCGGAGGAAGTTCCCTTCCCCGACGGGCTCTCGCCCTACGTTTTCACCAATACGCTCTCGTTCCGCCAGATCGGCGCGGCGACCGGCGACGGCCTGGCTGCGGATCTGCAGAACCACGTCATGAACCTCCGCAGCAGCGGCGATGAGCACCTGAACGTGAACGCTGCCGCCCTCAGCCTGAAAGCACGCCGGAAGGCCCTGGAACGCCGCATCGACACGGCTGCCGAGGCCGAGGACGCCTCCTTGGACCTGACCCTCCGGGATCTGGAACAGCGTACGCTCTCCGAAGGCGGCGATTATGAGCGCCTGAAAGCCGAAGCCGATGCGCAGGACGCGCGCATCCGCGAACTGACGGCTGAACGCGAACACGCGGACCGGGAGCTCCGGCAGAAGGAAGCCCTGCTCACGAACATGGGCACGACCTCCCGGGAGACCATCGAAGACGATCTGCACCGCACCGAAGTCCTCTTCGAGCAGATGGAGATCTACGAACGGGACTATAAGGGCGGGAACATCGGTTCCGGCATCCTGAACGTCCTTTCCCTCGTCACGGTCCTGGTCCTCCTCTTCTCCATCTTTTTCCTGAACCGCATCATCCAGAGCGGTGCCGGGCTCCTGCCTTTGATCCCGCTGTTTGCCGCAGCGCTTCTGGCCGCGACCTTCTTCGTCCGCATGACCCGCCGGACCGACGCGAACGCCGCCAACGAAAAGAACCGGCAGATCCTGACCGAGATGCTTTCAGGGTACCTGCCCAGATACAAGGCGCAGGGCACGTTAAAGGAAGCGGGTGAGATGAAGGGCTACCTTGAGAAGGTGGTGCAGCTTTTCGACTACCTCGCGGAAAAGCGCCGCGTTTTCGAACAGGATACGGAGGAGCTGGTCAGCCTGTCCGCATCACGTGAAGCCATGAACGAAGTCCTGAATGAGCAGCTGATCCTGAAGGTCCGGCGTGAACAGTGGGAACTGACGATCCGCGAAGCCCTGGCACGGAAGGAAGCCATAAAGCCCATCCTGAAGGAAAACGAACGCCTTCGGGACGAGATCGCCGCGATTGCGCGCGCCGGCGCCGTTCTGACGGCGCTTGCAGAGGACGCTTCCGTGAGTTTCGGCGCGCCGCTCACCAGGGAAGCCTCCGCGATCTTCTCCGAGATCACCGGCGGTGCCTACGACGGGCTGGAAGTCAGCGACAGTCTCGAACTCTTTGCCCTGTCCAAGGGCAGAAAAATAGCACCGGGCGCATTATCCGCCGGTGCTATGGAACAGCTGTATTTTTCCTTCAGGCTCGCCGTCGTGCGCTGCCTGTGGCCGCACGAGGAGATGCCGCTCTTCTTTGACGACAGTTTCGCCATGTATGACAGCGAGCGGCTGGATGCCTGCCTTCGCTGGCTGCACGAAAACTACCGCGGCCAGGTCTTTCTCTTCACCTGCCAGGACCGCGAGAAGAAAACTCTCGACCGCCTGGGGATCCCTTACGACTCCTTCGAGCTGTAAGCTGTCGCTCTGGCCGCCGCCTTTTTCCGCTTGCGGGCAGCCCTTTCCTTTTCAAGCCGTTTGTGACGTTTCTCACGGACGGCTTCTTTTCTTGCCTTCAGGTCCTCCACGTCCTTCTCGGTCGCGGGCTTGATCGTCTTCACGATGAAGATCTTCTCGCCGCGCGTCTTGCGGATGCGGATCTTCCCCTTGACATTGCCATGCAGGGGGCACTGGATCAGCGCGTAATACATGTTGCCGGTCGCCGAAGCGAACCATTTCATACGGTGGATGACCGGCAGCCCGCATTTCGGGCAGCGGATCGCCGTCACGGTCTTGTCGTTCAGGGCGTCTTCCTTGGTGTCGAACGGTACCGATACGTACTTGTCGTAGGTCTTGAAATGCAGATAGACCTCTTCCTCCCGGGTCTCCGGCAGGCGGTAATAGTCGACGGACTTGTACTCCAGGACCGGCTTCAGGTTCAGTTTTTTCATGACCTCGGCCGTGTACCACGCGTCTTCGAAGGCGCCGTGGAAGGGCTTCGTCTCGGGGATCTCAAGCGCCTCCACCGCCTCCTGCAGGGCCGGCCGCTTCTTGCCGTCCATGAGCGCGAGACTGTACAGTTTCTGCAGATCGTAGTACAGGAGCGGCTTCGGGAAATCGTAGCGGATCTTGTAATATTCGAGGTTCCGCTGCAGTTCGAAAAGGTCTGACGGCCCCCAGGTCACGAACATCGGATCCTCTCCGCACCATTCGAGGAAATGACGCGCAGCAGGGGAAAAGGTCTTGGAATTCTTCAGTTCATTCATGTCCAGATGGACGATCTTCTGGGTCTGCTTGTTCATCTCCCGGTAGACCAAAGGCTTAATGGTCTCATGAAATTCACTGACGGTCTTCAGACGGGAGTTCAGCTTGACGGCCCCGATCTCAAGGATCTCAAAGGGAAGTTTGGGATTCGGACGGGCCCGTCCGGCGGGCGCCTGGTTCCATTCCAGGTCAAAAACGATATAGTTCATAGCACCTTCTGTCCGGCCTCCCACTGAAGAGGCCAAGCTCCGCGGGCGTCCCCGCAGGCGAATTTCGGGACTTTTCTGATCTCGTGTCAACAGTCTGTTGACAAATCCGGGCTTTTGCGTCACATTCCGCAACACTTTGTCCCTGCCCGTGAAATCCCCTTCTCCTGGGTTATAATTTTCTCAGGAAAGGAGGGATCTCCATGAACTTGCGACTGAAAGAAGCCCGCCGCCAAAAAGGCTTATCACAAAGCGAGCTGGCCGATCTGGCCCATGTTTCCCGGCAGGCTTATTCATTATACGAGAGAGATCTGCGGCGTCCCAACTGGGAAACCATGATCATCCTCGCAAAAGCTCTTGATGTTTCCGTGGACTATCTGCTCGGGCTCACCGAGGATCCCTTCCCCGCCGTCCGGATGGACGCCCGCGAGCGGGAGATCATAAAGACCTACCACATGCTCGATGAACGGGGCAAGGAAATGATCGACATCACCCTGAAAGAGCAGAGCCGCTACGCCTCTCTGCCGGGGGAAGAGACGTCCTGAGTTCCTGTTCCGGGCTGCGTCTTACACTTCCTGCGCCGGCTGCTTTCCGCCGAGCGCCTTCCACTTCAGATACCCGCCCATGAACTTATCGATATCGCCGTCAAGCACCGCGCCTGCGTTGGCTGTTTCCACGCCGGTGCGGTGATCTTTTACCATCGTGTAGGGCTGCAGCACGTAGGAACGGATCTGGCTGCCCCAGGCGATGTCGGCCACTTCGCCGCGGATCGCGCCGGCCTTCTCGGCGTTTTCCTGCTGCTTCAGAATGAAGAGCTTGGCCTTCAGCATCTGCATGGCCTTGTCTTTATTCTGGTACTGCGAGCGCTCGTTCTGGCACTGCACCACGATACCGGTCGGGTAGTGGGTGATGCGGATGGCCGAGGAGGTCTTGTTGACCTTCTGGCCGCCGGCGCCGCTCGAGCGGAACACGTCGATGCGGATGTCGTCGTCCGGGATCTCGATATCCAGGTCTTCTTCAATGTCCGGCATGACGTCGCAGGACACGAAACTGGTCTGGCGCTTGGCCTGGGCATTGAAAGGCGAGATGCGCACCAGCCGGTGGATGCCGTGTTCGGAGCGCATGTAGCCGTAGGCATTCAGCCCGTTGATCTGCATGGTCACGGACTTGATGCCGGCTTCGTCGCCGTCCTGCAGGTCGAGGACGTCCACGGTATAGCCTTTCGCGGCCGCCCAGCGGGTGTACATGCGGTAAAGCATCTCGCACCAGTCGCAGGATTCCGTACCGCCCGCGCCCGAGTGAAGCGTCACGATCGCGTTCTTGTCGTCGAACTCACCGTTTAAGAGCGTGCTCATCCGGAGCGTTTCGAGTTCATCCGCAAAGCGCTCCAGCATCCTTCCGACCTCAGCTGTCGTCTCTTCGTCATCTTCTTCGTAAGCCAGCTCGATCATCATCCCGATATCGTCGTATTCCTGCGCCAGGTCCGTGATCTTTTTCACGGTGTCCTTGGTGTTTTTCAGTTCGGTCGTGATCTTCGCCGCCTTCTCGGCGTCGTTCCAGAAGGTAGGCTCTTCCATCATCTTTTCCAGTTCGATGACGCGGTTCTGCTTTCCCGCAAGATCCAGCGAGCCCTTGACCTCTTCAAGAGGTTCCTTCAGGGTACCGAGGGTAGTTTTGTACTGGTCAAGTTCCAGCATGTCATTCTCCTATGCCTGCAGCTTCGGGGCGCCGGGGCGTCCGTGGCACTGCTTGTACTTCTTGCCGCTGCCGCAGGGGCAGGGGGAATTCGGGTAGATCTTCACTTCGGCGCGCTTGACCGGGGCTTTCGTTACGCTGTCGTCGCGGTTGGTCCCCATGGCCTTCGCCACCTGCTCGCGCTCCACCTTCTGTTCCTGGCGGATGTGCATGAGCGCCTGGACCGTATCGTCCTGAATGCCGGCGGTCATGGCCTCGAACATGTCGAAGCCCTGCATCTTGTACTCGACGACCGGGTTCTTGTTGCCGTAGGCCTGCAGGCCGATGCCCTGGCGCAGCTGTTCCATGTCGTCGATGTGGTTCATCCAGCGGCGGTCGACGGAGCGCAGCAGCACCACGCGCTCGATCTCACGCATCTTCTCGTCGTTGCCGACCATGGCTTCCTTCTCTTCGTAGAGACGGACCGCCTGTTCCTTGACGTACTGCTTCAGGTCATTCTTCTTCATGTCCTTCACGACGTCGTAGGTAACGGGTTCGATCGGGACGATCGGCAGCAGGGACTGGTTCAGTTCGGTCAGATCCCATTCGTCCGCCGAAGCGTCCTCGCCGATGCAGGCATCCACCATGCCGTCGCAGACGTCGCTGATCATGTTCATGATCACGCCGCGCATGTTCTCGCCGTCCAGGACCTTCCGGCGCTCGGCGTAGATGATCTCGCGCTGTTCGTTCTTGACCTGGTCGTATTCAAGCAGGGCTTTGCGGATGCCGAAGTTGTTGCCCTCAATGCGCTTCTGGGCACGTTCGATGGCACTCGACAGCATCTTGTGTTCGATGGGTTCGTTGTCCGGCACGTTCAGGGAATTGAACATGTTCAGCATTTTCTCGCCGCCGAACAGACGCATCAGATCGTCTTCGAGGGAGATGTAGAAGCAGGATTCGCCGGGATCGCCCTGACGGCCGGAACGGCCGCGCAGCTGGTTGTCGATGCGGCGGGATTCGTGGCGTTCGGTACCCACGATCTTCAGGCCGCCGGCGGCTCTTGCTTCGTCGTCCAGTTTGATGTCGGTACCGCGGCCGGCCATGTTGGTCGCGATGGTGACCGCCCCGTGGCGTCCGGCATCTGCGATGATCTCGGCTTCCATCTCATGGTAGCGCGCGTTCAGGACGTTCAGCTTGACACCCTTTTTCCGGAGCATCGCGGCGATCTCTTCCGAAGAATCGATGGTCACGGTACCGACCAGGACGGGCTGGCCCTTCTCATGTGCCTCGGTGACGGCTTCCACGATCGCGTGGAGCTTTTCGCGCTTGGTCTTGTACACCTGGTCGTTCAGGTCTTTTCTGATGACCGGGACGTTGGTCGGGATCGCAATGACGTCCATGCCGTAGATGTCGCGGAATTCCTTCTCTTCGGTCATGGCCGTACCGGTCATGCCGGCCTTTTTCTCAAACTTGTTGAAAAAGTTCTGGAAGGTGATGGTTGCGAGGGTCTTCGACTCGCGCTTGACCTTGACGTGTTCCTTGGCTTCGATGGCCTGGTGCAGACCGTCCGAGTAGCGGCGGCCTGGCAGCACGCGCCCGGTGAACTCATCGACGATGAAGACTTCGTTGTCCTTCACCATGTAGTCCTTGTCGCGGAACATCAGGTAATGCGCGCGCAGGGCCAGGATCATGTTGTGCTGGATGTCCTGGTTCTCCATGTCGGCCAGGTTGTCGATCTGGAAGAATTTCTCGACCTTGTCAATGCCTTCCGCGGTCAGGTGGACCTGCTTTTCCTTCTCGTTGACGATGAAGTCGCCGGTCTCCTGCTCCTCTTCGTTCATGATCATGTCCATCTTGGACAGTTCCTTGGCCTCTCCCTTCTTCAGGCGGGTCGCCAGATAGTCGCAGGTCTCATAGAGTTTCGTGGACTTGCCGCTCTGGCCGGAAATGATCAGGGGGGTTCTGGCCTCGTCGATGAGGACCGAGTCGACCTCGTCGATGATCGCGTAGTGCAGGTCGCGGAGGACCATTTCCTCCTTATAGATGACCATGTTGTCACGCAGGTAGTCGAAACCGAGCTCGTTGTTCGTGACGTAGGTGATGTCGCAGTTGTAGGCGGCGCGGCGTTCCTCGGGCGTCATGCTGTTCAGCACGCAGCCGACGGTGAGCCCCAGGTATTCATGGACCTTGCCCATCCACTCCGCGTCACGCTTGGCCAGGTAGTCGTTGACCGTGACGATGTGGACGCCCTTGCCTTCCAGAGCGTTCAGATAGGCCGGGAGAGTCGAGACCAGGGTCTTGCCTTCACCGGTCTTCATTTCGGCGATGCGCCCCTGATGCAGGATGATGCCGCCGATCAGCTGGACGCGGTAGTGTTCCAGACCGATGGCGCGCTTCGCGCTTTCGCGCACGAGGGCGAAGGCTTCGACCAGGATGTCGTCCAGGGTCTCGCCGTTTGCCAGGCGTTCCTTGAACTCACGGGTCTTTGCCTGCATCTCTTCCTGGGTCATGGCCTGCATCGTCGGACGCAAGGCTTCGATTTTATCCACCAGCGGTTTGATGCGTTTTAATTCGCGGTCGCTGTAGGATCCGAAGATCTTATCGATTATGCTCATGTTTATTCCTTCTTCTTACCGTACTTCGGCGCCGCCGGCGACTTCTTTTTCGGGGGTCATCAGGGAAAGGTTCCCCTCTTCATCCTCCGCAGCGAGGATCATGCCCTCGCTCAGCATGCCGGCAAGTTTCGCGGGCTTCAGGTTCACGATGGCCATGACCTTCTTGCCGACCATTTCCTCGGGCTTGTACCAGGCCTTGATCCCGGAAAGGATCTGACGGGTCTCACTGCCGAAACGGATGGTGTTGCAGAGGAGTTTTCTGGACTTCGGGACCTCTTCGCAGGCGATGATCTCGCCGATGCGGAATTCGAGCTTTGCGAAATCGTCGTACTCGATCTCGGGCTTGTGAACAAGGGGCTTCTCCTCTGTCTTTTCTTCCGGAGCGGGCTGTTCTTCCTTCTTTTCTTCCGGCGCCGGGAACATCTCCTTCACCTTCGCCATGACGGCAGCAGGATCGAGTCTCGCAAAGAGCTGCTCCGGCTTCTCCGTTACCTTCGTCTCCCCGTGCAGGCCAAAACCGCCGAGTTCGGCAAAGGAATACGGTTCCGTCCCAAGCTGGTCCGTGATCTTCTTCGCGGTATCCGGCAGGAAGGGAGCGAGCAGGCTCGCGCCGACGGTGAGCCCTTCGCGGAGGTTGTACAGCACAGTCGCAAGGCGTTCCTGCTTTTCGGGATCCTTCGCAAGTGCCCAGGGCATCGTCTCGTCGATATATTTGTTGCAGCGCTTGAAGAGGTTCCAGATCTCGGTCAGGGCATCTGCCACGTGCAGAGTCTCCATCGCCTTCTCGCAGCGCGCGGGCGTTTCCTTTGCAAGGGCGATCAGTTCATCGTCCACGGGCTCGCTCACGCCGCCGTTTCGAACGGTACCGCCGAAATACTTGTTGCTCATCGCGACGGTGCGGTTCAGCAGATTGCCGAGGACGTTCGCGAGGTCTGTGTTGATCCGTTCGATCAGCAGATCCCAGGTGATCACGCCGTCATTTTCAAACGGCATCTCGTGCAGCACGAAATAGCGCACCGCATCGAGGCCGAAGAAATCGATCAGGGTGTCAGCGTAGAGGACGTTGCCGCGCGACTTCGACATCTTGCCGTCGCCCTGCAGCAGCCAGGGATGGCCGAAGACCTGCTTCGGGAGCGGTTCGCCGAGCGCCATCAGGAAGATCGGCCAGTAAATGGTATGGAAGCGGATGATGTCCTTGCCGATGACGTGGACGTCTGCCGGCCAGAATTTCTTATACTGCTCCGTGCTTTCGCCGCCGCAGTGGTAGCCGATGCCAGTGATGTAGTTGGTCAGCGCGTCCAGCCAGACGTAGACGACGTGCTTTTCGTCGAAGGTGACCGGGATGCCCCACTTGAAGGAGGTGCGGGACACGCACAGGTCCTGCAGGCCCGGCAGCAGGAAATTGTTCATCATCTCATTCTTGCGGGAAACGGGCTGGATGAACTCGGGATGTTTATTGATATGGTCGATCAGCGCCGGCGCGTATTTGCTCATCCTGAAGAAATACGCTTCTTCCTTGGCCTTTTCCACGGGGCGGCCGCAGTCGGGGCAGACCTTCACGCCGTCCTTTTCCACGACCTGGCTTTCCGTAAAGAAAGACTCGTCGGGCACGCAGTACCAGCCTTCGTAGGCGCCTTTGTAGATATCGCCCTGATCGTAGAGTTTCTTAAAGATCTTCTGGACCTCGGCCTCATGGAAGCTGTCGGTGGTGCGGATGAACTTGTCGTAGGAAATGTTCAGGGAGTCCCAGATGCTCTGAATGAGACCGGCGGTCTCGTCCACGAAGCTCTTCGGATCCTTGCCCGCGGCTGCCGCCTTGTTTTCGATCTTCTGGCCGTGTTCGTCGGTGCCGGTCTGGAAGAAGACGTCGTAGCCCTGGGCTCTGCGGAATCTGGCAATGGCATCCGTCAGGACGATCTCATAGCAGTTGCCGATGTGCGGCTTGCCCGAGGCGTAGGCAATGGCGGTGGTGATGTAGTAGGGTTTCTTGTCGTAGGTGTTCATGTTTGTCTCCTTATCCGTCACGGCAGATGAGCCGCTCCGGGTCCTTGGCTGCGGACAGCCGAAAATACCCAAAAGATGGGCATACTTGGTTGGATTATAGCACACATGCGCGCGCGAGGCAAGAAATATCTATCTCAGGCACAGTTCGCGCTCGCTGCTTTGGGTTGTTACGCTCGCTGCTTCGAACAGTCTTTCTCAGCTCCGGTCCGCTTCGCTTCCAAGTCGCTTCGAAAGACCGTTTCGGGCGCGCTCGCTCAGGTATGGACGGCCCGCTCGCGCTTATGGCATGGATACTCCGGTGTTCACCACGTGAGGTTTTCTTTCCCTGCTAAATCCAACCTTGAGGTGCGGAGAGCGGGGCGGCAGAGCGGGATGCTCTTTCCCTTTCTCAGGAAGAGCGGCACCTCGTTCAGGGCGACGCGGATATAGTGAAGACCGGGAGGAAGGATCTCTTTCGCCGTAATGCGGTCTCCCGAGAGCTTTACGAAGCACATTTCCTCGGGCAGGTACACCGTCCGGCCGGAAGCGTTCTGCTCATACACCGGCGCGATCATGCACTCTTCGCCGAGCAGCAGCTGCGTTTCACATTCGCGGGCAAGGGGATCGTCCGGCCAGTCGAAGGAAAGCGGACGGAACATCATGTCCCCTTCCTCCGCCGCGCGGCGGAACGTTTCGTACAGATAAGGGATCAGACGGTAGCGGACCCGGATGACGTCCCGGAAATCCGCCGTATTTTCGAAGCGGAAGCATTCCTGATCGCGGGTGCCCATCGCAGAGTGGTTGCGCATGAGCGGGGTGAAGACACCGAGTGCGAGGAAACGGAGCAGAAGGTCGGGCGTCGTGTTGCCGCCGAAACCGCCGAGGTCTGCCCCGCAGTACAGGAAGCCGCACATGTTGGCGGAGGGCAGCATCTTCAGGCACAGCAGGATGTGCTGCCACCACGAATGGTTGTCGCCGAACCAGATGCCGCCATAGCGGTGCGCGCCGATGCAGGATGCGCGGGAGATCAGCAGGATCTTTTCCTTTCCGAACACCTCTTCAAAGAATTCACCGGCCGCCCGGGTCATGGAAGCCCCGTAAAGATTGTGGACACGCATGTGGTTCACAGGCTGCCCGCCGATCTCATGAAAGATCGAGGCATAGTCCTCCCGCCGGTTGTCCAGCCCTTCGAAAGCGCCTTTCAGTGCAAAGAACTGCGAAAGATCAAGATTTTTGCCGCGCATCTCCGACGCCGTTTCTAGGGCATCTGCAAGGCCTTTCGCGGAGTAAAAGATCGCCGGTTCGTTCATGTCGTTCCAGAAGCCGTCGATGCCCATGTCGGTAAGGACGCGGTACTTTTCGCCGAACCACGCTCGCACCTCGGGACGCAGGAAGTCAGGGAAGCCCACGGTGCCCGGCCAGACAGCGCCTTCGAAGTCGGTGCCGTCCTCATTTTTGCAGAAATAGCCTTTGTCCCGGCCTTCTTCATAGACCGCGTAGCCTTCTTCTTTTTTGACGCCGGCATCGATGATGGGAACGAGGTGGATCCCTTCCGACTTCATCTCCGCGGCAAGGCCGGCAAGATCCGGAAAGGCCTCCCGATCCACCGTGAAGTTCTTATAGTGATCCATGTAGTCGATATCCAGGTAAACGGCGTCCAGCGGGAGCTCGGCCTCGTCATAGCCGCGGACGATGTCCCGTACCGCTTCGGCATTATGGTAGCTCCAGCGGGACTGCTGGAAGCCGAAGGACCAGAACGGCGGGACGTAGCTTTTCCCGATCAGGGAGCGGAATTCGCGGACGATGGCACGCGGCGTCTCCCCGAAGATCAGATAGATCTCAAAATCCTCTCCGTCCAGGGTGATCACCGCCTCATCCGCGCGGGTATATCCGATGTCCCAGCGGATCTCCGCCGGAAAATCGATGAAGATCCCGCAACCGTCATGAAGCAGGAAATTGTGTGCGGCGTAGAAGGCCTCCTTCTCCTCCGTATGCAGATAGTCATCGCTGCAGAAGCTCCGGTAGATCCAGCCGCGCTTATTGATCCCGCGCGGCGCTTCGCCGAGCCCGTACACGATCCCGTCCTTCTCCAGCGGGAAGGAAAAGACAAAGCGCCCGCCGTCCGGGCGATGCGCGAAAGGGAAGCCGTCCATGCTTTCGGCCGGCAGCCTGCGAACCACGGCGCCGGTCACGACCGGCCGTCCTGAAACGAATCTTCTGATCATTGCTCTCTCCTGTCGGATAAGTGTTTGTTCCATTATAACAGCCGGAGCGTCCCTGCGCCAGCAAAAGACTGAGAAAAGAAAGATGGAAACTTGCGCCGGAAGGCGCCTTCATGGTATAGTGGCGTCGCGGCATCCGGCCGCAGGAGGTCAGTTATGCGTCTGAAACATATCACGGGATCCGAAGACGTCGTCGCAGCCAGCCCGCAGGTCATCCACGAGCCCGAAAGCATGAAGGGCAAGTGGAGGGAATACTTCGGCGGGCGGAAGATTGCCCTTGAGATTGGCTGCGGCAAGGGGAAATTTGTCACGCAGTTAGCCGCCTTAAACCCCGAAATTGCCTATGTTGGACTGGATTTTTACTCCAGTGTCCTGTTCAAGGCGCTGAAGAAGGACCGCGAGCAGCTGGCCAACCTGAAGTTCCTTTGGATGGATGCGCGCGGCCTTTCCGAGGTATTTGAGGAAGGCGAAGTCGACATCATCTACCTCAATTTCTCCGATCCCTGGCCGAAGGACCGCCACGCAAAGCGCCGCCTGACCGCGCCGGGCTTTCTGAAAATGTGGCAGAGCCTGCTCGCGCCTGACGGCCGCCTTGAATTCAAGACCGACAACATGCCCCTCTTTGACTGGTCCGCAGAGACCCTGAAAAACGAGGGCTGGACGCTCACCCTTCTCACCCGCGACCTTCATCATGACCCGGTCCTATCCGAGGGCAACGTCATGACCGAATACGAAGAAAAATTCTCGGCAAAGGGCAACCCCATCGGGAAACTCGCTGCCCTCCCGCCGAAGGCCTGACCGCCTCACCGCCTCCGCGCCCCGAAATGCGCAAGGAGTTTTCCATGGAATGGATCGCGCTCGGCCTTTTCTGTGCCGCCCTGCTTATCTGCATCGTACTGGATCTGTCGATCCTGTACGCCCTCGCCTTCGGCCTGCTCGTCTTTTTGCTGTACGGCAGGCGCAAAGGCTTTTCCTGGCGCGAACTATTCAGCATGGCCTTCGAAGGGATCAGGACTGTCCGCAACATCCTCATCACCTTCTTCCTGATCGGGATCATGACGGCGCTCTGGCGCGCAGCCGGGACGATCCCCGTCATCGTCTGCTATGCCTCCGGCCTGATCCGGCCGTCCGTCTTCCTTCTGATGGCCTTTCTCCTTAACTGCCTGGTCTCCGTGCTGACGGGAACCTCCTTCGGGACCGCCGCCACCATGGGTGTCATCTGCGCAGCGATCGGCACCGCCATGGGCGTCTCCCCTCTGCTTACCGGCGGCGCAGTGCTGTCCGGTGCATTCTTCGGTGACCGCTGCTCTCCCGTTTCCACGAGCGCCCTCCTGGTCGCTGCCGTCACGAAGACCGATATCTACGACAACATCCGCCGCATGGTCAAAACGGCCTTCGTTCCGTTTCTGCTTGCCTGCGGCATCTACGCCGGGATCGGACTGACGCTCCCGCGCGAGGGCTCCGTCATGGATCTCGAAGCCCTGTTCTCCCGGAGTTTCCGGCTGCACTGGACCGCCCTCATCCCGGCGGCCGTCATCCTGGTCCTGGCGGCATTCCGCGTAAACGTAAAGCTTGCCATGAGCGTCAGCATCCTGACCGCGGTCCCGCTGTGTTTCATCCTTCAGAACCTTTCCGCGGCAGAGATCCTGCGCGCCGCGTTATCCGGCTTTACGCCTGCGGATGCTGAGGTCGCCCGTCTCGTCAGCGGGGGCGGCATCGTCTCCATGATCCGCGTCGCCTGCATCGTCTGCCTTTCCTCCGCCTACTCCGGGATCTTTCAGAAGACTGGGATGCTGGGTAAGGCCAAACGCCTTATCGGCAGGCTGGCCGCAAAGACAGGCGCCTACGCTGCCACTCTCGTCACCTCCGTCCTCACCGGCGTCATCGCCTGCAACCAGACCCTGACCATCCTCCTGACCGAGCAGCTCTGCCGCGGCGAATATGCCGATAAGGAAGTTCTCGCCCTCGACCTTGAGGACAGCGCAGTCGTGACCGCGCCGCTCATTCCCTGGTCCATTGCCTGCGCCGTGCCGCTTGCCGCAGCCGGCGCACCGTCCGCCGCCGTCCTTACCGCTTTCTATCTCATCCTCCTGCCGCTCTGGCGGCTGGTGAGGGGAGCGCGGAAGACGAAATGACCGTGTTTTTTTATTCTTGACATTAGGGTATATATCCCCTATAGTCAAGCTGCAAAATCTTAGAAAGGAGACATCTCATTCCAACGATCAGCTACTTCTACGGGATCATTATTGTCATGTACCTGCGCAGCAAGGAACATAATCCTCCGCACGTACATGCGATCACGCAGGATCTGGACGCCCCGTTTCTGATCGCTACAGGAGAGATCATTGAAGGTGAATTTCCTCCAAAGGCAAAGGCGTTAGTACAGGAATTCATTTTGAAATATCAAAATGAACTGCTCGAAATGTGGGAAAGCGGGAAGTATCAAAAGCTGCCTCCGCTGACGTAACAGCGAGACAGGGCAAGAGGGAGATGTCGTTATGTTTCACAAAGCAGCAGAATTGAGATTACTTGAAGGAACAACTCTGGAAGTCTTATTTCAGGACGGTTATGTTAAGCGCTACGATATGCGCACGCTGTTCCCTAAATATCCGCAGTTGAAACAGCTGGAAGACCGAAGTCTGTTCCTGTCCGGAAAGCTGATAGGTGCTTACGGTATCGTCTGGAATGACGAACTGGATATTGACGCCGAAACGATCTATGAAGAGGGTGAAAACCTTCGCAGAGAAGTCCTTGTCATTCATCAGGCGTCAGCTCACGCAGTCGCTTCCGCCAGAGCGGAGGCGGACATCTCGCAGAAGCAGCTTGCGGATCTTTGCGGGATCGACCAGTCCGATATATCAAAGATCGAGCGGGGCGTTGCCAATCCTTCTGTTGCAACTTTAGAAAAAATTGCGCAGGCGTTGGGAGGCCGATTATCCATCTCTATCGAGATTCCGTCTGAGAAATGAAGACAGCAGGTGCCTGAATAAAGCAAAAAAGATGAAGGCAGCCGCCCCAGCTGCAGGGAACTGGGCTATTGTGCGGCAATTTTCGGCTGCGCAACAGCAGGTTGCTTGCACGGTGCTCATTTTCATACTAGGATAAAGTCAGTCAAGGCAGCAAGGAGGTTTTTCCATGACCACACAGGAAGTGATTTATGATCTGAGAACGAAAAGCGGGTTCTCGCAGGATGAGCTCGCGGAAAAAGTCTTCGTGACGAGGCAGGCCGTCTCCCGCTGGGAAAACGGCGACACCGTGCCGAATACCGAGACCCTGAAACTTCTTTCGAACCTCTTCAACGTCTCCATCAACACACTGCTCGGCTCGCCGCGACAGCTCTTCTGCCAGTGCTGCGGCATGCCGCTCGACGATACGATCATCGGCCGGAACGCGGACAGTTCGCTCAACGAGGACTACTGCAAGTGGTGCTACGCCGACGGGACCTACACCTATGACAGCATGGACGACCTGATCGAGGTGTGCGTGAAGAACATGGCCGGGGACGGCTTTTCCGAGGAGCAGGCGCGCGGGTATCTGAAACACCGCCTGCCGGAGCTGGATTACTGGAAGCGTCACAAAGAGCTCAGCGACGGCGGGAAGTTTGACGCCTTCAAGAAGCAGCTGGTCGAGGAGATCAATGCGCTCGGGATCCCGGGAATGCCGAAGGTCGAGTCCCTGAATGCCCTCGTCGGTTCCTATGTGAACCTTGCCTATCCGCTGCCCGGCGGGGCCGCGGTCAAATTTCTGGACGACGGCACGACCTACCTGGGCACGCAGCTGGAAGTTCCCGGAGAAGAACGTTGCTTCGGCGTCCTTGCCAACGCTGACTTCATCCTGATCTGCACTTACGCGGAAGGCGGCACCGAGCCGGAACTGCTGCTGTACAAGAAGAGATAAAAACATCATTCCGGATAAAGCAAAGAGGGCGGCCGCAGGGCCGCCCTCTTCGTCATGACCGTTATCCGTTGTACTGCGCCTTGACGTAATCGATGAACGTTTCCTCCAGCAGCGACAGCTGGTGTCCTTTCCGCCAGACAAAAAGATAATCGACCGCGGTATTCGGCGCCAGGATCTCTTTCTGAATGAGCGAATCGTTCATGACGTAGGCCGTCTGCGGGAAAATGCTGATCCCGACGCCGCGCCCGGCGAGCGCCGCCGCGTCCAAATAATTGTCCATTTCACAGATGATCCCGGGATTCTGTCCGGTCCCGCGGAACCAGCGGCGGATCGTGTCGACATGTGCCTTACGGCTCGGCACGATGAGCGGCTCCGGCAGCAGGTCTTCGGCGCTCAGGCTTTCCCGCTCCGCCAGCGGATGGTCGCGGCGCATCAGCGCCGCCATCCTCTCCTGCCCCACCTGAAAGCTGTTCAGGAGCTGCTGGTCGTAGGGCGCCGTGATCACCGCGAGGCCGATCAGACCGCCGCGCATTTTCTCGATCAGGTCGTCACTGTTGCCGTCGAGGATGCGGAAACGTACCTGCGGGTGCTCTTTCAGGAAACCTGCGAACCATTCGGCCGCGATGTCCGGCGCCATGCCTTCCACGAGGCCGATGGATACGGTCCCGGTCATCCCGGCCTTCAGCGAGCGGATCTCCGCCTCCGTCTTTTCCGAGAGGCTCAGAATGTCCTTGGCACGCTGATAAAGCATTTTTCCGGATTCGGTGAGTTCCAGCCGGCGCTTCCCCCGGATGAACAGGACGGTATCCAGTTCTTCCTCCAGATTCTTCAGCTGCTGGCTGAGCGGGGGCTGGCTGATGTTCAGAAGGCCGGCTGCCCGGGTAATGTTCAGTTCTTCTGCCACGGTGACGAAATAGCGAAGCGTGCGCAATTCCATTGGCTTATCTCCTCGTTTTCCGGTTTTATCATATGCAAATCGTATTGATTTGCCAATATTATATATATTTTGTTTCCTCCGGTCAATATGGTAAACTGCAGAAGTGTTTTTTATTTTTCGCGGCGGCGTCTTTCGGACGCGCCGGTGCAGTCAGGATCCGTCTGACAGGAGCAAGGCAATGAAATACATTTTTGTGACAGGAGGCGTCGTATCCGGGCTTGGCAAGGGGATATGCGCCTCTTCTCTGGCAAGGCTGCTGAAGGCCAGAGGCTTCAAGGTGCAGAACCAGAAATTCGACCCCTACCTGAACGTCGACCCGGGGACGATGAGTCCCTACCAGCACGGAGAGGTCTTCGTGACCGACGACGGTGCGGAGACCGACCTCGACCTCGGACATTACGAGCGCTTTGCCGATGAGGCGCTGAGCGCCGACTCTTCCGTCTCTTCCGGAAAAATCTACTGGAACGTCCTGAACCGGGAACGGCAGGGCGGCTATCTCGGACACACCGTTCAGATCATCCCCCACATCACCGATGAGATCAAACAGAATATTTACGCAATGGCCGGCAAGGGCCTGGATGCTGCGGTCTGCGAGATCGGCGGCACCGTCGGCGACATCGAAAGCCAGCCGTATCTGGAAGCGATCCGCCAGGTGGCCGCCGAGCAGGGCCGGGAAAACGTCTGCTTCATTCACGTACCTCTGGTCGTGGAGATCCCGGGCAGCGGCGAACTGAAAAGCAAGCCGGTACAGCACTCCGTACGCGAACTGCAGGCCGCAGGCATCAAGCCGGACATCCTGGTCTGCCGCTCGAACCAGCCGCTTTCGGAAGATATCCGTGATAAGATCGCGCTCCTGTGCAATATCGACAAGGATGCCGTGATCGAGAACCTGACGGCCGACACGATCTATGCGGTGCCCCTGATGCTGGAGGAGGAAGGCCTGGCGGAGACCGTCTGCCGGAAACTGGATCTGCCGCAGAAAAAGCCGGATCTTGCGGAATGGCAGGCCATGGTGGAACGCATCCGCGGCGCTGAGGGCACGCTCAGGATCGCGCTCGTCGGCAAATACGTGCAGCTGCACGACGCGTACCTCAGCATTGAAGAAGCCCTGCACCATGCAGCGGCAGCTGCCGGTGTGAAGGCCGACATTCAGTGGACCGATTCCGAGACGGTGACAGAGGAAAATGCTGCCGGGATCCTCGGAGGCTGCGACGGGATCCTGGTACCCGGCGGCTTCGGGAGCCGCGGCACGGAAGGCATGATCACGGCCGCCCGCTTCGCCAGAGAGCGCGGCATCCCCTACTTCGGCATCTGCCTCGGCATGCAGATCGCGGTGATCGAATTTGCCCGGAACGTCCTCGGCTTTGCGGACGCGAACTCCACGGAATTTGACGAAAATACCGCGCATCCGGTCATCGACCTCATGCCGGACCAGAAACATATCATCGACAAGGGCGGGACGATGCGCCTCGGCGCCTGGCCCTGCCGCCTTACAGCGGGAAGTCTGGCGGCAAAGGCCTACGGGACGGACTTCATTTCCGAAAGGCACCGCCACCGCTATGAATTTGCCAACGCTTACCGGGATGCCTTCGAAGAGGGCGGCATGCGGCTCTCCGGCCTCTCACCCGACGGCACGCTGGTCGAGATCGTGGAACGGGCGGACGGGCCGTGGTTCGTCGGCGTGCAGTTCCATCCGGAATTCCTGAGCCGGCCGAACCGCCCCCACCCGCTGTTCGCCGCCTTTATCCGCGCGGCGCAGGAAAGGAGTCTTAGATGAGGGAGACCGTGATCATCATCGATTTCGGCGGGCAGTACAGCCAACTGATCGCACGCAGGGTGCGCGAGGCCGGCGTCTACTGCGAAGTGCTGCCGTGGACGGCCGCCGCGGAAAGCGTGCTCGCAAAGAAGCCGGTCGGGATCATTCTCTCCGGCGGGCCGGCAAGCGTCTATGAAGAAGGCGCCCCGACGATGGACCCGCGCCTCCTCCGGGAGGGCATCCCGGTCCTCGGGATCTGTTACGGCTGCCAGCTGATGGTGCAGCTTCTCGGCGGATGGGTACGTCCGGCGCAGGCAGACGGCGCCCGCGAATACGGCCGCACGCCGACACACTGCGGCAGCTCCCCGCTTTTCGCCTCCCTTCCCGCCGAGTTCTCCAGCTGGATGAGCCACGGCGATTTCGTAAAGGTCCTGCCGGAAGGGTTCGTCAGCCTCGCGCAGACCCCGCACTGCCCGGCCGCCGGCTTCGGCGATCCGGCACGCCGCCTCTACGGCCTGCAGTTCCATCCCGAAGTGCGGCACACGGAATACGGGCAGGAGATCCTGAAAAACTTCCTTTACGGGATCTGCGGCGCGCGGGGCGGCTGGAGCATGGAGGGCTTCGCGGAAGAAGCGATCCGTGAGATCCGCGAAAAAGTCGGGAGCGGGCGCGTGCTGCTGGCGCTTTCCGGCGGCGTCGACTCAGCCGTCGCTTCCGTCCTTCTCGGCAATGCGGTCGGCAGGCAGCTCTCCTGCGTCTACGTTGACCACGGCTTCATGCGGAAGGGCGAAAGCGAAGCGGTCTGCCGTTACTTTTCCGCGCAGGACATGGATTTCCGCATGGTTGATGCGGGACCGCGCTTCCTGAAGGCCCTGGAAGGCATTTCCGAGCCGGAAGCAAAGCGGCACACCATCGGCGCGGAATTCATCAAAGTTTTCACCGAAGAGGCACAGAAACTCGGCAGCATCGAATATCTTGCGCAGGGCACCATTTACCCGGACGTCATCGAATCGGGAGAAGCCGGCGGGGCCGTGATCAAGAGCCACCACAACGTGGGCGGGCTGCCCGCCGAGATCGGTTTCAAGGGGATCCTGGAGCCGCTGCGCGTCCTCTTCAAGGATGAGGTCCGCACGCTCGGAAGGGCGCTCGGCGTCCCTGAAGAGATCGTTTCAAGGCAGCCCTTCCCCGGTCCGGGCCTCGCCATCCGGGTGATCGGCGAGGTCACGGAGGAGAAGCTGAACATCGTCCGCGAGGCCGACGCCGTTTTCCGCGAAGTCATGGAAAAGGGCGGCATGAAAGGGCAGACCGACCAGTATTTCGCGGCGCTCAGCGACATGCGGACGGTCGGCGTCATGGGAGATTCCCGCACCTACGGCCGCACGGCGATCCTCCGGGCGGTCTGCACCGAGGATTTCATGACTGCCGATTTCGCGCGCCTTCCCTGGGAACTGCTCGCAGAGGCTTCGGCGCGCATCATCAATGAAGTAAGCGGCATAAACCGCGTCGTCTATGACGTTTCATCCAAGCCCCCGGCCACGGTGGAACTCGAATAAGGAGGTACCCATGAATAACAGAAAGAATGCAGGTGAATATTTCGGATCCCTGGTTTTCAATGAAGGCACCATGCGGGATTACATCCCGGAGACATCCCTGAAGGCCTGGCGGGAATGCGTGAAAAACCGCAGCGTCCTGCCGGAAAAAATCGCCGCGGACATCGCAGACGGCATGAAGCGCTGGGCCCTCGAACAGGGCGCGACGCACTACACCCACTGGTTCCAGCCGCTGACCGGCGAGACCGCCGAGAAGCACGAAGGCTTCCTGATCCCCTCCGGGCAGGACAGCTTCCGCATGGAATTTTCCAGTAAGGAACTGATCAAGGGTGAGCCGGATGCCTCCTCCTTCCCTTCGGGCGGGCTCCGCTCCACATTCGAAGCGCGCGGCTACAGTGCCTGGGACCCGACCTCCTACGCCTTCATCAAGGATAAGGTCCTCTGCATCCCTACCGTCTTCTTCTCCTATTCCGGCGAAGTCCTGGACAAGAAAACGCCGCTCCTCCGCTCCGGCGAAGCCCTGAACCGCCAGGCGATCCGTATTCTTCGTCTGCTCGGGGATGAGCGGACGCAGAGCGTGATCACCAACGTCGGCGCCGAGCAGGAGTATTTTCTGATCCGCAAGGACCTCTTCCTGAAGCGCGACGACCTCCGGCTCTGCGGCCGGACGCTCTTCGGTGCGGACGCGCCCAAGAAGCAGGAACTGGACGACCACTACTACGGTCAGATCCGGCCCGAGGTGACCGCCTTCATGCAGGACCTGAACGACGAACTGTGGAAGCTCGGCATCTGCGCCAAGACGGAGCACAACGAGGTCGCGCCGGCACAGTATGAGATGGCGCCCTTCTTTACGAACGCCAACCTGGCGAACGACCAGAACCAGCTCACGATGGAGATCATGAAGCGCGTGGCCGAAAAACACGGCCTCGTCTGCCTGTTAAGCGAGAAACCCTTCGCCGGCATCAACGGCTCCGGCAAGCACGTCAACTGGTCCGTTTCGACCGACAGCGGCGAAAACCTCTTCTCCCCGGGACGGACGCCTGCCGAAAATACCCGCTTCCTGCTCTTCCTCGCCGCTTTCCTGAAGGGCGTGGACGAATACTATGAACTCCTCCGCAGCGCTGCCGCCTATGCCGGCAACGACAACCGCCTGGGCGGGCAGGAAGCGCCGCCCGCGATCATCTCCGTCTTCATCGGCAGCGAACTGGAAAACGTCGTCGATTCGATCATTGAGGGTAAAACCTATGACGGCGGCGAAAATGCTTCCCTGGCCATCGGGAAGGATGTCCTCCTGCAGATCGGCCGGGACAATACCGACCGCAACCGCACCTCACCTCTTGCCTTTACCGGCAACAAGTTTGAGTTCCGCATGGTCGGCTCCAGCCAGTCCATCGCCTCGCCGGTCGCCTATCTCAACACGATCCTCGCGCAGGAACTGAAGGAAGCCGCGGACGAACTGGAAGCCGCAGCTGATCCAAAGGAAGCGCTGAACGGCCTGATCCGCCGGATGCTGACTGAACACCGGCGCATCGTCTTCAACGGCAACGGCTACGACGGATCCTGGGTCGAAGAAGCCGCCCGCCGCGGCCTTAAGAACCTGAAGAACACGGCGCAGACCGTCCCGGAATACGCGAGCGAGAAAAACATCCGCCTGCTGACCGAAAACGGCATCTACAGCCACAAGGAGATCGAATCCCGGAACGAGATCCGCGTCGAAAACTACTGCAGCATCATTACGATCGAGGCAAGGACACTGGTCCACATGGTCCGCAAGGGCATGCTCGGCGCCGTTAGCGCTTACCTTTCCTCTCTCACGGCCGACTTCGGTTTTGAGAGAAAGCAGAAGGAAGAGATCGGCCGGCTCGGCGACCACCTCTATTCCGCGCTGGAAGCGCTGGAGGAAGATCTGCGGAAACTGAACGAATGCGGGGAAAGCGGCGCGCGCCTTGCTCTCTGCAGCGATGTTCTGACCGCAGACATGAAGGCCCTGCGCGAAGTCATCGATCAGCTGGAAAAGCGCATCGACAGACGTTTCTGGCCGTATCCGGACTATACCGAACTGCTGTTTTCGATCTGATCGGGAAAGGAGCAAAGATGAGCAGCTTAGCCGTCGTCGGCGTGAACTGGGGTGATGAAGGAAAGGGCCGCATGGTCGACCTGCTGACGGAAGAATGCGATATCGTGGTCCGCTGCCAGGGCGGCGGGAATGCCGGCCATACCGTCGTCAATGACAGGGGCCGGTTTGCCCTGCATCTGGTTCCTTCGGGGATCTTCCGCGAAGGCGTCGTGAACATCCTCGGCAACGGCGTCGCGCTGGATCCGGAAAACCTCCTGCAGGAGATCGATGATCTTCGCGCGCGGGGCATTGCCGTCACACCTGACAATCTGAAGATCAGCGACCGTGCCTCCCTCCTCCTGCCCTGGCACCGTCTGCAGGACGAACTGGAGGAAGCCCGCCTGGCGGATAAGAAATACGGTTCCACGAAGCAGGGCATCGCGCCGTTTTACTCCGATAAGTATCAGAAAAAGACCGCGATGGCCGGGGAGATGGTCGATCCGGAGCGCTTTGCCGCCCATCTGGAGGAGCTGCGGGAGTGGAAGAACCTGACCCTCACGGGTGTTTACGGCGCGGAGCCGTACCCCCGGGAAGCGCTCGCGGAATGGATCCGTGATTGCTGCGGGAAGATCCGCCCGTTCCTCTGCGATACCGGCGCGTACCTGCGCGAAAGCGAAAAAACAGGAAAACGGATCCTCTTTGAAGCCCAGCTCGGTGCCCTGCGCGACCTCGATTTCGGGATCTATCCCTATACCACGTCTTCCAATACGCTGGCGGCCTACGCGCCGGTCGGCGCCGGTCTTCCGGCCTGCGCGGCCGGTGAAGTCATCGGCGTCGTCAAGGCTTACTCCACCTGCGTGGGCGAGGGGCCTTTCGTGAGCGAGATGTTCGGGGAGGAAGCGGCGCTTCTTCGCGAAGCCGGCGCGGAATACGGCGCGAAGACGGGCCGTCCCCGCCGCGTGGGCGCGCTCGACCTCGTCGCGACGCGCTACGGCGCCGAAGTGCAGGGTACGACAGCGATCGCCGTGACCAAACTGGACGTCTTAAGCTACATGGAGACCATCCCGGTCTGCACCGGCTACCGGATCCGCGGCGAAGTGACAGAGCGTTTCCCGTTCCCTTCCCTCCTGGACGAGGCCGAGCCGGTCATCCTTAAGGTGCCGGGCTGGGGCTGCGACATTTCCGCCGTCCGCCGCTTTGAGGACCTGCCGAAGGCCGCGCGGGACTACGTCCTCCTCATTGAGAACGCCGTCGGCTGCCCCGTGAAATACGTCTCGGTCGGCGCCGAACGGGACGCGATCATCCGCTGTTAATGCGAAACTTCGGTTCAGATATCACCGTTTTTGAAGGAAGAAAGCCATGAAGAAAGAAATGATCTACGAAGGCAAAGCCAAGAAAGTCTATTCCACCGAGGACCCCGAGCAGCTGATCGTCTCCTACAAGGATGACGCCACCGCTTTCAACGGCCTGAAGAAAGGCACCATCGCGGGAAAAGGCGTGATCAACAACCAGATGACCAACGCCCTGATGCAGCGGCTGGAGGCCGCCGGCGTGCCGACGCATTTCATCCGCCAGCTCTCCGAACGGGATACCCTGGTGAAAAGAGTCACCATCGTCCCGCTGGAGGTGATCGTCCGGAACATTTCCGCCGGTTCCTTTGCCAAGCGCTACGGCGTGGAGGAAGGAATCATCTTTGACGCGCCGACACTCGAGTTTTCCTACAAGAACGACGCTCTGGCCGACCCGCTGATCACCGATTCCCACGTGCTCGCGCTGAAGCTGGCAACACCTGAAGAGATCGAACGGATCAAATCCATGGCGCTGAAGGTCAATGACGAACTGCGCCGTTTCTGGGCAGGCTGCGGCGTGACGCTGGTGGATTTCAAACTGGAATTCGGAAGGCTTGCCGACGGCAGCATCGTCCTCGCGGACGAGATCAGCCCGGACACCTGCCGCCTCTGGGACAGCCGGACCGGGGAGAAGCTGGACAAGGACCGCTTCCGCCGTGATCTCGGCGGCGTCGAGGATGCCTACAGGGAGATCATGCGGCGCCTGAGGGCTGCCGGATGAGCGGGGCTGCCTTTTCGGAAACTGCCGAGATCCACGATGAATGCGGCGTTTTCGGTCTCTGGTCTCCGGAAAGGACAGCGCTTGCGCATCTTGTCTACAGCGGCCTGTTTGCCCTGCAGCACCGCGGCCAGGAAAGCGCCGGGATCGTGATCAACGACGACGGCGTCTTTCATTCCTGCCGCGGACCGGGACTGGTCAGCGAAGTCTTTTCGGGAGAGCATTTCGCCTCCCTCGGGCCGGGAAAGATCGCCGTCGGGCATGTACGCTACGCGACGACCGGCACGGACAGCCGCCGGAACATACAGCCGCTCCTGATCAATCACCGGAAAGGCGTCATGGCGCTGGCGCACAACGGGAACCTGACGAACTGCGGACCGCTCAGGGATGAGCTGGAGGAGGCCGGCGCCATCTTCCACTCCACCACGGATTCTGAGGTGATCGCCTACCGTATCGTGCGCGAGCGGCTGAGGACGGACAGTATCGAGGAAGCGGCCGCGGCAGCCATGAAGACGCTGGAAGGCGCCTACTCGCTGGTGATCGCGTCCCCGTCCAAACTGACCGCAGTCCGCGATCCCTTCGGCTTCCGTCCCCTTTGCATCGGCAGGCGGCCGGACGGCATGATCGTCTTTGCCTCGGAAAGCTGCGCGTTGGATGCCGTCGGTGCCGCCTTCGTCCGGGACGTACTCCCCGGAGAGATCGTCACGGCGGATGAAAACGGTCTCCGTTCGGATACCCGCTTCTGCGGAAGGAAGCCGCGCCGTCTCTGCGTCTTCGAATACATCTATTTTGCCCGGCCTGATTCCGTCATCGACGGCAGCAGCGTGTGCCTTGCCCGGCAGCAGGCCGGCGCTTTTCTGGCAGAGCAGCATCCGGTAGAGGCCGACGTCGTGATCGGTGTTCCGGATTCCGGTCTGGACGCTGCCCTCGGCTATGCCGCCGCCTCCGGGATCCCCTACGCGATCGGTTTCACCAAGAACAAATACATCGGCCGGACCTTCATCGCGCCGACTCAGGATGAACGGGAGTCCGGCGTTGAGCTGAAGCTCAATCCGATCCGCAGCGTGGTGGAGGGCAAACGCATCGTTCTGATCGACGATTCTATCGTGCGCGGGACGACCAGCCGCCGGATCGTTGAACGGCTGCGCCTTGCCGGCGCCGCCGCGATCCACATGCGGGTCAGCGCACCGCCCTTCGTCGCGCCATGCTATTACGGAACGGACATCGACAGCACGGACCGGCTGATCGCGAATCACCACAGCGTCAGCGAGATCGGGGAGAGCATCGGCGCCGATTCGCTGGGATACCTGAGTTTGGAGAATGCACGGCTCCTGACCGGCCGGGACAGCGGCTTCTGCACGGCCTGCTTCGGCGGCGGATACCCGACGTCCGTTCCCGCGGAAGGCGAAAAGGACCGCTTTGAACACAAGATCCACGATGAAGCATGATCACGAAAAACAAGAGGAGTCTGCTTATGGTTGACATCTACGAATCGCCGCTCGCCGGCCGCTACGCCTCCGAGCGGATACTGAAGCTTTTTTCGCAGCAAAAGCGCATCGAGACCTGGAGGAAGCTCTGGACCGAACTTGCAAGGGCGCAGCATGAGCTGGGCCTGCCTGTATCCGAAGAGCAGGTCAATGAGCTTGCCGCGCATGTTTCGGACATCGATTTTGACTGCGCGAAGGCTCGTGAAAAAGAGGTCCGGCACGACGTCATGGCCCATGTCTACACCTACGGCAAGGCGGCGCCCGGCGCGGCCGGGATCATCCATCTCGGCGCAACCAGCTGCTACGTGACCGACAACGCCGACCTGATCCTTTACCGGGACGGCCTGCGGTATCTTCGGGAGGAACTCCTGAAGACGCTGTCCGCATTGGCTGATTTCGCGGGAAGGTACAAGGCGCTGCCGGCTCTCGGCTTTACGCATTACCAGCCGGCTCAGCCGGTGACCGTGGGAAAGCGCGCCGCGCTCTGGATGCAGGATCTTCTCATGGATCTGGACGAGCTCGATCAGGTCCTGGACGGGATCCGTTTTCTCGGCTGCCGCGGGGCGACCGGAACGGAGGCCAGTCTCCTGGAGCTATTTGACGGCGACGAAGCGAAGATCATCGAACTGAACCGGCGCCTCGCTGCGGCTTTCGGCTTTGCGGAATGCTTTGCCGTCTGTGGCCAGACCTACCCGCGCAAGCTGGACAGCAGGATCCTGAACTGTCTCTCGTCGATCGCGCAGAGTCTGCACAAAATGGCTACGGACATCCGCCTGCTGCAGCATGACAGACAGCTGGAGGAGCCGTTCGGGACGCATCAGATCGGCTCTTCGGCCATGGCTTACAAACGGAATCCCATGCGCTGCGAACGCATCTGTTCCCTGGCACGTTATCTGATCGGGGACGCCCTGAGCGGAGCCATGACAGCCTCCGTGCAGTGGCTGGAGCGTACGCTGGACGATTCGGCCGGCCGCCGCATTGCCCTGCCGGAAGCTTTCCTCTGCGCGGACGCGATCCTTCGCCTCGCGCAGAACGTCGTCTCAGGCCTTCAGGTCAATGAAGCCGTGATCCGCCGGAACCTGCAGGAGAACCTCCCGTTCATCGCGACGGAAAACCTCCTGATGGAAGCCGTCAAGAAGGGCGGCGACAGGCAGGCCCTGCATGAAGTGATCCGGGCTGCTTCCATGGAGGCCGCTGCGCGGATGAAGGAAGAAGGCGTCTGCGATCTGCCTGAACGGCTCGCTGCGGCAGGGGAATTCGGCCTTTCGAAGGAAGAGATCGACGCCCTGTTGGAGCCGGAGCGTTATATCGGACGCTGCCCCGAACAGGTGGAGGAATTTCTCGCGGCGGTCCGGCCGAAGATCGACGGCGCAGGCCCGGCCGACGCGGAGATCACGGTATAGTGGGAAGCCATGACAGAACGGATCGAACACGACAGTCTGGGACCGGTTACGGTCCCCGCCGATAAATACTGGGGTGCGCAGACCGAGCGCTCCCGCCGGAACTTCCCCATCGGCACGGAAAAAATGCCGGAGGAAGTCATCTGCGCGCTTGCTGTGCTGAAGCGCGCCGCCGCGACGGCCAATTTTCTCTTCATCCCCGACAGGATGACACAGGAGAAGTTATTTCCTCTGATTGCCGCATGCGATGAAGCAATAAGCGGGAATTTGAAAGAAAATTTTCCTCTCGTAATCTGGCAGACCGGAAGCGGCACGCAGACAAACATGAACGTGAACGAGGTGATCGCGAACCGGGCAAATGAACTGGCAGGTAAAAAACTTCTGCACCCGAATGACGACGTCAACATGTCTCAGTCCTCGAATGACATCTTCCCGTCCGCCATGCACGTCGCGGCGGTCCTCCTCCTGGAGCAGGCTCTTCTGCCGGCGCTGAACGGCTTCATCCGCAGCATTCAACGGCTCGAGGAAGAAAACCGGGAGATCCTCAAATGCGGCCGCACGCACCTGCAGGACGCCGTTCCGATGCATTTTTCCCAGGAGATCTCCGGCTGGAGAGCCGCGATGGAAAGCGACCGGCAGATGCTCCTTGCTTCGCTGGAACCGCTTCGCGCCCTCGCCGCGGGAGGCACCGCCGTCGGGACCGGGCTGAATGCGCCTGAGGGCTTTGACCGGGCGGTCGCCGCCGAAGTCTCCCGGCTGACGGGATCTCATTTCATCCCTGCGGAAAACAAGTTCCGTGCCCTGGCTTTCAAAAATGAACTGGTCTTCTCCCACGGTGCGCTGAAGGCGCTTGCCGCCGACCTGATGAAGATCGCGAACGATGTCCGCCTGCTCGCGAGCGGACCGCGCTGCGGCCTCGGCGAGATCCGGATCCCGGCCAACGAGCCCGGCTCCTCCATCATGCCCGGAAAGGTCAATCCGACGCAGTGCGAGGCCGTGACCATGGCCGCCGCTCAGGTCATGGGCAACGACGTGACCGTCGGCCTCGCGGCTTCTCAAGGGCAGCTGCAGCTGAACACGTACATGCCCGTCATCATTTACGACTATCTGCAGTCCGTACGGCTGCTTGCCGACGCCATCCGCTCCTTCGATGAGCGCTGCGTCTCCGGCATGCGGCCCGTTCCGGAACAGATGAAGGCGTATGTGGACCGGACGCTGATGACCGTCACGGCGCTCAGCCCGCACGTCGGGTATGAAAAGGCTGCGCAGATCGCCCGGAAAGCCGGGGAGGAGGATCTGACGTTACGGCAGGCCTGCCTGGAGCTCGGCTTCATGACAGCCGACGAATTCGACAGCGTCTTTCACCCCGAAGAAATGACGTGACCGTCCGGACCCATAGGAAAAGGAAGCGGCAGCCGCCCCCTCCGGGGCGGCTGCCGCTTCCTTTTCCTCACGAGACCGTTTTCCTATTTCCTGCAGTATTCCTCGATCGCGGCGGCGGCAAACGCGGCGGTCCCTTCGCCTCCTGCCTTATCGATGTTTTCGGTAAACTCCCCGCCGGCGGCGTAGACCTTTCCCAGACCGCTTAGGATTTCCTTCGTGCAGGTATAGTAGTGCGCCGTAATGAAGCCCTGCAGTTTAGCCGCCAGCGCCTGCGCCTCCTCCGAAGCGGGGTCACCGCCCTTCAGCTTTCCGAATTCCGCGAAGATCTCCATCATCCGGCTGCCCAGTGACACCTCTTCCGCCCGGCTCCGGCCTTCCGACTTCTTTTCATATTCTTTGTAAGCCGCGGTCTCTCCCCAGGCGGCTTTTGCCCTTGCGGCGTATTCATCCATCTTCTTCGTATCGAATGCATCAAAGTTCATCGTTTTCTCTCCTGTCTCCAGTATTTCGCGTGCGTGGGCGATCAGGCTTTCCAGCTGCTCCTTCTTCAGCGTCAGCAGCTCGATCTGCTGGGAAAGCGCCTTCTTCCGGTCAAAGTCCGGGCGGTTCACGATCTCCCGGATGTCCTTTAACGGGAACGCCAGTTCCCGGAAAAGGAGGATCTGCTGCAGCCTTTCGAGCCCTTTTTCTCCGTAGAGCCGGTAACCTGCTTCCGTCACCCGGTCCGGCGGCAGAAGCCCGATCTTATCGTAATACTGCAGCGTCCGAATGCTGACGCCGCTGAGTAGGCTTACTTCGTGTACCGTCATCATGGCCTTTTCCCCTTCACTGCCTTTATGATAAACTATGACGTTACGTCAGAGTCAAGTGTTTTTTACATATTTTTCCAAAGAAAAACGGACAGGCTTTCACCTGTCCGTTTTTCAGCTGCGTTTCCGCATCAGTTGTCGAGCTTCAGGCCCTTCAGCAGATCTCCGACGCTGGTCGAGGCCTTGCCGGTCTCCTTGTAGTTGAAGACTTCTTCCTTCTCGCGGCGGTCGCGGCGGGGACGGTCTTCACCTTCCTTGCGTTCGCGCGGCGCGCGCTCACGGCGGGCGGGGGCTTCTTCCAGAGCCTTCTTGCTCAGGCTGATCTTGCCGTCCTTCACACCGATGATCTTCACGGTGATGCGGTCGCCCTTGTTCAGGACATCGGCAGGCTTCTCCACGCGCTTGTACGCGATTTGGGAAACATGCAGCAGGCCGGAAGCGCCGTTGTCGAGCTTGATGAATGCGCCGTAATCCATGAGGGAATCGACGGTGCCTTCCATGACAGCGCCTTCAACGCATTCCGCCATGATGGCCGCTCTCGCCGCCTTGGCTTCTGCGCTCTTCTTGCGCAGGACGTCACGCACGGACAGGACCAGTTTCTTGCCGGCTTCTTCCGCGGTGATGACCATGGCTTCGACTTCTTTGCCCTTATATTCTTCCAGGTTCTCCACATAGCCGTTGGCCAGCTTGGAAGCCGGGATAAACGCACGAATGCCGTCCACGAAGGCGACCACGCCGCCCTTGACAGCGCTGTCGATCGTGACCTTGATCGCTTCGCGGTTGTTCAGCAGTTCCTCAAAGCGGGCCCAGATCGGATCGCTGGTGGGCTGACCCTTGTTCAGAGAGGCTTCCAGCTCCGCGGCATAATCCGCCATGCTCTCCTGTGCCTCTTCAGCCTTCTCCGTGACAGTTTCCTTCACTTCCTCGGCCTTTTCGGCAGCAGCCTCCACTGCTTCAGTCACGACTTCCGCCGAGGCCTGCGCTGCTTCTTTCACTTCTTCGGCCGCCTCGGCCGCAGTTTCCATGACTTCAGTTACTTCGCTCATAGCATCCTCCATATATATCTCTAGGCACCCTGTGCCCGATGATCGCAAAAGAGTATAGCACTTTTTTTCATGCAGTGCAATTGATTTCCGATGATTTATTAAGGTTTTCTAAAGAAAAACAGTGTTTGTATGCCGTTTTCACCTTATCGCGACGCTTCCACGAGTTCCCGCGTGTACGGGTGCTTCGGATGGTCGAAGATCTCGTCGATCGTGTTGTCCTCAACGATGACGCCCTTCTTCATCACGATGACCCTGTCGCAGAGCTGATAGACCACATTCATGTCGTGGGAAATGAAGAGGTAACTCAGCCCGTATTTGTCCCGCATGTCGTCCAGAAGCTGCAGGATCTGCGCCTGGATGGTCACGTCCAGGGCTGAGACCGGCTCATCCGCGATGACGAGTTTCGGCCGGACGATCAGCGCTGCCGCGATGGACACGCGCTGTCTCTGTCCGCCGGACAGTTCCGAGGGACGGCGGGTCATGTACTCTTCCGAAAGGCCTACGTTCTCCAGCATCTCGATGATGCGGCGCCGGCGCTCCGCCTTGTCAAACTTCCCGTAGATCTTCAGCGGTTCCTCAAGGATCCAGCCCACGGTCCGCGCCGGGTTGAGGGCGGTGTACGGGTCCTGGAAGATCAGCTGCGGGCGCTTCGAATAGTGGATGATCTCGCCTTCATATTTCGGCAGGAAGCCTAAGATCGCGCGTGCGATCGTCGTCTTGCCCGAGCCGCTCTCGCCCACGAGGCCGAGCGCTTCACCCTCGTACAGGTCGAAGCTCACGTCGTGCAGCACGATCTGCACCTTCTCGCGGGAAAATGCGCCGCCCTGCGTGGTGTAGGAGGCGCTGACATGTTTCACTTCAAGGATCTTGTTCATGTCATTTCCTCCTCTGCTGCAGGCCTTCGGCGAGCAGCGAAAAGCCCAGGATCAGCAGCACGATGGTGCCGCCGACGCAGAGGGCATACCAGGGCAGGCCGGTCACCAGATAGTTCTGCGCATCGGACAGCATGCGTCCGAGCGAAGCTTCGGTGGCCGAAACACCGACGCCGAGGAAGCTCATGCTGGCTTCCGCGAGCACAGCGTTGTTGAAGCCGATCGTGATCGCCGGGAGCAGTACCGGGAAGGCGTTCGGCAGGATATGCAAAGCCATGATGCGGGCCGGGGACGCGCCCTCGAGCCGCGCCAGGGAGATATAATTCTGTTTCTTGATGCGGACGTATTCGGTGCGGGACACTCTGGCAAAGCTGGGGATGAAGAGGATGGCCAGCACCCAGATGACCGTCCATTTGCCGGGCCGGTCAAGCACCTTCAGGATGATGATCGCGAGCAGGATGCTCGGGAAGGCGGTGATCGAATCGCAGATCTTCATGAGCACCGTATCCACGATGCCGCCGAGATAGCCGGTCAGCGCGCCGATGAAAATGCCCGCGGCTGAGCCGAGCAGCACCACGAAGAAGGCGATGAAAAGCGTCGTTCCCGCGCCTTCCATGACCCGTGAAAAGATGTCGCGTCCCAGATAGTCCGTGCCCATGAGATGGGAAAAACTCGGGCTCAGCGACTTGGCCGCCACGTTCTGCTCCGCCGGGTCGTAGGGCGTCCAGAACTGACCGATCAGGATGATCGTGACCATGAAGACGGTCAGGATCAGGCCGACCTTGAAAAACCAGGTCTGTTTGCTGTCTTGTTTTGCCATGGCCGCCTCCTAGCTCCGCATGCGGGGATCGAAGGCCTCGCTCAGGATCTCGCTGATGAAATGCACCAGCATGACCCAGACGGCCAGGATCATGATGATCGCTTCCACGACCGGCACGTCGCGCTGGCCGATGGAGACCATCAGCAGGCGCCCGATGCCGGGCACGGAGAAGATCTGTTCGATGACGATGCTGCCCGCGAGCATCTCCGCGGCGCCTACCGCAAGGAAGGTGATGACCGGGAGCATCGCGTTCTTCAGGGCGTGAGCCTTCATCGCCGTGCGGCGGCTCATGCCTCTTGCGTAGGCGGTGCGGACGTAGTTCTTCTGCATCTCCTCAAGGATCGAGGTGCGGAGCATCTTTTCCGTCATGGCCACGCGCGGCAGGGCGATGGAGATCGCCGGGAAAAGCATGTAGATGAGGAAGGCTCCGGGCGAATCCTTATAGGAGACGAACGTTCCGGGCGTGAAGAGCCGCAGCACAAGGCCGAAGACCACCATCAGCAGGATCGCCACGAAGAAGGACGGGATCGCCATCACGATCTGGTTGAAGACCGTAAGGAACCTGTCCAGCCAGCGGCCCTCGTTGCGGGCGCTGACAACCCCCAGCGGGATCGAGATCACGACCGCGAGGGCGAAGCCCATGAGCGTCAGCACCAGGGTGTTGACGAGTTTTTCGCCCAGCATGCCCTTTACCGGCAGCCGGTAAATGTAGGAAGTCCCGAAGTCGCCGGTCACGAAACGGCCCAGCCATTCGAAATAGCGGACAAAAAGAGAGCGGTCCAGTCCCAGTTCCGCGCGCAGTTCCGCCACCGCTTCAGGAGTGGCGTTCGTGCCCAGAATGGTCGTTACCGGATCGCCGATCATTTCAAATGCGGCGAAGGAAAGGAAAGAAAGCACCAGAAGCGTAGCCAACATGACCGCCAGCTTTTTCAGTACGTACCGCATGCTTTTTCTCCTTTCCTCCGCATTTTCTCCGGCCGGGAAAGACAGCCGGTGCAAAGTCTCTTACTTATATCCCACGGTGCTCAGATCCATCACGTACAGCGGATAGAAGTGATAACCGTCCAGCGTCGAGCGGATGGCCACGAAATCGGCCATGTCCTGCAGATATACGTTGGCTGCCTCGTCGGAGAGGATCTTCTCCGCCGCGCGGTAGCACTCGGTGCGGCGGGCATCGTCCGTGATGGAGGAGGCCTCCGCGATCAGGGCATCGTATTCCGCGCTGGCAAAGTTGCTGATGTTCTTGCTTGACCCGGACACGAAGCGGTTCAGCATGGCGCCGGCCGTCAGCATGGAAGCGTCAAAGCCGACCACGGTCGCCTGATACTTCTTCCCCTGGTAGACATCCTTCAGCCAAGTGTTCCATTCCACTTCCTGGACCGTCGCATTCACGCCGGCTTCCTTCAGCTGCGAGGCCAGCACCACCGCGGTATCCACATGGTTGGTGTAGTTGCCGGGGACCGTGATCACAAGGTCAAAGCCGTTTTCGTAACCGGCCTGCTTCAGCAGATCCTTGGCCTTCGCGACATCGTGCGGATAGGCATCCGCCAGGCTCGCGTCAAAGTATTTCTTGAAAGCCGGATAGATGGAGGAGCCCACGCGGGTCCCGTGGCCGCCGGCCGTCAGGTCCAGCATGTTCTGGACGTCGACTGCATAGCAGAGCGCCTGGCGGACGCGGACGTCCGCGAGCGGGCCTTCGGCGTTGTTCAGATACAGCGCCTGCACGAGGTTCATGGTGCCTTCAAGCACGGTGTAGTCCTTGGAAAGGCCCTTGACCTGCTGTTCGGTCATGTGCGCGACGATATCCACCGCGCCGCCGGCGAGGGCTGTCACGAGCGCCGTGCCGGTCTCGTAGATCTTATAGGTCACCTTCGACACCTTGGCCTTGGTTCCGTAGTAATCGTCGTTGCGGACCAGGACGATGCTCTCCTGGACGCTGCGGCTCTCATAGCGGAAAGGGCCGGTGCCGACGGGCTTCGTTTCCTGTTCGGCATAGTCGGACGGGATCACGTGGATCGACGCAACGTAAGCCATGAAGTCGCTGTTCGCTTCCGTGAGCGTGACGACCACCTTGTTGCCGTCTGCCTTCACGTCGGCCATCGCGCCAAGCGCCGCCTTCAGGTTGCTGTCGGTGCTGGATTCGGCGTAGGACTTGAAGGTAAAGACCACGTCATCGGCCGTCATTGCCTTGCCGTTGTGGAACTTGACGCCTTCACGGAGCGTAAAGGTATAAGTCTTCCCCTCGTCGGTCACCTGGCAGTCGGTAGCGAGCGCTGGCACGAAATCGCCGGAGGACGTCGGCTTGTACAGGCCTTCAAACACGTTGAAGAGGACCTCACGGGCGCCGGCAGAGGCAAGGCTGCGGGGATCGAGGCTGGAACCGAGATCCTGCGCGATGCCGACCGCGATCTCATTCTTCGCCTTCCGCTGATCAGCCGGAGACTTCTGGCCGCAGCCGGCAAGAAGCGAGACCGCCGTCAGAAGGGAAAGGGCAAGAGCTGCTATTCTTTTCATTTTTTCTTTCTTCTCCTGTTATGAGAGATCTTATGCACGATACCACCTGCATATGCGGCTACTATAGTCTTTTTTTCGCCGCTTTTCAAGCGTTATCGCGCCATTTTTTCGATTCCTATGATGCCGTCTTCCAGCAGGCTGCAGAACCTCGCGCCGTCGCCTGCCGTGCCGACGATGTCGTTGTAATGCGTGGGCACCGCGAACTTCGGACGGATGGCATTCACGAGCGCCGCTGCTTCTTCCGCAGTCATCGTATACTTGCCGCCTACGGGAACGAGCGCGATGTCGCAGCGGACTTTCCGCACGTCCTCATTGTCGTCGGTATCGCCCGCGATCCAGTAGCGCAGGCCGCCCATCGTTACGATATAGCCGACCCAGCCGTTCGCCTTCGGATGGAACTGCTTGCCGACATTGTAGGCCGGAACGGCATTGACGGATACCCCTTCCTCCACGGTCCTCTCGCCGGGGGCGAGTACCGTGATCTTATCTTCGGAAAAGCCGGCTTCCAGCGCCAGGGCTTTCGTCGAGGCCGGGCAGACCAGGCGAGTTCCCTCTTTCGCGACTTTCGCGATGTCCTCTGCCGAGAAGTGGTCGTAGTGGTCGTGGGTGACCAGGATGATATCCGCGTCATGCGTCTCCTTCGTGAGGTGGAAAGGATCCGCGTAGACAACTTTTTCGCCTTCCAGACGGATGGCGCTGTGGGTAAGTACCCGAACATTCTGAAGATCGCTCATGACTGCCTCCTTGTGGCTCAAATCTCTCAGGTGCCGGTCCCTTGCCGGGATCGACTGGATCAGTTTCTGCGTATAGGGGTGCTTCGGGCGGAGGAACACGTTCTCCACCGTTCCTTTTTCCACGATCTTTCCGCGCTGCATGACGATCACGCGTTCACTGAGCTTGCGGATGACCTGCATGTTGTGGGAAATGAACAGGATCGTCATCCCCGTCGATTTGTTGATCTTTTTCAGCAGTTCCAGGATCTGCGCCTGGATGGTCACGTCGAGCGCCGTCGTGGGCTCGTCTGCGAGCAGGAGCTTCGGCCGGTGGATGATGGCGGCCGCGATCATGCAGCGCTGCAGCATGCCGCCGGAGAGCTCGTGCGGATATTTTTCGTAGACCGCTTCCGGATCGTCCAGTTCGGCGTCCGCAAGCGCCTTCAGGGCGGCCTGCTTCCTTTCGGCATCCGTCATCTCGGGATGGTGTACGAGGAGGCTCTCCTCCACCTGTTTCCCGACCTTCATGACCGGGTCGAAGGAACTCATCGGCTCCTGGAAGATCACGCCGATGTCCTCGCCCTGGAGTTTCCGCATCTCCTCGCGGTCGCAGTGGAGGATCTCCTTGCCGTCCAGCAGGACCTCGCCGTCGTAGCTGCAGTCCCGGCGGACCAGAAGGCCGCTGATGGCCATGGCGGTGACGGTCTTCCCCGAGCCGCTCTCCCCGACGATGCCGAGGATGCCGCCGGTCTTTACGCGGAAGCTGATGCCGTCCACTGCGAAGCGGTCCGGCGCCGCGTCATTGAAATGCACCCGAAGGTTCTTGACTTCCAGCATCTTATCTCTCCTCCGGCAGGGCGCCCATCATCAGCCGCCCTTCACTTTCCACGGCAAGGTAAAGCTTCGCGCTGCCGATGGTCTCTTCCTTTACGTAAACGGACCAGCCGTTGTCGCAGCCGCCCGCCTTGCCGAGTTTTTCTTCCTCATAGACCGGGAAGGCTTCGTATGCAGCCCAGGCACCGTCCTTTTCGGTGACCAGGTACACGCGGTAGGTTTCGCCGAGAAGGCTCTCCCTGACTGTCCCGAAAAGGTGCTGATAGCCGCTGTATTTTTCCTGTTTCACCGTCAGTGCGCCGTCAGGCATCGTCTCCGTGCTGCCCGAGATCGCCGCCGCGGGCGCTTCCATCACCGGCGCCATCACGGAGAAGTTCCTGAGGTTCCGTTCACCGGTCTCAAGGACGGCAAGGTCCGCCTTCTTATCGCGGATATAGTCGGCGCGCCAGGGCGTTGCGCGGGTAAAGAGGACGTCGCCGACGGTCTCGGCAAAGTATTCCTGCATCGTGTTGCAGAACGAATCCCGGTAGATGACCGCGCTGCCGGCGGCATTTTTCTGCTTCGTCGTCAGCAGCACTGCGTCGACCGCAGTCTCGTGCGAGGTCCGCTCATAGGTAAACGTATGGTTCGGGTAGGCCTGCTCAGTGAGGCCGTCGTCAAGGCCCGGGACCATCGCAGAGAGGTCCGCCTTCCAGTCGCGCCTTACGGTAAACGTCAGGTCGGAGAAGGCTTCAGCCTTCCGGCCGGCCGCTTCCAGAATGCTCCGGTAACCGGCCAGGGCGCCTTCGTAGGTCCAGTGGGTGTCGGTCTGCTGGTAGAGAGTCTTTCCGGCTGCGGCAAGCGCACCGTAAACGTCGGCAGTGTTCACGCCCTCATCCGCGAGAGCTTTCATCAGCAGTTCGTAATTGCCGTCCTGCGCAAGCGGCTTAAAGCGCGGCGGCATGTTTTCGCCGTACAGGCTGTTCTTGTTCGGAATGACAGCCAGAACGAAGTCCGCGCCCTGTTTTTCAGCATGGTCCTGCAGCATCTTCAGGCTGTGCGCGGCATTTTTCGCGGCACGCGCTGTCATGGTCGGAATGTTCAGGTAATCGTTGACCGTTCCCTCATAGTAGAGCCAGCCGTTTTCCCCGAGGATCACGTCATCCTCGGCGGATTCCTTAAACAGTTTCGCAAGCAGGACGGTATTGCCTTCCACCATTTCGGTCCGGAAACCGATATGGTCCCGGACGTAGTCGTCGAGTTCGCCCGCAAAGCGGCTGTTGATCGCACCGTCCCGCATGACCGGCGGGAACTCGGCCATCTCGCGTTTTTCTCCGCTTTCCCGATCCTTGAAGAAGGGCATTGAGAGCATCGGGAGCGAAAGCAGCCCGAACACCAGGATCAGGAAGATCACATTTAGTTTTTTCATGGTCACCTCCTAGAACCGGTAGTAAATGAACGGGTTGTAGCTGTCCGAAGCAAGCTGCATCAGACAGAGTACGATCAGTGCAAGGGTCCCCAGCATCAGAATGCCGTCGACCAGCAGAATGCTTCCCTTTTCTCGGGCACGGCCGCGCCACCCCCGGACCGCGTCGCGCAGGATGGGTGTCGCAAAGAATGCCGCAAGAACGAGCAGCAGGATGCGGTAGGGGCCGACGAGTTCAGTCATCAGGCGGGTAGTCTCCCCGCCCGTCGCAGAGATCCCGACCATGGCCTTCCAGACGCCCCAGGCCTGCGCGAAGGTATCCGCGCGGAAAAGGACCAGGCCGACCCAGATCGTGATATCCGTATAAAGGGTCGCGAAAAAGCGCGGCCATTTTTCCGAATTAATGATGTGCTCGCGCTCCAGGATGATGAAGAGCGCCTGATACAGGCCCCAGACCGGGAAAGTCCAGCCGGCACCGTGCCAGATGCCGGTCGCAAGGAAGACGATGAGCAGGTTCAGGACCGCACGCCCCTCGCCCCTCCGGCTTCCGCCGAGCGGAAAATAAAGATATTCCCTGAACCAGGTGGACAGGGAGATATGGTTGCGCTTCCAGTATTCGCGGACGCTCCGCGAAATGTAGGGATAGTTGAAGTTCTCCGGGAACTGAAAGCCGAACATCTTGCCGAGGCCGATCGCCATGTCGGAATAAGCCGAGAAGTCGAAGACCAGCTGGAAGGCGTAGGCGACGATCATGAACCAGGCCGGGCCGATGCCGAGCGTACCCGGATCGAGGGCGTAGAGCGCGTCCACCGCGACAGCGAGGCCATTCGCGATGATGACCTTTTTCCCGAGGCCTGCCGCGAAGCGGAACACGCCGTTCTTGACTTCCTCCGCGGTCACCGTGCGGTCCTGGATCTGCATTTCCACGTCGTGGTATTTCACGATCGGGCCGGCGATCAGCTGCGGGAAGAAGGAAATGTACAGCATCAGAGAGACATAGTTTCTCTGCTCTTTCACCTGCCCGCGGTAGACGTCGATCACGTAGGACAGGATCTGGAAGGTATAGAAAGAGATGCCCACGGGCAGCGTGAACAGGCCGGTGTACTTGAAAATCACGAGCAGGCCGATGTTGAAGATGACCGCGAGCGCCAGCGTGATCTTCGACTTTTTCCGGCCGAGAGACAGGCCGATCACATAGTTTACCGTTACCGAAAGCAGCAGCAAAACGATGTAGATCGGCTCACCGAGCGCATAGAAAACAAGGCTCGCAATGGCCAGAAGCACGTTGCGCGCCCGGGTAGAGCGGAGCGCCGTATGCAGCGCGAAGACTGCCGGCAGGAATCCGCACAGAAACAGGAAGGAACTGAAGACCATCAGGCTCTCCGCCCTGCGAGGCAGGGGCTTTTATTTACTGGACTTCGTTATCGTGCAGGCCGACGGAAGAAAGGATCTCGCCGTCAAAGCCAAAGATCAGTTCAAGATTGCCGTCAACGGAATAGCGCTCCGAAGCCGGGAAGGTCGAGTAAGGCTCGCCGTAGATCGCAAGTACCTCGTCACGCGTGGTCTCGCCGATCACGGCGCCTTTCTGGGTCGTGAAGCCTTTGAGCAGCGTGATGTAGATGTCATAGATCGTCTGCTCACCGCTCGCACTGCCGACGGTATAGACGCTTACGGCCTCACCGTCGTAATAGTAGGCGCGATCGTTGCCGCCGCCCACGCAGGCCTGGCCGACCTGTTCATCGTAATTGCCGCCGAGGATCTGATCCTTGACGGGTACGAAATCCATGCGGAGGGACAGTTCCACGCCGTCCACGACAAGGACAAGGTCCTCTTCGCCGAAGGGTTCGGGCGCTTCCGTTGTTTCCGGCTCGGTGGACGGTGCTTCCGTCGTCTCCTCAGGGACCGTGGTCTCGGGCGCAGCCGTAGTGTCGGGCGCCGTCGTTTCGGCAGGCGTCGTGTCAGCTGCCGTCGTGATCACGATGGGCTGGGTCTGGGCCGGGGTGGAAACCGGCTCTGCAGTCGTGGTCACGGGTGTTCCCCCGCAGGCCGTAAGGCAGAAGGCCGTGAGGGCTGCAAGCATGACAGCCGTGATTTTCTTTATCGTGAGTTTGTTCATATTATCCTCCTGTAGATCAATGCAGACTTCGCTCAGGTCCCGCTGCCCTCCCCGGGCTGTTCGGGAACCTCATCGGCAGCTGTCGTATCGTCGGCCGGCGCGGCCGTTGTTTCGGGCGCGGCAGTTGTCTCGGGTGCTGCTGTGGTTTCAGGTGCTTCCGTCGTTGTCGGCGCTTCCGCAGTCGTCGGCTCCGACGGTGCTTCGGTGGTTGCCGGTGGTTCCGTCGGTGCCTCGGTCGTTGCCGGCGGCTCCGTCGGTGCCTCGGTCGTCACCGGCGCTTCCGTGGTCGGCGGTTCCGTCGGCTTCGGCTGGGTCTCCGTCGGCTTCGGGGCTTCGGTCGTTTCGGGCGGCGCTTCCGTGGTCGGCGCCGGCTCCGTCTCCGGCACGGGGTTCTTCCCGCCGGTACCGGTCGGGGTCTCCGAGGTCCATCTCGTACGGTCCCAGCGGTACGGGACGTTATCCGTATCGAAAGAGGCGATCTCTTCGTCCGTCAGCAGGAAGATACGGTAAGCCTTCCGGAAAGTATCCATATGGCGCCACACACCCGGCCGGATCTCGACCAGATTCCACTGATGACGCGACTGGTTCGGATCGCAGTGTACGATGACGTTCCTGTATCCTGCCCGCTCCAGCATGAGCTGCGTCGCGTAGCTGTAGTCGCAGCAGGCTCCGCCGCCGTCGTTGAAAAAGCGGATGATCATCTGGTTGATCTCGTGCTGCGTCGGGTTCAGCATGTTCCCGATCGGTTCGTTCGGCCGCTGCCCGAACTTCTTCAGGAAGGTGAAGATCTGTTCCAGGGAGCTGCCGTTCTTCTGCAGCAGATAGTCGCAGTATTCGTTGAGGTTCGCCTCCGTCAGGGTGAAGCGGCCGGAGTAATCCGTGGTGCACACGCCGTCGGCATCGATCTTGTAGGCGCCGACCTTCGTGTTCCTCAGCATCGCGCCGTCTCCCCCGAAGTAGTACATTTTCTTGCTGACCGTGACAAACTGCTTTTGTGCCATCACGCCGTCATTGTCAAAGAAATAGGTCCGGCTGCCGATCTGAACCATGCCGGTCGTAACCGTTTTGTCCTTGCCGAGATAATAAGTCTTTCCCCGGCGGAAGACCCAGATATTGTCCGGCAGATCATCCGCGGCAAGGGGGAATCCCTCTTCCTGCTGCGTCTCGGTCTCCGGCTCCGACTCGGTTTCGGTCTCCGTTTCCGTTTCAGTCTCCGTCTCCGTTTCGGTCTCCGTCACAGGCTCAGTCGTACTTTCCGCCTCCGTTTCAGCCGTTGTCTCTTCCGGAAGGCTTGTTGTCTCCTCCGTCGCCGCTGTCTCTTCGGAAGACGACGAAGAAGTGCCGGTCTTCCACGGGTCCGGACCGAAATTCGGCAGTGTCATCTCGGGAAGCGTATCCGCGGCAGACTGCCCCGCAGGGCCGTTCCCCCCGCAGGCAGCCAAAAGGAGCGCTGTTACCAGCACCGCCGCGATTATGTTCAGTAAGAAAGTTTTTTTCGTCATGGGACGATTATACAACCCCGTCCGCGCAAGGTCAACCAAAGACCGCTTTTTCTTTTCGGAAAAACGCTTCCGTTTGCCTTTTCGGCCGCTTCATAGTATAATGATTTAATCGCGCGGAACAGCGCAGAAAAGGATCTCAGGATCCCCTGGAGGCTGCCATGAACGAATTCGAAAAAATGTATCAGGAAAAGCTGACCACGCCCGACGAGGCGGTTAAGGTCATTAAGTCCGGCGACTGGGTCGATTACGGCTGGTGCGTCGCCCATCCCGTCGCGCTCGACAAAGCGCTGGCAAAGCGGATGCCCGAACTGCAGGACATTAAGATCCGCGGCGGCATCATGCTCTGGCAGCCGGCGATCTTTGACGTCCCCGACGCTGCCGACCATTTCTGCTGGAACTCCTGGCACATGAGCGGCATCGAGCGGAAAGCCATCAGCAAGGGCTTCGCGTTCTACATTCCCCTGCGCTACTCCGAACTGCCGCGCCATTACCGCGACTTCATTGAGACGCCTGACGTCACCATGATCCAGGTCGCGCCGATGGATGCGCACGGCTATTTCAATTTCGGGCCGAATGCCTCGCACCTCGCAGCGGTCTGTGAGACCTCAAAACATGTGATCGTCGAGGTCAACCGCAACATGCCGCGCTGCCTCGGCGGTGCCGAGACCGAGATCCACATCTCGCAGGTGGATGCGGTCGTCGAAGGCGATAACCCGCCGCTCGGCATCATCCCGCCCGCGAATCCGTCCGAAGTGGACGAAGCCGTGGCACGCCTGATCGTGCCCGAGATCCCGAACGGGGCCTGCCTCCAGCTCGGCATCGGTTCCATGCCGAACGCCGTCGGCGCCCTCATCGCCGAGTCCGACCTGAAGGACCTGGGTGTCCACACCGAGATGTACGTCGATTCCTTCGTCGACATCGCGAAGGCCGGCAAGATCAACGGCTCCCGCAAGAACATCGACAAGGGCCGCCAGGTCTATGCCTTCGGCGCCGGCACGCAGAAGATGTACGACTACATGGACAACAACCCTGGCCTTATGAGCGCCCCGGTCAACTATACGAATGACGACCGTGTCATCAGCCAGCTCGATAATTTCATCTCCATCAACAACGCCGTCGACCTTGACCTCTACGGCCAGATCAACGCCGAGAGCGCGGGGACCAAGCAGATCTCCGGTGCGGGCGGCCAGCTCGACTTCGTGCTCGGTGCGACCCTCTCGAAGGGCGGCAAGAGCTTCATCTGCCTGACCTCCTCCTTTACCGACAAGAACGGCGTGCGCCATTCCCGCATCCGTCCGACGCTTGCCCCCGGCAGCACCGTCACCGATACCCGCCCGAACGTCATGTACGTCGTCACCGAGTACGGCATGGTCAACCTGAAAGGCCTGTCCACCTGGGAGCGGGCGGAGAAACTCATCTCCATCGCCCACCCGGATTTCCGCGACGAGCTGATCAAGGCCGCGCAGGAAATGAATGTCTGGCGGCGTTCAAACCGCCGCTAAGCCTTTCTCTCCGCAAATATCTCCGCGGGCACAGTCCCGGGAAAGAACCGATCCATGAAACGTCATCCGGCCTTCCGCATCCTGAGTCTGATCCTGTGCGTGCTCTTCCTTCTGCAGGGAGTTTCCGCACGGGCGGCGGAGCGCGCCCCGGAATCGGTCTGGCCGGCGCTTTCCTCGGCTGCCGAACTCCCGGAAGCCCCCGAGATCGCTTCGGATTTCGCGGTCCTCGCGGAAGCAAAGTCCGGAACGGTCCTGTACGGCAAGAACGCTTTCGACCGCGCGGCGCCGGCCAGCATCACGAAGGTCATGACCGCCCTGCTGACCGCCGAGCGCTGTGACCTGAACGAAACGGTCCTCTTCTCCTACCGGGCCTGCCACGAACTGGAAAAAGGCAGCAGCACCATTGCCCGCACCGAAGGCGAGACGATGTCCGTCAGTGACTGCCTTTTCGCTCTGCTCGTCGCTTCGGCGAACGAGGTCGCCCAGGCGCTTGCCGAGCACGTATCCGGCTCCATCGAAGCTTTCGTCGCGCTCATGAACGACCGCGCACGGGAGCTCGGCTGCGTGAATACGCACTTCGCCAACCCCCACGGCACGCCGGATCCGGAGCACTATACCTGCTGCTACGACATGGCGCTGATCATGAAGGCGGCAATGGAGCGGGACATCGTCCGCGAGGCGATGGGAACGGCCAAATACCAGATCGCACCGACCAACAAGCATGACGAGATCACCTACCTGAACTCCAAGCATCCGCTCGTGACAAACACCTATAAGATGAAATACGAAGGTGCCGTCGCGGGCAAGACCGGGCATACGTCGGAAGCGCTGAGTACGCTCGTGACCTATGCGGTACGCGGTGACATGGATCTTATCTGCGTCGTCATGCATGCGGACAGTACGCAGACCACAGGGGAAGATTCCACGGCGCTTTTCAATTACGGCTTCGAGAATTTCTTCCGCGCGGACATGCTGGCGCAGGCAGCGAACGATACCGCTCTCGACCCGGTATTTCTCGGGAGCGACATTCTGGGTCTGACCTCTTCGGGCAGCTGCTACGTGACGCTGCCGAAAGGCGCTGACGTCGGCGAACTGGTCACCGCCGTGCATTACGGCGAAGGCGATGCCGCCAGCGACGAGGTGGCCGTCCGGGAATACAGCCTGAACGGCGTCGTTCTGGCGAGGCTCCCGCTGAAAGTCGGTCCCGTGCAGTCCCGCCTGCCGATCACGCCGGAGACCGTCCGGAAAAAGACCGCGAAAGAACGGCTGCGCACGCCCTACCTCGGCATCCCGCTGATCTACTGGATCATCATTGCCGGCGCCCTCGTTCTGCTGGGGCTTCTCGGCGTTGTCATTTTCCTCATCATCCGCATTCTGCAGAACAGCAGAAGGCGCGAAGTCCGAAGACGCCGCGCCTTAAGCCGTATCGAGGAACCGAACGACCGATTCCTTTGAAAAAATAAATGAATATTACTGACAGCTGCCGGAGACGTCAAAGTCCTCCGGCACTGTTATTTTGCGGTTTTTCGGGCTGCCGGGAACGAGCTGTACCGGATAGCCCAGCTGTTCCAGCATGCTGCAGTCGTCGGTGGCCGGCGCATCATCCGGCAGGATCAGGTGCGCGCGGAGGAGGATGTCCCGTTCAAAGGCCTGCGGGGTCTGGACCAGGAAGGTACGGCTCCGCTCGGTCGTCAGAACGACCCGCCCCCGCTCATCGGCGATCTTGACCGTATCCGGGGAAGGGACCGCAGCTGTCGCCCCGGGGACTTCCTCCAGGGCCGCTGCAAGGTCTGCAATGCAGGCCGGATCCCAGAAAGGCCTTGCTGCATCATGCACCAGCACCCATTCGGAGGAAGCCAGGTCCAGGCCTTTCCGGACTGAATCGCGGCGGGAAGCGCCGCCCGGCACCGCAAGCAGCGGGACTTCGCTGCCTGCGCCTTTTTCCGCCAGGATAGGCATGAGGATCGCTTCATCCTCCTTTCGGTACACGACGATCACCTCCGCGACCAGCGGATGGTGCAGGAATTTATCCAGGCTTACGCCGATGACGGTCTGTCCGTCCAGCGGCAGATAAACTTTATTGACGTGCCCGCCGAAGCGCGTGCCGCTTCCGCCGGCCGCAAGGATCGCGGAAAATCTCTTTTCATTCATCGTCCGGTCTCTCCTCATTTACCGTGTCGGCGGCAAAGACCTGCCAGCCGGCCGGCAGCTGCTGCCGCAGCCTGTCCGCCGCCTCGTCCCGGCGGCCTGCATCGGGAAACACCCCGAAGGACGCCGAACCCGAGCCGCAGAGAACCGTCTTTTCTGCCCCCGCTTCCCGCAGGAAGCGCCGGCAGAGGACGATCTCCTCTCCGTCCGCCGCGGCATCGAACGCATTCCAGAGCTGCGCCTTAAGCGCAGCGGCGTCGCCTTCCCTGAGCGCGGCTTCGGCAAGCTCACTTCGGCTCTGCACCTCTTCCGCCCCGTCTTCTTCGGCCCTGCCGCCGAGTCCCAGTTCATCCAGTTTCCGGTACATGGCCGGCGTTGACAGGCCGGCCGGGGGCTTCACGATCACGAGCGGCAGCGAAAGCGCCGTCGGGATCGGCGTGACCTCTGCGCCGGTGCCGCGGCCTCTCGTCGGTCCGCCGTAAACAAGGGCGGGCACGTCCGCACCGAGCGGCGCACCGAGAAGCGCGAGCTGCTCCTGCGAAAGCCCCAGGCCGAAGACTTCATTGCAGATCTTCAGCACGGAGGCTGCATCGCCCGAACCGCCGCCGAGCCCCGCCTGCGAAGGAACATGTTTCTCCAGGTGCAGGGACAGGCCTTCTGCGAAACCGAAGCGTTCCTGCATGAGCCGGAAGGCGCGGACGGCCAGGTTGTCCTCCGTTTCCAGCGTTTTGTCCGAGCACGAAAAAGCAAGACCGGACGGCCGCCTTTCGGCAAAGATCCGGTCTCCCGCGGACAGCGGCCAGAAGACCGTGTCCAGCATGTGCCAGCCGTCATTCCGGCGGCCGATGATCTCCAGTGTCAGATTGACCTTGGCTCTTGTCTTAAATATCATTCCGGTCTCCCACCGTGATGATGCAGAATACGCTGACGCCGAGACCCTTTCCGAAATCGGTCAGGCCTTCCCCCGTGGTCGCAGTGATCCCGACCTGACGGGGCAGAATACCGAGCAGTCCCGCTACGGACGCCCGGATCTCATCCGCGCGCGGCGCGATCTTCGGGTGCGATCCCTCCACGCTGAAGGATACGTGCAGGATAGGAGCGTCCAGATCTTTCAGCGCCTCCGCAAGGTACGCCCGGCTGTCGGTGATTCCGGCCCGGCACATCCGGTCGGCCGGTGCGCCGAGGATGTTCCGCCCGGTGATCCCGCTCACGGCGTTTGTCAGGGCATGCAGCAGCACGTCTCCGTCACTGTTCGCGAGAAAGCCTTTCCTCTCCTCGGGAAACACGACGCCGCCAAGCACCAGCGGCTTTCCCTCCTGTTCCTCAAAGCGGTGGCTGTCCTGTCCTATGGCTGCTCTCATGACTGATTCCTTCTGTATTCTTCCTTCCAGCGGGCAAGGAGGGTCCGGTATGCTTCCTCCCGCTCCTCCGGTGCCTTGTCCATGGCCGTCGCGACCTCAAGCGCCTTGCCGGTATACATGGCCAGTTTCTTGCGGTCATCCAGATCCGTGCGGAACTGCCGCCGCATGTTCGGCATTATGACGTCGTCGGCGGCATGCGGGATATGTCCTCCGCCGAGCTCGCTGATCACGAACATCTTCTCCAGAAGCGCGGCATCCCGGGTCAGCTGATAAGCCTTTTCCATGCAGTACATGGCTTCGTCAAAGATCTCGAGCCGCGCGTTGCAGCAGCCCTTGTTGTGCCAGATCTTCGCCACAAATTCGGAGTCTGCCAGTTCGCTGCTGCCGGACTCCATCACCTGGTCGTAGACCCGGATCGCATGATAATACTGTCCGCATTCGAACAGATAGTCGCCCTTGGCTTTCATCCTGGCGCCGACGGAGGCACCGCTGAGTTCCTCCAGACGGCGGCGGAAGGCAAAGAGTTCGGCGGTATTATAGTAATGCAGTTCCTGCAGCAGCAGGTAAAGGACGTCAAAAAGTCCTGCCTGTTCCGCAAGGCGCCGCGCCCGTTCGCAGAGTCTCGTTTCGCCCAGCTGTTCCAGGAAATCAAAGAGCCGCTCATCAACGAAATCTTCATCGATCAGCAGAATGTTATGGCAGATGAAATAACTGAGTTCTTCTCCGGTATACAAATGGATGCCCAGTTCCGTCACGTAGTACGGATGAGTCACCGTCTTTTCCCTGCAGAGGATAAGTCCGCTCATATGCGCTCCTTTCTCCGATCCTACGAGATCAGGAAATCCTTGCGGATCACGATCCCGCTGGCGGGGAAGAGATCGCCGAAGCCCTTGTCCACGACCCGCACGGTCACGCGGTTCTCGGAGGCAAAACTCACGATCACTTCGATCCTTGTCGTCTTGTTGGGCCTTGCCGGCAGTTCGTCAAGCGACAGGCTGATCGTCTCCACGTGCTGCGTCGCGAACGGCGTCACCACGAGTTCCAGGGTATGGACGTCATCGAGGATAAATTCTGCAGAGGCCTTCGCCTCATACCAGTTGCTGCCCGCCTGGGCAAGGATCAGCTGCTCATTTCTGCCGTCCTTCAGCGCGAAGAGGCTGATGGTAGAGGCGAGCCTGCCCTCGCAGAGGCACAGGTACGGGAAGCGGCTTTCCGGCAGTGCGCTGTCATAGGCAACGAGAGCGGCGCCGTCGGCAAACAGATGCTGTCCGCTGAAGACCTTCCGCTTCATGCACAGTTTCCGCAGGAACTCCTTTGCCCAGTCGACGCTCGTAAACCCTTCGCCGGTCAGGAAGATCGACGAAACCAGTTTTTTCTGCAGCATCCGGTCCGCGCAGGCGGAAAGGATAGTATCGGCCATGTGCTCGCCCATCGGCGTTTCCAGAAGATCAAGATCGAAGGCTTCGTCCAGCGGTTCGCGGTTTGCCTGCAGGATCTGCGGGCGGCGTCCCCGGACCGCCTTCATTTCGAAGTAATCCAGACCGGCGTCGTTCAGATCAAAGGCAGAGACTGCGTTCGGCCAGAGTTCCTTCGGCTGATTCGCCACGTAATAGGCGAAACATTCGGTATGGCTGAGGAAGCGCACCCGGTCCCGTTCCAGGCCGCAGATGTCGCAGGCTTCGGTCAGGCGGTCCAGGAGGTCCGGATCCAGCTGGCGCAGGCCGAAAGCGATGCTTTCGATCTCCTCTTCCTTGTAAACGATCTTCGGCAGCCGGATGAGCTGGCTGATGAAGGCCGCCATGAGGTCCACGGCACCGTACTGCACGCCTTCGATGGTGGCGCTGGTACCGCGCATCAGGATCTTCACGAGCTTGTCCACCATGGTCCCCTCGCCCATGAGGGCGCGCTGATAGGCTTCGGTGCCGATCAGCCAGCGGTCCTCCCCGCGGACCTTGCAGAGGGTGGTCGAGATCATGCCGTTCGATTCCGAACCGCCGAGGAGCAGGGGCTCCGGCGCATGCTTTTCGGGAGAATACACGCTGATCTGGCTGAACGAATCACATAAATCTATTCCCAGGATAAGTCCCATGCTGCATTCTCCTTTCATCTGTTTCTGCATGTTCCCGCGATGGGCGGGGCCGAGGCTGCCGAGGCTGCCGGATATTCTGCCCGTTTCCGGGTTTAATGTACGTTGAAATATTCCTTGAGCAGTACGTCTTCCCTGCCGAAGGCCAGCAGTTCGTCGCGCCAGTCTTCTCCTGACATGTCACTGCTCTCGGCAAGGATGCGGTTAAGGTGGGTAAAGCGGTTTTCCCGGGGCTCGGCCTCCGCGTTCAGACTGACCCATCCGTGATCGACGGTCTCCACGGTTTTGCCGCTTACCGTCCGCACTTCGTATTCCAGTTTTTCATCCGCAAAGAGCAGCACCGGTTTCACGTAGATCCCGCGGAACACATGCGGCATCTCGGTAAAGGTCATCGGCTTATCTTTTTCCTGCGGCAGGATGCGGAATCCGATCTCCGTGGAAACGTCCGCATCGCCGCGGTATTCGATCAGTGTCTTGTCTGCGAGTTCCGCCGGCAGCGGCATGAAGCGTCCCAGTTTCTTCATGTAGGCAAAGAGCAGCCCCTGTTTGTACAGGCTGTCCAGCATCTGCTCCGCGAGTTCGGTGTCAGCTGCAGACAGCAGGCGTTTTTCCGAAAAACGCTTCGTCAGCGCGATCTGGCAGATGACCGGCAGGAATTCGGGCTTCTTCTCCCGCTCCGCCCAGGCGCGGATCATGGTAAAGACGTCCTCCGGCACCCGGACGCCGTCATGGAAGCAGCGTTCGGACTGGACGACCAGGTACGCTTCGGTCACGATGCGGTCCATATGCTCCGGCTCACGCAGATACGCGGCAAAGACCTCCTCCAGGCCGTCCGTATCTCCGGTAAAGAGCATCTGCGCGCTTCATTTCCTTCGTCCCGCCGTTGAACCAGCGGCAGAGATAGGTCAGGGTCACCGGATCATAGTCTCCGCCACGGTACAGCGAAAGCGACAGCTGGCAGCGGCTCCGGTCATAAGCGTAATTATTTCTCCGGATCTGGCGGTCCAGAAGCCGCAGCAGAAGTTCAGGGCTGTAGCCGCGGGTCCCGAAGCGGTGGATCAGTTCGATTGCGGCGCTGTCATCCTCCAGACGGATGAAGTTTTCCGCGAGGATGCGCCCGGCCTTCTCATTGAGGTAAGGACTGTTCTTGATCTCGTGCAGCTTTGCCGGACCGTTTTCCGCATCCTTTCCCGCCTCTTCGATCAGCGAGAGCATCAGTTTTTCCCGGTAGATCTCCGACAGGCCTTTCGCGCCGAGGAGCTTCACGGGGTCGTCCGCCCCCGTCTGCCGGCCGTCACGTACCGTTTCCAGGCGGAAAGGCAGGCTCTCGGGAGAAAGCCGGCGGCAGACCTCGAGCAGGGCAGGGCTGCCGTGCATGAAGCGGCGTCGGCTCAGTTTCGTACGGGCATAGCGATTGCCTGCTGCGT